>CANLZY010000007.1 GCA_947495685.1 uncultured Tropicimonas sp.
TCAGAAAGACAGGCACGGACATCGGCTCGGTTCCAGACATCCGGGCACCGCACCGGAATCTCCAGCCGAAACACTCGACGCCAGTCTTCGCCGAATCCGGCATCGGTGGCGCCCCCCCTGCTCATGGCGCAATCGGCGGCATAGGCTGTTGCGGCGACGTCCAGCAAGTCATGAACCACGTCAGGCAGGTTTGCCACCAGGTCCTGTTGCAGCATTCCAACCCGGAAGGTCATCCGGATTGGTTTGCCGTCGATAGTCAGGGACAGTTGTTCTGTGCCGCCGACCAACGGGCCTTCCAACCGAACAAGGACGGGCTCACGCAGCATTGCCCTGGCGTTCCAGTTCGCCGCGAAGCTTCTGCATCGAATAGTCTGTGAACCGGCGAATGCTCTCGGGCGTCAACCCGTCACCCTGCCAGACAGTCTTGCCGTACCATCCGCCGGCATAGGTTTCCACGATACGTGCCGACTCGTAGGTGTGCCGGTCCAATGCCCGATCAAAGGCTACCCGATCCGCATCCGACGCAAACCGCTGACCGGGGCCGACGTGGTTCGAAAGCTCACGGCTGAGATAATATTGCAGGGTCTGGTTGACGACATGGGCAAAGAACCCGCGGGCAAACCGCGCAAAACCATCGCCGGACGACAATTGGCCCAGGGACCGGCGGATCTCGGCCGCTGTCGGTTCAAACAGACTTGGCAATGAGTGATCGAAGTATTCGGACAGCGACGTCAGCAGAGCCGTCTGCCCAATCTCGCCAAGGTCGGACCGAAACCCCAGCCGCAGACTTTTTTCATCAATCGCCTGCGTGATCCCGGACAGGACTCCGGGAACACTGTCGAGATCGGTGATCCCGCGCGCCGCCATGGCGTCCTGAAAGCCCGGTCCCCTGGCGTCCTGCGGAAGACGTGCAAGCAGGTCCACAATGGCAAGAAAGAGGGGGTCCTTCGGCGCCGTCTTCAACGACTCCCTAGAGGCATCGACAGCCTTCGACGCAACAACCTCAACAGACGCATCCGTCTGCAGAAGATCCACAACCTCCCGCCACTTCCGCGTCCGCGGCAACACACCTAGCCGGATATGACCCAAATCATCACTCCCCTCCCACGAGAGGACTCCGAACCGGGCATCAATGCCACTGGGAAAAATGTCTCAGGTGCGATCAAAGTTGAGAAATGATCGCCCGCACCGAACAGCGTTCGCAAAACGGTGCGATCCCGGTGCGATCTGGCACAAACTCCGCCAAACTGAAAACACATCTAACTGTCTGATTTTATTGGTGCCGCTGAAGGGACTCGAACCCCCGACCCCATCATTACGAATGACGTGCTCTACCATCTGAGCTACAGCGGCCACCTTGTTCTTCAGAGGCCGATGGAAGGCCCCGCCTGTTACAGCGTTGCGCTTTTACCAGATTGTCCTGCAACGTCAATCGACGAAATTCGGCCTTGGTCCCATCGGATCCGGCCGCGTGATCCTTGCGGATTCGAGCCTTCCTCGGCACTCGGTTGGACGTCGAAGGAAAGATGCCAGTCGTTGCCGTTGGAGGATTCGACAATGAAAAAAAGGCCCGCCCCTTTCGGGACGAGCCTTAAGAGTGGCGGGTGTCTTTGGCGGAGGGTCAGCTGTCGCGACCGTTCCCCGAGGACTGCACGGATTTCAGCTTGACCAGCTCGGCCAGCGAGTAATCGGCCGCATCAACACCGAGCGACGCGGCGAGCTGGGCTTGTCCGGCAGAAACGCCGCTCTTGGTGGACACGGTGAAGGTGTCGGATCCACCGGTCTTGCGGAGGAAATTGGCGGTGGCGTGCTCGTCGTCCTGCTCGGCGGAGCGCAGCGCGTTGGCCTGCACGGTGGCGTCATCGACGTTGTCGAACCCGCCCGGATTGCTGCGGATGGCATTCGCGGCGGCATGGTTGTCGGTCTCGATGGCGCTGCGCAGGGCGACCAGTTCGGCGGTGGTGTAGGTGCCGGGCTCGACGTTCAGCTGCTGTGCAAGCTGGTCGGAGGCGAAGGCCGGAGCGGCCAGCGAGAGGACGAGGGCGGTGGTGAGGACGATGCGGTTCATGGGGATAATCCTTCTTGATGCGTTGTGTCGTTGATGCGGTTGTTTACGGTGACGGCGCTTGCTGCGCCTTCGATGAGAGGGAGATAGGGTCCCGCTCACCGAACAGAAACCGTTGTAAATACCCAGTTCATGTGCGCAGGTGCACATCACAGAATGCGGAGCAGGGGTTGGCAAGAACCGCGACCTTGCAGGCGAAAGCAGAAACCCAAACGAGGTTCCCTTGGCCGCCTGCTCAACAACCAAAGCGTGCTGAGCCCAGTTCATTACGGGGGCGTCACGTTGCCGATCTTTTTCGGGCTGGTTCCGTCGCGGATCGAACGGGTTTTTGCGGAAATCGAACCTCCGCCAGATCTTTGGATCACGAATTGACACCGCTGACGCGGAGAGCGCCTCGGCCTCCTTGTGTGCCGGCTGGCTGAAAGCATTGAATTTGGTGCCTCAACGCCGTATCTGAGCGAAAACCCCTGTAGAAAAGTCCCCAAAAAATGGCCATCCATCTATACCAGAACGACCTTCCCGACGGCCTGGACCTCGGGGCCATTGTTGCGATCGACTGCGAAACGATGGGGCTTGAACCCCACCGGGACCGCCTGTGTCTGATTCAGCTGTCCGGTGGCGATGGCAATGCCCACCTGGTCCAGGTTGCTCTGGGCCAGACAGAGGCCCCGAACCTTTCGGCACTGCTGACCAATCCGAAGGTGCTCAAGCTGTTCCACTTTGGCCGGTTCGACATTGCCGCGATGTATCACGCCTTTGGCGCACTGGCCGCGCCGGTCTATTGCACCAAGATCGCGTCCAAGATGGTGCGCACCTATACTGACCGCCACGGGTTGCGAAATCTGTGTCAGGAACTGATCGGCGTCGACATTTCCAAGATGCAGCAGTCCAGCGACTGGGGCGCGGCGGAGCTGACCCAGGCCCAGCTGGAATACGCGGCCTCGGACGTGCTGTACTTGCACCGGCTGCGCGAAGAACTGAACCGCCGCCTCGCCCGTGAAGGCCGCACCGATCTGGCCCAGTCCTGTTTCGATTTCCTGCCCACCCGCGCCCGTCTCGATCTGGCCGGTTGGCCCGAGATCGACATCTTTTCGCATTGAGGACCACATGACCGACGCGCCCGACCCGGACACCCTGCTGACCACCGGCCGTCGCGTGGTCCGCCGGGAGGCCGAAGCGCTGGCCCTGCTGGCGGATGCGCTTGGCCCGACCTTTGCCGAGGCCGTGTCGCTGATCCTGCAGGCACACGGTCGGGTGATCGTCTCCGGCATGGGCAAATCCGGACATATCGCTCGCAAGCTGGCGGCGACGCTGGCATCGACCGGGACACCGGCCCATTTCGTGCATCCCGCCGAGGCCAGCCACGGCGACCTTGGCATGATGGCCACCGGCGACGTGGCGTTGTTGTTGTCCAACTCCGGCGAGACACCGGAATTGGCCGACATGATCGCTTATACCCGCCGGTTTCATATCCCACTGATCGGGATCGCCGGGCGGGCAAGCAGCACACTGCTGACCCGCTCCGACGTGGCCATCCTGCTGCCCAATGCTCCAGAGGCCTGCGAGACCGGCATCGTGCCGACGACGTCAACGACGATGACGCTCGCGCTTGGAGATGCGCTGGCCGTCGCCCTGATGGAGCATCGCCGCTTTACCCCCGACAAGTTCCGCGAATTCCACCCGGGCGGCAGCTTGGGCGCACAACTCGCGCGGGTGGGCGACCTGATGCACGCTGAGGGTTCGGTTCCGCTGGTCAGCCGTGACACCGTGATGGGGGACGCGCTGCTGGTAATGACGCAGAAGGGCTTTGGAGTGGTTGGCGTCACCGACGACTCTGGCAGCTTGCTGGGGATCGTGACCGACGGCGACCTGCGACGGCATATGCAGGGGTTGCTGGAGATGACAGCCGAGGCTGTGATGACTGTTGCCCCACGCACCATTGAGCCCGACGCCTTGGCCGAAGAAGCCCTCGCCGAAATGAACGATCGCAAGATCACTTGCCTCTTCGTCGTCGCCCCCGACGGATTGGGGCAGCCCGTCGGCATCTTGCACATTCACGATTGCCTTCGCGCCGGTATCGTCTGACGCGATGGCTGCGCCCGACAACCTCCATTCCCACGTCGTCTCCTGGCTGAAGATCATTCTGCCACTTACGGCTCTGGCGCTGTTGTCGACGTTGTTCCTGATTGCCCGCACCGGCGATCCGGACGCCACGCTGCCCTTTTCGGAATCCGATCTGAAGGAGATGGCCAGCGAACAGCGGGTTGACGCGCCCGAGTTCGCCGGCGTCACCGAAGAAGGCCGCTCTATCCGGGTGTCCGCCCTGTCGGCCACGCCGCGTGACGGCAGCAACGACGTCATCGACGCCAGCCAATTGACCGGGACGGTCGACACAGGGGATGGTGGCCATATCGACATCACCTCGGACATGGGCACGGTTCTGATGGATCAATCCATCACAGTGTTGAAAGGCAACGTCCGGATCGTGACCTCGACCGGTTACACCATCGACACCGAAGAGCTCACGACCTCGATGGATCAGACCCACATGGAAACCACGGGGGCCGTGGTCGCCGTGGGGCCTCCCGGGACCATTCACGCCAGGAAAATGATCGTGACACCATCGGGCGGCGACGGAGAAGAAACCGCCGAAGACGTAAGTGTGGTTTTCAAGGGCGGGGTGAAACTGATATACGTTCCGCAAATTCAATAAGGTGCTGCCCCGTGAATTTCCGAATGTCCCTGATCGCCGCCGCTCTGGCATGTCTTCCGATGAGCGCTCTTGCGCAGGGGGCGCAGTTCGGGTTTGGCGGCGCCGATTATGACCGGACCCAACCGGTCGAGGTGACAGCCGACCAACTGGACGTGAACCAGACCGACGGCAAGGCGCGATTCACCGGAAATGTCGTGATCGGCCAGGGCGAAATGCGCATGACCGGCGCGGTGGTCGATGTTGAATACGGCGAGAACGCCATTACCGCCGAAACCGAAGTCCGGCGCCTGCATGCCACCGGCGGCGTCACGCTGTTCAACGGCTCCGAGGCGGCCGAGGCCCAAGAGGCCGTCTATACAATCGAATCCGGTGTGGTGGTGATGACCGGGGATGTCGTGATGACCCAGGGCGACAACGCCATGGCCGGAGAAAAGCTGACGGTGAACCTTGAGACCGGAACCGGTGTGATGGAAGGCCGCGTCCGTGTCGTGTTCAAATCCGGGACCCCGCCGGTGAAGCCCCAATGAAGCGCTCCGAACGGGGGTTGACGATTGCTGCGGGCTCGACCGGCCTTCAGGTCGTACAGCTGCGCAAGAGCTACCGCCGCCGCCCTGTGATTCACGATGTCACCTTGGAGCTT
This sequence comes from uncultured Tropicimonas sp., assembly GCA_947495685.1. GTDB lineage: Bacteria > Pseudomonadota > Alphaproteobacteria > Rhodobacterales > Rhodobacteraceae > Tropicimonas. Next base: position 5,419 of record CANLZY010000007.1, read on the forward strand.
CAACGTGGCGAGGTTGTTGCGCTGCTTGGCCCAAACGGATCGGGCAAGACGACCTGTTTCTACTCCATCGCGGGCCTCGTGACCCCCGAATCCGGCCTGGTGCAGATCGACGGGCGCGACGTGACCACCCTGCCGATGTATCGCCGGGCACGGTACGGCATCGGCTACCTGCCGCAGGAAGTGTCGATCTTTCGCGGGATGTCCGTCGAAGACAATATCACGGCCATTCTCGAAATCGTCATCCGCGACCGGCACAAGCGCCGCGAACGCCTGGAAGCGCTGCTGTCGGAGTTCGGTATCGAACATCTTCGGCGCGCGTCGGCCCTGTCGTTGTCGGGCGGAGAACGCCGCCGGGTCGAGATCGCGCGCTGCCTTGCCGCCGAACCGAAGTACCTTCTGCTGGACGAACCCTTTGCCGGGGTTGATCCGATCTCGGTCGGGGACATCAGGCATCTGGTGACAGACCTGAAAAACCGCGGCATCGGCGTGCTGATCACCGACCACAACGTTCGGGAAACACTGGAGATCGTCGACCGGGCCTATATCCTGCACGACGGTCAGGTCCTGATGAGCGGCACCGCCGAGGATGTGGTGCGCGACGAAAACGTGCGCCGGGTCTATCTTGGCCAGAATTTTCGGATCAGTTGATCGCTGCCACCGTCATTCATCAGCACAGACGGAGACAAGTCTGGCCGAATTGATGCGGATCATGGACGGCCAAACACAATTCGGCATCCAATCAAGACATGATTTCGTCCCGAATCTGCGGCAGGATGCGTTGACATCGAACGTCGAACCGTCGCCAAATACAGAAAATGCCCGAGCATGCAGTCATCAGATCCCCCAGGACGCCCAGCCGCTCTCTCCGGAGCCGGCGCGCCCGGGACAGCAGAGCGCAATCCCTGAAACTTTTCTCTTTCCATCCGGGTTCGCCCAAAGGAAGTTGGACGAACCCTTAACTTCAACCTCAGGAGGCGACATGCGCTATCAGATCAGCGGTCACCAGATCGACATCGGGGAATCCCTAACCACCCATGTCAAAAAGGAACTTGCCGAAGCGGTCGGAAAGTATTCCGATCGACCCACGGATTGTCAGGTGATCTTTTCGAAGCGCGGCCACGAGTACATGTGCGAGACGACCGTACACCTCTCGACGGGCTTGAACGCAAAAGCAAGCGGGCGGGCATCCGAGATCTATGCAGCATTCGACGATTGCCGCGAGAAACTCGAAAAACAGCTGCGCAGATACAAACGCCGGCTGAAGGACCACTACAAGGATCGCAAGGAGCCGGTTGAAGTCTTTGGCGCAGCCTCGTATATCCTCGCCGCATCTGACGATGGGGCAGACGGGCAGGAACCCGAGACGCTCCAACCGATGATCATCGCGGAGATGCAAACCCAGATTCCCACGTTGTCGGTGGGCGAGGCTGTGATGCACATGGAACTCGCCGGTGCGCCGGTTCTGGTTTTTCGTCCCGAAGGTGAAGCCGCCGTCAACGTGGTCTACCGCCGCGAAGATGGCAACATAGGCTGGATCGATCCGAAAACCGGACGCTGATCCAGGCACCGGCGTCAGCTCGGACACATGGATGGAACATGGATCTTTCGAAAATTCTGAGACCCGAGGCCGTCAAGGTCATATCCGAGGCGAGCAGCAAGAAACGGCTGTTTCAACGCTTGGGAGAGATCGCGGAATCCGCCTATTCTCTGGACGGATCGCAGGCGGCCGAAGCGTTGATGGAACGCGAGAGCCTTGGGCCAACAGGCGTGGGACATGGCATTGCCCTGCCCCACGCACGTCTGGATAACGCCGGCTCGGTTTCAGCTGTTTTCTTCAAGTTGGAGCGCCCGCTCGAATTCGATTCGGTCGACCGCCAGCCTGTCGATCTGGTCTTTGCACTGTTCGCGCCCGAGGATTCGGGCGTGGAACACCTCAAGGCCCTGGCTTTGATCTCGCGCACAATGCGCAACCCGTCCCTGTGTTCCAAGCTGCGGGCAAACGACAATCCCATGACCTTGCATACCGTGCTGACGGAAGACGGGTCGCCTCAGGCGGCCTGATCTCTCAGCCGCGCCAACGGCGAAAGCCGAACGCCATGAAATCTCGATTGTAGACGGCACGGACCGCTGCCTCGATTTCTTCGTCATAGATGGATGCCAAACCGGTCGGTGCGCAGATGGCCGCGTCCGGAACTGCTGGCATCTGCCGCCGCGCAATCTGCTGGCTCAGCTGTGCAAGGCCGAGGCCCAGTTGATCCGTACGAATAACCATGTCGGGGGTCAGGACATCGGACAGACCGGCCAACAACCCCATCTGTGACGCCCAGGCCGGATCTGTGCGCAATTGGGTCTGCCCGGCCAGATTCTCTTTGACGAACCGCAGGAAGGCCAGGAAGGCCACCTTGCGACCATCGGCTTCAAGCGCGGCCCCATCGTCAGGAAAGGGTGCGCCAAAATCATCCCGCAGGGCGCGCCGAATTCGCGCAAAGCTTCCCGGCCCGGTATCAAGGATGTAGCGTTCGAACACCGCATAGCTGCGCGCCACCGGATGACTGACAACCGTGAAGCTGCGCGCATCCTTGTTCTGGTTCTTCCATTGGCGCAGCGTCTTTCGGGTGAAATCGCGCCGCAGGGCATCGGGCTTTGCTCCATCCAGCCCGGCCAACCAGACCGAAAGGGCTTCGGTGGGCCCGCCCTTGATCGGCATGAACAGAAGCGGTGCTTCCAGCGCTGCAACGAAGGTTGGAACAGCAACCTCGTGCCGTGCTTCGGCGGGGACACCCTGGGTCATGCCTTGCAAGTTCATCCTGGCCAACGCGGCCTGCATGTCCGCATGGTTTTCGACCTTGTCGCTCAACGGTGCGGGGTTTTGGCGTTTCAATCGGGTCGATACCGCCTGCAACTGATGGTCGTGCCCAAGGAACCGCGCAAGACCGTTCAGGATCTCGACGTCGCCGACCTGATCATAGGATATCTGGAAGGCGGCTTGCCCGGTGACCTGAAGCTCTCTTTGAAGGTAGGCCTGAAACGCCTGCAACTTTTGTAGGTGGGCCTCGAACTCTGTTGCATCGAACCGGACGCGGGCGGACTTCCGATGCTTTTCGTCGGTCAGCCGCCATTGCCCGGTCACAGCGGCGATCTTGCGCGAGACGTAGGCCTCCAGCGGATTTCGCGTCAGGATGATCTTTGCGAACCGGGGATCGGGCACCACAGCGTCCAGTATCCGCCGATCATGGTCATGAAAAAATCGAAATCCGCCCAGACCCTGTGTGCCTGTCCGAATCTGATCCAGCAACGCCAATGGGTCTGAATCGCGCGCGGCACGGTCCATGCCGAACAGGTCGGGCCAGTTGTGTTGCCCGACAAAACCCGGATTGAATGCTTCACCATGGCACTGCAAACCCGGAAACAGGTTGATGTTTTCCTCTAGGTAATTCGAGCCGGTCCGCATTTCTGCAAACAGGATAAAGCCATCGAACCGCGTCATATGTCACTTCACCAGGTAGGGCCGTTTCTGGACCATGTTCATGGGCGTCGCCCCCGTTCCGGTCGGAAAGTCACCGGCCATGTGGAGGTTCATACCCTCGTTCTTGAGCTGTTGCAGGAATTGTCCGAAGCCCGACAGGTCCGTCAGGCGCGGGGCCTCGGTCAGCCGCCGGGTGGGGCCGAGGCTGATTTCGTTCAGGATCTCTTGCGTGTTGTCCATCGGCGACTCGATGAATTCGGCCAAGGTCCAGATCCGAATGCGTGCCTTTGCCCAGTGTGCCCTGAGGATGGCGACGTGGGCTTGCTCGATGCGTTGCAGCCGCGCGGCCTCTTTTCGGATCACTTCCGAGGTGATGTTTGTGCGGTACAAGCCGATTGCCCAGGCACCGGTGATCACCGAAATCTGTGCATTGGGATCGCCGACCATGAAATCGGTCGGATATTGATTGTCCTGGGGTCCGAACATGAAACACTGTCTTTCGCCACGCGTGGACCAGACGAGGTTGGTCAGGAAACCGCAGGGATTGTAATCCCGCAGCTTGGCGCTGTCGGAGAGGCATCCGTTGTATACGGGTTCCCGACCCGCGAATTCGGCGCGATCGGGCCCATAGAGGTGCCCATGGACTCGGCAGCCGGTGGCCTTGTTCAACCAGGTCTCGAACCCTTCGAACAGGTCGGAGAATCCCTCGAACACCGAATAGGGGCCAGTGGAACGCCCGTTGTCACGGTCGTTCAGAGGAAACCGGCTCTGCATGTAGAGGCCTGAACGGCCACGCACCCGAATGTCCGCCGCGCTGGCAAACAGGCGGTCGATCTTGCCCGGGTTCGGCTCTGCATTCTTGGTGACCTTGGGATCATTCGACAGAAAACTGGAATAGAGCTTGTCCGCCCGTGGCCAGATCTTGCGGGCCACAAAGCAATCGGATCGTCGTAGCAACTGTAGATGATCGTCGTAAAAGGTGTGCGGCTTGCCCTGGTGGTCGAACTTGGAAAGCGTCAGGGACCGGCTTTCGATGCGCTTGGCGTGCAACCGAACAAGGCTCTGGAAATAGCTCTCGTCGGGGATCCAGACACGTTTGAAAAACCGGTCATATTCCGCGCGCCGGTCGTCCTTGAGGATCGCCGTCAGCGTGCGGCGGGTCAGGCACCACCACTGCGATCCCAGATGCGGCACCATCCCGTCGGGAAGGCGGCGGGTCAGGCCGAGACGCCGCTGGAGGTCGACGAACCGGTCGAACAGCAGGCGATGCCGCTTGAACGAAAACGGGAACCGGAGGGAAAACCGTTCGTGATCGAAGCCGCCCTTGGACCAGGCGACATCCTCGATCGTCACCGACTCGATGAAATCCGTGCGGGGACGTTCTGCCAAATAGGCCGCCAGTTCCGGGACAGGTCGCAACGGCAGGCAGGAACCCGACGCAAGGTAGACGTGACCGACCTTGGGGAATGCGTCCAGCATCAACTCTGCTGCGTCAATCGTCGCACCGACGATGCCCCAAGTGCCCCATTCGCAACGTCGACGTGCCTGGCTGAACCGGACATTGTCCAGATCGGCCAGCGAGGCGCAGAAATCGCTGAACGCGTCATCCTCGACCGTTCGGTCGGCGTGGATCACAACCGGACACCCGCTCGTCGCCCAATGGCGGGCCACCTGCGCGGCCCTGTCGAGCGCGGTATGGACCAACATGATAAACCCGACGCTCATGCCCAGTTTCCCTTGGACATCAGTCCGAGAATCTCCAGTTGGCGCCAGTTGATGTATTTTTCGGACCACTTGGTCCACAGGACCGTCCGGTCTTTCAGGTGGTCGTGATAGGCCCGATACTCACGGCTTCCGGCATAGTGCTGCTTGCGCTCCAGTTCTTCCTCTGCCTTGTCGGCCAGCGTGCTCAGGAACTTGGCGTGGAGCAACGCGCCAGACGTCATCTCGCCGCCGACAGTGTCGTAAACCTCGTTCAGTCCCCGCGGCAACAGCATGTGGGTCGACTGAAGATAGACGTACTCTCGCCGCCACTTCACCAGCGGGATCTTGTTCAGCGACGGCGCCGCGTTGGGCCGTTCGGCAAAGAACGTCCGCGCACGTGGGCCGCCCTGGATCCAGAGATTGTGGTACAAGGGGTTGCGGGAAATCATGTAATTCCCGCCATCGAACCAGCTGGCAATTTCCAGCGGATCCTGCCCTTCGGCATAGGTTTCGACATCCAGAGGCCCCTTGGGATACATGTCTATCAGCATGGCGCTGAAACTGCGCTGACCCGAGGCATCCAGCCAGTCGGTCAGGGCCTGGATCGGGCGGGTGTCACAGAACGGATAGACAAAGAACTCGTCCGGATCCACGACCAAGGTCCAATGGCCGTGACCAAAGCGCATTTGAAGCCGGTTCAGCCAATCAACCCCGTAATGTGCCGCCTTGTAGCTGTGATCCGTGCGCCAGAGCGAAACATCCGGCTGCTCCGCCAGATACTCAGCGCTGCCGTCATCGGAGCCGTTGTCGACAATCAGAAAATGCCCAACCCCTTTTTCCCGGTAGTAATCGAGGAAGAACGGCAGCCGAATACGCTCGTTCCGAAGGGTCGTGAAGACAAGCAGATCGTCGGGTGCAATGCGCCCCGTCCTGTCGGCAATCGACGTCAGTTGCCGCCCCTTGCGCATGGCACGCAACCGGTACCGTTTGCGTCGCAGGCGCAAGCGATAAGTCTCCCGAAGGCTCATGACACGGCCCATGTTTCAATCTGCCCGATATTCGAGAGGCACTGTTGCGCAACGGCGTTAACAACGCCTTTCTGCCAGCGGCCAATCGGCCCGGTCGGAGGAGTTTCGGATAAGCGACGCACGTTTTGCCCAGACCGCCACTGTCAGTGATTTTTTTCAACCATAGGGAAGGCACACGACGCCGCCAACAAGTCCATTCGACCCGGTCACAATCGCCGAGCCACCGTCGCCGATTGGCATCGAACGACCGGCCTAGTGCCACTCTCCGGCAGACATCAACCCGAGAGACACCAATTGCTCCCACCCCCGGAACAGGCGGCTGTGTTCGTTCCATAGATCAGGGCGCTCAATGATCCTGTCGTAATAGGCATCGAACCGTTCAGGAGCGCCAAAATGCTGACGGCGGTGTTTCTCCTCGGCGGATTTCTCCACGACAGTCGGCAGAAACTTGGTGTGCAGAAGCGCCCCGCAACAGCGCTTATCGCCGGGGCCGTCGTAGGCAAGGTTCAACCTCCGCGGAAGAACGGAGTGCGTCGAGTTCATATAGGCGTACCGCCGGTTCCAGCGGACCAGGGGCAGCTTGTTCAAAGTCGGCGCTTGCCGGGGTGTGTCAGCAAAGAACACCCGATCGCGCACCCCGCCCTGCACCCACAGGTTCCATGCCGGCATCTGACGAACCGCACGATACCCGTTGGCGTCAAACCAGGGCAACATCGACAGCGGATCGGCCTCGGGTGGCCACGGGCCGGAACCCAACGGACCCTGCGGATACAACTCGATCATCAGCGCGCCAAAGGCCTCGACACCACGGGCCTGCAACCATCCGGTCAAGGCCCGCAGGTCACGTGATTTCCAGTGTGGATAGATCAGCAGTTCATCGGCATCGACCGTCAGGCACCAACGAGCGTGGCCGTATCGCATCTGCAACCACGTCAACCAATCCAGCCCGAAGCGCGCTCCCTTGTAGCTGGCATCGGTGGACCACAGCGATACATCCGGTTGGGCTGCCAACAGCCCGGCCGTGCCGTCGGTGCTGGCATTGTCGACGATCAGGAAGTGAGACACGCCGAGCGCGCGGTAGTGCGTCAGGAAATGCGGCAACCGCTGGCCTTCGTTGCGCATTGTCGCAAAGCACAGAACCTGGTCGCGTGCGATGGTGGCTGTACGGTCGTTGATCGGAGTCAGGTCATGCCGGCTCCGGAGCGACCGCCACAGCAAACGACGACGCTTCCAGCGAAATCTCGTGGCAGACACCGCTCGCCCGGAAAGCCCGACAGAACCAAGGTCCGGCCGTGCCCCGGACGGGCCGGTCACTTTTCGTAATGTCCCGACTGATGCCAGCGCCACGCATCCGCGATCATCTGCGGCATGGTCGAGCGATGCGGCTTCCACCCCAGTTCGTCGATGGCACGGCTGCTGCCGGACACCAGACGCGTGGCGTCGCCCGCGCGACGGGGGCCTTCGTTGTAGGGCACGGCACGGTTCGTCACCACACCCGCGGAATCCATGACCTCGCGCACCGAGAATCCACTGCCGGTGCCCAGGTTGAAGTCGCGATTGTCCTTGCCGGATTCCAGCCACTTCAGGCCCAGCACATGCGCCTCGACCAGGTCCATCACGTGAACATAGTCGCGAATGCAGGTGCCGTCGGGCGTGTCATAATCGGTGCCAAAGATCGTCAATGCGGGGCGACGCCCGTCGATGGCATCCAGAACCAGAGGGATCAGGTGGGTCTCGGGGCGATGAAACTCGCCAACCTCGGCCTCTTCGTCACCACCGGCCACATTGAAGTAACGGAAAATGACGTGCTTCAGGCCGAAGGACTCGCCAAAGTTCGCGAGGATATCCTCGATCGCCCGTTTGGAGGCGCCATAGGCATTGATCGGCATCTGAAGGCTCTGTTCGTCCAGAACCACGCCGTCCTGATCGCCGTAGGTGGCGCAGGTCGAGGAAAAGATGAACTTCTTGCAGCCCGCCGCAACCGCGGCCTCGCACAGATTGGCGGCCCCGAGCACATTGGAGCGCCAATACCAGCCCGGCACCTGCATCGACTCGCCCACCTGGCTGAGCGCCGCGAAATGCATGATTGCTTCAGGCTTGTGCTTGGCAAAAACCTCGTCGAGCCGGGCGCGGTCCAACAGGTCGCCCTTTTCCAGCGGGCCGAACTTTACCGCGTCTTCCCAGCCAGTTGAGATGTTGTCGAAGGTGACAGGGGTGTAGCCCTCACGGGCGAGCACCTTACAGGCGTGCGAACCGATATAGCCGGCGCCGCCCGTCACGAGGATCTTGGTCATGTCCGAGTCCCGATATTATTGTGCAGCGTTCCTTACCGCCATCAACTCATCGAGGTAATGGGAGAATTCGTCACGCAGATCATTCCGGCCCAGACCGAAGGCAACGGTGGCCTGAAGAAAGCCTGCCTTGGAACCGCAATCGAACCGTTGGCCGCGGAAGCGGTAGCCATAGACGTCCCGTCCGGCCTGGATCTCTTCGGCGATGGCATCGGTCAATTGGATCTCTCCACCGGTTCCCGAGCGCATCTTGTTGAGGTTGCGCATGACCTGCGGCGTCAGGATATACCGCCCGATGACCGCCAGGTTGGAGGGGGCTTCGTCGGCATTCGGCTTCTCGATCATGCCCTTGACCTTGACCTGATGGCCCAGGTCCTGCTCGACATCCAGAATGCCGTAGGCCGAAGCCTTGCTCGGCGGAACTTCCATGGCCGCCACCATACAGCCGCCGGTTTCCTCGTAGGCTTCAACCATCTGCTGAAGACAGCCCTTCTCGCCCGCGATTACGTCATCAGGCAGGATCACCGCAAAGGGTTCATCGGCAATCAGACGGCGCGCGCACCATACGGCATGGCCAAGGCCCAGCGCACGGTGCTGGCGGATATAGGCGATTGCGCCGCTTTCCATGTTGGTCTGCTTGAGGGTCTGCAGAAGGTCGTCCTTGCCCTTGCGGCGCAGCGATGCCTCAAGCTCGGGGGCGGTGTCGAAGTAATCTTCCAGCGCGCTCTTTCCGCGCGACGTTACAAAGATGAATTCCTTGATACCCGCGGCGCGCGCTTCGTCGATCGCGTACTGGATCAACGGGCGGTCGACCAGGGTCATCATCTCCTTCGGAACGGCCTTGGTTGCCGGGAGAAATCGAGTTCCCAAGCCTGCTACCGGAAAAACCGCTTTAATGACCTTACGTCGCATATACCTACGTCCTTCTTGTAACCGAGGCCCTTTGGAGTGGTACCGTGCGCCTCGCACCGTCCTATTCAACTTTCTAGAAGCTTACGTGAATCCTAGTGATGTTGAAACAGGAAGTCCCATGCAAAACCGCTGCGGCGCAGCGACACTTGCACTCATTTTTGGTCGATTGGCGAAATATTGCCACTCGCGGAACGGCACGGAAACAGGATTGTTTCAATGACGGGCACAATCGTTAGTCCACGCCCATTTCGGCCATCATGCTTTCCAGACGCGGTACATCTTGCGGGTTGTTCAATTCCCAGAATTGTCTGCCGCGCGCCTCGACCTCGACGCACATGACGTGCCTACCATTTTCGAGGAAACGCAATTGTTCGAGCCCCTCAAGCATCTCCAACGGCCCGTGCGACCAGGACGGATAGGCGGCAAGCGCCTCGGCCCGATAGGCATACACGCCGACATGATGGAACACCGGCGTCTCGACTTCGGCCGCATAGACCGAGGCGGTATAGGGAACCACCTCCTTGGAGAAATACAGAGCCCGGTGCGCGGAATCAAAGACGGCGGTCGTGCCACCAACCCGTCCCTCAGCCCTGTCGCCCTTCAGCGTTGCCAATGCCCGGCCGTCGCAACGCAATACCGGCGTTGCGATCTGCGCGTCCGGAGCGGCACGCAGCGCCATCACCAGATCCGAGACAAACCACGCCGGTGTCAGCGGCGCGTCACCCTGCAGGTTCACCACGATCTCGTAGCCGCCGCCGATATTGGCGTGCGCCTCGGCACAGCGTTCGGTTCCGTTGGCGCAGGCCTTGGATGTCATGACCACCTCGGCACCAAAGCTTTCCGCTTCCGCCTCGATCCGCGCATCGTCAGTCGCCACCACCACCCGATCCACGCCCTCGACAGCCATCGCGGCATCCCAACTGCGCCGGATCAATGTACGCGCTACCCCGCTGGCGCCGGTCAACGGCACCAGCGGTTTGCCGGGATAACGATGCGAGGCATAGCGGGCGGGAATGGCGATCAGAACGCTCATGCGGGCGACTTCAGCTCGACACCGGGGGCATAGGCGATGAAGAACGGGTTCTCGTAGCCGGGCTTTCCGTAAGTGAAGTCCGTGTGGTCGTCGAAACGCACCATCTTGCCGCCGGCCCCCCGCAGAACCGCATCGGCGGCGGCGGTGTCCCATTCCATCGTGCGGCCAAGGCGCGGATAGAGATCGGCCTCGCCTGCTGCAACAAGACAGAACTTCAACGAAGATCCTGCACTGGTCATGTCCTTGACGGCGTATTTCGCGATGTAGTCGTCGGTCGCCTGATCACGGTGCGACTTGGAGGCGACAACCATCAGCGCCGCATTGTCAGGCGTCGTCACCTTGAGAGGCGCAATCGGTCCGGCCGCGTCCTTGGCAAAATCGCCGGTTTCCTCGACCGTCTGACCTGCGGCATCGGTATAGAACAACCGGTTCTTGGCAGGGGCATAGACCACACCGCGAAGCGGAACGCCGCTCTCCACATAGGCAATGTTCACGGTGAACTCGCCGCGCCTCTTCACGAATTCCTTGGTGCCATCCAGCGGATCGACGATCAGGAAGTTGGTCGCGCTCTCGGCGTGTGAATCCGCCTGTTCCTCGGTCACGACCAGCACATCCGGGAATGCGGCGGCCAGTCCGGCAGAAATCAGGGCGTCGGCGGCTTCGTCGGCGGCGGTCACCGGGCTGTCGTCCGATTTGGCACGGACATCGAAGTCGTCGGAGTTGTAGATCTCCATGATCTTGTCACCAGCCTCCAGAGCCAAACGCCGGATAACTGTTGTCAGACGGTCATAGTCCATGCTCACTCTCCTTGCAGAACGCGAATTAATTGAAAATAGAGGTCCGGCCCCTTATCGTTGGGCGTCAAGGGAACAGCAAGATTTCCCTGCAAAAAAGACACGAGACCCGGCGCAACAGCGGCAATTCACCCCACATGTTCCAGGCGACCAAAACGAAGTCCAACACGCATTCGGCCTTTAGATTGGCCGAACTGATCTATCACGCCACGGTGCGACAGCTGCGCAAGGATCACGGTAACGCCATGGTCGGCCTGCTGATGAACATGATGCAGACCGTGGTCTTTGTAATGGCGTTCTTCGTGATGTTTTCTGTCCTGGGCCTGCGGGGGGCGGCGATCCGGGGTGATTTCCTGTTGTACATCATGTCCGGGATCTTCCTGTTCATGACTCACACCAAGGCCCTCAGTGCCGTGGTCGGCTCCGAAGGGCCGTCCTCCCAAATGATGAAACATGCGCCGATGAACACCATCATCGCGATTTCGGCTGCAGCACTTGGTTCGCTCTATATCCAGGTGCTGTCGATGCTGGTCGTGTTGGGCGTCTATCACCTGGCCATCACGCCGATCTATATCGATCAGCCCGCAGGGGCAGCCGGCATGGTTCTGCTGTCGTGGTTCTCGGGTGTTTCCATCGGCATGATCTTCCTCTCGATCAAACCGTGGTTTCCTGGTTTTGTCACCGTGACGTCGAATGTCTATTCCCGGGCCAACATGATCGCCTCGGGCAAGATGTTCGTGGCCAACCAGATGCCGGGGTATATTCTGGCATTCTTTGCATGGAACCCCCTGTTTCACACGATCGACCAGGCGCGCGGCTTCATTTTCATCAACTACAATCCGCATTTCTCGAACATCTGGTACCCGTTCTGGCTGAGCGTGGGGATGTTGTTCATCGGCCTGTTGGGCGAAAACTACACGCGCAAAAACGCCTCGCTCAGTTGGCAGGCCAAACGATGAGCCCGCGCCTTTGTACGAAGTGGATCGCGATGTGTGTCCTGCTGGCCGGGCCCTCTACCGCACTGTCGCAGGACGGCTTTGTTCCACACCTGTTTGAGGTCACCGGGGTGGCCAGCGACGACGTTTTGAATGTGCGGAGCGCACCAGACGCCGGCAGCCCAATCGTGGACAAGATCGCCCCCGGAAGTCGCGGGGTCGAGGTCATCGCACTGAACGACGCCGGCACCTGGGGCAAGGTCTCCGCCGGGGAAGGCAACGGCTGGGCTTCCCTGACCTATTTGACCGAGCTGCCCCTGCCGGACGAGGGGATTCCGCCCGGCATGTCCTGTGTCGGAACCGAACCCTTCTGGAGCATCACATTTCACGTCGACACCGCCGACTTTTCGGATCCGACGGGGGCGTGGTCGAACCTGCCCATGGTGGCCGCTCGCAGCGGCTTGCCTTGGGGTTCTGCCGCATTCGGGTTTGATATTGAAACCCCCACCGGGCAAACGAACGGCATCATCGACGCGGCGCAATGCTCCGACGGCATGTCGGATCGGGAGTTTGGTTGGAAGGTCACTGTGTTGCGTCAGCAATCCCATGGGGCCGCACTCGAACACGGCTGTTGCACGTTGGACCAACGTTAGACGCCCCAAACTGACATGCCTTCCCATCCTTCAGCCTTCCGCAGCGTCACCTGGTGGTTGGCTCGCACAGCGGCAAACAGATCACCGCGCCACCCGCAATGTCAGATTGAGCCGACCGCCCTGGGCCAGCAAAGATGACGAACCGGGGCGCAACCTGTCGATCCCGTGATAGACCAATCGCGCCGGCCCACCCAAGACGACCACATCGCCAGAGCTCAACCAGACGGACTCTGTCTTTCCACCGCGTGACAGGTTGCCGATACGAAACAAGGCATCGTCGCCCAGCGAAACCGAAACGACCGGCTGATCGAGAGCCGCCTCGTCGTTGTCCTGATGCAGGCCCATCCGGGCGCTGGCATCATAGAAGTTGATCAGGCAGGAATCCGGCACCCGCGCGCCCGGCGCAACGGCCGACCAGATCTCCAGAACCGAAGCCGGGATCGGTGGCCACGGCAGCCCGTCCGGATGGCACGGTTCATAACGATAGCCGCGCCGATCACTGATCCATCCAACCTGTCCCGCCGATGTCATCCGCACTGACATCGCCTGCCCGCGCGATGTCTCTGGCCGAAACAGCGGTGCAGCCAAAACGACGGAACGGATGTCTTCGACGATGGCGCGCTGACGTTCCACATCCAGAAACTCCTGGTACAAGGCCACATCCCGGATTTTCAGACTTGGCGCAATTTCTGCCCCCAGAGTCGCTTTCTTCATGTTTTTAACCCCAATTCAGCGGTGCTTCCCCGCTTGCAGGGTCACCGGTCCGCTCCTATATACGCCGGGATGCTCGGCCGGGCAGCCATCCGGCCACACAAACTGGGATTGGGGAAAGGGAGCCTGACAGGGCCCGACCCCCGCAACATCGCCAAGAGAGGTACTAGGAAATATGGCCAAAGTCATCGGTATCGACCTCGGTACGACGAACAGCTGCGTCGCCATCATGGACGGGTCGCAGCCCCGCGTTATCGAGAACTCCGAAGGTGCACGGACGACCCCGTCGGTTGTCGCCTTTACTGAAAGTGAACGTCTCGTCGGTCAGCCCGCCAAGCGGCAGGCCGTGACGAACCCCGAGAACACCATCTTTGCCGTCAAGCGCCTGATCGGGCGCCGCGAAGACGATGCCGCGGTCGCGAAGGACCGCAAGATCGTCCCGTACGAAATCGTCGATGGCGGCAATGGCGACGCGTGGGTGCTTGCCCGCGGCCAGAAATACTCCCCTAGCCAGATCTCGGCCGTCATCCTGCAAAAGATGAAAGAGACCGCAGAATCCTATCTGGGTGAAGAGGTCACGCAGGCCGTCATCACGGTGCCCGCCTATTTCAACGACGCCCAGCGTCAGGCGACCAAGGATGCAGGCAAGATTGCCGGCCTTGAAGTGCTGCGGATCATCAACGAGCCGACGGCAGCCGCTCTGGCCTATGGCCTCGACAAGGAAGAGACCAAGACGATCGCGGTCTATGACCTTGGCGGCGGTACCTTCGACGTGACGATCCTCGAGATCGACGAAGGCCTGTTCGAAGTGAAATCCACCAACGGGGACACGTTCCTGGGCGGTGAAGATTTCGACATGCGCATCGTTCAGTACCTTGCCGACGAGTTCAAGAAAGAGCACGGCATTGATCTGACCAAGGACAAGATGGCGCTTCAGCGCCTGAAGGAAGCCGCCGAGAAGGCCAAGATCGAGCTCAGCTCCAGCCAGCAGACCGAGATCAACCAGCCGTTTATCTCGATGGATCCGAATGGCGGCACTCCGTTGCACCTGGTCACCAAACTGACCCGCTCCAAGCTGGAGCAACTGGTCAACGACCTGATCAAGGCCTCGATCAAGCCCTGCCAGGCCGCTCTCAAGGATGCCGGTCTTTCGATCACCGACATTGACGAGATCGTTCTGGTCGGCGGCATGACCCGCATGCCCAAGGTCATGGAAGAGGTCACCAAGTTCTTCGGCAAGGAGCCGCACAAGGGTGTGAACCCGGACGAGGTTGTCGCCTCGGGTGCTGCGATTCAGGCCGGCGTGCTGCAAGGCGACGTCAAGGACGTTGTCCTGCTCGATGTGACCCCTCTGTCGCTCGGCATCGAGACTCTGGGTGGCGTGTTCACCCGCCTGATCGACCGCAACACCACGATCCCGACCAAGAAGAGCCAGATCTTCTCGACCGCCGAAGACAACCAGAACGCCGTGACGATCCGGGTGTTCCAGGGCGAGCGCGAGATGGCGTCCGACAACAAGATGCTCGGCCAGTTCAACCTGGAAGACATCCCGCCGGCGCCGCGCGGCCTGCCGCAGATCGAGGTGACCTTCGACATCGATGCCAACGGCATCGTGTCGGTCAGTGCCAAGGACAAGGGCACGGGCAAGGAGCAGAACATCACGATCCAGGCCTCCGGTGGTCTGTCGGATGACGAGATCGACAAGATGGTCAAGGACGCCGAGGCCAATGCCGAGGCCGACAAGGATCGCAAGGAACTGGTCGAAGCCCGGAACCAGGGCGAAAGCCTGCTCCACTCGACCAAGAAGTCGCTTTCGGATCACGGCGACAAGGTTGACGCATCGACCGTCGAAGCGATCGAACTGGCGATGGGTCCGCTCGAAGAGGCGCTCGAGAAGGACGAGCTGGGCAAGATCAAGTCCGGCATCCAGAACCTGACCGAAGCCGCCATGAAGCTGGGCGAGGCTATCTACAAGGCTCAGCAGCAGACCGCGGGCGAAGCCGCACCCGAGGGTGAGGAAGAGCCGAGCGGTGTCGACGAAGACATCGTGGACGCTGACTTCGAGGACCTTGGCGACAACAAGCGCTGATACGCGCCGCAACACCTCCAGGGGGCCGGGCCGGGAAACCGGGCCGGTCCCTTCGTTGGAGGTTAGGGGATAGCCGATGGCAAAACGTGATTACTACGAAGTGCTGGGCGTCGAGCGTGGTGCAACGGATGCCGACATCAAGAAGGCCTTCCGTCGGAAGGCACGCGAGTTGCACCCTGACAGCAACTCTGACAACCCGGATGCAGAATCCCAGTTCAAGGAAGCGAACGAGGCTTACGACGTCCTGAAGGATGCCGACAAGAAAGCTGCCTATGATCGCTTTGGCCATGCCGCCTTCGAAGGCGGCGGTGGTGGACCTCGTGGTGGTGGATTCCACCAGCAGGGCGACTTTGCATCGGCCTTCTCGGACGTGTTCGACGACCTGTTCGGCGACTTCATGGGCGGCCAACGCGGTGGCGGTGGCGGGCGACAACGCGCGTCGCGCGGCTCGGACTTGCGCTACAACATGCGGGTCAACCTCGAAGAGGCCTTTACCGGCGTCCAGAAGACGATCGACGTGCCGACCTCTGTTTCCTGCGCGTCCTGTTCGGGATCCGGCGCAGAAGGCGGGGCCGAACCGGTTACCTGCCCGACCTGCTCCGGGATGGGCAAGGTGCGCGCCCAGCAGGGTTTTTTCACGGTCGAGCGGACGTGCCCGACCTGTAGCGGCCTGGGCCAGATCATCAAGAACCCCTGCACGAGCTGCCACGGCAAGGGTCGGGTCGAAAAAGAACGCTCGTTGTCCGTCAACATCCCGGCCGGCGTCGAAACCGGAACCCGGATTCGATTGGCCGGAGAGGGCGACGCGGGCACGCGCGGCGGACCGTCGGGTGATCTCTACATCTTTATCGAGGTCACCGAACACGATCTGTTCCAACGCGACGCACAACACCTGTTCTGTCAGGTTCCGGTCAGCGTCTCCTCTGCCGCACTCGGTGGTGATATCGAGGTACCGACCATAGATGGCGGTCGCAGTCGGGTCAAAGTGCCAGCAGGCAGCCAGACGGGTAAGCAGATGCGCTTGCGTGGCAAGGGTATGCCGGCGCTTCGGGGTGGCCCGGCCGGTGACATGTTCATTGAACTGGTGGTCGAGACCCCGGTAAACCTGACCTCCCGGCAAAAGGAGCTCCTGCGAGAATTCGACAAGTTGAGCGAAGAAAACAATCCGCGTTCGACAACCTTCTTCTCGAAGGTCAAATCGTTCTGGGACGAAATGAAGGGCTGACGCCAGCGGCGTTAACCGTTCGTTCAACAAGACTTGCGAGGGTCGCGGCATGAGCCGCGATTCCGCCTTTTCCGAAGCGCCCTTGCCGCTGTTTTCCCACGCTGATCCGGAGCCAACGATGTTGCGGACCGGCGGCAGACTGCCTTCCTACATCAAGGATCACAGATACCGCCTGCGGGACCGCTTCATGGAAGGCGGTGCGCAGGCCATGCCGGACTACGAACTGCTGGAGCTTGTCCTGTTTCGGGCCATTCCGCGCCGCGACGTGAAACCACTCGCGCGGCTGCTGATGGACACCTTCGGTGATTTCAATCGCGTCCTGTCTGCGCCAATCTCCCGCCTGACAGAGGTGAAGGGCGTCG
This sequence comes from uncultured Tropicimonas sp., assembly GCA_947495685.1. Classification (GTDB taxonomy): domain Bacteria; phylum Pseudomonadota; class Alphaproteobacteria; order Rhodobacterales; family Rhodobacteraceae; genus Tropicimonas. The sequence continues at coordinate 22,622 of CANLZY010000007.1, forward strand.
GCGAGGCTGTTGTCCAGGAATTGAAGATCGTCGAGGCTGCGGCCCACAGGATGGCCCGCTCGCGAGTCATGGACCGACATGTGCTGTCAGGCTGGGATGCCCTGCTGGACTATTGCCACACCACGATGGCACATCGGGAGACGGAGCAGTTCCGCGTGCTCTACCTCGACCGCAAGAATGTTCTGATCGCTGACGAAGAACAGGCGAGGGGCACCGTAGATCACGTGCCAGTCTATCCCCGGGAGGTCGTCAAGCGGGCATTGGAGCTGAATGCCTCTGCCCTGATCCTTGTTCACAACCATCCTTCCGGCGACCCCACACCATCAAATTCCGATATCACGATGACCCAGTCGGTCCAGAACGCTGCCGAAGCGCTGAACCTGACGCTGCACGACCATCTGATTATCGGTAAGCAGACCGAATTGAGCTTTCGTGCAAGCGGATACCTCTGACGTCCGCCCAGGGAAATCAACGAATCCAGACCTCGACCCGACGATTGGCCTGGCGGCCCCATACACTGTCATCGCACGCCAATGGCAACGCTTCTCCAAAGGCGATGGCCCGCAGCACCAGCTTGTTCCAATCGGCGGTTGGCGCCGCGTCCCGCACGGCGGCCTCCACTGATTGCGCACGCTGCAGCGCCAGTTTCCGATTGGTGGCAGCGTCCCCGCGCCCGTCGGAAAACCCGGCGAGCGTGATTTGACGATCATCGTACACCCCGGCTTCGATGTCCCGGGCCAGACGCGCCACATTGCCCTCCGATTGCGGATCCAGCGCCGCAGCCCCCCCACGAAACCGGAATGTCGTCGTCAAACGTTCGGCCCCCCGCATGGCCTCGATCATTTCACGCAGATCCTCCAACGACACCTCTTCGCCCGCGGCCTGGATGGCATTTGCGAGGCGATCCCCCTGTGCACCAAGCGGGATCAGCATCGGCACCTGGTCGACGTATCCTGCGCGACGCACCACAAGTTCTGCGGCAGGCGTACTCAACCAACCGAGAAACTCGCGGGCCAGAAGCGGCAGGCGACGGGCCGGGACATACAGGTAGAGCGGCATCGCCAACGGATAGTCCTCGGCCTTCAGGCTGGCGCTGGAAACCGACAGGCTGCGCCCGCACGGCCCGGTCAACCGCAGTGCCCGCGCCGTACCCATCTGTGAAAACGGCGTTAGACCGAGTGCTTCCGGGCTTCGGGCGACCGAGGCCACTAGGCCCGAAGCAGATTCGTGTTGAACCCGCCAGCCACCAGGCTGGGGGTCTTCCGGCTCGACACCACCAACGGCAAGGCCCGCATCGCCCACTTTTTCGTGCAGATCGATCGGGGCGGATAGCCCGATCAGGTCATGCCAATCGCGCAAGTTACCCGACCGGATTGCCGTCAAGGCCTCAAGCGAGATGTCCCGCAGGGGATTGACCGGAGACACAATCGGCACGAGGCCGTCCAATGCGACGATCCTCGCCCTTTGCGGGCCGGAGAGGTCACCCAGGCCAGCGTCGAGCGCATGCGCAATTTCGGCCTCGTTGACCTCGCGCACGGCCATCACCACGTCGGCTTCGTCCGCGACGAGATCCGCAAAACCTTCGTCGGTCGTGGCGAGATTGAAGTGAAATCGAGCGATCAGGCGATCCTGCGTGGGATCGGTCAAATCATACCGAAAGGCGACATCGTCCTGCACCACACGTCGCGGCAAGTATCCATTGCGTAGCGCGAAGGTTTCGACCAGCGCGGGCATGAGCACGTCACCCATGGTCCGTGCACCTGAAATCCGGATCTCCGCAACGTAGTCTGCCAGATCGGGACAGCCGGGACCATCACAGGTTACACCCTGAGCATCGACGCTGATCGCGCCGTATTCGGTGGACAGGCGATAGAATTCGCCGTCGAATCCCAGCATCGTTCCTTCGAGGCTGATTGTGCCGTCCCGGGACGTCAGCCACGCATCCTGCGCGAACGCGGGTGTTACCCCAGAAAGGAGCAGCGCGGCGACTACTGGCGCGCGAAGTCGTTCAATTGCCATGATGTCAGATCAGCTCGCCTCAGTTGGCGGCGATCTTCATGTCTCTGAGGACGTTGTTCAACACAAGAAATTCACCAAGTGCATCGCACCCGGGCACCGAAAGGGTCAGATCCACCGCATCCAGCCCGTCACCGAGCACCGGTTGAAGTGTTTCAGCAGAGACCTGGCGCCCACAATTGTCCCGTGTGACTTCCGCTTCAACGGTGATCCTGATCACACCCCGGGCGTGCGCATCGGCAGAGGGAAAGCTGTAAACCTCTGCCATCATCCCACCTTCGAGCGTGGGATCCCCCAGAAGAGTCATATAACCGGCACCCATCAATTTCGCCCGATCCGGTGAATGGGCGGCCCCGGCATGTACATGACCGGGTTGTCCATAGGTCGCACCAAATTCAAAGGCGTGAAGCTGAAGATCCGTGCGCCCGGTCCATTGAAGACCGACATGTTCATAGCTGGACGCGGCAGGGACATCGGCCTGTGTTGTGGCGGCTGTCCCGTCCGACAACTCGACCTCAAGGGAAGCATCGGCCGACAACGCCGGCAGGGACAGGCGCAGCTGACCATCATGGTCGGTCGCTTGGGTGAATTTCAACGTGCCCTGGCGAATGATCACCGTCTCGTTCGGATGACACGGCGCCACCACGGACAGGTCGACCATCGCCGCGTCGCCGGGGATTGCCGACAGCGTAACGTCACAGGTTGGCGTATCGGGAGCAATGACGGGAGTTTGCGTGGTGCCCGACAGCCTGTCAGCGAACAGCCGGGTGGCCGGCGCTGTCAATGCCATCACGGCGGGTTCGACCGGGATCGAGACGCTGGAAAGTGACGTTGTCGGAGCAGTTTCCGACGTGTTGACGGCGCTCTCGTGCTGAGGAGCCTCGGGCGCGGGATCGGACGCTATCTGTGCGACACCACCCGGAGTCGCACCTGGCGAAAAGCGCGACGCAATAGCGCCACCATTCTGAGTCACGTATCCGGTCGCCAATGCGAGCATGAAAACGGACCCGGCCATTCCAACACGTCTGAACACCTGCATGACTGCCTCCTGTCCCACAGCGGTCAATCTTGACGCTACCCACGAAAATGGGCGCCCAGAAGGCGCCCACACGGCCAATTGTGGCCGAAAGTCGGAAGGGACGTGTCCCGATCAGGTGTCGGCGTCAGCCAATTTTCAGACCTGACCGTGGCAGTGCTTGAACTTTTTGCCAGAGCCACAGGGGCAAGGCTCGTTGCGGCCCGGATCTCCCCAGGTGCTCGGATCCGTTTCATCAAAGCCATCAACCAGCGGCGTGAACTCCGACACGACCTGCCCCGAGGACGAGGCGGCCGAATCTGTCGCGGTCTGTTGCAACGCGGCTTGCTGGGCGAGCATTTGCTGCATCATCGCCTGCTGTTCATCCTGGGACAGCGGCCGGATCTGCGACAGCTTTTTGCTGACGTCCTCCCGCAACCCGTCGAGCAGCCCTTCGAACAACTGGAACGCTTCGTTCTTGTACTCGTTCAGCGGATCCCGCTGGGCATAGCCACGGAAGCCGACGACCGAGCGCAGGTGCTCCAGTGTCAGCAGATGATCGCGCCATTTTCCGTCGATGGTCTGCAACAGGATCTGCTTTTCGATCATGCGCATCGTTTCGGGGCCAAAATCCGCCGCCTTCTCTGCCATGAATTCGTCCGACGCCTTGCAGAGCCGTTCGCGGATTTCTTCGTCGTCGACCCCTTCTTCGGCAGCCCATTCGATCACCGGAACGTCGATGCCGAGCTGTTCGATCAGGTCCGCATAGAGCTTTTCCGTTTCCCATTGGTCGGCATAGCTCTTCTTGGGCATGTGGGCGTCGACCAGATCGTCGATCACCTGATAGCGCATATCCTGCACGATCTCGCTCAGATCCTCGGCTTCCATGATCTCGCGCCGCTGGCCAAAGATCACCTTCCGCTGGTCGTTCATCACGTCGTCAAACTTCAGCAGCTGCTTGCGGATGTCGAAGTTGCGTCCCTCGACTTTTGCCTGCGCCCGCTCCAGCGACTTGTTCACCCAAGGGTGCACGATCGACTCGCCTTCTTTCATGCCGAGCTTGCCCAGCATGTTGTCCAGACGCTCCGAGCCAAAGATCCGCATCAGGTCGTCTTCCAGGCTCAGATAGAAACTGGATTTTCCGGGGTCGCCCTGACGGCCCGAGCGGCCGCGCAACTGGTTGTCGATCCGACGGCTTTCGTGCCGTTCGGTTGCCAGAACGTACAGGCCACCGGCGGCCTTCACAGCCTCCTCGTCCGCCTTGTGATCGGCCTCGATGCGGGCGCGTACTTCATCCGGGTTGGCGTCGGGATCGGCGGCAATTGCCTCCATCACCTTGAATTCGACGTTGCCACCCAGCTTGATGTCGGTCCCACGGCCGGCCATGTTGGTCGCGATAGTCACGGCGCCCAGCTTGCCGGCATCGGCAACGATCTGCGCCTCCTGCTCGTGCTGCCGCGCGTTCAGAACGTTGTGCTTGACCCCAGCAGTCGTCAACAGCTGGCTCAGCATCTCGGACTTTTCGATCGACGTCGTCCCGACCAGAACCGGTTGGCCCTTTTCGTTGGATTTCTTGATCGTTTCGATCACGGCGGCATATTTTTCGCGCGCGGTCCGGTAGACCTGATCGTGATCGTCCTCACGGGCAACCGGCATGTTGGTCGGCACTTCGACAACACCCAGGTTGTAGATTTCCATGAATTCATCAGCTTCCGTCAGGGCGGTACCGGTCATGCCGGACAGCTTGTCGTAAAGCCGGAAATAGTTCTGGAACGTCACGCTGGCCAAGGTCACGTTCTCGGGCTGGATGGTGCAGCCTTCCTTTGCCTCGATCGCCTGGTGCAAGCCATCCGAGAGGCGCCGGCCGGCCATCATCCGCCCGGTGAACTCGTCAATCAGCACGACTTCGCTGTTGCGAACGATATAGTCCTTGTCCTTCTGGAACAGCTTGTGTGCCTTCAGACCCTGATTGATGTGGTGCACGATGGTCGTGCTTTCCGGGTCGTACAGATTCTGACCCTCAGGCAGGATCTCGTACTGGCCCAGCCGCTGTTCGAGAAAATCGTTGCCCTCTTCGGTGTAGGTGACGTTCTTTGTCTTTTCATCCAGGGTGTAGTGATCGGGCAACAGTTCGGGGATGATCTTGTCGATAATCCTGTAAAGTTCCGAGCGGTCCTGTGACGGGCCGGAGATGATCAACGGCGTGCGCGCCTCGTCGACCAGGATCGAGTCGACCTCGTCGACGATCGCGAAATTGTGGTATTTCTGCGCTACGTCCTTTAGCTCCGACTTCATGTTGTCACGCAGGTAGTCAAAGCCAAGTTCGTTGTTGGTGGCATAGGTCACGTCGCAGGCGTATGCGGCCAACTTCTCGGCATCGGGTTGCTGCGGATAGACCACACCGGTCGTCATGCCCAATTGCTCAAAGACCTTGCCCATCCACTCGGCGTCGCGCCGGGCCAGGTAGTCGTTGACGGTTACGACGTGAACGCCCTTGCCCGACAGCGCATTCAGATAGGCCGGAAACGTGGCCACGAGGGTCTTGCCCTCGCCGGTCTTCATTTCCGAGATGTTGCCTTCGTGCAAGAAGATGCCGCCCATGAGCTGTACATCAAACGCCCGTAGCCCAAGTGCTCGTCTTGCACCTTCGCGGCAGTTCGCAAAGGCCTCCGGAAGCATCTTGTCCAGATCCTCGCCGGCCCTGGCGCGCTCCTGCAGGTCGCGGGTCTTTTCGATCAGTTGCGCATCTGTAAGCTTTTCGAACTCCGGCTCCAGAGCATTGATCTTGTCAATGACGGGTCGGGTTGCCTTGATCTTGCGGTCGTTCGGTGTTCCGAAGACCTTCTTCGCGATCGTTCCAATACCCAGCATGTGTGCTCCGCCATTACGAATTCGTGTGAGAGGACGCCTTGCCGGCCCCTCCGCGCAGCGTTACCAAGCATTCAACGAAGAGCCGTCCGGAACTCTCGGACCATGCGGGATGTAAGGGCGAGCCATTGCAGTGTCAACGCCGCGCAGGGGCGCGGCCGAACAGGAGCCAATCTCGATGCTGATGACCAACAAAACCTGGCTTGCCGGGGTCCTTTCTCTCGCGCTGTCCACCGCTGCCCCGGTTTGGGCCGAAGATGTGACCGCAGAAACGGTGGTTGCGACCGTCGGTGGCCAGGATATTACAGTCGGCCACATGATCGTGGCACGCAACACGTTGCCGCCGCAGTACCAACAGCTGGAGTCCGGCGTGCTGTTCGAGGGCATTCTGGACCAACTCATCCAGCAGACCGCGTTGGCGCAGTCGCTTGGTGATGATGTGACCACAGCCACGAAACTGTCGATCGACAACCAGACCTCGGGACTGCTGGCCGGAGAAGCCATTGGCAAGGCCATTCAGGTCGCGATCACCGACGATGCCCTGCAAGCTGCCTACGAGGCACGTTTCGCCGATGCCGAACCACAAAAGGAATTCAACGCCGCGCATATCCTGGTCGAGACCGAAGAAGAGGCGACGGCGCTGAAGGTCGATCTCGATGGCGGCGCAGATTTTGTTGAATTGGCGCGAGAAAAGTCGACTGGCCCGTCCGGCCCGAATGGCGGCGACCTTGGCTGGTTCGGAGTGGGCATGATGGTTCCGGAATTTGAAGCTGCGGTTGTCTCGCTGGAACCTGGCCAGATTTCGGATCCGGTGAAGACCCAGTTTGGCTGGCACGTCATCACGTTGAATGACACCCGGCTCGCCGATGCCCCGACCCTGGACGATGTCCGCGAGGAGTTGATGGCCGAGCTGGAAGGTGCCGCCGTTGACGCCGCCGTCCAGGAAGTCATGGGAAGAACCGAGGTCACCAAACCTGACGCCGATATCGACCCGGCGATTCTGGGTAACCTGGACCTGATCGCCAACTGATTCCCGGAGACATCCATGGCCGCCTCGCTTCCCGTATCGCCGCTCGCACCCGCCACCTTTCCGGATCTGCCACAGGTGGCCGGCGTAGAGTTCGCCACTGTTGCCGCAGGCGTCCGGTACACCGGGCGCACCGATGTCATGCTGGCCCGCCTTGTGCCGGGCAGCACGGTTGCCGGGGTGTTTACGCGGTCAGCAACACGTTCCGCGCCGGTTCTCGATTGCGAAGCCAAGATCGCGGGCGGGGCGGATGGTGCCGAAGGGGCGGCCATTCTGGTGAATTCTGGCAACTCCAATGCCTTTACCGGCGCTGCCGGTGAAGGCGCAGTGGAAGCGATCTGTTCGGCTGTCGCAAAAGCAGCGGGCGTTCCGGCCAGCCGTGTCTTTACCTCCTCGACCGGGGTAATCGGCGAACGCCTTCCCCACGAACGGATCACGGCCCAGATTACGCAACTTGTGTCGAGCCTGGCGCCGGACGGCATCAAGGCCGCTGCCGCCGCAATCATGACCACAGACACCTTTCCCAAGGGGGCCGGTGCAGTGATCGAGACGGAGGCCGGACCGATCCGGATCGCGGGCATTGCCAAGGGCTCCGGCATGATTGCCCCGGACATGGCGACGATGCTGGTCTACATCTTTACCGACGCCGAGGTCGCGCAACCAATCCTGCAACAGGCCCTGTCATCGCTGACGGACCTTACCTTCAACGCGATCACCGTCGATGGCGACACGTCGACATCGGACAGCCTGCTTTTGGCCGCCACAGGCCAGGCCGACGTCGCCGTTAAGGAACTGTCCGACCCGGTTGGAAGGGCCTTCCTGGACGGGCTTTATGCGCTCATGTTGGACTTGGCAAAGCAGGTGGTGCGGGATGGCGAGGGCGCGACAAAGCTGCTGGAAGTCCGCGTCAGCGGGGCTTCCAGCGACGCGGACGCACGGAAAGTTGCAATGTCGATTGCCAATTCGCCGCTCGTCAAGACCGCCATCGCAGGTGAAGATCCCAACTGGGGTCGGGTGGTAATGGCGGTTGGAAAGTCAGGCGCACATGCAGACCGTGACAGCCTGTCCATTCGGTTCGGCGACATCCTGGTGGCCGAACATGGTTGGGTTGCCGAGAGCTACACAGAAGATGCAGGCGCCGCCTACATGAAGAACGCAGAGCTGGTGCTGGATGTCGATCTGGGCATTGCAGAGGGGGCGTTTACAGCTTGGACCTGCGATCTGACGCACGGATACATCTCCATCAACGCGGACTACCGGTCGTGAAAACGGTCCTCGTGTCCGCGGTGGCGCTGGTCGACTTTGACGGTCGGGTGCTGTTGGCACAACGGCCCGAAGGGAAATCCATGGCCGGGCTCTGGGAGTTTCCGGGGGGCAAGGTCGAACCGGGCGAGACCCCAGAAACAGCGCTGATTCGCGAACTCCAGGAAGAGCTGGGCATCGACACCTGGGAATCCTGCCTCGCTCCGTTGACTTTCGCCAGCCACAGCTATGATGAGTTCCATCTTCTGATGCCGTTGTTTGTCTGCCGGAAATGGGGTGGAAGCCCAAGCTCCCGCGAAGGCCAACAGCTGAAGTGGGTTCGCCCGAGTCAGCTGAAAGACCATCCCATGCCAGCTGCGGACATCCCCTTAATCCCCCATTTACGGGATTGGTTGTAGATTTGGAGCATCAATTTTTCGGCATGCCAAATATTTCAGCGATTATTTCGACATTGTGACGAAATTGTTGGTGTTTTTGGAACAATTCTTTCCTACATTCTTTAGACGCAAACAGGAAGGAGAACGCACTCAATGCTCCGTACCATTACTGTTGGAAGCCACGTCTCGATCCAGGGCACCTTTGTTCGTGCCTTGACCGATGGCAGAATTCTGGTCCGTGTCGGTGAGCGGTTGTTCAAGGGCACCCCGATCGAACCCAAGGCTGTCTGACTATTTCGCCGGACAAAAAGAAAAGGGCGGCCTTCACTCGGGCCGCCCTTTTTCGTTTCTGATGTCTGTCGAGGATCAGGTGAGCGTCCGCTCGACCTCTTCACGCTCGAATATCTCGATGACATCGCCAGGGCGGATGTCCTCGTAGTTCTCGAAGGCCATGCCGCATTCCTGACCGGAGTGAACATCGGCAACTTCGTCCTTGAAGCGCTTCAGCGTCTTGAGCGTACCTTCGTGGATCACCACGTTGTCCCGCAGCAGGCGCACGCCTGCCGACCGTCGGGCAACCCCTTCGGTAATCAGACAACCTGCCACCTTGCCGACGTGAGAAACCTTGAAGACCTCTTTGATCTCGGCATAGCCGATGAAAGTCTCGCGGACCTCGGCCGACAACAGACCGGAGGCGGCGGCTTTCACGTCGTCCACAAGATCGTAGATCACCGAGTAGTAACGGATCTCAACGCCCTTCTGGTTCGCTGCGGCACGAGCCGGGGCATTGGCACGGACGTTGAAGCCGATCACAGGCGCGCCGCTTGCCTCGGCCAGACCGATGTCGGATTCGGTGATCGCGCCGACGCCGGAATGCAACAGACGCACCCGTACCTCGTCGTTCCCGATTTTCTCCATCGCCTGGGCAATTGCCTCTGCAGAACCCTGCACGTCGGCCTTGACCAGGATCGGAAGCTCCGAAACCGTCTCGTCTGCCTTGGCTTGCGCCATCAGCTGATCGAGCGTCGTTGCCGCACCAGCAGCCGCACGTTTGTCCTTGGCGGCCTGCTCGCGGTATTCCGCGATCTCTCGGGCCTGCGCCTCGGTCTCGACGACGTTCAGAACGTCACCGGCTTCTGGCGTGCCATTCAGGCCAAGAACCTCGACCGGAACCGAGGGGCCGGCTTCTTCGATACGCTCGCCCTTGTCGTTGATCAGCGCGCGGACTTTGCCCCACTGCTCGCCCACGACAAATATATCGCCGCGCTTCAGTGTGCCGTTCTGCACCAGAACAGTGGCAACCGGACCGCGACCCACATCAAGCTTGGCTTCGATCACGGCACCAGACGCGGCACGGTCCGGGTTGGCCTTGAGCTCGAGCAACTCGGATTGCAGCGCGATCGCTTCAAGAAGCTCCTCGAGACCTTGGCCAGTGGCAGCCGAAACCTCGACGTCCTGCACTTCACCGGACATCTGTTCCACAAGAACTTCATACTGAAGCAGGTCAGTCCGGACCTTTTGCGGATTGGCTTCCGGCTTGTCGACCTTGTTGATCGCAACGATCATCGGAACCCCAGCCGCCTTGGCGTGATTGATCGCCTCCACGGTCTGCGGCATCACAGCGTCGTCAGCCGCCACAACCAGAATGACGATATCCGTCACCTGCGCGCCACGAGCCCGCATGGAAGTGAAGGCCGCGTGACCAGGCGTGTCGAGGAAGGTCAGCAACTGCCCGCCGTCGGTCTCAACCTGATAGGCACCGATATGCTGGGTAATGCCACCGGCCTCACCAGAAACGACCTTGGCGTGCCGGATTGCATCCAGCAGCGACGTCTTGCCGTGGTCGACGTGCCCCATGACCGTGACGACCGGGGGACGGGACACGAGGTCTTCGTCCTTGTCCTGAACGGCGTGAATGACATCCTCGACGTCGGCATCGGACACACGAACGATCTTGTGTCCAAATTCTTCGATGATCAATTCCGCAGTCTCGGCATCGATCGCCTGGTTCTGCGTCAACATCATGCCCATGTTCATCAGGGCCTTGACCACGTCTGCCACGCGTTCGGCCATGCGGTTGGCCAGTTCCGACACGACGATCGTTTCCGGAACCTGAACGTCCCGTACGATCTTCTCGCGAATTTCAGCGCCACCCATGGCCTTCTGCCGGGCGCGTTCCTGTTTCCGCTTCATCTGTGCCATGGACCGTTGACGGCCACCACCGCCAGCCATCGCCTGGTTCAGCGTCAGCTTGCCAGAACGGCGACCATCATCGCGCGCCTTCGCACGGGCGTCGCCGCGCGGGCGGTCGTCCCGCTCGGCCTTGCGAGGGGCGGCTGCCGGTTTGGTAAAGGTCCGCTGCGGAGCAGACTCCTTCTCGCCGCCGGCCTGCGAATCGCCTGCCCGCTCAGCCGCTTTCGGAGGGGACTTGCGCGCATCGCGCTCGTCCTTCTCGCGTTGAGCAGCCACTTCGGCTTCGCGCTTCTTGCGCTCTTCCTCTTCAGCCTTGGCTTTCAGCGCTTCGACGCGCTCGCGCTCTTCGCGCTCCTTGGCTTCGATCTCGTCGCGGCGACGTTGACGCTCTTCATCGCGGCGCTTCTCGTCGGCGGCACGAATCGCAGCATCCTCGACCTCGCGGGCCTTGGCAGCCTGCAGGGCCTTGAGACGGCGATCCATCTCAGCGTCAGAAATACCGGCGGGTCTACGCGACGGATCTCCGCCAGCGGCGCCACCTGCACCGCCCTTAGAGGCGCCTGGCTTCGGCACCACGACCCGCTTGCGCTTTGTCTCCACCACGACGCTCTTTGTCCGCCCGTGGCTGAAACTCTGCTTCACGGAGCCAGAGCGCGGTCCACCGCCCTTCAGGCCCAGGGTCTTTTTGCCGTCATTGTCGCTCATGCGATTCCATCGTCCTTTCCGAGGCCGGTTGCCCCGATACTGCCGCGCAGGCCGGAAAGCCGTGACGCGTCCTCAACAACACGCGTCGTGAGTCCTCCAGAACACAGCGCCGCGTGTATTGCATGGTCTCGACCGAAGGACAAACCCAATTCGTTGGCTGTCATGCAGTCGAAATAGTCACCGTCCTCTTCGGACAGGCGTAATTTTGTCTTTCCGCGCTCCGAACCGTCGGCCGCCTGCAAGAGAACGACAGCCTCGCCGGTTTGAAGCCATCCGCGGACCTTCTCGTATCCCGCGACGGCCAGTCCCGCCTTTCGGGCAAGCGACAACAGGTCAACGACCCGCCGTGCCAAACCCGCCTCCACAGCATCGACCAACCCTTCCGGGACGGTCACCTGCTGTTTCGCGCCACGGGCAAAAGCCCGCTTTTTGACCGCAAGGTCCAGTGCCGCCCGGTTGGCCGACACCCAGATACCGCGTCCCGGCAGTTTGCCGGCCAGATCAGGAACGACCTGGGAATCAGGCCCGACAACGAACCGGATCATCCCGGTTGTCGATCCGACCTCGCCCGTGGCGATGCACCGACGCTCGACCACCTCACGGTCTTTTTGCTTTCCTCCGCGGCCCAACGCCCGATCCTCCGGCGCCTGCGATCAGGCGCCAGCCTCCTCGGTTTCTTCCTCCGCCTCGGGTTCTTCTGTCTCCAGATCGGCCGGGTCTACCCAACCAAGCTGAATTCGTGCGGTCATGACCATGGTCTGCGCTTCGGCCAGAGAAATGTCGAATTTCTCCAACACGCCGTCATCCTTGATTCGCTGACCGTCAACGGTCGTCCAGCCGCCCGCCAGTTCCCAGTCCGCACAGGTGGCAAAGTCCTCAACGGTCTTCACTCCGTCCTCTGCGAGTGCTTCGATCATCTGGGGTGTCAGGCCCTCGAAATCAATGAGGCTCTGCTCGACCCCAAGTTCCACGGCATGTTCCAGCGCCTTGCGGTTGGCCGCCTCGATGTTGTCGCGGGCACGCGCCTGAAGCTCCTTGGCCGTGGAATCATCCACACCGTCGATCACGAGAAGCTCGTCGATTTCGACGTAGGCAACCTCTTCGAGATTGGTGAAGCCTTCCGACACCAGAAGCTGCGCAAAGAATTCGTCCAGATCCAGCGCGTCCATGAACAGCTTCGTCCGCTCTTCGAATTCCTTTTGACGGCGGGCCGATTCTTCCTCTTCGGTCATGATGTCGATGTCCAGTCCGGTCAGCTGACTGGCCAGACGCACGTTCTGGCCACGACGGCCGATCGCAAGCGACAACTGCTCGGTCGGGACAACAACCTCGATCCGCTCCGCTTCCTCGTCCAGGACCACTTTCGTGACCTCGGCCGGTTGCAGCGCATTCACGAGGAAGGTCGGCTGGTCGTCATTCCACGGAATGATGTCGATCTTTTCGCCCTGAAGCTCGTTCACGACGGCCTGAACCCGGCTGCCGCGCATACCGACGCAGGCACCGACAGGGTCGATGGAGTTGTCGTAGGAAATGACCGCGATCTTGGCGCGGCTGCCCGGGTCGCGGGCAACTGCCTTGATCTCGATGATGCCGTCATAGATCTCGGGCACTTCCATCTTGAACAGTTCGGACATGAATTCCGGCGCCGTGCGGCTCAGGAAGATCTGCGGGCCGCGGGCTTCGCGACGCACGTCCTTGATGAAGCAACGGATGCGGTCGCCGTTGCGATAGCTCTCGCGACCGATCTTTTCGTTGCGGCGCAGGATACCTTCGCCACGGCCGATATCGACGATGACGTTGCCATATTCCTCGCGCTTGACAACACCATTGATGATCGTCCCGGCGCGGTCCTTGAACTCTTCGAACTGGCGATCCCGTTCGGCTTCGCGCACCTTTTGCAGAATGACCTGCTTGGCCGACTGGGCGGCGATCCGACCCATTTCCACCGGCGGGACCTCGTCCCGGATCTCGTCGCCGACCTTCGGGTCTTCGAGATAGAGCTTGGCCTGATCGACGGTCAGCTCTGATTGATAGTTCTCGACTTCTTCGTCTTCGACCACGGTCCGGACGCGGGTAAACGACGCGCGGCCCGTCTTGCGGTCGATCGCAACGCGAATGTCCATTTCGCTGCCGTACCGGCTCTTTGCGGCACGGGCGAGGGATTCCTCCATCGCCTCGATCACCAGCTCGGGTTCGATCATCTTTTCTCGTGCCACTGCCTCGGCGGTCTGCAGCAGTTCAAGCTGGTTGGCGGATGTGATGGCCATCTCTTGCGATTTCCTCTGTTAAGAGTCTTGTTCCGGGGCATCCTCGGACGCCATGAATGTCTGCACTTCGTCGAACTGGGCTTCGTCGATCTCGCCCGCATGTTTGCGCTGATTGAGGACTTCACGAATCAGCTCGTCCGTCAGGACCAGCTTGGCATCGCTCAACCAGTCGAACTGGAGGCCAATGACCACCGGCCCGCCCTCCTGGTCGATCTCTATCAGGACTTCGCCGTCCTGCACGCCCTGAAGCGGTCCCCTGAACCGACGACGGCCGTCGATCAGGTCCAGCGTCTCCAGTTTGGCCTCGTAACCGGCCCAGGTCTCGAAATCTTTCAGGCGGGTCAGGGGCCGGTCGATACCGGGGCTGGAAACCTCCAGCGTATAATTGTCATCGATCGGGTCCTCGACATCCATCACAGCGCTGACAGCGGTCGAGATCTCGGCGCAGTCATCAACCTCGATCCGGCCTTCCGGCTTGTCGGCCATGATCTGCAGGATGGGCGCATTGCCCCCCATCAGTCGAATGCGCACCAGTTCAAATCCCATCCCCTCGATGACGGGGGTCAGGATTTCTGCCAGGCGTTGGTCGATAGTAGTCTTGGCGATCAGGTCGATCATGCTTTGTCCGAACACAAAAAAACGGGCGTGCGGCCCGTCGATGTTTCCCGGTGGAGCTTCAGGAGAGACCCTGCCGCGCCGCTGTTGAGGGGGATATACGCATTTGATCCCGGCTTCGCAAGGGATTTTGGCAGATGGCCGCCTTACGCCGACTGGTCGTCCGTCTTCCCCGTGTTCGCAACCGTCGCCTTGTAGGCCCGCCAGCTGCGCCAGAGCCACCACCCCGACCCAAGCGCCACCATCCCCGCGAGGATGACCCCGGCGCCGTTGACGATCATCGACGCGATGATCGAGATCTGGTCGGCAAAGAGATATCCAAGCGACGCATAGGCCATCGACCAGATCGCCGCGCCCAGGATCGCCGCCGTCGTGAACCGCAGCCAACCCAGCCCCGCAGCACCGCCGATGTAGCTGGTCCAGGGTCCAACCGGGCTGACAATTGTCCGGGCCGCAATCACCGCAGACGCCCCCCACCGGGCGACCAGCGCTTCGGCGCGGGCGATCATGCCGGCCCGGGCGGGTGACGCCTTGAGACGGCTCAACAATTTGGGGCCGCCCCACCTCGCGACGTTAAAGGCGACCTGATCCCCCAGCACAAATCCCGCAAAGGCCACCGCGACGACCTGCCAGAACACCAGATCCCCTGCGGCCGCGAACCCGCCCGAGGCCATGACCAACATTGACGATGGCAGCGGAATCGCGAGGCAGGACACCGCAACGACCCCCGCGATCAGGTAGAGGCCGTAGAGCGGCACCAGTGCCAGGAGGGACTCGATCATTTCCGATCCCCGTGAAAGGCCGCGGCGGCCAGAGTGAGCCGAGCGGTCAATTCTTCCAGCGTCACGCCCTGCTGCGCGGCGACATCTGCCATGGTCAGCCGTTCGCGCGCTTTTCTCTCGGGCGGCGGGGCGATTTCAAGGATGTTGGCCAGAACCCCGGGCGGCAGATGGTAGGACATCGCCACGTAGCGCGGCCGCATCCACCCCTCCAATGCCTGATTCCTGTGTTCCGGATCGTGGAAATAGACAAAGGTCAGGGCGAAATTCACCGCGAAAACCAGCATCGTCCCCAGCGCCAGAACACAGATGCCAAACGCCAGTGGCTGTTTGGAGACAAAATATTTAAGGGCAGACAACACGATACAGCGTCCGGTTTTGTGTGGCTTCGGGTTTGAACGGATGTCCCGCACGTTTCCGTCGCCCCTGCCTAGGCCGTTTCGTCAGCGTGCGTCCAGCCCGCAACCAAATGCGATCCGTCCCAAGGGCGTTGATCGTCGGATTTGCCGCAGCGGCAGGCGGCGCTTGGGCTAAAGGCCCAACTTGCCGGCCTGGCGCACAATTGCCTTGGTCGTGCGCACAAGTTCTGCCGTGATCCCGGGTTCGCTCAGCGCATGACCTGCTTTGCCGACCATGCGCAGATCGCCTCGCGACCACCGTTCCGTGAGGTTCCAGGCCGCGGCGGGGGGGCAGATCATGTCAAAGCGGCCCTGCACGACGACTCCGGGCACATGAGAGATCAGCGGCATGTCGGCCAGCAACTGCCCGTCCCGCTCCAACCATCCAAGGTGGCGGAAATAGTGATTCTCCAGCCGGGCAAAGGCACGGGCATAATCGCCGGGCCCCTGCCCGGACGATCCATTGCTGTCGATGGTGGCCAGGGCGTTTTCCCAATGCGCCCAGACCCGTGCGAATCGTGTCTGCAGCGCCGGATCGGGGTCGAACAGCCGCTTTCCGTAGGCCGCGATCAGATCCCCGCGCTCCGCCTCCGGAATCATATCGACAAAGGACCGCCATTCCTCGGGGTAGAATCGTCCGGCCCCACCGCCATAAAACCAGTCCAGTTCGGCCTTGGTCATCAGGAACACACCGCGCAACGCCAGATATGCCGCGCGGTCCGGGTGCGCTTGCGCATAGATCAGCGCCAGCGTCGCCCCCCAGCTGCCGCCAAAGACCACCCAACGGTCGATTCCGAGTGTTTCGCGAATCAATTCGATATCGCGCACCAGATGCCAGGTCGTGTTGTTCTCTATGCTGGCATGGGGCCGCGACCGGCCGCATCCACGCTGGTCGAACAGGATGATCCGGTATTCGTCAGGGTGGAAATAGCGCCGCATCGCCGGGCTGCATCCACCCCCCGGCCCGCCATGCAGAACCACAACCGGAATTCCATCCGGGTGGCCACATTGCTCCACATAAACCTTGTGGCCGTCGCCAACATCCAGCAGACACCGGTCGAACGGTTCGATCGGTGAATACAGGTAGTGCAGTGCGCTATTGTGTCCTGCGACCCGGTCCATGAGAGAGCTATATATCGGGCTGACAGGAGGCGCCACGCCTTTAGCCCGCCCGGATGAAGGAGCCGTTGCAATGAACACATCCCAGACCACCGTCGACCCGGCCGAAGTTGCCAAGTTCCAGGCCATGGCCGCTGACTGGTGGGATCCGACAGGCAAGTTCAAGCCGTTGCACATGCTCAACCCAACCCGACTGGACTATATCACCAGCCAGATCGCTGCCGAGTTCGACCGCGACCTGACGACGTTCAGGCCGTTCGAAGGATTGCGCCTGCTGGACATCGGCTGTGGTGGTGGGTTGATCAGCGAACCCATGGCGCGGTTGGGGGCCACGGTCGTCGGGGCAGATGCCGCCGAGCGGAACATCCCGGTGGCGCAGATCCATGCCGAGCAATCCGGGCTCGACATCGATTACCGTTGCATCACCGCAGAAGAAATGGCCGCCGACGGCGAGCAGTTCGACGTGGTGCTGAACATGGAAGTCGTGGAACACGTCTCGGACCCGCTCGCCTACCTGACCGCCTGTCAGGAACTGCTGAAGCCCGGCGGGCTGATGATCTGCTCGACGATCAACCGCAATCCCAAGAGCTTTGCCGTGGCCATTGTCGGCGCGGAATGGGTGATGCGCTGGTTGCCCAAGGGCACCCACGAGTGGAACAAGTTCATCACGCCGGACGAGTTGAAGGCGCTCTTCGTCCAGGCCGGGCTGACCCCAGTGGACGCCAAGGGCTTTGTATTCAACCCGATCACCTGGACCTGGTCGACCTCGGCGTCCGATCTGTCGGTCAACTACGTGACGGCAAGCATAAAGCCGGCCTGATCAGGCCCCAATGGATAACGGGCAAGCTCTGTGTGGATCGCAGGGCCACGCCCCAGGTCGGACCGGAACAGGGCCACGCTGTCGGCCTCGAACCTGATCGGCGCAATCTGGTTGTGATGGTGCAGAAAGTTCGCCAGCCGCTGCGCCGATTCTCCGCGCAGTGGCCCATTGAATCGGGCCAGCGTCACGTGGGGGCGAAACCGCTTGCGCGGCAGCTCCAGCCCAGCGGAGCGAACGACCTGAAGGACCTTTTTCTGGAGTGCCATCAGCGCCGGATCGGGCCGCACCACCGCATGCAGGATCTTGGGGGCCGCTCGATCGAAACAATCGACTTCAGAGACCTCCACCGGCACCCTCGGTGCCTTCAACGCCGTCATCGACGTGTGAACCGCCTCGAGGTCCTGCTCCGATGGATCTCCGAGGAACGCAAGCGTGAGGTGCAGGTTCTCGGGCGGCATGATTCGCCCGGTGGGGATGGAGGATTGCAGTATCTCCAGCCGCTCCAACATCGGGTCAGGCAGGGAAATGGCCAGAAAGCTGCGCATCCGCCTACTCTATCCCGCCCCGAGCCGCTCGCGTAGCTCGCGCAGGATCGGCAGCGCCTGGCGGACCCGCTCCGGCCCGATTTCCTCGACCACCTCACCGATGATCGGAGATACCGCCGCGATTGCTGCCTCGCGGGCGGCCCGGCCCGAGGGGCTGATCGACACGAACTTGCGTCGCGCGTCGTCCCAATCCGGGCGGATATGGACATGGCCGGCCCATTCCAGCTTGGTCAGGGTGTTGGTCATCGCACCCCGTGTCAGGTGAAATGCTTGCGCCAACTGGGCTGGTGTTCGTTCCTCGTTCAGCCGTGCGAGGTGGTTCAGAACCGAAAACTGGCTCATCTCCATTCCCTTGGGCAGGGCCTTGGTCAGTCGGTTGTGCGCCAGCTGATCGATCGTGAAGATCTCGCTGAACAGCGCCACCGCAAGGCTATCGGTCTGCTGACTCATGCCGGGCCTGTTATCGGACGATCATGTTGCAGCGAGGGCACGCGTTTGCGCGCCTTGGCCACTTCACCGATGTCCAGATCTACGCAGGTGACGCCTTGCACCTCTCCGCCATCTGCCAAAACCTCGCCCCAGGGCGCAACCGCGAGCGAGTGCCCGTAGGTGCTGCGCGACGGGCCGCGGCTGGCGGCATGGGTTCCGCATTGGGCCGGTGCAAGGACATAGGCACCGCATTCGATCGCACGAGCCTGCAACAGCGGATGCCAATGCGCCGCCCCGGTGACCGGAGAAAAGGCCGCTGGCGCGGTGACGATCTCGGCCCCTGCCTGTGCAAGCCGGCGATGCAGATGCGGAAAGCGAATGTCGTAACACACCGTGAGCCCGACCTTTCCAAACGGCGTGTCGGCGACGACGGCCCGGCTTCCCGGTCGGAACCCGGCAGATTCGCGATAGGTTTCCTGCGCATCCACATCGACGTCGAACATGTGTATCTTGTCGTAGAATGCCGCGATACTGCCATCCGGATCGATCATGAACGACCGGTTGGCAAATCTGCCGTCCGGGTCATCCGTCTTGAGCGCGAGCGAGCCGATCAACAACCAGATCCCGTGTCTTGCAGCAGCGTCCCGCAGCCCGGTGAGCGTGCGGTCCTGACCCTGCGTCTGCAGAACGGAGTGCTGGTGGTTCCGGCTGGAGGACACGCAGTTGGTCACTTCGGGTGTCAGAATGAACCCCGCCCCCTCGCCCGCCGCCCGTTTCACCATCGACAAGGTGGTCAACAGGTTGGCGTCCGGATCGTCCGAGGCATTCAACTGCAGCAGGGCGGCGCGCATGGTGCTATGCCGCCAGCAGTGGATCGAGCTTGCCCGCGCGTTCCAGCGCATACAGTTCGTCGCAGCCACCGACGTGGGTCTGCCCGACAAATATCTGCGGAACCGTGTAGCCACCGTTCGACCGGCTCATCATTTCTTGCCGGCGCTCCGGATGGCGGGCCACGTCAACCTCCGAGAACGAGACACCCTTGGTCGTCAGTAACCGTTTGGCGGCGTGGCAGAAGCCGCAGTACGGCGTTGTGTAGATCTCGACAGGCTGCATGAAATTCTCCGAAACGCGTCCGCGCCAGAGTTTATCCATCCTTTGCCACGCGCGCCAGTGCCAGCACGCGCACCTCGCCGGCACCGGCGGCCAGACAGGCGTCGGCACAGGCGGCAAAGGTCGCCCCGGACGTCATCACATCGTCCACCAGGAGGACCGGCCGGCCTTCCAGCATCGTCCGGCGTCGTGGGTGAACCGCGATCGCGCCCGACACGTTGTCAAACCGTGCGTCGCGGCCCTTGCCGTCCTGAGTGCCGGTGAACCTGTAGCGCCGCAACAGATCCGGGCAAAACAGGCTATCCGACAGATTCGCAATCTGACGGGCCAGAAGTGCCGACTGGTTGTAGCGGCGCCGGGCGAGGCGACGCCAATGCAGAGGCACCGGCACCACCAGTTGATCATCCCGCATGAAGCTTCGACCGGCCGTCGTCATCCACTGCCCCGCTGCCCGGGCGAGTTCGGTCCGGTCGCCATGTTTGAACGCCAGCACCAGCCGCCGCGCGTTGTTGCGATAGACCATCACCGCCCGCCCCTGAACCCAGGGTCGCTCAATCTGAAGGCAATCATCGCACAGCACAGGATGGTCCGCAGCGTCGCCCGGCAACGGTACACCGCATAAATCGCAGCAAAATCCGGTAATGAAAGGCGTGTCCCGCCAGCAGGTTGCACAAAGACCGCTGTCTGAGCCTATGATCGCATTGCAGGTCAGGCACTGTGGCGGGTACACAACCTGCACCATTGCCTGAATCCCAGACCGCAAACGGGCGCTTCCGATCATGAACAGACCTCGATTAACAGATCGCACGGCCCTTGATCAGGCCCGCGCCCGGGCAATTCGCACGAAAGATGGCATCGCTGATTTCATTCACCGCGCCATGGCTTCCGAGGTTGAGGAAAGACTGGAACTGGTTAACAGATCCTTTACGGACAGGGCGATCGTTTCGGGATTCCCGGATCTGTGGGGCGAACTTCTGCCGGGATTTCGACAGATCCGCGATACCGAGATCCTGGACCTCGAAACCCGCAGCTACGACCTGATTGTTCACGCAATGGCATTGCACTGGGCTGACGATCCGGTCGGACAAATGGCACAGGCGCTGCACGCCTTGCGGCCCGACGGGTTGTTTCTGGCCTGCATGTTCGGCGGCGAGACCCTGAACGAGTTGCGGTCCGTGCTTGCAACCGCCGAGGCGGCCGAGATGGGTGGGCTGTCGCCTCGCGTGGCCCCAATGGGCGAAATCCGGGATGTCGGCGCCCTGATGCAGCGGGCCGGCTTTGCGCTGCCGGTCGCCGACCGCCTGCCACTGACCGTCAGCTACCAATCGGCCTTCCACCTGATGCACGACTTGCGAGCCATGGGCGAGACCAACGCCCTGCAGGACCGCCACCGCGCGCCCAGCCCCCGACGGCTGTTCCTGCGCGCGGCGGAAGAATACTCCAACGCCTTTTCGGACGACACCGGGCGGGTCACCGCCACCTTCGAGATCCTGTTTCTGACCGGCTGGGCGCCAGCAGCGTCCCAACCCAAACCCCTCCGGCCGGGATCCGCGACCGCCCGGCTGGCCGATGCCTTGGGAACCGAGGAAAAGCCGCTGAACGATCCGCCCGACCCATCGAACGATTGACCTTTTGCCGTCGACGCTTACGTCGCATCAATACACGACCAAATCAGGATGCAGCCATGATTATGCAGAAGCCAGCTGACCACCCCGCGGTGAAACCCGAAAAGATCGGTGTCCTTTTGGCCAACCTCGGAACGCCGGACGGCACCGACTATTGGTCGATGCGACGGTATCTTGGTGAATTTCTCAGCGACAAGCGCGTGATCGACTATCCCAGCTGGAAATGGCAACCGCTGTTGCAGTTGATCATCCTGACCAAGCGCCCGTTCAGCTCGGGCGCAGCCTATCGGTCCATCTGGAACGAGGCGGCGAACGAGAGCCCGTTGATGACGATCACCAAGGATCAGACCGCCGCTATCGCCACCGAAATCGGTGCACGTCATGGCGACGACGTCATCGTGGATTTCTGCATGCGCTACGGAAACCCTTCGACCAAAAGCAAGGTTCAGGCATTGATTGACCAAGGATGCCGCAAGATCCTGTTTTTTCCGCTATACCCGCAATACGCCGGAGCGACCTCGGCCACGGCCAACGACCAGTTCTTTCGGGTCCTGATGGAACAAAAATGGCAACCAACGGCGCGGATCGTTCCGCCCTATTTCGAGGAACCCGGCTACATCGACGCGCTGGCGCAGTCGGTCGAGCGGGCCTATGCGGCGATGGACCATCAACCAGACATTCTGGTCTGTTCCTATCATGGGCTGCCGAAACGCTATCTGATGGAGGGCGATCCTTACCATTGCCAGTGCCAGAAGACGACGCGACTGTTGCAGGAACGACTTGGCTGGCCCCAGGAGAAGATTGCGACGACCTTCCAGAGCCAGTTTGGCCCCGAAGACTGGCTGCGCCCCTACACGGTCGAGGCCGTGGCCGACATGGCCCGCGAAGGAAAGAAGCGTATTGCGATCATGGCGCCGGCCTTTTCAGCCGACTGCATCGAGACACTGGAAGAGATCAACGAAGAGATCCGCGAGAGCTTTGAACACGCCGGTGGCGAAAGCTTCACCTACATCCCGTGCCTGAACGATGACGCCGCCCATGTGACGGCCCTGTGCGATGTCATCACGGCTAACCTCAAAGGCTGGATCGACTGACACTCGCCCTTGAGCAACCGGAATGAAAAAAGGCGGACCAGAAGATCCGCCTTTTTCCATAATCTTGTGCCGAACCTTAGTTGGTGGCGGCAGCAGCTGCGATCACAGCAAAGATCAGCAGGGGCAGCCAGATGCCACCACCCGAGGAACCGGTATCTTCTTCGATGATTACGGGCTCGATGATCGGCTCTTCGTAACCGCCAGCAAAAGTGGCGGTGGCGGCGAGCGAAAGAGCAGCGGCGAGAGCGAACTTCTTCATGTTAACCTCCAGTTATTGCGCGGACACGGTTAGTGAGGATGCCCGCGCACCCAAGTAGTACCTCGTGGTCAATTCCTTGCAGACCATTCGCCATTTGGCAATTCCTCAACACGTTCTCCTGGGCGTCATCGCGACAATGTCGTCAAATAAGCAACACCTGCGCCCCCGGTGACACCAGGGCAAAAAGTTCAGCAATATGCTCGTTGTAGAGCCCGATACAGCCATTCGACGACGGCCGACCGATCTTGCGCGTATCGTGGGTCCCGTGGATTCGATAGTATTTCCATCCAAGATACAATGCGTGCGTTCCAAGAGGATTGTCCGGTCCCGGGGGGACAAAGTCGGGCCATTCGGGGTTCCGCCTTTTCATCGACGGTGTCGGCGCCCACGATGGCCCTTCAACCTTGTTGATAACGCTCGTCCGGCCACGCCGGGTCAGTTCCTCGGAAATCGGAACACTTGTCGGGTACAATTTGTACACTGTCTGGTCGGCCGACCAGTAGTGGAGCGCCCGCGATGTCGTGTCTACCAGTATGGCGCCACCGGCTGTTGATGAAAAATAGGGCTGCCAATTGAGCGACCGGAAGCTCGATATGTTTCGGCGCGAAGCAGCGTCGTTGTCAGCCAGCGGCGCAAACACTTCCTGTTGCGCCACGGCCGGAGCCGCCAGACTTCCCACAACCGCCGCAGCTGTTCCAAGGAACCGCCGACGGTTCAGTCTGTGAAATTTCGAATCAGTCATGGTGTCCTCGTCGATTATCCGCGTTCAGGCGGGACAGTGAATAGTATGGCTCCAAAGCCGCGATCGCAATTCAA
The DNA here is from genome assembly GCA_947495685.1 of uncultured Tropicimonas sp. Classification (GTDB taxonomy): domain Bacteria; phylum Pseudomonadota; class Alphaproteobacteria; order Rhodobacterales; family Rhodobacteraceae; genus Tropicimonas. The sequence goes on from CANLZY010000007.1 coordinate 45,962, forward strand.
ACAGTCCCGGCATGGCGCGGACGCCCTTCGAACTGTTTGAAAGACCCGCAGGTTCCCAGTAGACGGGAACGTAACTGAAGAATGGTGCCGTACACATGAAACTGATCATCGCCTTGCTTGCCGCCTCGGCACTGCTTCTATCCGCCTGCGGCCCGTCGCCATCGACGAACTCTTCTGGCGTCAAGACGTACCGGATCTCCTCTGGCGATCGCTCCAAGATTCAATATCGAACCCTCGACTCGATCAACAGCCTGCGAGTCGCTGCCGGGCTGTCGTCGCTGCAATTGAATGCGCAACTCAACGCCGCGGCTGCAACGCATTCGCGCGACATGTCCCAGCAGAACCGCCCGTGGCACTTCGGTTCGGACGGCTCTTCGCCGCTGGATCGGGTTGCCCGCACCGGGTACCCGGGCAAGATGCTGGGCGAGAACATCTCCGAGACCTACGAAAGTGAGATCGACACATTGGCCGCGTGGATGGAACAACCCGACACACGCAACGTCATCATGGACCCGGACGCACGGGATCTGGGCTTCTCCTGGTTTCAGGAAAGAAACGGAAAAATCTGGTGGACGCTGGTCACTGGCGGCTGATCACGGCCCCATTTTCGGCGTGGCCCCTTTGCGGAGCCACGCAATTTCCTGAGATTCAGGCAAAAATATCAATCTGCGTTCCCGTGCGGACCATCGCGTAGATGTCTTCCATCTGCCGATCCTTGACCGCAATACACCCGGCCGTCCAATCCTTGCCGCGCGGGTCTGTGGGTCGACGGTCACCGTGGATAAAGATATCCCCGCCCGGATCCTTGCCGAGCGACCGCGCAAACGCCACCTGGCGCGCATTGGGGTAGGAGATCCCGAGCGACAGGTGGAACTTGCTGCCCGGATTACGTCGATTGATGCGATAGCTGCCCTCGGGGGTCTTGCCGTCGCCCCGGAACTGCTTGGCACCCTCGGCACTGTATCCCAAGTGCACCTTGTACTGTTCCAGCACCGTGTCGTGGTGCAACAGGTAAAGCTTTCGACGCCCCTTTACCACCTGCACGCGGGTGACTTCGGGTCCATCATATTTCTTGAACTTTGTTGAACAGGCTGACAGCGCCAAAGCTGCGCCCCCAACCAAAACTGTCCGTCTCGGAACGTACATGCCTGTGTCTGCCCCATTCGTTCTTTTGTTTTGCGGTCACTATAGCGCAAAAGTCGCTCGATTTGAATAGACAGTGATGACCCGCAAGCGGTCACGGTGCTGTGATATCGCGTCGCGTCTCGTCTGATTCGTCGGTATTTCGGATCTCACGGGTCTTCAGCAGGCTTTCGATCATTTCCAGCCGCGCAAGAACATCATCGCGGTATGCATCCGTCTGGGCATTGTCTTCTTCGTGATGCGCGTCCTGCATGGAATTCACGATCAGGCCGACCAGCAGGTTCACCACTGCAAAGGTCGTCATCAGGATGAAGGGAACAAAGAAAATCCAGGCCTGTGGATGCAGCTCCATCACCGGTCGGACGATTCCCATCGACCAGCTCTCCAACGTCATGATCTGAAACAGGGAATAGGCCGATCGACCCAGCGATCCGAACCACTCCGGAAAATCCGGACCATAGAGCTTTGTCGTCATGACGGCGCCGATATAGAAACAGAGCGCCATCAACAGGAAGACCGAGCCCATGCCCGGCAAGGCCGAGATGAACCCCTCGACCACGCGACGCAATCGGGGCATCACCGAGATCACGCGCAGGATTCTCAACACCCGCAACGCGCGCAGCACCGACAACGCGTGGGTCCCGGGCAGGACGGCGATTCCGACGATCAGGAAATCGAACACATTCCATGGGTTGCGAAAGAACGATGGGCCAAAGGCCACCAGCTTCAGTGCGATCTCGATCACGAAAATGCTCAGACAGGCATAGTCCAGAAAGACCAGCAGCCCTCCGGCACGATCCATCAAGGCTGGATAAGTCTCCAATCCCAGAAGGATCGCGTTGAACACGATCACGCCGATCACGACGTTGCCGACAATTGGCCGTTCCAGCCAGGCTTTCAGAGCGTCCCGCACATCAACCTCCAGAGGGGTCCATCATCACGCGCTGATATGGCCTCGTGTCAGCTGCGCTGCAAGTTCCACATGGGTCGACCAGCGGAATTGATCCACAACCTGCACCCAATCCAGCCGGTAGCCCGCCCGAACCAACCGCGCGGCGTCACGGGCAAAAGTGGCCGGATTGCAGGAAACCGCCGCAACAACCGGTACCTGCGATTCAGCGATTCGTTCCATTTGGGCGTCTGCACCAGCGCGGGGAGGATCGATCACGACAGCGTCGAATCGGTTCAACTCGTCTTTCAACAACGGGCGGCGAAACAGGTCCCGCGCCTCGGTGGTAACCGATTTCAGCCCGTCGCCATGGCGCCAGCCGGCCTCCAGCGCCCGCAACATCTCCGGCACGCTTTCCACCGCGTGCACCGCTGCCCGGCGGGCCAGCGGCAAGGCGAACGTTCCGCAGCCCGCGAACAGGTCAACGACCCGGCGCGACGTTCCAACGGCCTCGATCACTGCCGAGCGCAGCGCAGCCTCGCCGTCCTCCGTGGCCTGCAGGAACGCCCCTGCGGGTGGGATCACGGAAATTCCGTCAAACCTGACGCTCGGCTGAACCCGCAAGGCAACGACATCGTCACCCCAGCTGAGACGCGACAACCCGTGGGTCTCGACCAGGCCGGCCAGTTCCATCTGGAGGATCGCATCAAGTGGTTTGCCACCGGTCACGGCCACATCCGCCCCTTCCGGCGCCAGCGTGACGGTGAGGCTGACCTCGCCCTTGCGCGAGGCACCTGCGCGGGTCAGCGTTTCCAGCGCAGGGCGCAACGCCAGCAGGTCGGGGTGAACCAGCTTGCAATCGGGCACATCGATCACGGTATCGGACCCACGGGCATGGAACCCGACCAGCACGTCCTTCTTTGTCCGGCGCCCGGAAAACACGGCCCGGCGTCGCGACGCGGCGGGCGAGGTATGGAGCGGGCGAAACTCGGTTTCCAACCCCTGGGCGGCCAGTGCGCTGCGAACGATCTGCTGCTTCCATTCCGCCACGAAGGTATCGGACGCATGCTGCACCGCGCAACCGCCGCACCCCTTGTAGTGGCGGCACGGGGCCGACACCCGATCCGGTGACGGTGTCTGGATTCGTGGGTTGCGCAAATGGTCACCGTCGAGAACGCCGGTCACAACTTCGCCCGGCAGACAGCGCGCGGCATATACTGGCCCCGCCGCAATCCCGTCGCCGTGATGGCCCAGCCGTTCGATGGTCAGTTCTGTCATTCCGCCGCTTCCGTGATGTTCAGGAACCCGCCCGATTGTCGTTGCCAGTACCGGGCGTACAACCCGCCCGAGGCGAGCAATTCCGTGTGGTTGCCTTCTTCGGCGATCCGTCCATGTTCCAGAACGACGATGCGGTCCATCCGGGCGATGGTCGACAAGCGGTGAGCGATGGCCAGAACCGTCTTGCCCTGCATCACCCGGTCGAGTGCCGTCTGAATCTGGGCTTCGACCTCGCTGTCGAGCGCACTTGTCGCCTCGTCCAACACCAGGATCGGGGCATCTTTCAGGATGGCACGTGCCAGTGCGATCCGTTGACGTTGCCCGCCCGACAATCGCACACCCCGTTCGCCCAGGTGGGCGTCATAGCCCGTTCTGCCCTTGTAGTCGCGCAAGGCCAGAATGAACTCGTGCGCTTCGGCGCGCTGTGCGGCCTGGATCATTTCGGCGTCGGTCGCGTCCGGCCGCCCATACAGGAGGTTGTCGCGGGCCGAGCGGTTGAACATTTCGGTCTCCTGCGTCACCAGGCCGATCTGGTGGCGCAGGCTGTCCTGGGTAATCGTCCGCAGATCGTGACCGTCGACCCGAACCGCGCCCCTTTCGGGATCATGCAGCCGCAGAAGCAAACTGACGAGCGTTGACTTTCCAGCCCCAGACGCCCCGACCAGCCCGACCTTTTCACCCGGCTTCAACACCAGCGACACACCGTCGATCCCACCCGAGCCACGACCGTAGGTGAAGTCCACCGTGTCAAATTCCACTTCGCCCCGGGACTCCGGCAGCGGGGCCGCGCCAGGCGCATCGGTCAGATCCTGCGGCGGGGTCAGGGTGCGAATGCCGTCCTCGATTTCACCGACGTTGGCATAGATCGTCATCAGCGTGAAACTGACCCAACCAGTCATCTGCGCGATCCGAATGGCAATGGCACCAGCCGCGGCAATGTCGCCCGCGGTGGCCTCTCCCTTGGACCACAACAGCAGGCTGCCGCCGATCAACAGCACCGGCAACGTCCCCGCGAGCGTCATCAGGATCGTACGGAAGCCTGAAGCCAGCACCCCGAACTCGATGAACCGGTCGCGATAGGTTGCCATCGCGTCCAAGGCCGCGTCGTCCTCCCGTTCGGCATGGGCGAACAACTTCACCGTCTTGATATTGGTGATGGTATCGACGATCTGCCCGGTGACCATCGCCCGCGCCCCGGCACGCGCCTTGGCACGCTCCCGGATGCGGGGCAGGAACCAGCGGATGATCGCAATGTAGCCGACCAGCCACAGAGTCAGCGCCAGCGCCACGCGCCAGTCGATCGTGGTCAGCAGCAGCGCCGAACCGATCAGGGAGGCCAGCGCGAAGAACACCACGTTGATGATCTCGGACACGACGTCGGTCACGGCACGGGCTGTCTGCATCTGCTTTTGTGCAATGCGTCCGGCAAAGTCGTTGTCGAAGAAGCTGATGGCATGCCCCAGGGTCCAGCGATGCAACCGCGACTGGACCAACGGCATCACGTTGGGCTGGACCACCACTGCATTGGCCGCTGACGACAGCCCGAAAAAGACGGGGCGCAGGACGACAAAGAACACCAGCGCCCCCAACAGCAACCACAGGTTACCGGTCCAGAATCCCTCGGTTCCGCTGTCCAGCGCGCTGTCGATGATCCGGCCCAGAAGCAGCGCCGACATGACTTCGAGCGTACCAACAATTGCCGAAAGGACTCCCGCCGCCCACAAGACCGGCAACGCTCCTTTCAAAGCCCACCGCACGAACGGCACAAGCTTGTTCGGCGGCGGCCCTTCGGCTGGCACAAAGGGCGAAATCAGATTGGAGATTTTCATTCGACGGCCTCAGCCTCCGGGGTCAGCCCGATGAATCCACCGGACTGCCGCTCCCAGAACCGTGCATAGAGCCCGGCCTGCGCCAACAGATCTGTATGGCTGCCCTCCTCGACGACATGCCCGTCGTCCAGAACGAGAATCCGGTCCATCCGGGCAATCGTCGACAGACGGTGCGCGATGGCGATCACGGTCTTGCCTTGCATCACGCCATAGAGCGTGTCCTGGATGGCGGCCTCCACTTCGGAGTCGAGCGCCGATGTCGCTTCGTCCAGCAACAGGATCGGAGCGTCCTTCAGGATCACCCGCGCCAACGCGATGCGCTGACGCTGCCCGCCCGAAAGCTTGACCCCGCGCTCGCCAACCTGCGCATCGTAGCCATTGTTGCCGTTGGGATCGGACAGCTCATTGACGAAATCATGTGCCGCGGCCTGCCTTGACGCTGCAATCATCTCCTCCCGGCTGGCGTCGGGACGCCCGTACAGGATATTTTCCGAAATCGAGCGATGCAGCAACGCGCTGTCCTGTTGAACCATGCCGATCTGCATCCGCAGCGACTCCTGTGTGACCTTCGTCACGTCCTGCCCGTCGATCAGGATCCGGCCGCTTTCCGGGTCATAGAACCGCAGGAGAAGCTTCACCAGGGTCGACTTTCCCGCGCCGGAGCGGCCGATCAAGCCAACCTTTTCGCCCGGCTGGATGGTCAGCGACAGTTGGTCCAAACCACCAGCGCCACGACCGTAATGGTGACTGACATCCTGGAATTCGATCCGGCCTTCGCTCAGGTGCATTTCCGGCGCATTGGGCACATCGGTCAGGGCAATCGGCTGTGCGATGGTCTCCATACCCTCGGCCACGATGCCGAGGTTACGAAAGAAGCTCGACACCGCCCACATGATCCAACCGGTCATCGCGTTCAGTCGCAGCGTCAGCGCCGTAGCTGCCGCCACAACCCCAACCGAGGCAGCCCCCTGCGACCACAGCGCAATGCAGAACCCCACAACCCCGACGATCAGCAGGCCGTTCAGAACGGTCAGCGCGATGTCCATAATCGTGTAGATCCGCATTTCCGCCTGAAAGGTGGTGCGGGCTTTCTCGATCGCTTCCTTGGCGTAGTCGAGCTCGCGGTCGTGATGGGCGAACATCTTGACTGAATGGATGTTGGAATAGGCGTCCACAACCCGCCCGGTGATCGCGCTGCGGGCGTCCGACGACCGTTTGGAGGCCGGTCCGACCCGATTGATCGTCCACCACAGCAACAAGCCATAGAGTCCGAACCACAGCACCAACGGCACCGCCAGCCGTGGATCGGCCTGGGTCAACAGAACCGCCGCGCCGACGAGATAGGCCAACGCAAAGGTGATCGCGTCGAAAACCTGGAACATGGATTCGCCAGCCGCCGGCGGGGTCTGCATGATCCGGTTGGCGATGCGCCCTGCGAAGTCGCTCTCGAACCATCCGACGGACTGGCGCAACACCTGCCGATGCGACCGCCAGCGGAACAGCGTCGCATAGTTCGGCACCAGCGCATTGTTCAACAGCAGCACGTCGAGGCTCTGCAGCAGCGGGCGCAAGACGAGGATGAAAACGGCTATCCCGATCAGCTCCGCGCCATAGGTGTCCCAGACCTCGGAGGGGCTGCCGGCGGACAGGATATCGACCACGCGACCCAAGTAGTGGATCAGACCGATCTCGACCGCCGCGACGATGACCGACAACACGGCAGCCACCACGAACCATTTCTTGAACGGCTTCGAATACTCCCAGACAAACGGCCACAGCCGCTGCGGCGGCTGGTCCGTTTCCTCATACGGCGTATAAGGATCGATCAGGTTTTCAAAGTATCGGAACACGGATGTCAGCCTTGAAATGCGGCGTTGGCCGTCGGGGTGCCCGCTCGTGTTACAGGAAAACCATCACCGCGGAAAGCGCCAGCGCCGCCGCCATGGCACCGTTGAACAACGTCCATGCGCGGGGTGTGGTCAGCAGATAGGTGAGCAGGAACCCGGCAAAAGACCAGAACAGGCAGACCAGAAGGTTGATGCTGGAAAAGGCCGTCGCCATCCGGGCGGCTTCGCCCAACGGTGACAACCCGCCATGAAATCCGGCAGACGCCGCCACGGCAATTGCCCAGACCTTGGGGTTGACCCATTGGAACAGAACCGCCTCTATCAGTGTAAAGGGACGGTCGGTGTCGGCCAGAACCTGGTTTCCCGCGGCATGCAACAGTTTCCAGGCCATCCACAGGATCCAACCTGCCGCGACAAGTTGCAGACCCAGTTTCAAGCCGGGCAAGCTCAACAGCAACGCCCCCAGGCCAAGCGCCGTGATACCGCTGGTGATGGCGACCCCCAGAGCGACGCCCAAGACGTGCGGCAGCGTTCGCCAGAATCCGAACCGCGCCCCGGAACTGGTCAGCAGGATCACATTCGGGCCCGGCGAAAACAGCCCTGCAAAGACAAAGGCGTACAAAGGATCAAAGGCCATCGGACCAGTCCTCAGTCAAGGAACAAAAACACGACGCAGGACGCGATGATGGCCGCCATTGCGATGTTGAACCAGCGCAATCGGCTGTCGGTGTTGACCCAGCGGGTGATTGCCTGTCCGATCACGGCCCAGGTGGTTGCGCTGGTCAACCCCACGGCAACAAACACACCCGCAACCATCAGCGCAGAGCTCATTGGAGCATCGGCTATCACGAATTGCGTCGTGATCGCGATGGCCATCGCCCAGGCCTTGGGGTTGATCCACTGAAACCCTGCTGCCTCCAGGAAGCTGAACGGGCGGGGTTCGTTTCCGGCACCTGAAAGACTGCCCGAGGTTGCCAGTTTCCAAGCCAACCACAGCAGGATCGCTGCGCCGAACCAGCGAAGCCCCTCGCGCAGAACCAGAGACGACTGGAAAACTCCACCCAGGAAAAATCCAATCAGGAAGATCATCAAGGGAAACCCGAGGCCAATCCCCAGAACGTGCGGCCAGGTTCGCCGCAACCCGAAGGTCGCGCCAGAGTTCGCAACCAGCACGTTGTTGGGCCCCGGTGTGAACGCGGTGACCACGGCCAAGGCCAGCAGTGTTACAAAGGAATCCGCCGTCATTGTCTCCCTTTCCCAAGTCGAGCGACCATTGTTGCCCGACTGTGGGACGTCAAGCCAACAATTGCGCCTTGGTAAGGACAAAACCGGAATCGATCCAGCGCCGTTCCAGCGCCTTGAGTGCCGCACCGAGCGCAGAGCCCACTGTATCGGGCATCAGATCGCTGGCCGACACCGGGAATTCAGCCGCAGCGCCGCGCGCGACATCGTCGAAGGCCGTTTCGGCCGGCGGCACGCCCATCAGGGCCGCATTCAGCAGAACCGCTGCTTGGCCGGCTTGAGCGCCGTGACGATACCCCAGCTCTGCCGCCGCCTGGCCGGATCGAGCGGCCGCCGACAGTGTTTCCAACCGTCGTGCATCCGACCGGCTGAGCCGAAGGCGCGTCGCAACCTGATCGCCACCCAGGGCCGCAAGGCGCAAGATCGGATCGGGTGCTCGGCCCAGAAGCTCCTCCAGATGCACCAGAACCGGCAGGGCCGTCACATCCGACCCGGGCAAAATTGCTGGCAGGACGCCACATGTCTGCATCACCGCAACCGACTGGCTCGGGTTTGGTGCGGCCAACAATTTGCGGACCTCCGAGCCGACCCGCTCTGCCGAAATCCGTGCCAGACCGTCGATATGGCTGGTACAGGCATCCAGCGCATCGGCGTCAAAGCCCTGGTCCGGATCGGCGTACCAGGCCGAAAAGCGGAAAAACCGCAGGATCCTCAGGTAGTCTTCGCGCACACGTTCCGACGCGATACCGACAAATCGCAACCGCCGCGCGCGCAGATCGGTCATGCCGTCCAGTGGATCGATGATCTGGCCGTGACGGTTGCAGTAGATCGCGTTCATGGTGAAATCACGCCGACGCGCATCCTCGATCACATCGGTGGCAAAGGTCACCACGGCCCGCCGTCCGTCCGTTTCGATATCATGCCGAAAGGTCGTGATCTCGAAAGGCTCGCCATCAGCCAGAACGGTGACGGTGCCGTGGTCGATCCCGGTCGGGATTACCTTCAGCCCGGCATCTTCCATGATCGTGATCACCGCTTGCGGCGGCGCATCCGTCGACAGGTCGTGGTCGGCAACCGGCTGATCCAGCAACGTGTTGCGCACGCATCCGCCAACATAGAGCGCCTGGTGACCCGCCGCCTCCAGCAGTTCACACACCAGTTGAACTGCGGGCATCGACAGCCAGGACGCCGAGATCACCGTCATTTCGGCATCCTGTCCGCCAGTGACCGCAGAATACGCGCCGTGGCACCCCAGATGTAATACGGCCCGTGGGGAACGGTGTAGAACCGACGCCAGTCGCCGCGCCAACGCCGCCGCTCGATGGAAAACCGATCAGCGGTGACGACGAGTTCCAATGGAACAGTGAACACTTCCTGGACCTCTCCCGGTTCCGGGATTGGCTCGAAAGTGTCGGTCAGCAACCCGATCACCGGAGTGACGTCAAAGCCCGTCACCGTCTCGTGATTCGGCAAAGTCCCGAGGATCTCGACACTGGCGGGCGGCAGGCCAATCTCTTCGCTGGCCTCGCGCAGCGCCGCAGCTGTCACGTCGGCGTCCTGCGGATCAAGCTTTCCGCCCGGAAACGCCACCTGGCCTGGGTGGTGTTTCAGCCGCGACGACCGCTTGGTCAGGTACAGCCGCGCCCCGCGCGGCTCAAGGGACACCGGCAGCAACACCGCCGCGGCCCGCAACTTGCGACCCTCCGGCAGAATCGTGCAGGGGTTCAGATCGTAATCCGACGATGGCCGGCCGGGCTGGTCAATGGCCCGGCGCAACCGGTCGCGAAGGATCTCACGCGTCGTCACCCGGAACCTCCACGGCCTCAAAGCCGAGCGTCCTGGGATCAAACACGTAGTGAGCCCCGCAGAACTGGCAATCCGCCGTCACGGTACCCTCATCGGTGGTCATGTGGCGAATGTCCTTGGCCGAATAGATCGACATCGACTGCCGGACCTTGTCCGGCGAGCAGGTGCAGCCAAACTCCACCGGCTGCGCATCGAACACCCGTGGGGCTTCTTCGTTGAACAGCCTCACGAGCAACTCAGTCGGCTGAACGTGAGGGCCGACCAGTTCGAGATCTTCGACAGTGTCGAGCAAGATGTTCGCCCGCGACCAGTTTTCGCTTTCCTCACCTTCGAGAATGTCGTCGGCTGACAGAAGCCGTGGTTCGGCGTCGTCGTTCTTCGGGGCAACCGCAGGTGACGCCTTTGGCATGGCCTGCAACATGATCCCACCAGCCCGCCAACCCGACCGGTCGGCTTCAGTCGAATGACCAAAGCTCAAAGAGAACCGGGACGGAAGCTGCTCGGACTGGGCGAAATACGTCTCGGCGCAATGGGCAAGGCTGCCACCGGAAATCGGCGTGATTCCCTGATACGGCGTCGTACCTTGTCCCTGGTCGATCAGGACGGCGAAATATCCCTTTCCAATCAGGTCGAACGGCTTGCCGTCGAGCGGACGATTTTCATCATAGCTGGCAAAGGCACGAATCCGCGCCGGCTTTCCATCTTCCGTGGGCCCGAAGTAATCTGTTGCAATCAGCCGTGCAGGGCCGTCGCCCCGCACCTGAAGGGACAGCTTCCAACGCAGATCGATCGTCTGTCCGATCAGTGCCGTCAACAACGTCATCTCGGCGACCAGCGCCTCGATCGCGGGTGGATAGTCGTGTTGCTCCAGCACGCAATCAAGAACACCGTCCAACCGGGCAACTCTGCCGCGGATGTCGGAGCGATCAAGCTGGAAGGGCAGGACGGTATCGTCCCACGCAATTCTGGATCCAAGGGTCATGGGGTTTCCTTGCAGGCCTGTGGCTGGCATATCGCAGCCATGTAGGCGCGGCAATGCGTCCTGAAAAGGGGGAAACCCATGATTCGACGCATGGGCGAGCAGATCAAAGCGGGCCAGCGATATACCTTGAGGTCCGGCGCCTACGCCATTCTTCGCCGAGGCGACCTTGTTTTGCTGACCCATCAAGCCGCCCCGATACCCGAATTCCAGTTGCCTGGTGGCGGGATCGATCCGGGCGAGCAGCCGATTCCTGCGCTGCATCGCGAGGTCTGCGAAGAGACCGGCTGGACAATGCGCGTACACCGACGTCTGGGTGCGTTTCGTCGGTTCACCTTCATGCCGGAATACGACCTTTGGGCAGAAAAGCTGTGTACGGTCTACCTGTGTCAGCCCGGGCGTCGTCTGGGCGCGCCAACCGAGCGCGGTCATACGGCGATATGGCTACCGATCGGGGAGGCCGTCGAAAGTCTGGGCAACGACGGCGATCAACATTTCCTCCGATCGCTTCTGTAGGCAGCGGAATCAGTCGGCGTTGGTCTTTGGCCCACCGAATTCGAACAGAACCGCTGAAACGTCATCCTTGAACTCACTGTCGCCAGCATAGCCCGCGAGATCAGAGGTCAAAGCCTCCAGGAAATCCGGCCCTTTAAAGTATTGGTTTCGCTTCATTTTTTGGCTCAATCCTTCATTGTCCAGCATAGTTCCGTCCGGAGATTCGCATTCGGTTACCCCGTCCGACACGATGAACAGCCGATCCCCCGGATACAACTGCGCCACTACCCGCTCATAGGAAGCGTGCGGTATCAACCCGACAGGCATCCCACCGCCTCCGATAAATTCGACATCCCCGGAGGCGCGCTGGATGGCTGGATGTGGATGCCCGGCCTGCACCAGTTCCACCACGCCGCTCACAAGGTCGACCTCGGCAAACAGGAGCGTGAAATAGGTCTCGGTTTCCATTTCGGTCAGGGTCAGGCGGTTGAGCCGCTGCGCCACATTCTCGGGCGGATGCGAATCATAGATCCCGAACTCGCCCTCGAACAAGGCGATGTTCTGGTCCGGCGAGGTGCCCGAAAGATACCCTGCGAGCCGCGCAGTCATCAGCGCCGACGCTACTCCATGGCCGGAGACGTCGATTGCATAGAAGGCAATGCGCCGGGCGTTGACCGGGAAGAAACCGACGAGATCGCCCCCAACATGACCGCTGGGGCGCAACAGAAGCGATACCTGTGATTCTCCGAAGCTTCGAAATCGTTCCTTGACCAACGATTGCTGAAGCTTTCTGGCCTCGACCAGATCACTGTCGAGAGAGTTGTAGAGTGCCTGGATCTCCGCCAGCGTGCTCGAAACCAACCGGTTTTTTTCGACCAGTTCCTGTTCCATCCGCAGGATGCGCTCACCAGCGTTCAGCCTTGCGCGCAGTTCGTCCGCGCTCACCGGTTTGGTCAGAAAGTCGTCCGCGCCAGCATCAAGACCATGCGCCACTTCGCCCGCTTCTGACTTGGACGTGAGCAGGATGAAATACCCATACGTATCCCTGTCCATGGCCCGGAATGCCTGACAAAACTCGGGTCCGTTCATTCCCGGCATCATCCAGTCACTGATCACGATATCGGGCGGGTTGGCGCCACATTTTTCAAGCGCTTCTGGTCCGGACCCGGCCTCTTCGACTGAGAAACCCCAACGGCGCAAGGATGCGGACAATATCCGACGTTGGAGTCGGCTGTCATCGACAATCAGCACACGCCTGGGTGCTGTTGTCAAAATCTCCGCAGCTATCCCTGTCGTCATCCGTGACCACTTCCAATTCCACCAAAGATTCCGTCGAAATATCACTGTCGATTGGTGCCACAAGCCGATTAATGCTCGGTGAAGCTGTGCATTTTAGCGATCCAAGCGGGGGAAAACCCTTTCTTAAGCCTCCAAGCCTACCGTCCCTTGCATCGGGAACAGACCCATCGACAAAAGGGCAAGGCAATGATCGACTGGAAACGCGTCGTGGAGTTGAAAGCCGAAATCGGCTCGTCGGAATTTGACGAAGTTGTCGAACTCTTCCTGGAAGAGGTTGATGCCCAGATTGCCAAACTGCAAGCAAATCCAAACCCCGCCACCTACGAGGAGGACCTGCACTTCATCAAGGGGTGTGCCATGAACCTTGGCTTCAAGTCCCTTGCGGGGCTGTGCCTCAAGGGAGAGACGACGTCTGCCGCTGGCCGAGCCGTCGAAGTGGCTCTCGAACCGATCTTTCAATGCTACAATGAGTCCAAGGCCGTCTTCTTTCTGGGCGTACAGGACGGGCTCGCGGCCTAGATCACGAATTCCGCCAGGGTTTCGTCGCTGGTGATGTCGTTGTAGATGAACCCCTGTGCCTCCAGCCGCGCAAACAGCGCGGTGAAATTGGCGGCGCGGGAAGTTTCGATTCCCAGAAGAACCGATCCGAAATTTCGCGCCGATTTCTTCATGTACTCAAACCGGGCGATATCGTCTTCGGGACCAAGAAGGTCCAGGAAATCCCTCAAGGCACCGGGACGCTGCGGCAAGCGGAGGATTATGTACTTCTTGACACCCAGGTATCGCTGCGCCCGTTCCTTCACTTCCGGAAGCCGTTCGAAATCGAAATTGCCACCGGACGTGACGCAAACGACACGTCTGCCGCGGATCTGATTTGCCAGGTCAGGCAAGACGTCGATGGACAAGGCCCCCGCTGGCTCCAGAACGATGCCTTCGACGTTGAGCATCTCGAGGATCGTCGTGCATATCCGGTCTTCGGGCGCCCGCAACACATCGGCCGGCGCCACATGGGACAACGCCTCGAACGGCAGCCCTCCGATCCGGGCAACCGCTGCCCCATCGACAAAACTGTTCACGTGGTCGAGCTTGATCGGCGCGCCGGACGCAACCGCGGCGGTCAGGCTGGCCCCTCCCTCGGGTTCGACATACCGCAACCCGACAAGAGGGGCAGTCTGCGACAGGTACCGGGTGACCCCGGCGGCCAGCCCGCCGCCACCAACCGGGAGAATGACCATATCCGGCGCTTCGATCTCGTCCAGCACCTCGACCATGACGGACGCCTGCCCCTCAATGACATCAGCATCGTCGAACGGCGCAAGAAAATGGCCACCCTCTGCGCGACACCAGTCTTGCGCAGTCGCCAGCGTGTCGTCGAAATAATCCCCCGTCAGACGGATCTCGATCGCATCGCCACCAAAGATCCGGGTTTTCTGGATCTTCTGCTGAGGCGTTGTCACCGGCATGAAGATCACGCCCTTCACCCCGAAATGCCTACAGACAAACGCCACGCCCTGCGCGTGATTTCCGGCACTCGCGCACACAAACAGCGCCTGGTTCGGGCTGGCCGCAAGCACCTTGCGCATCGCGTTGAACGCACCACGCAACTTGTAGGACCGGACCGGCGCCAGATCTTCGCGTTTCAGGAAAATGTCTGCACCAAAACGCTCCGACAGGTGATCGTTGCGTTGCAGGGGCGTTGGCGGAAACAAGCTGCGCATTTGCGCGGCTGCGGCGCGGGCGTTCTCGGCGAATGTGGTCATAAACCGGGCGTTAGCAAAGAAGTCGCTGCTTCGCTACGGGAATCCACCTTGCCGGGGCGCGGTATCCCGTCTAAACGGCACGGTCGAACGGTATATGACGGAGTTCCCGATGACCCATCCCAAGAAAGTGGTTCTTGCCTATTCCGGGGGTCTCGATACCTCGATCATCCTCAAGTGGCTTCAGGTGGAGTACGGCTGCGAAGTCGTTACATTCACCGCCGACCTTGGCCAAGGTGAAGAACTGGATCCAGCGCGCAAGAAGGCCGAGTTGCTGGGCATCAAGCCCGAGAACATCTTCATCGAGGACCTGCGTGAAGAATTCGTGCGCGACTTCGTGTTCCCGATGTTCCGTGCCAATGCCCAATACGAGGGACTCTACCTGCTGGGCACCGCCATCGCGCGCCCGCTGATCTCCAAGCGTCTGGTCGAGATCGCCGCCGAAACCGGTGCCGATGCCGTGTCCCACGGCGCAACCGGCAAGGGCAACGACCAGGTGCGCTTCGAGCTGAGCGCCTATGCCCTGAACCCCGAAATCGTGACGATTGCGCCGTGGCGCAAATGGGATCTGGGCAGCCGGACGAAACTGCTCCAGTTCGCGGAAGAGCACCAGATCCCGATCGCCAAGGACAAGCGCGGCGAGGCGCCGTTCTCGGTGGACGCGAACCTTCTGCACACGTCGTCCGAAGGCAAGGTCCTGGAAGACCCAGCCGTGGAGGCGCCCGACTACGTCTACCAACGCACGGTGCATCCCGAAGATGCCCCGGACGAGGCCGAATATATCGAAATCGAATTCGAACGCGGCGATGCGGTTGGAATCAATGGCGAGCGTCTGAGCCCGGCGACGGTCTTGACGGAACTCAACGAATACGGGCGCAAGCACGGCATTGGCCGCCTAGATCTCGTCGAGGGACGGTTTGTCGGGATGAAGTCCCGCGGCATCTACGAGACACCGGGCGGGACGATCCTTCTGGACGCCCACAGAGCCATCGAGTCGATCACGCTGGACCGCATGGAAATCCATCTGAAAGACGAGCTGATGCCGCGCTACGCGGAGCTAATCTACAATGGTTTCTGGTTCAGCCCCGAACGCGAGATGCTGCAGGCGGCAATCGACAAGAGCCAGGAGCACGTGACCGGCACCGTCCGCATGAAGCTCTACAAGGGCCTCGCCCGTGCGGTGGCCCGCTGGTCCGATCATTCGCTGTATTCCGAGGAGCAGGTGACCTTCGAAGAGGACATGGGGGCCTACGATCAGTCGGATGCTCAAGGCTTCATCCAGCTTCAGGGTCTTCGGCTGCGGCTCCTGGCCAACCGGAACAGCAAGTTCAAATGATTTGACGCGCGGCGGCAGGTCTCTTGCCGTCGCTTCCGACGCGAAATCCCCAGGCACTGCGGGACACTTCGCCTGCCCCACGTCGAACATCATGGTCAGAACGCGGCGTTACACTTGTCAGGTTCCTTGAGAGCTCTTAGGCCAGCGCCAGAGCCCAAATGGAGTGCCCCGATGCCTCTGACCGAGATCGCCGAGATCATTCAGACCGGCCTGACCCGCAGCAATTTCACCGATTCCCTGAAATTCGACTGTGGCGAAGCCGGTGTGATCACCCTCGCCAACAAACAGGTCTCGTTGCTGGATGCCAGAACAGCCTGCACCCTGACTCTCAGCCGAGACAATCTTGAGAAGTTGATCAAGGGAAAACTGAACCCGATGACCGCCGTCATGATGGGAAAGATCAAGGTCGCGGGCGATCCGTCGGTTGCCATGAAGCTCGGCCAACTCCTGAAATCCTGACCTGTCTTCTTCTGTTTCCGAATACCTCGCTGATGGCCCGCCGTCAGGAGGCGTTCTCAACTATTCCGGTCGAAGGGCAAACCCTGCAAGCCTCTGGTAGTGAGGCATGGCGGCGGCGAGCACATCGCGTTGATCCTCCGACACCTCTGGCAACGGACCCTCACGCCCTGCGAATCCGGTACTGGCCCGGACGGCACCGTACCAATGCGGGGCCCAGACACCGTCGCAGTCATGCCCCCCGGCCGGCCAGTTAAGCATCGCGGGATCGAACGACAGCCCGACTTCCCGACACAACCGGCCCATCATGGCCTCCGGTGCATCCCGGATGTCATGGCTGTCGATGACCACCGCCGTGCCGTGGCATTCCTTGACGTGATCGAACAACTCGGCCTGCTGCCAGAACCCAATGTCATCCAGTGTCGGATTCTCACGCTTTGCGCCGTAGCTTGCAATCACCCGCGCAGGATGTCGGATCAGAAAGACATTGACCATGTCGTCCATCCAATTCCACGGGACGTCGATAAAAGCGTGATGGGTCATGTGTTTCTGATAGAAATGAGGCTTGTTGCCGGGGATCGGTCCAGTCAACCCGGCGACAACCTTGGCTGGATCCGTTGGTTGTGCGGCGAGGATCTCCTCCAGCATCGGGTGATGCAACCCGGTTGCGACAAGGTAGGCCGCATAGAGCGGTTCATCCACCGCAGCAAAATCCGCACGGTTAGCAAAGGCATACATCATGGCTGTCGACAGGTTGCGTGGTCCCGACCACATGG
Source organism: uncultured Tropicimonas sp. (assembly GCA_947495685.1). Taxonomy (GTDB): domain Bacteria; phylum Pseudomonadota; class Alphaproteobacteria; order Rhodobacterales; family Rhodobacteraceae; genus Tropicimonas. Next base: position 63,094 of record CANLZY010000007.1, read on the forward strand.
CGATCCTCATTGTTGGCCGTCTCTGGCCACCAGCTTCTTGTAGAGCTCCCTGATCTTCAGCATCGTGGGTCCGGCCTCTCCGGATCCGATCACCCGTCCGTCGATAGAGCCGACCGGGGTCTGTGCGCCGAAGGTTCCGGTCAGAAACGCCTCGTCCGCGCCGTAGGTATCAACTAGGGAAAAGTTGCGTTCGAACACCGGGATGCCGTTGGCACGACACAGGTCGATGACCTTTTGCCGGGTAATGCCGTTCATGCAGTAATCTCCGCTCGAGGTCCAAACCTCGCCCTTTCGGACGATGAAGAAGTTGCAGGCATTTGTGGTATTCACGAAACCATGCACATCCAGCATCAATGCCTCGTCCGCCCCTGCCTTTTCGGCCGCAATGCAGGCCAGGATGCAATTCAGCTTGGAATGGGAGTTCAGCTTCGGGTCTTGCGTCATCGGCAGACCACGCAGATGCGGCACCGTGGCAAGCGCGATTGGCCGCGGCAGGCTGGGCGTCGAATGCTCCATGATGATCGTCATGGTCGGCCCCTGCTGCGACAAGGCAGGGTGCTGGAATGGCCGGGTTTTCACGCCGCGTGTCACCATCAGCCGGGCATGCGCATTGCCGGTCATCCCGTTGGCCTCGCGCGTGGCCTCCAACGCGGCAACCACGCCCGCTCGATCCATCCCAATATCCAGATCAATCGCCTTGGAGGCTTCGAACAGGCGATCCAGATGATCGTCCAGAAACGCCCACCCGGTGGCATACAGGCGTAGGCCTTCCCAGATTCCGTCGCCCAGCATGAAACCGCTGTCATAGACAGACACGAGCGCTTCGGCCTTGGGCACGATCTTGCCATTCAGGTAGATCAGGATGGTTTCGTTCCGGGCGTCTTCGGCCGCCTGATGGGTGGTAATCTTGTCGGGTGCATGTGTCATGGCCGGAGACTAGGCACAGCCGCCAGCAAGGGAAAGACTGAAACCTGCGTCACCTGTGCGTGAAGTCACGGGGCGGTGAATTGCGGGTTGCGTGCCGGGCAAGGCAGTGTGGTTCCAACAACAAGGAGACCGTCATGCAGGCCACACTGAACAATCTCAAGCCGGCAATCCTCGCCGTTGCCATCGCGGCTGGCCTGTCCGTCCATTGCGACGACGCGCAGGCTGGCCAACCTGAAACCGCCGTTTTGGCGGGAGGGTGTTTCTGGTGCGTCGAGTCAGACTTCGAAAGCGTCGATGGCGTTATCGAAGTGGTTTCGGGATTTGCCGGTGGCAAGATGCCCAGCCCAAGCTACAAACAGGTCGTACAGGGCGGAACCGGCCACTACGAGGTGGTCGAGATCACCTTTGACCCCGACGTCGTCAGTTATTCCCAGTTGATCGACCTGTTCTTTCGCTCGATTGATCCAACAGACGCGAACGGCCAATTCTGCGATCGCGGCGACAGCTATCGCAGCGCCATCTTTGCAACACCGGATCAGACGGATGACGCCAAGGCCGGACTGAAGGCCGCCGAAATGGCTCTGGGCCAGAAGATCGTCACCCCGATCTTGGGCGCGGCCACCTTCTACCCCGCCGGAGAGGACCATCAGGATTACTACAAGAAAAAGGATGTGATCCTGACGCGATTTGGTCCCCGGTCAAAGGCCAAGGCGTACAAGCTCTACCGCAACGCCTGTGGGCGTGACCAGCGCGTAGAGGAGATCTGGGGCCCAGCAGCACCGTTTGTAGGTGGCTAGGTCACCCGGCACACACTGGCGCAGCACCAGAATTGTTCCCGCCGAACGCTCATCTGTCGACCGCCCTCAACCGGCGATCTCTTCCAGAAATGCGCGGACATCCGTCAGCGTGGGAATAGCCTCAGAGGTGCCTTCGCGGGTTACCTTCAGAGCCGCTGCGCCCACGGCCAGTTCCAGACATTCGGCAACCGGCAACCCCTGATCCCGCCCGGCACAGAAATATCCGGCAAACGTGTCCCCGGCCCCGGTTGTATCAATCGCTCTGACCTTGGGCGCCGGAACAGACAATGTTTCACCCGTCTTCAGATCGTGCCAGGTTGCGCCCTTCGCGCCCTGTGTGATCAGAAGCTCCGATACCGGCAGCTCGGTGATTGCAACTCCCAGCGCCTCGGCTGTCTGTTGTGCCTCGACCTCGTTGACGGCGAGGATGTCGACGTGCGGCAGGACCTCCTGAACGGCGTGAACATCAAAGGGCGCAGCGGAGTAGACGACCCGCATCTTGCGTGCTTTTGCACGGGTCGCGGCAAACACTTGCCCATTGGTTTCGTTCTGCATCAGCAGCGTGTCACCGGCCCGCGCCTTGGCCAGGGCTGCCTTGACATCACCATCGCCGATCATCCGGTTCGTTCCCGGGAAGATGACAATCCGATTTTCGCCGTCCGGCGTGATGAAGATCAACGCGTGCCCCGTTGGGGCGGCAATCTCGATGCTGACGTGGGTCATATCGACCCCCATCGATTTCATCAGGTCAAGAGCCCACACGCCCTCGCCTCCGACGGCCCCGAGGTGATGGACCTCCGAACCCGCTCGCGCTGCCGCAACAGACTGGTTGGCACCCTTGCCGCCCAGCCCATGCTTGCAATCGGCTGCTGCTACGGTTTCACCGTCAATCGGGAAGCTTCGAACCCGATAGAACCAGTCCCCATTGATCGATCCGAGATTGTAGATCGCCATTTTACCTACCCGATCTTGCAGGCCGCGATTGTGGCCATGTTGAGAATGTCGTTCACCGTCGCCCCGGTGTGGCAAATCTGGATCTGTGCGCCCACACCGGCCAGGATCGGGCCGATCACCGTCGCCCCGGCCATTTCCTGCAACAGCTTTACAGAAATCGACGCCGAATGCCGGGCTGGCACCACGAGAATGTTCGCCGGCCCAGACAACCGGCAGAACGGATACGCCGCCATCTGCTCCATGTTCAGGGCCACATCGACCGTCATTTCCCCGTCGTATTCAAAATCCACCCCGCGCTTGTCCAGGACCTTGGGTGCGATGTGCAGCTTGTGGGCGCGTTCCGACATTGGGTAGCCAAAGGTCGAGAAACTGGCAAACGCGACACGCGGCTCCAACCCCAATCCGCGCGCAACCTTGGCGGCTGCGATGGCGATGTCGGCGAGGTCTTCCTCGTTGGGCCATTCATGCACCAGCGTGTCAGCGATCAGCACGACACGCCCCTTGTGCAGAACCGCCGTGACGCCCACGGCACCGTCCTCGGCCGAGGCCGGAAAGACGCGATTCATCTGGTGCAGCACATGCGCGGCCTTCCGGGTAACACCGGTGACCAATCCGTCGCCATGTCCATGTGCCAGCATCAGCGCAGAGAATACATGTCGATCACGGGCCGCCATCCGATAGATATCGGAACGATCAAAACCCTTGCGCTGCAAACGATTGTACAGGAACGCCGTGTAGGCCTCCAGATGTCGGGTTTTGGCCGCGTTCACAACCGTCAGCTCGCGATAGGCATCACCCATGCCCGCTTCTTCGAGCCGGGCTTTCACGTCGGCGTCGGCGCCAACAACAAGTGCCTTGCCAAAGCCCTGGCGCTGATAGGCCACCGCTGCACGCAGAACATGCGGATCGTCGCCCTCGGCAAAGATCATGCGCGCCTGCGCGGCCTTGGCCCGTGCCGAGATTGACGAGAGGATCGAGGCCGTCGGGTCCATCCGGGCCCGCAGGCTCTGCCGATAGCCGTCGATATCGACGATGGGCCGTCGGGCAACGCCCGTATCCATGCCCGCCTGTGCCACTGCGGGCGGAATCGTGTAGATCAGGCGCGGGTCAAACGGCGTGGGAATGATGTAGTCGCGGCCAAAGCTCAGCTTGCGACCATAGGCCATCGCCACCTCGTCGGGGACATCCTCGCGGGCCAGTGAGGCCAGCGCCTCGGCACAGGCGAGCTTCATCTCGTCGTTGATGGCTCGCGCCTGGATGTCCAGTGCGCCGCGGAACAGGTAGGGAAAGCCCAGAACGTTGTTCACCTGGTTGGAATAGTCGGATCGACCGGTTGCCACGATCGCATCACGACGCACCTCGTGTGCCTCCTCCGGTGTGATCTCCGGATCAGGGTTGGCCATTGCAAAGATAACCGGATCATCAGCCATCAGCGAAACCATCTCGGCCGTCACGGCTCCCTTGGCCGACACGCCCAGAAACACATCGGCGCCTCGCATGGCGTCTTCCAATGTCCGGTCATCGGTCTTGGCAGCATGGGCCGATTTCCACTGGTTCATGCCCTTCTTGCGGCCCTGGTAGATCACGCCCTTGGTATCGCAGACGATGCAGTTGTCGTGTTTGGCCCCCATCGTCTTGATCAGTTCGATACAGGCGATGCCCGCGGCACCCGCACCATTCAGCACGATCTTGCAGTTCTCGATCTTCTTGCCGGTAATATACAGCGCGTTGATAAGCCCCGCTGCGCAGATCACCGCCGTGCCATGCTGGTCATCATGGAACACGGGGATGTCCATGACCTCCTTCAACCGCTGCTCGATGATGAAGCATTCAGGCGCCTTGATGTCTTCGAGGTTGATACCTCCAAAGGCCGGGCCCATCAGCTTGACTGCATTGATGAACTCCTCGGGGTCTTCGGTGTCCAACTCGATGTCGATCGAGTTCACATCGGCGAACCGTTTGAACAGAACTGCCTTGCCCTCCATCACCGGCTTGGCCGCCAGCGCACCGAGGTTTCCAAGGCCAAGGATCGCCGTGCCGTTGGAGATCACCGCAACCGTGTTGCCCTTGGTCGTGTAGTCATAGGCCGCCGCAGGGTTTTCCGCGATGGACTCGACGGGCACGGCGACACCCGGAGAATACGCAAGTGACAGATCCCGCTGAGTTGTCATCGGCTTGCTGGCGATGACTTCGAATTTGCCCGGCGGGTCCATGTGGTACTGCAGGGCTTCGTCGTCGGTGATCATATTTTTGGACATTTTGGACGGTCTCCCCACGGATCTTTCTATCACTGATCGGGCCTATACTTCCTTTTGCAAGAAAGCGAATCCGCTGATTGACGCGCCCAGCCGTGAATGACCGAACATTCCTTTCCGGAACGCCTTCAAAGCTCCGGCCGGCTCGAATAAGCTGCGCCGAATGCGGACCGCCGGGAGACGATTGTGACCACAACTGTCACGCCGATGATGGCTCAATATCTGGAAATCAAGGCGGCCCATCCGGACGCCCTGCTGTTCTACCGGATGGGCGATTTCTACGAGATGTTTTTTGACGACGCTGTAGCGGCGGCAGAGGCCCTGGACATTGCGTTGACCAAACGTGGCAAACACGCCGGGGCCGACATTCCGATGTGTGGCGTCCCGGTTCATGCATCAGAAGGCTACTTGCTGACACTGATCCGCAAAGGGTTTCGGGTGGGTGTCTGCGAACAGTTGGAAAACCCGGCCGAAGCCAAGAAACGCGGCTACAAATCGGTGGTGAAGCGGGATGTCGTCCGTCTTGTGACACCGGGCACGCTGACCGAAGACAGCCTTCTGGACGCAAGACGCAACAATTTCCTCTGTGCCTTTGCGCGCATCCGGGATGCCGGGGCACTGGCTACGGTGGATATCTCGACCGGGGAATTCCGGGTCAGTCCCTGCCCTCTGGTGAAACTCGCGCCCGAATTGGCGCGTCTGGCACCGAGAGAGCTGTTGATCGCAGACAGTGACGACGCGGCCTTGCGCGCGCTGGTCGAAGAATCCGGTGCGGCAGTGACCCCGCTCGCCCGGGCCTCTTTTGACAGCTCAGGCGCCGAGATCCGCTTGTGCGAGGTGTTCGGGGTCGCAGGGCTCGAGGGTTTCGGAGCGTTTGACCGGGCCGAGTTGGCGGCGATGGGGGCCATCGTCTCCTATCTGGAGCTAACCCAAAAGGGGAAGCTGCCCCTTCTGCGAGCCCCACAGCGTGACAGCGGCGGTCAGGTCATGCAGATCGACGCGGCCACCCGGCGCAATCTGGAGTTGACGGCCAGCCTGTCGGGTGGCCGCGAAGGATCGCTTCTGTCGGCCATTGATCGTACCGTCACGGCTGGGGGCGGACGATTGCTGGCCCGGCGGATCTCCAGCCCGTCCTGCAATGTCGATCAGATCCGCGAGCGCCTGGATATCGTCGGCCTGTTCGTCGACGATCTGTCGGGTTGCGAGGCACTGCGTGGGTTCCTGCGCAAGGCCCCTGATATGGACCGTGCCCTATCCCGCCTGGCATTGGATCGTGGCGGACCCAGGGATCTGGCGGCAATCCGGGCCGGCCTCACCCAGGCTATCGACATCGTCTCCGCGTTGACAACCATGCCGGCCGCCGAGATCGTGTCGAGCGTCATGACGGATCTTGGAGGGCATGAAGCCCTGATCGATCTGCTGGACGCTGCTTTGGTGGCTGAGCCTCCGCTGATGATCCGGGACGGTGGGTTCATCGCTCCTGGTCATGACGATGAGCTGGACGAGGCCCGCACCCTGCGCGACGAAGGCCGTGGTGTCATCGCCTCGATGCAGGCCAAATACGCCGAAATATCCGGAGTTTCGTCTATTAAAATTAAGCATAACAATGTATTAGGGTACTTCATAGAGGTCACGGCAACCCATGCCGACAAGATGATGTCGGCGCCGCTGACCGAGACCTTCATCCATCGGCAGACGATTGCCAACGCCGTGCGGTTCACCACCGTCGACCTGTCCGAACTGGAAACCCGCATCCTGAACGCCGGCAACCGGGCACAGGAGATCGAAAAGCGTTTGTTCGAAACCCTGCGCAGTGCGATCCTGGATCGAGCGGCTCAGGTCGGCGTTGCCGCCTCGGCACTGGCTGAACTGGATGTCGCAACCGGTCTGGCAGATATCGCCCGAAACGAAGGCTGGGCCCGACCCAACGTGGACGACGGGCGCGACTTCAACATCGAGGGCGGACGCCATCCGGTGGTCGAGCGCTCCCTGAAACGCAGTGGCCAATCCTTTGTGGCAAACGACTGTGCTCTGACCGCAGCCGAGGGCAAGGCCCATGTGCGACTTCTGACCGGCCCGAACATGGCGGGCAAATCCACCTATCTGCGTCAGAACGCTCTGATCGCGCTGCTGGCCCAATCCGGAAGCTACGTCCCTGCGCGATCCGCAAGGATCGGCGTGGTTTCCAGCCTGTTCAGCCGGGTCGGCGCGTCAGACGACCTTGCCCGGGGCCGGTCGACTTTCATGGTCGAAATGGTGGAGACGGCTACGATTCTCAACCAGGCGGACGCTCGGTCACTGGTAATTCTGGACGAGATCGGGCGCGGAACAGCAACCTATGACGGCCTGTCCATTGCTTGGGCCACCCTTGAACACCTCCACGCTGAAAATCGTTGCCGTGCCCTGTTTGCGACGCATTATCATGAGCTTACCACCCTTGCTGCCAAGCTGGATGGGGTGGAGAACGCGACTGTTGCGGTCAAGGAATGGGAGGGAGACGTGATCTTTCTCCACGAGGTTCGTGATGGCGCAGCCGACAGATCATATGGTGTGCAGGTTGCCCGGTTGGCCGGTTTGCCGACCTCGGTGGTGGAGCGTGCGCGAGTTGTGCTGGATCAACTCGAAAAGGGTGATCGCGAAGGCGGAAAGCGACAGCTGGCGTTGATCGACGACCTGCCGTTGTTCTCTGCAGTCCCGGCGGCCCTTGCGCCGACCAAAACCGCCCCGTCGATGTTGACGGAAAAGCTCGCCGGGGTTCATCCCGACGAGCTTTCGCCCCGAGAGGCGTTGTCCTTGATCTACGAGCTGAAAACGCTCGCTGACGACTAGGTCAGCCGGCTGGAGATGAAGACACACCAACCTGGGCCGGCCGCAACAAACGATCATGCAAAAGGAACCCTTCGGCCATCACCTGAATGATGTCGCCGGCCACGGTATTGGGCACCGGGGCTTCGAACATCGCCTGATGAACCTGGGGGTCGAACTTGTCGCCGATCTCGGGCTTTACCAGGGTCATCCCATGCTTGGAGAACACGTGGAGAAGCTCGCGCATCGTCAGTTCCACGCCCTCAAGCAGAGCTGCAGCGTGCTCTTTGTGCTCCTCGGTGGCAGAATCCAACGCACGGCTGAGGGCATCGTAAATCGGCAGCATGTCACGTGCCAATTTGGAGCCACCGTATTGCTCCGCCTCGCGGCGGTCTCGGTCGCTGCGTTTGCGAGAATTCTCGGCATCCGCAAGTGCCCGCATGAAGCGGTCACGGAAGTCGTCCCGCTCGGCTCGGAGGGTTTCCATTTCGTCGTCATCGACCAACGGGTCGTTCATGAAATCCTCCGCATCCTCGGCAAGGCCGGCGAGCGAGATCCCTTTGACCTGTTCGTCCAAGTGTTCGTCTTTTTTCGATTCCGCCATCGTACCCTCTAACTCCGGTCCGATATCATCCTGCCCACCAGTTGCGCGGTATAGTCCACGATAGGCACGATGCGTCCATAATTCAGCCGTGTGGGACCAATCACTCCGACGGCGCCCACAATCTTTCGATCAGCGTTCATATAGGGAGATACGACCAGAGAGGAACCCGAAAGTGAAAAAAGCTTGTTCTCAGAGCCGATAAAAATGCGCACACCCTCGCCTTCGTCGGTCAGTTCGAGGAATTCAGCGATATCCCTCTTTCGCTCAAGGTCATCAAACAGCGTACGTATGCGATCCAGATCTTCTGGGGCAGCACCTTCCTCCAACAGGTTGGCCCGGCCGCGAACGATCAACCGTTCCGTCGATTCGCCCTCGTCCGCCCAGGTTGCCATACCTCGCTCCACCAACTGATGGGCCAGCGTGTCGATCTCCTGACGACGTGTCGATATCTGCTTGGCAACGGATTGACGCAGTTCGCTGAGTGTTCGTCCCTCGGCGAGCGCGTTCAGAAAATTGGCTGCTTCCCGCATCGAAGACGGTGTCTGTCCGGGCGGGGGCATGAAAATCCGATTCTCGACCTGGCCGTCCGAGAATACCAGCACGACCAGGGCCCGGTCTGGGCCGAGCTGGACGAATTCTATGTGACGGATCGCGGATTCATGTTTTGGCGCGAGAACAAGACTTGCCACCTGGGTTGCGCCCGACAACGCCGCGCCGACGCGGCCCATCAGATCGCCAATGTCGGATTCAGTACCAGACATTGTTGCGTCGATGCGTTGACGGTCCTGCGAGTTCAGATCCCGGACCTCCAGCAATCCGTCCACGAACATCCGTAGCCCCTGTTGGGTTGGAATACGTCCAGCGGAGACATGGGGGCTATCCAGCAGGCCAAGGTACTCCAGATCCTGCATCACGTTGCGGATCGTCGCGGCAGAGACCTTTTCGGACATGGTACGTGTCAGCGTGCGCGACCCTACTGGATCGCCACTGGTCAGATAGCCCTCGACCACTCGGCGAAACACCTCGCGAGAGCGGTCATTCATCTGTTCGAGCACGCGGCCAGCGTCACTCATCATCCCTGTCCATCTTGTTTTCCCCAGCAATGGGCTGGAACCTGAATAAATGAGGTATCGGCCCGGGGGTCAATCGGGCTTGCATCACGTCTGCTTCAAAGCCTAGAGGGAAGCGAACCTACAATGGAGACCGCCATGCGCCCGTCCGGCCGCCAAGTCAACGAAATGCGCCCTATTACCATCGAAACCGGCGTCACCCGCCATGCTGAAGGATCCTGCCTGATCAAGTGTGGTGACACGCATGTTTTGTGCACCGCATCGGTAGACCCGCGCGTGCCGCCGTTTCTGAAAAATTCTGGGCTGGGCTGGGTGACAGCGGAGTATGGCATGTTGCCGCGCGCCACGCATACCCGGATGAACCGCGAGGCCAAGAAAGGTCAATCGGGCCGTACACAGGAGATCCAGCGACTGATCGGACGCGCATTGCGCGCTGGCGTTGACAGGGTGGCCTTGGGCGAACGCCAGATCGTTGTGGACTGTGATGTCATCCAGGCCGACGGTGGGACGCGATGCGCCTCGATCACCGGTGGCTGGGTGGCCTTGCGGCTTGCTGTCAACAAGCTGATCAAGGCCGGGGATGTGATCAGCGATCCGATTGTGGATCACGTGGCCGCAGTCAGCTGTGGCCTGTATGCCGGACAACCTGTGGTGGACCTGGATTACCCCGAGGACAGCGAAGCCGGAACCGACGCCAATTTCGTTATGACGGGTCGCGGAAGGCTGATCGAGGTTCAGGCCTCGGCGGAAGGCGCAACCTTCGGTCGTGACGACCTCACGACACTGATGAACCTTGCCGAATTCGGCGTTGAAGAACTGGTTTCGGCTCAGAAGGCCGCTACGGAGGGCTGACATGCGCTTGTTCGACGGGAATGAACTGGTGATCGCTTCGCACAACGCAGGCAAGATCCTGGAAATCGGCGCGCTTCTCGAACCGTTCGGTGTGAAGGTCATGTCGGCTGGCGATCTCAATCTGGACGAGCCGGAAGAAACCGAGGACACCTTTGTTGGCAACGCCCGGATCAAGGCGCATGCCGCCGCCGTTGCCAGCGGACGTCCGGCGTTGTCCGACGATAGCGGGCTGAGCGTCGACGCGCTTGGCGGTGCACCTGGCGTCTACACGGCCGATTGGGCGGAAACGCCAGCCGGCCGTGACTTTGGCATGGCAATGGGCACCGTATGGGACAAGTGCGAGGAGATTGACGCGGGCTTCCCGCGTGCCGCCCAGTTCAATTGCACGCTCTGCCTCGCCTGGCCGGACGGGCACGACGAGGTCTTTGAGGGCATTGTTCATGGCCAACTGGTCTGGCCGATGCGCGGCGCCCACGGGTTCGGGTTTGACCCCATGTTCCAACCAGATGGCGAAACAGAGACCTTTGGCGAAATGGACCCAAAGCGCAAACACGACATGAGCCACCGCGCAGATGCCTTTGCCAAGCTTGTTGCAGGCTGCTTTGCCGGTCGCTGACTGGCAGAGCGCCGGATTCGGGCTGTACCTGCATTGGCCGTTTTGCCAGTCCAAGTGCCCATATTGCGATTTCAACTCGCATGTCACCGCCAATATCGACCAAACGCGGTGGGCAGCGGCCTATGTTGCCGAGATCCAACGCGCCGGGAGGGTTGTGCCGGGTCGAAAGCTCGACTCAATCTTTTTTGGCGGTGGCACACCAAGTCTGATGGATCCGAAGACGGTCGACACGATCCTGAGGGCCGTAAGGGATACTTGGGCGCTGTCCAACACCTGTGAAATCACGTTGGAAGCCAACCCAACTTCCGTTGAAGCAGCGCGTTTTGAAGGATACCGGGATGCCGGCGTAAATCGGGTGTCACTGGGCGTGCAATCTCTCAATGACACCGACCTCCGTCGGCTGGGACGCCTGCATTCCGCAAGCGACGCCCGCCGCGCCTTTGATGTTGCACGGAACACATTCGACCGGGTCTCGTTTGACCTTATCTATGCCCGACAGGACCAGAGTCTCTGCGATTGGCAATCCGAATTGTCCCTAGCGCTCGAGATGGCGATTGACCACCTGTCGCTATACCAACTGACAATCGAACCTGGCACGGCCTTCGGAGAACGTCACGCTCGTGGCGGGTTGAGCGGCTTGCCCGACGAGGACCTGTCAGCCGACATGTACGATATGACTCTGGAGACCTGCGCCGCTCACGGTCTCGGCTGCTATGAGATATCAAACTTTTGCAAGCCGGGTTCCGAGAGTCGGCACAACATGTTGTATTGGTCTGCTGGAGATTACGTAGGTATTGGGCCCGGTGCACACGGTCGCTTGACATTGAACAATGGAGGACGCCATGCAACCGTCGCGCCATCTGCGCCCGGACTGTGGCTGGACAAGGTCGAATCCGGCCAAACGGTCGAGACAGATTTCAATCGACTGTCTGGACAAGACCGGGCTGAAGAATACCTGATGATGGGGCTGCGCACGACGTGTGGAATTTCGCTTGGAAGATTGATGGGGATGGGCGCCGACGATGGCTTGCCGGAACGGTTGGCGGAAATGGAGCATCAGGAGTTGCTGTCTTGCAAGGACGACATGGTTCGCACAACACAACGCGGACGAAACCTGTTGAACGCCGTCCTTCGGGAACTACTGGTCGGATGAGCTTGCGTCTGGTTTGGGGTGCCGGTGGGATTGTATCATTGGGTTTGGGTCTCGTGGGTGTCGTGCTTCCCTTGCTTCCGACAGTACCGTTCATACTTCTGGCCGCATTTTGTTTTTCCCGCTCCTCTGATCGCTTGCATGATTGGTTGTTGGCACACGACATATTGGGCCCATCGATCCATGCCTGGCGAGAAAGCGGCTCGATTTCCGCCCGCGGCAAGCGCCTTGCTACAGTTTCGATCGCGTCAGTGTTTCTGTTGTCGTTGTTTCTTGGGCTCGGTGCCAAAATCCTGGTGGTTCAGGCTGTCGTCCTGGGCCTGGTGCTGATGTTCATATGGACCCGTCCAACGGGCTGACGGACAGCACCTGACAGAGCGCATCCAGTTGGTCCAACGACTGATAGTTGATCACGATCTTTCCGGTGCCGTTCTGCTCCACGTGCTCGATGGCAACTTTCATCCCCAAATTTGCCGAGAGATCCTGCTCGAGCGCACGTGTATCTGCGTCCTTTTCGGAATCAGGCCGGGGTTTTGACCTGACCGGCCGCTCATCCGATTTGCTGTGAGATCCCGCTCGCTTTACCAGCGTCTCCGTCTCGCGGACGGACAGGCCCTTGGAAACCACCTGTCGGGCGAGCTCCGATGCACTCTCCGAGGTGATCAGCGCCCGAGCATGCCCCGCCGAAAGCTTTCCTTCCCGCAGCAATCCCTGAACATCGTCCGGCAGCTGTAGAAGCCGCATCACGTTGGCGATATGGCTTCGGCTTTTTCCAAGGGCCTGCGCGAGTTGCTCCTGGGTATGGCCGAACCGATCAATCAATTGCCGATACCCAAGCGCCTCTTCCACCGCATTCAGGTCAGCACGCTGAATGTTCTCGATAATGGCAATCTCGAGCACTTCGGTGTCATTGAGATTTCGAAGAATAACAGGAACATCGTGCAGTTGCGCCATCTGGGCAGCACGCCACCGCCGCTCGCCCGCAACGATTTCAAAGGCGCCCTCTCGGATGGGGCTTGGTCGTACGATCAGAGGTTGCAGAATCCCCTTTGTGCGGATCGATTCCGCCAAATCATGCAGGGCCTCCTGCGAAAAATCCTTGCGTGGTTGGTTCGGGTTCGCAATCAACGACTCGATCGGCAGAGATTTTTCGGAGGACTGAACTGGTTGATCCTGCGACGCATCAGTCGAAGACTCCAAGGCAACATCGGCCATCAGTGCCGAAAGACCCCGACCCAATCCTCTTGGCTTCCTTGCTTTTTTTTCCATCAGCTGATCCTCAAAGGCTGGTTGCCGCGACCCCACGGGCCAACATTTCTTCGGCAAGGGCGCGATACGCAATGCTTCCCTTGGACCTTGGGTCGTATTCCAGAACCGATTGCGAATAGCTTGGTGCTTCGCTGATCCGGACATTGCGGGGGATCCGGGTGTGAAAGACAAGTTCACCAAGCGCTTCGCGCGCATCGTCTTCCACTTGCTGAGACAGATTGTTTCGAACATCGAACATCGTCAAGACCACACCCTCGATCCTGAGGTCGGGGTTTGCCGTTCGGCGAACCTCCCGGATCGTCAACATGAGTTGAGAGAGGCCTTCGAGGGCGAAGAACTCGCTCTGTAGCGGTACCAGAACCGAATGGGCCGAAACCATTGCGTTGACGGTCAACAAGTTCAACGATGGCGGACAATCAATGAGAATGTGATCGAAGGCGAACTGAGCCATCGCTGGTTGACGAAGTGCGTCGTGCAACAGGAAGATACGACGCTCATTTGCGACCAGTTCGATGTCTGCCGAGCTGAGGTCTGTCGTTGATGGTGCCAGCATCAAGTTCGGGATCGCTGTGGTACGAACAACCCCCTCCAAGGGCGTGTCTTCGATCAGGAGGTCATACGTCGTGAACTCTCGATCTGCGACGTCTATGCCCAGACCAGTCGACGCGTTTCCCTGAGGGTCGAGATCAACAATCAAGACATTGCGACCGGATTCAGCAAGCGCGGCTCCAAGATTGATCGCGGTGGTCGTTTTGCCGACGCCGCCCTTTTGATTGGCTACGGCGATTATCTTCGCTTCCGCCGGCCGCTGTGAGTCAGGCACGCTCGATTTCTCCAAGAACAAGGATGACAGCATCTTGGTCTGTTATACTTGGGATCACCTGCCGCTTGAAGGACCAGTCGGCTTCCGCGGCTTCAACTTCTTCCCGATATCTCTCACCCTTTTGAAACAGGCACATACCATCGGGCGCCAAGTGCGGTGCGGCGTAGCCGATCAATGCGTTTAAGGGAGCAAGAGCTCTGGCCGATACGATGTTCGCCCGAAGTGGTGGCAACGACTCAATGCGGTCTGGCCGTACCTCAGCACAGACGCCGGTCTCTCGGGCAACCGTCGTCAAGAAAGCGCATTTCCGTTTGTCGCTCTCCACGAGCGTGAACCGAAGGTCTGGCTTGAGCTCTGTCGCGAGGATTGCACAGACAAGGCCTGGGAACCCGCCTCCGGTCCCGATGTCCACCCAGTGTCCGCTCGAACTGTTGGCTGCTTGAAACACCTGAACGGAGTCCAGAATGTGCCTGCTCCAGCTTTCGTTTAGCGACTTCGGAGACACAAGATTTATTGCTTTGTTCCACTTCTGCAACAATTTGTGGTGCAATTGGAGCCGTTCCTGTGTTTCACGTGAAACATCCACACCCGAAATTGAAAACGCATCAGGCACGACGTCTTTCCCCTCTACGAAGATGTGCCAGCATCAGCGTGAGCGCCGCCGGCGTCATTCCGTCAATTCTTCCGGCCTGAGCTAAAGTTTCCGGACGCACCCGCTCAAGCTTTGACCGCAACTCGTTCGACAGGCCAATCACCAGTTCGTACCGAAAATCACTTGGAATGACCCACGCGTCATCTCGTCTAAGCGCTTCTACGTCATTCTTCTGACGGGCAATGTAGTTTTCATACAACGCGTCCCGGCCGACTTGCGCCAGAGTTGAATCATCGTACTGCGACAGCATCGGCACAACATTCGCCAGCGAAGCAACTGTCGCTCCGGGCAAAGCCAGGGCTTGAAGGACGTTGCGTTTCGGTCCGTCCGCATTGACTCTAACACCCGCCGATTTTAAGTCGCGCGAACTAATCCATTCCGAAGCGAGCTCCGCTTTGGCGGAACCAATCCGCTCCATTTTCTCTGAAAACATTTTCTGACGCTCAGGAGAAACGATTCCGAGTTCTATGCCAACCGGCGTCAGGCGCTGGTCTGCGTTGTCCGCCCTCAAAGACAGACGAAACTCGGCTCGCGATGTAAACATCCGATAGGGTTCTGTGACACCCTGGGTGGTCAAATCGTCAATCATCACTCCAATATAGCTCTCCGACCGATCAAACGTCTTGGGCTCCAAATTGCGTGACCGTCGAGCCGCATTTACACCTGCAACCAGTCCTTGGGCGGCGGCCTCTTCGTATCCCGTGGTTCCGTTGATCTGTCCGGCAAGAAACAAACCTGGCACGTTTCGGACCATCAACGTGGTGTCCAAGCCACGCGGATCCAGATAGTCGTATTCGATCGCATAACCAGGCTGCAGTATGGTCACACGCTCCAAGCCCAGAATTGATCGAACATAAGACTCCTGCACATCCTCCGGCAAGGATGTCGATATCCCATTGGGATATACCGTTTTGTCGTCAAGTCCCTCTGGTTCAAGGAAAACCTGGTGCGATACCTTCTCAGAGAACCGTACGACCTTGTCTTCAATTGATGGGCAATACCGCGGGCCAATGCCCTCGATATGCCCACCGTACATCGCTGAGCGTTCGAGATTCGCTCTGATAATGTCGTGGGTTCGTACGTTTGTGTGCGTAATCCCACAGGAAATCTGTCGTGCTGACGGCTTGGTTGACAGGAATGAGAACATCTCAGGCACATCATCCCCGGGTTGTTGTTCCAGAACCTCCCAGTTGATGGTTCGGCCATCCAATCGCGGCGGTGTTCCCGTCTTGAGTCTGCCAACACTGAGACCAAACCCCCGTATCTGATCCGCCAGTTGACACGAAGGCTTGTCCCCAAACCGTCCACCTGGTCTTGAAACATCTCCAATGTGGATCTTTCCATTAAGAAAAGTCCCCGTCGTCAAGACGACTGCCTTCGCCCGAATTTCGGCTCCATCCCCCAACCGCACACCATCGACGAAACCGTTTGTCATAAGCAGTTCGGATACTTCGCCCAAGACCAAGGAAATGCCGTCCTGACCCTCGATTTCCCGCTTCATTGCTGTTCGGTAGAGCTTCCGATCGGCTTGGGTCCGGGGACCTTGGACCGCAGGCCCCTTCCGCCGGTTCAAGAGCCGAAACTGGATACCCGCACAATCCGCAACCACACCCATCAAACCGTCGAGTGCGTCAATCTCACGAACCAGATGCCCCTTTCCAAGTCCACCGATTGCAGGATTGCAGGACATCACACCGAGATCGGTGGCTTTGAGTGTTACGAGTGCTGTACGTACACCTGTCCTTGCTGCGGCGGATGCCGCGTCACAGCCAGCATGCCCCCCGCCAACAACAATCACATCAAAGTCGTGTTTCACGTGAAACATCCTCATTTTCCGATGCAGAAACTGGAAAAAATCTCACCAAGTATATCTTCAACACCGATCCGGCCCACCAGGGCATCCACCGAACGGATCGCGGTACGAATTGACTCAGCGACCAGCTCTTCCGCACCTGCAGACAAACATAACCAGTTTTCCGCTTCCTCCAAAGCACTCACTGCCACTGACAGCGCACGAGCGTGTCGAATGTGAGTCGCTGTGCGGGTTTCGGAAACCCGATCCGCCAACGTAGACTGTATCCGTTTCAGCAAATCTTCCAATCCAGCACCTGTCAGGCCAGATATCGGAAGCCCCTCCCCGATCACACCGAGATCTGACTTTCCGGCGATCAGAACGTCACCAGGAAGTAATTCGATGCCAAGATCACCTGTCCCCATGATCAGACGGATGTCGGCTGCCATCGCCCGTTCTCTCGCTCGTTGGACCCCGATTGCCTCGACTAGATCCTCTGTTTCCCTCAGTCCCGCGGTGTCAAGAATCGTTACAGGCAGGCCCTCGATATCCATCCGAACTTCAATCACGTCACGTGTTGTCCCCGCGAATTCCGACGTGATGGCGGCATCCCTCCCGGCAAGACGGTTCAAAAGCGTCGACTTTCCGGAATTTGGTGGCCCCACAATAGCAACTTCAAACCCGTTTCGAAGTTGCTCGGCTGAATCTACCCCAGCAATTTCCTCCCGGAAGTCTGAAATCAAGCCACGGACCAACTCGGACACCTCAGGACCCACATCGACCGGTACATCTTCATCAGCGAAGTCAATGGATACTTCAACCAAGGCAACGGCGCGCAAAAGCTTCTCTCGCCAGGATTCCGCCTGGCTCCGCAATTCGCCCGCAAAGGTCCTCATGGCCTGCTTGCGTTGCGCCTCCGTCTCTGCCTCCAGCAGATCGGACAGACCTTCAATTCGAGTGAGATCCATTCGATCGTTTTCAAGAGCACGTCGGGAGAACTCACCTGGCTCAGCCAGACGAAAACCATCCAACTCGGCCAAGAAGGCCAACAGTCGCGAGATTACCGCCGGACTCCCATGTATTTGAAATTCTACGCATTTCTCTCCGGTAAAGCTCTGCTCGGAGTCGAAAATCAATACAAGCGCTTCGTCGATCAGGTCTGAGCCGTCTCTGAGTTTTCGTAACGATGCACGCCGAACCTCAGGGACCCCACCCGTCAAAGACCGACAGGCATCCCAGGCACGATCTCCCGAAACGCGAAGCACGGCAACCCCAGCTCGGCCGGGCGCCGATGCCAAGGCAAATATCGTGTCCATGGCGTGTTCCGTCGATAGGTCTAGGTCAGGTGTTCATCGAGTCGAAGAAGTCCGAATTCGTCTTCGTTTGCTTCAACTTCGAAATCAGGAATTCGATGGCGTCGGTCGTTCCCATCGGATTCAGAATCCGACGCAGGACAAAGGTCTTCTGCAGGTCGCCCTTGTCGACCAGCAACTCTTCTTTCCGCGTTCCCGACTTCAAGATATCCATTGCGGGGAATACCCGCTTGTCGGCAACCTTGCGATCAAGAACGATTTCCGAGTTACCGGTGCCCTTGAATTCTTCGAAGATGACCTCGTCCATACGACTTCCTGTATCGATCAAAGCTGTCGCAATAATAGTCAGCGACCCACCTTCCTCGATATTTCGCGCAGCGCCAAAGAATCGCTTCGGGCGCTGCAGGGCATTGGCGTCGACGCCACCCGTAAGAACCTTGCCGGACGATGGCACCACGGTGTTGAAGGCTCTACCAAGTCTTGTGATCGAGTCCAAAAGGATCACCACATCTCGTTTGTGCTCGACCAAGCGCTTGGCCTTTTCAATCACCATCTCGGCCACGGCAACGTGACGGGTGGCTGGCTCGTCGAAGGTCGATGATATCACTTCGCCCTTCACGCTCCGCTGCATGTCCGTCACTTCTTCCGGTCGTTCGTCGATCAGAAGAACAATCAGATAGCATTCTGGATGGTTCCGCTCGATCGAGTGAGCGATGTTCTGCAACAAGACCGTCTTGCCTGTCCGCGGTGGAGCAACAATCAGACTACGCTGTCCCTTGCCGATAGGAGCGACGAGGTCGATGATCCGTGCCGAGCGATCCTTGATCGTCGGATCGTCGATTTCCAGCTTCATGCGTTCGTCCGGGTACAGCGGCGTCAGGTTGTCAAAGTTCACCTTGTGACGCGCCCGTTCGGGCTCTTCGAAGTTGATCTGGTTGACCTTCGTCATGCAGAAATAACGTTCGTTCTCACGCGGTGCCTGGATCAGACCATCAACGGTATCACCGGTGCGAAGCGCGTGCTCGCGGATCATCTCGGGCGACAGGTAGATATCGTCAGGGCCCGGCAGATAGTTTGCTTCCGGAGATCTCAGAAAGCCAAATCCGTCCTGCATGACTTCCAGCACGCCATCGCCGGAAATCTCCCATCCATCTTCCGCGCGCTCCTTCAAGATCGCGAACATCATGTCGCCCTTGCGCATCGTGGACGCATTGTCGATGTCCAGCTCCTCAGCCACCGACAGAAGATCTTTTGGTGTCGTTGCTTTGAGTTCGGCAAGTGTCAGGGTTTGATCGGACATGAATGTACTTCCTGCGCCATCAGAATGGCGAGCATAACCTATGGGAACGGAGGGACCTGGCAGGACTGCCATTGAAAGGCCAGATAAGCGTTCAAGGCCGTCGAGTCAATTCCTGCGGTTCAGAACCGCACAATCACCGAAACAACGATCACGATCATCAACACAGTCGGCAATTCGTTCATCCAGCGGTAGGTTCGGCCAGAGAGCTTGAAGTCTCCCTCGACAAAGTCTTTGCGGTGCGCTGCAAGCCACATGTGGAACCATGTCATGGCCAATACGGCTGCCCCCTTGGTGTAAGGCCAGATCGCACTCCAGTCGACGATTCCGGGCGTCAGAACGAGCAACAGTCCAAAGACCCACGTCGCGATCATCGATGGGTTCATGATCAGCTTCAGAAGCTTGAACTCCATCATCTGAAAGACACTGTCCATTTCTGTGCCGGCTTTTGTCTGTTCACTGTGATGGACGTAGAGTCTGGGAAGATAGAACAGACCGGCCATCCAGGCGATGACCGAGATCACGTGGAGGGACTTGGTCCAAAGATATGCGTCAGACAACCAATCAGAAATCATTCTTTGTTCTCCGGGAACCGTTCCCTTCTCTATAATAAAGAAAGAATGTAAAAGAAAAGGAGTGGTTGTAGTAGGGCCTGTGCATTTGTGGATTGTTGAGATGTCCACCGCTTCATCCACATGGTGGCAGGATTCTGGCACCAACAATCATGATCATGTACAACCATAATTATATAGTAAAATCAAGTTTTTACAAACAAGTTGCCTGTGGATAACAAGGGGAGCAACCGATGGATGGACCTGTATAGATACTCGCCACGGTGAGAACGGCTGCTGGTTATACACGGTGGATGAAATCCGGAATGATTTCATGGAACGTTGGAAGGTCCCCAGATCTGGAAAAAGCGTCCCAAACAGGTCACAAGACTCCAACCCAGTCCTCCTCGACTTCTCCACAAGGATGTCCCCATGACCCACACACTCATCCTGGCATCTGGATCGACAATTCGCGCGCAGTTGTTGACCAAGGCGCGGGTGCCGTTCGAGGTTCAGGTTGCGAGGATTGATGAAGAGTCGTTTCGTGCTGCAATGGAAGCCGATGATATCTCGCCGCGCGACATGGCCGATCATCTGGCCGAATTCAAAGCGGCGCGTGTTGCCGACCGTAACCCGGAGGCGCTTGTGCTCGGGTGCGATCAGGTGCTGGACTTTCGCGGTCGTGCCCTCGCCAAGCCCGACAGCCCGGAGACTGCCGTTGCACAGCTGGGCTTCCTTGCGGGTACCACCCACGACCTGCACTCCGCCATCGTCCTGTTTGATCACGGACAGCCCGTCTGGCGTCATGTCGGGCGCGTCAGGATGACGATGCGCCCATTGTCGGCTGACTACATCAAGGGCTACGTCGCCCGAAACTGGCAGGAGATTCGTCATTGTGTCGGCGGCTATCAGCTGGAAGAAGAAGGGGCGCGCCTGTTTTCCCGTATTGATGGCGACTTCTTCACCGTTCTTGGGCTTCCGTTATTGCCCTTGTTGGACCATCTTGCGGTCAGGGGAGTTATTGAAACATGACCGGTAGGATTCCACTTGCAGGGGTGATTGGCTCGCCCGTCGCGCACTCCTTGTCGCCGCGTCTCCATGGACACTGGCTCAAGACCCACGGATTGAAGGGTTACTACGTTCCGCTCGACATCGCGCAGGAAGACCTGGCGAATGTCCTGCGTACCCTGCCACGTATGGGGTTTGTCGGCGTCAATGTCACGATCCCTCACAAGGAAGCGGCGCTGAACCTTGCGAATCTCGTTACGGATCGCGCAGCCTTGATCGGTGCCGCCAACACGTTGATATTTAGCGAAGATGGCCGAATTCATGCCGACAACACCGACGGCTACGGCTTCATGGCTAACCTTCGCCAGAACGCTCCCGGATGGGACCCCCGCGTCGGTCCGGCCGCGGTGTTTGGTGCGGGTGGCGCATCGCGGGCCGTGGTCACCGCGTTGATCGATGCTGGCACACCTGAAATCCACCTTGCCAACAGAACACGCACCAGGGCAGAGGCACTACGGTCGGAGTTTGGGTCCAAGATCATCGTGCATGACTGGGTTCAATCGTCTGCGATGCTCAGGGACGCGGCGACCGTAGTAAACACCACGTCGCTGGGTATGACGGGCAAGGCCGAATTCAAGGTCTCCTTGGATGGATTGAACCCACAGGCGGTGGTCAACGATCTCGTCTACGTGCCGCTTCGAACGCCATTCCTGGAAGAAGCCGCCGCCCGAGGATGTCGGACCGTCGATGGTCTGGGAATGCTGTTGCACCAGGGTGCCCCTGGGTTCGAACGTTGGTTCGGAATCCGTCCGGACGTTGACGAAGCACTCCGCAAGGCGGTCCTCGACGGATGACCACTCCGTTCTTGATCGGATTGACCGGCTCGATCGGTATGGGAAAGTCCACGACGGCAGCGATGTTCGCGGATTTGGGTATTCCGGTTTGGGATGCTGATGCAGCAGTTCATCGGGTATATGCGCCGGGTGGTGACGCAGTTGAACCAATCCGTTCACTGTATCCGGCTGCGATCGAGAATGGAGCGGTTTCCCGTAGCCGATTGAAGAACTGGATCGAACAGGATGCCTCTGCGCTTCGCCGGATCGAAGCCATCGTTCACCCTTTGGTTGCGCAGGATCGCCAAGCATTCCTGAACGAGACAACCGCGCCCATTGTTCTGTTGGATATCCCGCTCCTGTTCGAAAACGACACGGACGGCGAAATGGACCTGACAGTCGTTGTCTCTGTCTCACCAGACGAGCAGCGCCGACGTGTGCTCGCACGCCCGGACATGAGCGAAGCCCAGTTTCAGAGATTGCTGCAGAAACAAATGCCAGATGCCGAAAAACGCGCACGGGCTGACGTGATCATTGATACAAGTACACTCGACGGTGCCAGGCGCCAGGTAAACGAACTGATCACGGACCTCAGGAAGACACATGCGTGAAATTGTGATGGACACCGAGACGACAGGTCTCGACCCTTTTGATGGCCATCGGATCGTCGAGATCGGCTGCATCGAGCTTGATAACCATATCCCCACTGGTCGCACCTATCACCAGTACATCAACCCCAAGCGGGACATGCCGGTCGAAGCCTTTGCGGTACATGGAATATCGGCCGAATTTCTTGCCGACAAACCCGTTTTCAACAAGGTTGCGGCGGCGTTTCTGGACTTCATCGGTGATGCGGTGCTTGTCATCCACAATGCCCCGTTCGACATGAAGTTCCTGAATGCGGAGCTTGATTGGGCTGGCCATCCGAAGCTGCCAATGGCGCAGGCGCTCGATACGCTGGCGATCGCCCGAAAGCGCTTCCCCGGGTCGCCGTCGTCTCTTGATGCATTGTGCCGGCGCTTCGGCATCGACAACTCATCGCGAACACTGCACGGCGCGCTTCTGGATTCCGAAATCTTGGCGGATGTTTATCTGGAACTCATCGGTGGCCGGCAACCAGATTTCTCGTTGGCCAATGAACGCACAACGAACAGCTCGCAGGACAACTGGCGCCCTCGACCACGCCCGATGCCGCTCTCGCCACGTCTGACCAGTGACGAGCGGGTCGCCCATTCGAAGATTGTCGAAAGACTCGGGGATGACGCACTCTGGAAAACCTTCGACGCCTGACTTCTGCCAGTTGAGGCAATGTCAGAGCGGGACCCGAGTGCCCCGCTCTGCGATCATGACTCAGGCGTCCGGCGTTGCCTTGGCAGCTTGTTCGGCCTGGGCACGACGCACCAGTTCCTGACGATACAGGGCAACAAAGTCGACGTTGTCGAGGTTCAGTGGCGGGAAACCACCGTCCCGGGTGACGTCCGATACGATACGGCGAACAAACGGGAACAGCATCCGTGGGCACTCGATCAGGAGAAACGGATGCAGCTGGTCATCGGGAACGTTCTCGATCTGGAAAATGCCACCGTATTCCAGTTCCATCAGGAACAGCGGGGCGCTGTCGCTCTTGTTGCGCGACTCGACCTTGAACTTGGTGATGACTTCGTACTGGTTCTCGACTGTCCGCTTCTTGGCATCCAGGTTTACCTGAACCTGCACGTCGGGGCTCACCTCGCCGTTGACGCCCTTCTGAGCGACGATGTTCTCGAACGAAAGATCCCGGATAAACTGGCCCAGAACCTGCATCTTGGGGGCTTGGGGCTGTTCGGCAGGGGCTTCGGGGGTCGCGGCGGTGTCTGTAGGTTGGTCCGACATGTGTGTCTCCAGAAAATGTATCAACGCTTCGGTTGAATTTGCCTTATCAAACAGTGGCGACAGTCTCAATCCTGCGTCCAGCCGGACGGCCCTTTTGTTCGACGCGGCTCAGGCGGGACCTCGGTGAATTCACCATCGATCACGTCTTTGGGAGGATGCGGGCGAGTGGACGAGAACCCGCTGGCCGAAAAGCTGGTGTTCGATTGCATCACGACCCGCTTGCGCAACCAGCGAAAAGCCGCTTCGCGGACCTTCGGGATCAACAGTAGAAACCCGACCGCATCGGTGAAGAACCCGGGCGTCAGCAGCAGAGCACCAGAGAACAGGATCATCGCACCATGGGCCAATGGCTCGGTCGGGTCGTTCAAATCACTGAAAGATCTCTGAACTTGCATCAGAACATCCCGGCCTTGTCGACGAACCAGCCAGGTTCCCAAAACCGCCGTCAGTACGACAATCAAAAGGATCCATCCAAGGTCCAGAATCGAACCCAGTTGAATGAATAGGGCAATCTCGATCAACGGAATCGCGATGAACAACAGCAACAATGGCATTAGCGCTCTCCAGTGAGGTCGTGTTTGTGGACTTGTCTTCCTCGCTCGCTTACATAGGTGCGGTGTAAGCGAGTTACCAACCCAGACGCATTGATGAGGACTTAAATGAGTGCAGCAGTGATCCAGCTTCTCGTGTTAGCCGGGATAGCTATATTCTTGATTCTGCGGCTGCGATCGGTCCTCGGAACACGTGAGGGATTCGAAAAGCCGCCGCTTCCCGTAAACGAAAGCAAGGCAGACCGGGGCAGCAACCGCCCCGAGTTCGAAGTTATCGAAGGTGGGGTCGACCACGACATCACCGATCACACGGATGAAGGCAGCGCTGCTGCGACTGCATTGGCGCAGATGAAACGTGTGGAACCCAGTTTTTCTGTCGGGGAGTTTCTCCAGGGCGCACGCGGTGCCTATGAGATGATCCTGATGGCCTTCGAACACGGCGACCTTGAGCCGGTCAAACCGTTCCTGTCCGATGATGTCTATGCGGCGATGGCCGAAGTATTGGATCACCGCCGGGAGCAGGGACTGACCGTCGATGCGAACTTCATCGGAGTGCGCGATGTCGGCCTGGTGAACGCAGAGTTTGAATCTGGCGCCAACATTGGCGAGGTCACGGTACGCTTCGTGGGTGAACTGACCTCGGTTGTTCGCAACTCGGCCGGTGAAATTCTGGAAGGGAACGACACCGAAATCAAGCGTCAGCGCGACGTCTGGTCCTTTGCCCGTACCATGGGCACGGGCGATCCGAACTGGCAACTGGTGGCCACCGGAGAATGACCCGGGCTCGGCTTGCGTCGGCGCTCCTTGCGATGACTGTCGCCACGAGTCCCGCTGCTGCCGAGACCACATTCGAGATCCTGAAGTTCGACCAGCTTGAAGGTTGGTCGAACGACGATCACGACGCAGCCTTGGCCACGTTCGTGCGGACATGTGACATACCGAAAGACCCGGAATGGAGGGCGCTTTGTCGCTTGGCAAAGGATCAACCAGCGGGGAAGTCCTTTTTCGAACTGTTCTTTCGACCTGTTCTGATAGGGGGCGCGGAACCGGCCCTGTTTACAGGCTACTATGAACCGGAGCTTCCGGGGTCCCTGCACCGCACTGGAAGGTTTCGCTTTCCCTTGTTCAAACAGCCGCCCGATATCGTATCGGGCCAACCCTGGGCCACCCGCGCTCAGATCGAGGCCAACGGCCTACTGGACGGCAAGGGGCTGGAAATTGTCTGGCTGGACGATCCCGTCGAACGGTTTTTCCTGCAGATCCAGGGCTCGGGCCGTATCCGCCTGCCTGGCGGCAATCTGCTTCGGGTCGGATATGGCGGCCACAACGGTCACACCTATCGATCCATAGGCAGGGAAATGATTCGACGCGGTCTGTACGAGGCGCATCAGGTCTCTGCACAGGTCATCAAGAACTGGGTCAGTCGCAATCCGGAGGAGGGCAAGGCGCTGTTGCAGCACAACCCGTCCTACGTCTTTTTCCGCAAGGTGACCGAGGTTGATGCCTCTCAGGGACCTATCGGTGCCATGAACCGCTCGGTGACCACGGAACGCACGTTGGCTGTGGACCCTTCCTTCGTGCCACTTGGCGCCCCCGTGTGGATCGAAAAGGATGGCAAGCAGCCGCTTCGCCGGTTGATGGTGGCCCAGGACACCGGGTCTGCCATCAAGGGGGCGCAACGCGCCGACATCTTCTACGGCTCGGGCAAGACCGCGGGACGAACCGCCGGTGCTGTGCGCGATCCGGGCCGGATGATTGTCCTGTTGCCGATTCAGCGGGCCTTTGCCATGGCTGAGGATGATCAGGGCCAATGACTCGACGACGTCGGCTGACGGATGACGATCTCGCCACATGGCGGCAGGTCGCCCGCACTGCCAACCCTCTCCACGCGACAGCACGTGACCCGGCACCGGCGTCGCCCGAAGTGCCCACGGTTCAGCCACGCCCGAACCCGGAACCAGTGAACATTCCGGCGTTTCGGATTGGACAGGCGCAAAGCTACGACCACTCCAAGGGGCACAACCTTGCCCCGACGCTGGAAGCCCGCCTGACAGCCCAGCACGTTCGAATGGACTACAAGACGTTCGGAAAGATGAAGAAGGGAAAGCTGCGCCCGGATCGCAAGATCGACCTGCACGGTATGACCCTCGCACAGGCGCATCCCGTCTTGTCACGCTTCCTGTTTGCGGCTCATTCAGATGGGTGTCGGCTGGTTCTGGTGGTGACAGGCAAGGGAAAGACCCGATCGGACGACGGACCCATTCCGACGCCACGCGGCGTGCTCCGCAACCAGGTTCCGCAATGGTTGCGTATGGCGCCACTGGCACCACTGGTGCTCCAGATCAGCGACGCCCACATCAGCCATGGTGGCTCAGGTGCCTACTACGTCTATCTGTCCCGGCGTCGATAGCCGGGGTGCCGCCTTGCGCATCGCATATGCGACCAACGCGGCTGCAAGAACGAAATACCCGGTAATCAAGATCATCTGGGTTTCGAACCCAATGCCGAAGTCGATCAGCTGACCGGTCAGAACCGGACCGACGGCGGATCCGAACACCATCACGGCCGAGGCCATTGCCTTGATCGATCCAAGGTGTCGCGTGCCAAAAAACTCCGCCCAGAATGCGTTGGGAACGGTCGAGTTCGCACCGGACGTGACGCCGACCAAGGCCATGCCAACCGCTATTCCAATGATGCCGCCGGTGCTGCCGATCACGGCAAATCCACCGGCGATCGGAAGCAACAGGAATGGCAACAACCGGGCTGTCCCGACCCGATCCACGGCGATACCGGTAAGCATCATCGACCCGATGCTGACAGCCGTATAAAGCGGAAACAGCGCTACCAGCGACAGATGCGAGATGCCCTTCAGTTCCGCCAAGTGTACCTGGTGAAAGAACAGCGCCGTGTTGAAACTGGACGGTCCCAACAGCATCGGCACCATACACCAGAACAACCAGCTGTGTAGAACCTCTGATCGGGTCCAGTATCGCCCATCCATGCCCGGCGCAGAGTTCATCGTGGATTCCGCCTGCGGGGTACGCTCGTGTCGGAGCAGGTGCAGGAGGATGGGGATGATGAGCAGCAGGACGCCAGCGGCAAGGACCCAAAGGCCGCGCCATGCAAACACGCTCAGTAGCGCCACAAACAGCAATGGAAGCAGGCTTTCTCCCAGCGTGATCCCAAGCGTTGCAACGGACAATGCCTTGCCGCGCGTGGCGACGAACCAGCGGCCCATCGCCACGATGGCGATGTGAATGGTCATGCCCTGTCCGGCCAGTCGTAGGGCGAAGATGACGAAGGGCAGCGCCCAGGCACCAGGGACGACCGCCATTGCAAGGCAGGCCAACGCAAACAGCGGGAGGATCACCAGCGCCAGTTCGCGGACCCTGAACCTGTCGGTGAGTGTGCCAGCCCAGACCATCACGATGGCAGATGCGAGGGTTCCGAGCGAATACATCGCCCCCCATGCCCCGTGTGACAGGCCGAACTCTGCGCGGATTTCCCCGGCAAAGATCGAGATGAAGAACGTCTGACCAAAGCTGGAACTGAGAGTCAGAAGGAACCCGGCCGCCAGCCAGGCCGAATTCTCGCGCAGGAATGTCAGCATGTCATGGCCTATTGCCCCACCGATGCCAGCGCGGCAACAGGATCCAGAACGACCTCGGTTGCGTTCTGTACCGTGAGGATTGTTCCGGGAAGCAACCCGGCCCGCACTGTTGCACCGGTCCGAAGCGCGCGGTCCATCATTTCTCCGCCCTCGACGAACTTGATGAATGTAGGTGAGCTGAACACCGTCATATGCACATTGGGTGTGTCGCGGAATTCTGAAACGTCGATCACCGTTACATTCAGGTCTGAGACCTCGCTAACCGACGTGATGTTGCCGAGTCTGGCCTTTTCACCGGTCAGCCGAGCCGAAAGCCGCAAGGCTCCATCGCGGCTGGAGCTGAAGATGACGAACGGTTGGGGCAGGGGGCGGATGTCGGCAACCTGGGAGTGAAAGACCGAGACATCGATGTCAGGCGCCATCAGGGCGACCCCACCGATCCTGTTCCACGCTGCGCCGCGCCCTGACAACGACATTTGTCGCAAGGTTTCCATGGCGATATGCGATCCCATGGAATGCGCGACCAGCATGATGTTCCGGACCCCGGCGGCGGACAGCTCTTCGATCAGATCCTGTAGGCCCCGCCGGGCATACAGCGCGCTATCCCGATCGTATGGATAGCCCAACGGCTTGCCACTGGACGGCCAGGAGTAGTGGACCGGCAATGCATTCAGACCCATGTCGGAATACATTTGCGCCGTTCTGAAGACGCCATCGCCCATCGTGTTGTTGAACCCGTGCACAAAGACGAAGGCTTCGTTTCCGTATTGCGGGTTTCTGGCCATCTGGCGGGACACTTCGGCGCGAAACGTGCCTGCAGTCATCGGTTGGATCGTCCGCGTCAGAAAGTGCTTCTCCGGGTCCGGTATCGATCCGCCGACCTCCACAAGCCCTTGCTGGTGCGCAGGCGGGATGTTGACGTCAAACCGGGCAAAGCTGGTGCTGCCGCGCGCGATGGGATCGTACAATCCGTTCTCTTCCCGCGATCGCGACGTGCCGACCAGAACTGGCACCACGGTGCCGAGACCTTCGGGCGCTGCCTTGGGCGCAACGTCGGCACGCGGCGTGCAGGACGCCAACGCAACGACAGCCACAAGGCAGCCGAATCTGATCAAACGTAGGCTCATGCCGCCGGTCTAGCGACTGGCTGCGGACAAGGCCATGCGGCTAGAGAACGTAGCGACTCAAATCGGCGGATCTGGCCAGCTCGCCGAGGTTCTGCTCGACAAAGGCGGCGTCGACCGTGACAGCCAACCCCGATTGATCCGGGGCGTTGAAGCTCAGCTCCTCGAACACACGTTCGATGACGGTATACAGCCGCCGCGCACCGATGTTCTCGACCGACTGGTTCACCTCGGCCGCCATCCGGGCAAGCGCGGCGATGCCGTCTTCGGTAAAGGTCACGACAACGCCTTCGGTCTCCAGAAGGGCCGTGTACTGGCGCGTCAGGGCATTGTCTGTCTCGGTCAGGATCCGGACAAAATCTTCTTCGGTCAGTGCCCGCAGCTCTACCCGGATCGGCAGGCGACCCTGAAGTTCGGGCAACAGGTCGGATGGCTTGGCAATGCTGAACGCGCCCGACGTGATGAACAGGATATGGTCTGTCCGGACCGGTCCATGCTTGGTCGAAACCGTCGTGCCTTCGATCAGGGGCAACAGGTCGCGCTGCACGCCTTCGCGACTGACATCGCCGCCCCGGGCCTCTTGCCGGGCGCAGACCTTGTCGATCTCGTCGATGAAGACGATACCGTTCTCCTGCACCGCTTCCAATGCGGCCTTGGTGACAGATTCGTCGTCGAGCAGCTTGTCGGCTTCCTCGGAGATCAGCACTTCATAGCTGTCGGCCACCGTCAGTTTGCGCTTGATTGTCCGGCCGCCAAACGCCTTGCCAAAGATGCTGCCCAGATCCATGCCGCCCATGTTGCCGCCGGGCTGTCCGGGGATATCGAACATCGGCATCGAAGGGGCCGCTTCCGCCACTTCCAGCTCGATCACGGTGTTGTCCAACTCGCCGGATTTCAGCTTCCGCAGGAACATCTCGCGCGTCTGCTCGCGAGCGTCCTTGCCGGCAATCGCCTCCAGCACACGTTCCTCGGCGTTCCGATAGGCCTTGGCCTTGACGTCTTCGCGCATGTGGTCGCGGGTCAACTGAATTGCGGAATCGACCAGGTCCCGAATGATCTGTTCCACATCGCGACCGACATATCCGACTTCGGTGAACTTGGTCGCCTCCACCTTGATAAACGGTGCGCGGGCCAGCTTGGCCAGACGACGGCTGATCTCGGTCTTTCCGACGCCGGTCGGTCCGATCATCAGGATGTTCTTGGGATAGACCTCGTCCCGCAGGTCGTCGGCCAGTTGCTTGCGCCGCCAACGGTTGCGCAGGGCAACGGCAACGGCGCGCTTGGCATCGCGCTGGCCGATGATGAAGCGATCAAGCTCGCTGACGATTTCACGGGGGGTCAGGTCTGTCATGGTCTCTCTCTTCTGCGATGCCGTCTACCTATGCATCCGGTTGCGATCTGCAACAGGAGCCTTGCGACGCAAGCGATTATTCGCGGGACACAAGGTCCCATGGGGGTAGGCGGGTCTTGCCTGCAAAGTCGGGTAGGGAGGTCATGATGGCCCGCCGCATGCGTTCCCACTGCGCGCCCAGAACCACAAGTCCAAGGCCAAGCAGCAGGATGGCCAAGGCCGCCTGGCCGTCGAGCACGACGATCGCCAATGCCACGATATATCCGACGCCGGATACCAGGAACGACCGTCTGTCGATCACGATGGCGAGCAGTGCCATCAGGGAAAGAAAGCCGAACAGGACAGCCAGGGCCACAGGTGTGCCGACTTCGAACAGGCTGAGCGCAACCGTGTTGACGATGGCGGGCGCCGCAATGACGTGGAGCCAGAATCCGGATTGGGAACGGCGTGTGACCCGGTGGGGGTCTGTCATGTCGAACCACAACGCCACGGCCAACCCGAACAGTCCAAGCACAATGGTGATGATCGCGAACGGCCCTTCGTTGCTGAGCCGGAACAGGTCCGTCGGTGTCGGGATGTCAGCTCCTCCCAGAACAAACATCGCGCCGGTGCTGGCAAAGACGCCCAGGGCGATCAGAGCCATGGTGAACGGCACCCGGAACAGAAGGTAATAGGCGCCCAGCAACACGGTCGTTGCGCTGGCGGCAAACGCCATGCGTTCCTGAAAGGCGAGGCCAAGCATCCAGCCGGTAGACAGACCGAATTGCAACGCCCCAATGGCGAACATCACCGTCAATGCGATAGAGGGCGCAACCATCCGCCGCTTCAGCGTGAAATACCGAGCCAGAACGGCGGTCGTCGTCATCGTGATTACGGCGTAGGTCGCCCCGGTGGTTCCGGCAGATCCAAGATCGACCAAGGCGGACACACCGGTCAGGCCCATCCAACCGACGAACAGAACCGTCAGTCCGACCACGATGAAGATCTCGTTGAAACCACGGAACAACTCGAACGGCTCGTCCAGCCCATCCATGTTTTCCCGTACGCCATGACGTTGATCCGCCAGCGCCAGGATTGATGCAGCCTGAGCCTCCGAGATCATGCCGGCCCGAACCGCAGCTCGAATGTCGTCCCGGGTCAGGCTCATGTGCCGATGGTTTCGACCGTGACGTTGCCGTTGGTGTAGACACAGATGTCGGCGGCAATGGCCATCGCCTTGCGGGCGATTTGCTCTGCTGACTGGTCCGTGTCCATCAGGCCACGCGCCGCTGCCAGCGCGAAGTTCCCACCCGATCCGATGGCGGCGATGCCGTGTTCCGGCTCCAGCACGTCGCCGGCACCGGTAATCACCAGCAATTCCTTTCCATCCGTCACGATGAGCATGGCTTCCAGTTTCTGGAGGTACTTGTCGGTGCGCCAGTCCTTGGCCAGTTCAACCGCGGCGCGGGCCAACTGCCCTGGCGTCGCTTCCAGCTTTGCCTCCAGCCGTTCCAGCAGCGTAAAGGCATCTGCGGTCGAACCGGCAAATCCGCAAACGACATCCTGGCCGCCGGGCGACAGCCTTCGGACCTTTCGGGCGGTTCCCTTGATCACGGTCTGGCCGAGGCTGACCTGACCGTCTCCGGCAACGACCACCTCGTTCCCCTTGCGAACCCCGATAATCGTTGTTCCATGCCAGCCCGGAAAATCACTGTCGGCCATGATCGTCTCCATTCGTTGCGGGGCCTATATGGGGGTGTTGAGTCGATCACA
This sequence comes from uncultured Tropicimonas sp., assembly GCA_947495685.1. Taxonomy (GTDB): domain Bacteria; phylum Pseudomonadota; class Alphaproteobacteria; order Rhodobacterales; family Rhodobacteraceae; genus Tropicimonas. Next base: position 94,922 of record CANLZY010000007.1, read on the forward strand.
CAACCAAGGATGCTTGCCTTAAGCGTGGCACAAGCGGCTGTTGCCCGCGGCGCGAAGAGAGATGCCAGGGGTCTCCCAAACCGAAATCGGCCCGAAGTGCGTGACTTGGGGGTCGGCAGTTCAGGCAACGATCAAGAGCAGCATGCCGCCACGGGTCATCTCGGGTCAGCCGATCGCAACGGCGTTCACGCCTTTGGCGACACAGGGCATGAACTGTTCGAAGTTGTGCTTGAACATGCCAACAAGTTTGGTGGCCTGCGAATCATTGGCATCCTGATCTTTCCACGTGTCACACGGGTGCGGCAGGTCGGTCTCGATGCCGGGCATTTCGACCGGAACGTCGAAGCCGAAGTTCGGGTCTTTCTGGAAGGTAGCGGTGTCGAGCGTGCCGTCGAAAGCCACCGCGAGCAGGGCACGATTCGCCTTGATCGGCATTCTCGAACCGGTCCCGCAGGCACCACCGAACCAGCCGATTTAAGCCAGCCAGCAATGCGAATCGTTGTTGGCGATCTTCTTCTTGAGAAGATCACCGTAGCCTACGGGCGGACACGGCATGAACAGAGCCCCGAATCAGGTCGAGAAGATCGGCTGTGGCTCGGTGATACCACGTTGGGTTCCAGCTTCCTTTGGAGGTGAAGCCCGACTGGAAGCAGTACCTGGCTTGCTCAGGGTACAGGCGAGCGACCGGAGGCAGACCATCGAAAGCGTCGCAGGTCAGCATGACCAGGTCTTCGGGTTGCCGCCAAGCGACGTCAAAAGGGCCTTCGGGACCGGTGTCAACGGAATGGCGCACCGCATGCTGGGCGTGGCAAAGATTTCCGGCTCGGCGTCCTGGCTCAGACTGGCCGAGCAGTGCATTGTCATGACGTCTTTGCCGGGCAGGAAATGGTTGAGAACAGAAAAGCAAGCCTGCTTGTTTTCGCCGAGGTGTCCGGTGCCGCCGATCGGGACCGTCGTCGGTTCCATGTTGAGTGCGGCGACGGTTTCGGTTTGGACGTTGTGGCGCTCCGGCTAGGCCATGAAGCAGGGGCAGTTGAGGACGGCCCAATCGTGTACAAACGTGTCGAGTGCGACGCGCACCGGACGACGCTGCATGTGGCGCATTATCAGGTTGCGTCAGGCTATTTTCGTCTCCAGGCGGAAGTTGACGCGCAGGGTCTTGCCTGCGCGGCCATAGAGGTCGGGCAATTGGTCGTCGCGAGCCATCCTGTGCTCCAACATGTTCGCCTTCAGGTTGTTGAAACCTTCCGGCGAATCGGCTTGTTGTGTGCACACCAGATTGCGTCTTTGGCGGTGGCGTTGCGGACAACGTGCTTGTCCTTGGGTGAGCGGCCGGTGAATTTGACGGTGCTCACCAACGTACCGCCCAACCCGCTTTTACCCTCGCCATTCCTGACGGCGTCGGCCATCAGAACGGGGTCGATGAAGTTGTAGCAAACGTTGCCGAGTCCAGTGATGCCTTGATCTTCCAGGCATTGAGCCGGGTTCACACGTCCAGCGGTCACCTGGTCGCTGCCGTTGACCGCCAGCGCCGTCATTCTTTACGAATCAAAAAAGCCGGCAGGTGTGAAACCTGCCAGCCATTGTCTTGGAACGCGCGCCGTCAGGCGGGTTGCGATGGTTCCATGTACGCTGATTTGTGATCTTTGCGTCGATCCTGAACGGTCAAGGGGGCGACCGAAGCCGCCCCCTTGTTGGGATCAATCGTGATGCTCGTGGGCGAGCTCCCAGTGATCGGGGGAGCGCCACAGGCGCGAACGCAGGAGTTCACGTTCGAAGATGAACTCTTTCGGGAGTCGGTCGAAGAACTTCTCGAACTGCTCCTCGTGGGCGTGGGCTTCCTTTGCACCCGCCTCCCGGCCGACTTCCATCAGCTCGTAGAAGGTATCCGACGGGAAATCGAGACCGTCCCAGTGGATATCCTCGTGGCGCGGCATCCAGCCGATCGGGCTTTCGACAGCCATACCGCGGCCGTGCACACGGTCGACGATCCACTTCAGAACACGCATGTTCTCGCCAAAGCCAGGCCAGATGAACTTGCCGTTCTCGTCCTTGCGGAACCAGTTGACGCGGAACATCCGCGGCGGGTTCGAGACGCGACGGCCAACGTTCAGCCAATGCGTGAAGTAGTCGGCCATGTTGTAGCCACAGAAGGGCAGCATCGCCATCGGGTCACGCCGCATAGCGGTCACACCGATCGCAGCAGCGGTCGCTTCCGAGCCCATGGTCGCAGCAAGGTAGACGCCGTGGCTCCAGTTGAAGGATTGGAAGACCAGCGGCATGTCCTGGCTCATCCGGCCACCGAACACGAAGCCGGCAATCGGCACACCAGCCGGGTTTTCCCAATCGGCGTCAGCCGACGGGCAGTTGGCAGCCGGCGCGGTGAAGCGCGCGTTCGGGTGTGCGGCCGGGGTCTCGCTTGCGGGAGTCCAGTCGTTGCCCTTCCAGTCGATCGCGTGCGCAGGCTTCTCTTTGGTCATGCCTTCCCACCAGATGTCGCCATCGTCGGTGAGCGCGCAGTTGGTGTAGATGACGTCCGACTTGATCGTATCCATGGCGATCGGGTTGGTCGCACGGTTCGTGCCCGGAGCCACGCCGAAGAAGCCGGCCTCGGGGTTGATCGCGCGCAGTTCGCCGTCCGGACCCTTCTTGATCCAGGCGATGTCGTCGCCGACGGTCGTGACTTTCCAGCCTTCGAAGCCCTTGGGCGGCAGCAGCATGGCCAGGTTGGTCTTGCCGCAGGCGCTCGGGAATGCAGCGCCAAGGTAGGTCTTTTCACCTTCCGGCGATTCGATGCCCATGATCAGCATGTGCTCGGCGAGCCAGCCTTCGTCGCGGGCCATGACCGAAGCGATACGCAGGGCCAGGCACTTCTTGCCGAGCAGGGCGTTGCCGCCGTAGCCCGAGCCGTAGGACCAGATCTCGTAGGTCTCGGGGAAGTGGACGATGTACTTGTTCGCGATGTCGCTTTCGCAAGGCCACGGCACATCTGCCTGACCTTCTTCGAGCGGTGCACCGATGGAGTGCATTGCGGGGATGAAGAAACCGTCGTCGCCAAGCGAGTCCAGCACTTCCTGGCCCATGCGGGTCATGATGCGCATGTTGGTGACAACATAGGGGCTGTCTGTGATCTCGACGCCAATCTTGGAGATCGGGGAGCCGATCGGACCCATGGAGAAGGGAATGACGTACATCGTCCGACCCTTCATGCAGCCGTCGAACTTCTCGTTCAGCGTCGCACGCATCTCGGCGGGATCGGCCCAGTTGTTGGTGGGGCCGGCGTCGTTCTTGTTGTTCGAGCAGATGAAGGTACGGTCTTCGACCCGGCCAACATCGGAGGGGTGCGAACGGGCGAGGTAGCTGTTCGGGCGCAGTTCAGGGTTGAGGCGGATGAAGGTCCCAGCGTCTACCATTTCCTGGCAGAGCCGATCGTATTCTTCCTGGGATCCGTTGCACCACACGACCTGATCGGGCTTGGCGAGAGCCGCCATCTTGTCGACCCACTTGATCAGTTGGGCATTGGTGGTTGGAGCTTCCATGCTTTCCTCCTCGGATAGCGGACACGTTGCGCAGGGGGGCCTGCGAGCCATGGCCACCTTGGCCCGGCGCGCTCCGTATAGCACCTCCGAAAACGTTTGGTAGCGTCTCAGGAGACTATTGTTAGCGCTACAATGTCGCTGTTTCCCGATCTGAATATCCGGGTTGCCCTCACGACATGCCCAAACTTGAATCGTGCATAGCTCGCCAGACCCCTGTGCATATGTCACCGCCGCAGATGGGCAGGCCGCGACAACAGATGTGATGTAAATTAGCCATTCCTTACCGAAATGGCGCTTCTCCTACCCCTGTATTGGCCTGTGATTCGCATTCACAGTTGATTCCAGCGGTGGGAAACGGGAAAGTATGGAAAAAATAGCAAAATGAGCAGTACGAGGACCAACCAGATGTCGCGCATCGCACTCGTGGACGACGACCGCAATATCCTCACTTCCGTTTCCATGACACTTGAGGCCGAGGGATTCGAGGTGGAGACCTATAACGACGGGCAATCGGCGCTGGACGCCTTCAACCGCCGACTGCCCGACATGGCCGTGCTCGACATCAAGATGCCACGCATGGACGGCATGGACCTGCTGCAACGGCTTCGGCAAAAGACAAGCATGCCGGTGATTTTCCTCACATCCAAGGATGACGAAATCGACGAGGTTCTGGGGCTGCGGATGGGGGCAGACGACTACGTCAAGAAACCCTTCTCCCAGCGTCTTCTTGTTGAGCGGATCCGTGCCTTGTTGCGCCGACAGGAAGCGATCATCTCGGACGAGGCTGGCGAACCGGAAGCCTCGCAGATCTTGGAGCGCGGCGAACTGACGATGGACCCCTTGCGCCACTCGGTGAGCTGGAAGGGTCGAGACGTGTCCTTGACCGTCACCGAGTTCCTGCTGCTGCAGGCGCTTGCACAGCGGCCCGGATTCGTGAAAAGCCGCGATCAACTGATGGATGTGGCCTACGACGATCAGGTTTATGTCGATGACCGGACGATCGACAGTCACATCAAGCGTCTGCGCAAGAAGATGCGCACCGTTGATGGCGACTTCTCGGCGATCGAGACTCTTTATGGTATCGGTTACCGATACAACGAAGAGTAACCCTCTGACCGGAAAGGACGGGGGACACGTGCGCGACACCAGAAGCGAAGTCAATCAGGACGTGGTCCTCGGCGAAGACTGGGTAAGCCCGGACTCGTCGGATGTAGATGTTCGAAAGAAGCGAGAGCGCCGAGGCTACCTGACGCTCAATCGGTCACCGCTTGCACGCAAGATCATCACGTTCAACCTGATTGGCCTGCTCATCCTTGTGGGCGGCGTCTTCTACCTCAACCCGTTCCGCGACAGCATCGCTGCGCAGCGTGTGAGCGGCCTCCATAGCGAAGCGGCTCTCGTTGCGGATGTCTTCGAGGTCCAGCTGCCGAACGTCGGACCGGTGAGTTTTTCGGGTGGCGACGGCATCGATCCACAAACAACGCTGGACGACCTGTCGATCTCGGACGGGGTCGAGGTGTTCGTCTTCGATCTTACCGGACGCCTGATCGCTCGAAAAACTGCACCACCGCTCGATCTGTCGGCAGCAGATAGCGCGACCGTCATTACCAATTTTCTCAACTCGATCTGGGAGGGAACGTCTCGGCTGCTGACACCCGGCGGATCGGAGTCGCAGGAAACAGACAGTCTCGATCTGGCACAGGCCCTGGTGGAACAAGCCGCAGCCGGAAACAATGCGATGAACGCAGGCAGCGACACTCAGGGCGACCTCCTGTTTTCCGTTGCCTCTCCAATTCGGCAGGGCGCCGCAGTTGTTGGTGTCGTGGCCATGACTTCGGCCGCGGGCGAGGTCGATCAGCTTGTCCGCAAGGAGCGCGAACAAGTCCTCCAGATGTTTGTGATCGCCATTCTGGTATCGATCGGGTTGAGCCTCGTCCTCGCCTCGACCATTGCCAACCCGTTATCGGATCTCGCGGCGGCGGCCGAGATCGGTCGCGACCGAAATGCACGCAAGATGACCCCAGGGCGTGTAAGAATTCCCGACCTGACCGGGCGCCCGGATGAAATCGGACGTCTCTCCGGAGCATTGCGGGGAATGGTTGCGGCTCTCTACGACCGGATTGATGCCAACGAACAATTTGCCGCCGACGTCGCCCATGAGATCAAGAACCCCCTGGCATCGTTGAGGTCCGCAGTTGGAACCATGCGGGTTGCCAAGCGCGAGGACCAACGAGAGAAACTCCTTGATGTAATCGATCACGATGTTCGTCGCCTCGACCGTCTCGTGAGCGACATCTCCAACGCGTCCCGCCTGGACAGCGAACTTGTCAAGGAAGAGGAGGAACGCTTCGACCTTGTAAAGATGCTGAGCAACCTGACGGATTACCTTGGTCAGGAGGCGGCGGAAACAGGGGTCGAATTTATCACCGACCTGCCCCACCAGCCGATCATGATCTACGGATTGGAGGCACGTCTCGCGCAAGTGTTCGTGAACCTGATCACCAATGCGGTCAGTTTCTGTGAAGACGGCGATGCGGTGCGGGTCTGGGTACGCAAACGTGAAAATCGAGTTTTGGTCGTGTTTGAAGACACTGGCCCGGGAATTCCCGAACAGGCCCTGACAAAGATTTTCAACCGCTTTTACTCAGAGCGGCCCGTCGGTCAGTTCGGAAACCATTCCGGACTTGGCCTTGCCATCTCCAAGCAGATCGTCGAAGCGCATGGTGGCGTCATCTGGGCCGAGAACATCCGTCCGACCGATGCAGACGTCGTTTCCGAACCGCTGGGTGCCCGGTTCGTCGTCGGCCTCCCGGTCTAGGGCGCGGAACCCGCACCATGGCCTCCGAGACCGTGCCGGAAGATCGCTCTGAAGTTCTGCATGCCTCGACGGTCGAACTGGACGGACGCGCCCTGCTTATCCTCGGGCCGTCGGGCAGTGGAAAGTCCACGTTGGCGCTTGATCTGATCGCGCTGGGCGCCTCTCTGGTCGCCGATGACCGGACCATCGTGACCTGCGAAGGCGATCGGCTGATTGCATCGCCCCCCGTCTCCATCGCAGGCCAGATCGAGGCGAGATACGTCGGTTTGTTGCGCCTGCCCTACAGTTCGCACGCGACCGTGACCCTGGCCATCGACCTTGGCCAACAGGAACCGGATCGACTGCCACCATCACGCACACTTGAATTACTTGGTCAAAAAGCCACCTTGCTGTATCGCCCGCCCGGCGGGCAAGGAGCGAGTGCACTCCTACAGTGTCTTATGGAAAGGCGAGAGATGCCATGACCGAGTTGACCGCTCCCAGCCGTGATGCGCCCTCGCACCGCACGGTCCTTGTGTCTGGCCCCTCGGGTGCCGGCCGAAGCACGGCAATTCGGGCCCTGGAAGATCTGGGATACGAAGTCATTGACAACCTTCCACTGTCGCTTGTTCCACGACTGCTGGATGGCCCCAATCATGGGCCCGCCTTGGCACTTGGGATCGACACGCGGAATCGCGACTTTTCGGTTGCTGCCCTACTGGAAGTGATTGATCGACCCGGAGATGTTGAATTGCTCTATCTGGATTGCGGTCCGGATGTTCTCCTGCGTCGATATTCGGAAACCCGTCGGCGTCACCCGATGGCCCCCGACGAAACGCCTGCCGTCGGAATTGCGCGGGAATTTGACCTCCTCAAGCCGATCCAGCTTCGCGCCGACATCATGATCGACACGTCGGACCTTACGGTTCACGATCTGAAGTCCGAGATCGCGCGCTGGTTTGGGGGACCCTCCGAGAACCGGCTGGCCCTGTCGGTGCACTCGTTCTCGTACAAGCGCGGTCTGCCGCGTGGGCTGGACATGGTGTTTGACTGTCGCTTTTTGCGGAACCCCTACTGGGACGCTGACCTGCGCGGGTTGAACGGGCTGTCTGACGAAGTTGCGCGCTATGTTTCAGAAGATTCCCGTTACGATGATTTCTTCGAGAAGATTCGCGACCTGTCCTTGCTGTTGCTGCCAGCCTATGTCGAAGAAGGCAAATCGCACCTGTCGATCGGCTTTGGGTGTACCGGTGGGCAACACCGTTCGGTGACCCTTGCTGAACATCTTGGGAATACGCTTGCGAATGCCGGATGGCAGGTGTCAACTAGACATCGGGAACTGGAGCGACGTGCCGCCAGTGAAAGCACTGTGGCGCAAGTGGGGACTTGAGTGTGATCGGTATCGTGATCGTCGCCCATGGCGGCTTGGCGAACGAGTACCTTGCGGCGGTAGAGCATGTCGTCGGCAAGCAGGTTGGGATGCGTGCCATTTCGATTGCGCCCGAGCATGACCGAAAATCCAAGCAGGCCGAGATTCTGGACGCAGCCAATTCCGTCGACACGGGCAGCGGCGTTGTGGTGGTAACCGACATGTTCGGCGGTTCTCCGTCCAACCTGTCGCTTCGCGCGTGCAACAAGGAGGATCGCAAGATCCTCTATGGCGCAAACCTGCCGATGCTGATCAAGCTGGCGAAGTCACGACAAATGGGCGTCGAAGAGGCCGTTGAAACGGCACTTGCGGCTGGTCGAAAATACATCAACAGCTTTGGCGGAACGGCCGGGAAACCCAATTGAATGTCGAAAACTACGTCTCAGGTGCTGAACATCACCAACGAGAAGGGTCTGCACGCGCGAGCGTCGGCGAAGTTCGTGGAAACGGTCGAAGCGTTTGACGCCATGGCAAATGTTTCCAGGGACGGCCTTGACGCTGCGGGCGACAGCATCATGGGCCTTTTGATGTTGGCAGCCTCCAGGGGAACCTCTATTGAGGTCGAAACAAGCGGGCCTCAAGCCGAGGAGCTTGCCAGAGCTTTGGCGGATCTCGTCAAGGACAAGTTCGGCGAGGGGATGTGAGGCGGACCGGCAGGGAGATCTGGCGTTTTGATCGAGTCGACGCAACAAAGAGCCTCACTGATGCACCGTCGGCCAGCGCAGCCATTGCGCGGCCAGGGCGAGGGCGAGAACCTTGCCGATCAACCATACGACAAGCGCAGGTTGTCCTATGCGAATACCTTTGAAAGCCCGTTCCAGGTAGGTTTCATCCACGTGATGGAGGCCCTGACCGGCAAGTTGCGCCTGCTGCGCCTGATTCGAAAATTTGAAGCCATGGGGGTTCCAGACGGTCAGGCATTCTGGAAACAGGCGCTTGATGTTATGGGCATTGCCCTGACGACGCCGGACGAGCAGATCGCCGATATTCCCGCGTCTGGGTCGTTGGTGATCGTGGCCAATCACCCGCACGGGTTGGTTGATGGCATGGTTCTGGCGGAGCTCATCGGAAAACGGCGGACGGACTACAAGATCCTCACCCGCTCGCTTCTGACCGGTGTGGGCGAGATCGACCGGTTCATGATTCCGGTACCGTTTGCCCATGAAGAGGATGCGTTGCAGCAGAACCTCGAAATGCGCAAACAGGCGATGGATCATCTGAAGCAGGGGGGCTGTATTGTCCTGTTTCCATCGGGCGTCGTTGCATCTTCGGATACGATGCTCGGACCGGCAATCGAAGCCGAATGGAACCCGTTTACCGCAAAGATGATCCAACGATCCAACGCTCGAGTGCTGCCGATTTTTTTTCCGGGCAACAATTCAAGGTGGTACCAGATGGCCAACCGCGTGTCGGCAACCCTGCGTCAGGGATTGTTGCTGTACGAAGTCGTGCACGCGCTCAACAAGCCGCAAGCGCCTGTCGTCGGACAGGTGATCGAGCGCGAAGACGTGGTCAAATGGGCGTCCAATCCGCGTGGGTTTGTCGCCTGGCTGCGGGAACGTACGCTAGCCCTGAGGACGCGGTAGAAGCGCCCGCCGAAGTGGACGCTTCCAAGGCCCTGGTCACCGAGTCGGGACGGGCGTGTCGCCGCGGTAATCGTAGAACCCACGACCTGACTTGCGGCCAAGCCAACCGGCCTCGACGTATTTCGTCAAAAGCGGGCAGGGACGATACTTGGTGTCCGCCAAACCTTCGTGCAGGACGTTCATGATCGCCAGACAGGTGTCGAGGCCGATGAAGTCGGCCAACTCCAACGGGCCCATCGGATGTGCGGCGCCCAGCTTCATCGAAGTGTCGATCGAGCGGACGTTGCCCACCCCTTCGTACAACGTATAGACGGCCTCGTTGATCATCGGCATCAGGATCCGGTTCACGATGAACGCGGGGAAGTCTTCGGCGCTGGCCGAGGTCTTTCCCAGATCATCGACCACCTTCAACAGCGTCTGGTAGGTCTCGTCGTCCGTCGCTATTCCGCGGATCAATTCGACCAGTTTCATGACCGGTACCGGATTCATGAAGTGCAGGCCCATGAACCGTTCCGGGCGGTCCGTACGACTCGCCAGGCGGGTGATCGAGATCGAGGATGTATTGGACGTCAGAATCGTTGTCGGCTTCAGGTGCGGCTGAAGGTCCTCGAAAATGGCGTTCTTGATCGTCTCGCGTTCCGACGCGGCCTCGATGATCAAGTCCGAGGAACCAAGGTCCTTGAGCGCCAGCGTCGTGCTGATCCGGCCCATCGCGATGTCCCGCTCCTCGGCTGTGATCTTGTCACGCGACACTTGCCGGTCCATGTTCTTGCGAATGTTGACAAGCCCACGGTCCAGGGTCTCCTGAGTAATATCAGTAAGTTGAACGTCATATCCGGCCAGCGAGAAGATATGCGCAATTCCGTTGCCCATCTGTCCGGCGCCCACGACGCCTACGGTCTTGATTTCCATTGTCCCACCTTCAGTGGATATTTCTGATGGGGGGACCTTATGCTGCAAGTGCAGAAACTTCCAGCGCGCCGCTTGGACAGCAACCGCTAAAAATCGTCTCAACCTGCCCATTTAGGAATTTCGCAACGGCCCGCCCTCAGGATCGTCTTTGGGTGAGTAAGTGAATTGAGGTGGTGGGATGGCTTTTGAACATCCGGGCGATGGAGCCCTGGATTATCTTCCATGCAGATACGGCGAGTCCAGGTTGGTGTTCCGTGGCCCCAAAAAGGGACTCGAAAAGCCATTCGCGGCGTTTATTGGGGCGACGGAGACCTACGGCAGGTTCATCGAATTTCCGTTCCCGGATCTGGTAGAGGATCGGTTGGGCAAGACAACGGTGAATCTGGGCTGCATGAATGCAGGCATCGATGTGTTCGCGCAGGATTCCGGGCTGTTGGATATCGTGAACAAGGCGAAGGTCACCGTCATTCAGATCATGGGCGCGCAGAACTTGACCAATCGGTTCTTTTCCGTGCATCCGCGGCGCAATGATCGGTTCATTGCGCCATCAGCCCTGATGAAGACAGTGTTCCGCGAGGTGGACTTCACCGACTTTTCCTTCACGCGGCACATGATGCAATCCTTGCACCAATACAGTCCGCAACGGTTCGAGATTGTCGTTGCGGAACTGCGTACCGCATGGGTGGCCCGCATGCGCATCCTGTTGGGCAGGATCACAGGTCCCAAGGTGTTGCTCTGGTTGGCGGATCACGAACCGGGGCAAACCCAGCCAGCCGACTCGGGATATGAACACGATCCGCTCTACATCGACCGTGCCATGCTGGATGCTGTCGTAGGCAGATCGGATGGTTTGGTCGAGGTGGTCTACAGCCCCCGGGTACGGACCATGGACCCGGACGGCAAGGTGTTCTCCGAACTCGAAGCACCTGCCGCGATGGAAACGCCTGGTATCACGGTGCATGAGGAAGCCACCGACGCACTGGTTCCCGTTCTCGAAAAGGCTTTTTCATGAGGCAAAGGGCCCGCCTGATGGCGGGCCCTTGCATTCCTGTCTTTTGACCGCGCTGCGGATCAGATTTTTTCGATAAGCTCCGGCACAGCGGCAAAGAGATCGGCGACGAGGCCGTAGTCGGCAACCTGAAAGATCGGTGCCTCCGCATCCTTGTTGATCGCCACGATGACCTTGGAGTCCTTCATGCCGGCCAGGTGCTGGATTGCGCCCGAGATGCCGACCGCAATGTAAAGATCGGGTGCAACGACCTTTCCGGTCTGACCGACCTGCCAGTCGTTGGGCGCATAGCCCGAGTCGACTGCGGCGCGCGAGGCGCCAACCGCGGCACCCAGTTTGTCGGCGAGGGTTTCGATCAGCTTGAAGTCGTCTTCCGAGCCGACACCGCGACCGCCGGAAACCACGATCCCGGCCGACGTCAATTCGGGCCGATCGGATGCGGCAACCTTGTCTTCGATCCACTCCGACAGGCCGGGGTTGCCGGCGGCGGCGATCGACTCGACGGTTGCAGAGCCACCTTCACCCGCAGCCTCGAAGGTCGAGGTCCGGATCGAGAGCACCTTTTTGGCGTCGGAAGATTTCACGGTCTGCACCGCGTTTCCGGCATAGATCGGGCGCTCGAACGTGTCGGCATCGATCACGGCGGTGATGTCGGAGATCACCATCACGTCCAGCAGGGCGGCAACTCGCGGCAGCACGTTCTTGGCCGATGCCGTCGCAGGGGCAACGATATGCGTGTAGTCCCCGGCCAGCGAGACGATCAGGTCCGCAACGGGTTCGGCAAGGCCGTTGCCATAGGCGGCATCATCGGCACAGAGAACCTTGGCCACGCCATCGAGTTTTGCAGCCGCTTCGGCAGCCCCACCGCATCCGGCAGAGGCACACAGAACGGTCACGTCGCCCAGGGCCTGCGCGCCAGTTACGGCCTTTGCGGTCGCATCGACGGCAAGGTCGGTGCCATGCACCTCGGCAATAAGAAGAACAGCCATCAGAGAACCCCCGCTTCGTCCTTGAGTTTCGCCACAAGTTCGTCGACCGAACCAACAATCACACCGGCCTTGCGGGCATCGGGCTCGGAGGTCTTGACGATTTCCAATCGCGGCGCGACGTCCACGCCGAAATCGGCGGGTGTCTTGATATCGAGCGGTTTTTTCTTTGCTTTCATGATATTCGGCAGCGAAGCATAGCGAGGCTCGTTCAACCGCAGGTCCACGGTGACGATCGTCGGCATCTTGACCTTGACGGTCTGAAGGCCGCCGTCAATTTCGCGGGTCACGATGGCGCTGTCGTCTTCCACGCTCAACTCGGACGCGAAGGTGCCCTGAGACCAGCCCAGCAGCGCGGCCAGCATCTGGCCGGTGGCGTTCAAGTCGTTGTCGATCGCCTGCTTGCCGCAGAGCACGAGGCCCGGCTGCTCTTCATCGACGATCGCCTTGAGGATCTTTGCAACCGCCAGCGGCTCGATATCCGTGTGCACATCATCGGTGGCCTCGACCAGGATCGCGCGGTCTGCGCCCATCGCCAGCGCCGTGCGCAGCGTTTCCTGAGCCTGCTTTACACCGATCGAGACGGCAATGATCTCGGTTGCCTTGCCGGCTTCCTTCAGGCGGATGGCCTCTTCGACGGCGATTTCGTCAAAGGGGTTCATCGACATCTTTACGTTGGCAAGATCGACGCCGCTCCCGTCCGCTTTCACGCGGACCTTCACATTGTAGTCGATCACGCGCTTGACGGGTACGAGGACCTTCATTCACGTGTCTCCAGTAGGGCCGGCGAACGCCGGCGGTTTCGCTCTGATATTCATCGGCCCTTGCTTAGCTGAGCGTCCCACGCTGCAACAGCATAAAAGCGACGCGACAGGGGCCTTGGACGCCGCGTTTTTTGTCGCGGGCCGGCAATATTGTTTCGTATTCGCGGCATTCTGCAGGCGGTTTCGTACGCACCGAACGGTAAAATGAAGTGGTAACACAAGAGCATGATCACGGTCTTGGCATCGCGGGAACCGGGCTGAATTAAGCATTTGTTAGGAGTCTTTTGACACTGGTTTGTTAACCTTTTTCAGAGGGAGCCAATGTAGTGACACCTCTCCTAACCGATGATCTTCACGACCTTCACGCAGCTATCTTGCGCGCAAGGGCTATGGGATTTGAACGGACCGCCGCAGGAATGCAGCGGGTCATGGATGAAATGTTGGCGGGCCGATTGTCCCAACAGCACCCAGGCTCGAACGGTTTCGAAATAGAAGCTGAGGCTCGGCAATGACGGAAAACGCGTTCGCAAAAGTATTGTGCCAAACTTGCAAGCAAGCCGACGAAGAAGGCAACGCAAAGGCTTCCCGTTTGATTCGCGCGGCGCTGGAAGCCTCCGAAGAGGAAGTCGGCCCGTTGACCCTCAAGGACAGTTGCCCCCTGAGCCAAGACGGCGAAGGGGCCTGCCCCTTTGTGGCGCGCGACGGCCTGACGATGCCCAGTCGGCCGAGGTCCACAGGCTGATCGCATAGCTGGCGAGAATGAGGCGTCAGGTCCTGCCGGATGATCCGGTCTCTAGCGGTTCGCGCCCGGCACCCAGAGCACGTCGGATGTTCCGTTGTCGTTGGCGACCCTGCCTGCCACAAAGAACCAGTCCGACAACCGGTTGAGAAACCGGACGGCGGCAGGATTGACCGATTCCGTTGAAGCAAGTTCGACCACAAGGCGTTCCGCCCGTCGCGAAACCGTCCGGCATAGATGAAGATGTGCAGACAAGGCCGACCCGCCGGGCAAGATAAAGCTGCGCAACGGCGCGATCACGGCATTCATCTCGTCGATTTCGGATTCCAGCCGCTCCACCTGAGCTTCGGCCATCCGCAACGGCGGATAGTCGGCCTCGGCGTCCTTTTCCATCTCGGGGCGGCACAAGTCGGCACCGAGATCAAACAGATCATTCTGGATTGCTGCAAGCCGGGCTGCCATGTCGCCGGTCGCGTGCAATCGCGCCAGACCGACGGTCGCGTTGCATTCGTCCACGGTGCCATAGGCCGCAACCCTTGCCGAATGCTTGGCGACGCGCTGGCCGTTGCCAAGCGCGGTATCACCCTTGTCACCGGTGCGGGTATAGATCTTGTTCAGAACAACCATGGTTCAGCCTCACTTGCGAAAATAGACATAGATCATCACCAGGACCACTGCCACGAACTGGGCAGCAATCCGATAACGCATGATCCTGTTGGCATGCTTGCGGTTGAAGTCGCCGCCCTTGGCAAAGCCGGCAATCCCGGTCAGCAGGATAAACAGCACCAACAGCACGGCAGCAGCGACGACAAGGAAAAGCGGATCGTTCAGCATTGGATGTCTCCCGGGATCTTCTGCAGGACATAGCGCCTGCCGCCGGCTTTGCGAAGCCCCGTTAGCCGCGCTGGATGATGGCGTCCAGCGCGCGGGTCGGCAGAAGCCGCCGCAGGATACCCATGATATGGGTCGGCGTCGTTACATAGTAGCGTGGCTTCGGGTTGCGGGACTCCACAGCATGCACGAGCTTGCGGGTCACGGCGTCTGCCGGCAGTTCGAACCGATCCGGCCCGCGGTCATCGTAGAGCCGGCCCAGCAGGCTGGATTCGTACTGGGCGACGCGCGGCGAATTTCGCCAATCGATCCAACGTTCGAAATGCGGGATCGCGTTCATGCGGAACCGCGAGGTTATCGGCCCCGGCTCCAGCAGGATGACGCGGATCGGAGTGTCACGCATTTCAAGGCGCAGGACATCGGTGAGCCCTTCAAGCGCGTATTTTGATGCAACATAGGCGCCCCGCCATTTCAATGGCACCAGCCCGAGCACGGAAGAACACTGCACGATCCGCCCATGGCCCTGCGCCCGCATGATCGGAATGACCTGACGGGTGATTTCGTGCAGGCCGAACAGGTTGGTTTCGAAAACCGAGCGCAACCCGTCCGTCGGCAGATCCTCCACCGCGCCGGGCAAAGCAAAGGCGGCGTTGTTATAGAGCGCATCAAGCGTTCCGCCGGTGCGCTTGATTGCCTCGGCGACCGCTGCGGTGATCGAGTCCTGATCGGCGCAGTCGAGCTGGAAGCTCTCCAATCCGTCGTTCCGCAGTCGGGCACAGTCGTCTTCGTTCCGGCAGGTGGCAAATACACGCCATCCACGGGCCATCAGCCCGCGAGCCGCATCCAGCCCGATGCCAGAGGAACAGCCGGTGATGAGAATGGATCGGGTCGACACAGCGGGGAGCCTCGCACTAGGAACGGAGCCCTCTTGCCGGTTTGCACCCGCAGGTGCAAGCTGCTGGCAGGCTTGCGCCCGCGGGGCGATCAGCCGCCGGCCATTTCCTGAGCGAGGAATTTGCGGGACATGAACCCTGTCTTTTCACCGTTGTCGATACGGATGCGGGCCCAGCTTTCGCCTTCGAAATCGACCAGTTCGACCGGGTCGCCGTATACCACCGCGCCGACAACAGGATAGTCGGTCGACGGGCCAGAGCGGACATTGACCTTTTTTCCCGTGACGAACAGGTACCGTATGGGCGCCACCTCCGGAACCGTCGGTGTCGGCTCTGCAACGACGATCTCCGCCGCGGCCATAGCGTCCTGATCCTGCGACTCTTCCGTGGCATCCAGCGCAAGCGCTTCGGCCACGGCGGCCTCGACGCCTTGAGCACCGGTCTGCACGACTGGCGCTTCATTCACCTGCGCAGATGCCTTGATCACTGCGGGGCGTTTGATCGAGAGATCGGACGCAACCAGGGCAGCTGGTGAGGAGGAGGCCCGCGCGACCATAATCTCCGGCTTCTGGGGGCCTTCCGGTGCGATAACCATAGCCCCGCCTAGAACCACAAGGGTCATGGCAATATACCGTCCAAGCATATCTTTCTCCCTCAAAACACAACACCGAGCTTCTTGCGCGACGCCTCTTTATACCACGGACTGCCGTGAAAAGGTCAAATCGGTGAAGTTGCCTATGCTTGTGCAACGGCAACGCTTGTTCCCCCGAAGCGGCTTGGATACACACTCCTGCATGAGTGACGCCGACGAAGACCCCGTGAACGAACCTGTGGAAATAGCGGAATCGCTGCGCCGGGCCATCGGCGAGCGGTACCTGACCTATGCCTTGTCGACGATCATGCACCGCGCTTTGCCAGATGCCCGTGATGGGCTGAAACCGGTGCATCGGCGTATCCTGTACGCAATGCGCGAGCTCAAGGTGACGTCCACCGGGGCATTCCGGAAATCGGCCAAGATTTCCGGCGACGTGATGGGCAACTATCACCCTCACGGCGACACCGCGATTTATGATGCCATGGCCCGACTGGCGCAGGATTTCGTGATCCGCTACCCGCTGGTCGATGGTCAGGGCAACTTTGGCAACATCGACGGCGACAACCCGGCGGCGAGTCGATACACGGAGGCCCGCCTGACGGCTGCGGCCGAGGCGTTGATGGAAGGGTTGACCGAAAACGCAGTCGATTTCCGTGAAAACTACGACGGTACTTTGACCGAGCCGGTGGTGATGCCGGCAGCGTTTCCGAACCTGTTGGCGAACGGGTCCAGCGGCATTGCCGTGGGGATGGCCACGAACATACCGCCGCACAATCTGGACGAACTTATCGGGGCCTGCCTGCACCTGATCAAGACTCCGGACGCCCGCGACGACACCTTGCTGAACTATATTCCGGGGCCGGATTTCCCGACCGGCGGAATCATCGTCGAGCCGCCCGAAAACATCGCGGAGGCCTATCGCACCGGTCGTGGCGCCTTCCGGTTACGCTCGCGCTGGGAGATCGAGGAACTGCCGCGTGGCCAATGGCAGATCGTCGTGACCGAGATTCCGTACCAGGTGCAGAAATCCAAGCTGATCGAAAAGATCGCGGAACTGATCCAGACCAAGCGGGTCCCGATCCTCGCCGACATCCGGGATGAAAGCGCCGATGACATCCGCGTGGTGCTGGAGCCGCGGTCGCGCAATGTCGACGCAGATGTCTTGATGAACATGCTGTACCGAACATCGGATCTGGAATTGCGGTTCTCGATGAACATGAACGTGCTGATCGACGGGCGCACGCCCAAGGTCTGTTCGTTGAAGGAGGTCCTGCAGGCCTTCCTCGACCATCGGCGCGAGGTGCTGCTTCGGCGGTCGCGGCACCGCATGGACAAGATCGACCACCGTCTGGAGGTGCTCGAAGGGTTTATCATTGCCTTCCTCAACCTGGATCGCGTGATCGACATCATCCGCTATGACGATGCGCCCAAGGATGCGCTGATGCGGGAACACTGGGGCCGGGATTTCGTTCGTGCGATGTCCGAGGCCGACTACGTTCCGCCCCCCCCGTCTGACGGTGGTGAGGACAGCCTGTCCGAGGTTCAGGCCGAAGCGATCCTGAACATGCGACTGCGCAGCCTGCGCCGCCTGGAAGAGCTGGAACTGGTTCGCGAACGCGACGCCCTGATGGCCGAACGTGCGGAACTGGAGGATCTTCTGGAGGACGGGACCCTGCAATGGGGCCGGATTTCCGACGAGTTGAGGCAGGTTCGAAAGGCTTTTGGCAAGAACGCTCCCGGCGGCGCTCGCCGCACCAGCTTTGCCCAGGCGGTCGAGATGGCCGAAGTGCCCCTGGAGGCGATGATCGATCGCGAGCCGATCACGGTCGTCTGCTCCAAGATGGGCTGGATTCGGGTGATGAAGGGCCATATCGCGCTGGAGAGCGACCTGAAATTCAAGGATGGCGACGAGGGCCGCTTCCTGTTTCATGCCGAAACCACCGATCGGCTGCTGATGTTCGGATCGAACGGGCGGTTCTATACGTTGTCTGCCTCGACCTTGCCGGGTGGGCGCGGCATGGGCGAACCGGTTCGCCTGATTGTCGACCTGCCCAACGAGGCCGAGATCGTATCGTTGATGATCTACCGGCCGCACCAGAAGCTGCTGGTCGCGTCTTCCTCGGGCGATGGCTTCATCGTGCCTTCCGACGACGTTCTGGCCCAGACCCGGACAGGCAAGCAGGTGTTGAACGTCAAGGGCGACGAGGTGTCGGCGACCATCTGCAAGCCGGTCGAAGGCGACCATGTCGCCGTGATCTCCAAGAACCGCAAGTTCTTGATTTTCCCGGTCGGCGAGCTGCCGGAAATGGGTCGGGGCAAGGGTGTGCGGATCCAGAAATACAACATGAGCCGTGGACGGCAGGGAACGCTTGAACTGGACGGCGGGCTGTCGGACATCACGACGTTCAACGCCGAGCAGGGCCTCAGCTGGTTGATGCCCAACGGCCAGACACGGCGCGAAACCGATATGTCCCCTTGGCTGGGCAAACGGGCCAGCGTTGGCAAGCAGCCGCCCTACGGATTTCCTCGGGACAACAAGTTCTCCTGAAGCCAGTCGCTGTAAGTGCTGCGCAGGTCAATCACGCAGGTGGAAGCGAGCCCTTGTCCCGCGCGTCCCACAGGTCTGCGGCCAGTGCATCTGCCGCCTCGGTGGTGTCGGCGCGGCCAAGTGTGCGCAATGCGATGGCCAAGGTGCCCTTGATCGATGCAAGCGCATAGCGGTCGGCCGAAATGCCATGCCAGACCAGCAGAAGTTTCCGGGTGTTCATATCATCCGCACCTTGGGTCGTTGTCTTCATCAGCGCCGGCCACGTTTCGACCGTCGGTCCGTTTGCACCATGCGTCGTCCAGACCTGGATCGGCTTGTTCGGACGCCGCTCGATTTCTCCGCCCTCACCGCGAAAGACGGACATCGCGGGTTGTTCCAGCAACTGCGCGGCGCCGGAATGGATGTCCATGAACCCGCGATGGAAGATGCCTTGCATCATGATCGGTGCCTGAAACGGGTTCAGCATGCGCGAGAACGTATGAACCGGCGACCGCAATCCAAAGATCGGACGCATGTCGATCAGATCCCGCAACCGCGGGCTGAGAACCTCGAGTGGAATAAAGGTGAAACCAGCGCCGGTGACCTGCTGTGCGGCCTGCGTCAAGCTTGCCGCAACCGGTAGGCCCAGCATTTCGACCATACCACGGGTATAGACCCGGCCGGGTGTGTGTCCCTCGGTTCCGTGCAGGGCGACCGAATAGCCGGCATTGACCAACGTCATGACCGACAGGATGAACCACGGCAGTTGCAGACGTTTGCCAGCATAGGAGGACCAGTCGATGTCGACCTGTGGCATCTGTGTCGGCAGCGCAAAGGTCGTGCGCGCAGCCTGAACAAAACCGGCAATCTCCTCGGGGGATTCCTCTTTCAGCCGCAACAGCATCAGAAAGGCGCCCAACTGTTCCGGCAGGACGTCGCCGGCCAGGATCATCTCCATCGCCTCGCGGCTTTCCGCGAGTGTCAGGTGGCGTTGCTTTGTCTTGCCGCGACCGAGGATGGCGACGAATTTGGCAAACGGGTGGGGCGCATGTACGAGCATGGTCGTGTCCTGTCGGTGAACTCGTGACGGTCTTGGCGCCACAATAAGCAGTTTGAATCATAGGGGAAAGATCGCGCATGGCGTCAGATCGATGCGGGCATCTGACGGCGAAACGAGTGGGCAGCGAAGGATTGCCTCTTGATGCCGCGGACAGGCTGCGGGCATGGTTGTCCGCAGGCGATCCGCGGATGTGGTGGACGCTGCAACTTGGGGCAGGGGACAACACTATCGACACGCTTCACAACCGGACCCGTCTGGCCAACCCGACGCCTGCTTGCGCACGTCGCACCGGCGCCCGCGCGGGGTTCCTGATCGCACCGCGGCCAACGCGTCGGGACGCCTAGGTCATGGACAACCTTCCCATTTTTCTGACCGTGCGCGACCGCGTTGTGTTGGTGGACGGCGGTGGGTCCGTGGCCGCTCGCCGGGTCGAACGCGCTGCGTCGGCCCATGCCATCGTGCACGTCTTTGACCCCGAGCCGGGCGACGATCTGAAGGCGATCATCGCCGCAAACCCGACCAGCGTGCAGTTTGAGCCCCGTCTGCCGAAACGTGAAGACGTGGCCGATTGCATTGTGGTCTACGGCGCATCCGAGGACGAAACCCGCGACGGGGCGCTGTATGAGTGGTCGCGTGAGTTCAAGGTGCTCTGCAACATCGCGGACGTGACCGACAAATGCGACTTCATCACTCCGTCGATCGTCGACCGGTCGCCTGTCGTCGTGGCAATCTCCACCGGCGGGGCGGCCCCGGTGATCGCCCGCACCCTGCGCGCCCGGTTCGAGACCATGCTGCCACCGGCCTACGGACGGCTCGCGGCCTTTGTCGGCGGCTTTCGCGACCGGATTGCGGCGGCGATCCCCAACGGGCGTGAGCGGCGGCATTTCTGGGAGCGGATGATCGACGGGGCCGTGAGCGATCTCTACCTGGCCGGCGACACGGAAGCGGCGGTGGTGCAATTCGACCGCGACCTGCAGCAGGCCGCTGGCCATCAGGGCACCCCGATGGGCGAGGTCTACCTCGTGGGCGCAGGTCCCGGTGATCCGGACCTGCTGACCTTTCGGGCCCTGCGCCTGATGCAGCGCGCCGATGTCGTCCTGTACGACCGCTTGATCGGCGACGACGTCCTGAACCTTGTGCGGCGCGATGCCGAACGGATTCACGTGGGCAAACGGCCCAATGATCACACGATGGGGCAGGCGGAAATCTCGGCGCTGATGGTGCAATTGGCCAGGCAGGGCAACCGTGTGCTGCGGCTCAAGGGCGGGGATCCGTTTATCTTTGGTCGCGGCGGAGAAGAGATCGAGGTGCTGGCAGAGGCCGGTATCCCGGTCAAGGTCGTGCCCGGCATCACGGCTGCGGCCGGGTGCGGGGCCTATGCGGGCATTCCGTTGACCCACCGGGACCACGCTCAATCCTGCCTGTTCATCACCGCCCATGGCAAGGACGGGGTGCTGGATCTGGATTGGAATGCCGTGATCCGTCCGGCCCAGACCGTTGCCGTCTACATGGGGTTGTCGAGCCTCTCGCGTCTGATCGACGGGTTTGCCGCCCGAGGCGTGTCGATGGACACCGATGTGGCCGTGATCGAGAACGGCACCCGGCCAAACCAGCGGGTTCTGACCGGTCGGCTGGGCGATATCGTCGGACAAGTCGAGCGGAACGCGTTTCAGAGCCCGTCAATGATCATCATCGGCAGCGTGGTCCGGTTGCGCGCCACACTAGCGGCCGGGGCAGGGGGTGCAGTGGAGGAACCGCACGCCATGTCTCTCGTTCCGGGGAAGAACTGGAAGACAAGGGAGTAATCCGCCCGGCACGGTGTGCTGGATGGGCAGGGGAGGACAACATACGTGGCCGATACCAGGATTGGGGCTCGCCCCTCGCCCAAGGTGTCTGACGAAATTCGTCAGACCACCTGCTACATGTGCGCCTGTCGTTGCGGGATCAACGTCCACATGCAGGACGGCAAGGTGAAATACATAGAGGGCAACCGCGATCACCCGGTGAACAAGGGCGTGCTCTGTGCCAAGGGATCGGCGGGGATCATGCAGCATTATTCGCCCGCACGGCTGAAGGCGCCAATGAAACGGGTCGGGCCGCGTGGGTCGGGTGAGTTCGAGGATATATCCTGGGACGAGGCCTATGACATCGCCGTCGGCTGGCTCAAACCGATCCGGGAGACAGATCCAAAGCGGTTGGCCTTTTTCACCGGCCGGGATCAGAGCCAGAGTTTCACTTCGTTCTGGGCGCAGGCCTATGGCACGCCGAATTATGCCGCGCATGGCGGGTTCTGCTCGGTCAACATGGCGGCGGCGGGCATCTACACGATGGGCGGTGCGTTCTGGGAGTTCGGCCAGCCCGACTGGGACCGTGCCAGGTTGGTCATGATTTTCGGGGTGGCGGAGGACCACGATTCCAACCCGATCAAGGCCGGTATCGGTCGGCTCAAGGCCAACGGCGGCAAGGTGATCGGCGTCAATCCGATCCGCTCTGGCTACAATGCTGTTGCCGATGAATGGATCGGGATCACGCCAGGAACCGACGGGCTGTTCATCCTGTCACTGATCCACGAGTTGCTGAAGGCCGGCAAGATCGACCTCGACTATCTGGGCCGCTACACCAACGCCGGGTTCCTGATCCGCACCGATGATCCGGCCACAGCGGATCACGGCATGTTTCTGCGCGACGATGCGGGCAAACCGCAGGTTGTCGACCGGGCGACGGGTGCCCTTGCTGTCTATGACACGCCCGGTGTGCGGCCCGATCTGGCTGCGGACCTGCAACAGGACGGCAAGACCTACAAACCCGCCCTTCAGCTTCTGGCCGAAGCCTATCTGGACCCGCAATATGCCCCCGAGGCCGTCGCCAACCGGTGTGGCATAAGCGCCGATCGCATCCGGGCGGTTGCAGCAGAACTCGCCCGCGTGGCGTTCGAGGAAGAAATCACGCTCGACCAGCCGTGGACGGACTGGAAGGGCGAGCGCCACGAGACAATGATTGGCCGTCCAGTCACCTTCCACGCGATGCGCGGAATCTCGGCCCATTCGAACGGCTTTCAAACCTGCCGCGCGCTGCACATCCTGCAAATCCTGCTCGGGTCGGTCGAGGTGCCCGGTGGCTTCCGGTTCAAGCCACCCTATCCCAAGCCACCCGAGGCGCACCCCAAGCCGAACGCTGTCGGTGTGCCCGGACAACCGCTTGCCGGCCCGCATCTGGGCTTCCCCATGGGCCCGGAAGACCTGCAATTGTGCGAGGATGGGACCCCGCTGCGCATCGACAAGGCCTTCACCTGGGAGAATCCGTTCTCGGTGCATGGGTTGATGCACATGGTGATCTCAAACGCCCATGCCGGAGATCCCTACAAGATCGACACATTGTTCATGTACATGGCCAACATGGCCTGGAACTCGACCATGAACACGTCCGAAGTCATGAAGATGCTGACCGACACGGACGAAAATGGCGACTACGTCATCCCTCACATCATCTATTCGGATGCCTATTCGTCTGAAACCGTTGCCTTCGCCGACCTGATCCTGCCGGACACCACCTATCTGGAGCGGCACGATTGCATCAGCCTGCTCGACCGACCGATCTGCGAGGCCGAAGCTGCGGCGGACGCCATTCGTTGGCCGGTTGTGGCGCCCGATCGTGATGTGAAGGGGTTTCAGTCGGCGTTGATCGATCTCGGGGCACGGCTGGGCCTGCCCGGGTTTGTCAACGAGGACGGCAGCCAGACATATGCCGACTACGCCGACTACATCGTGAACCACCAGCGCCGCCCGGGGGTTGGCCCGCTGGCCGGCTGGCGGGGTGTTGACGGCACCGACGAGGGCCGTGGCGATGCAAATCCCGACCAGCTGCAACGCTATATCGACAACGGGGGATTCTGGTCGAGCCACATTCCCGCGGAGGCGCAATACTACAAACCCTGGAACAAGTCCTATCAGGACTGGGCGGTCAAGATCGGGCTCTTCGACAAGGCGATGCCCTACGTCTTCAATCTCTACCTGGAGCCGATGCGCAAATTGCAGCGGGCCGCCGAAGGGCATGGGTCGTGCCAGCCACCGGACCATCTGCGCGCCCGGATCCAGGCGACCTGCACGCCGCTGCCTGCATGGTACGAACCCTTCGAGGATGGCATCGTGGATCGGGACGAGTATCCGATCCATGCGCTGACCCAGCGACCGATGCACATGTATCACTCCTGGGGGTCGCAAAACGCCTGGTTGCGCCAGATCACCAACGTCAATCGGCTCTACATCCCCGGCAAGGTCTGGGACGAGCAGGGGTTCGAAGACGGTGACTGGGCCGAAGTCACCTCGATCCACGCCAGTATCACGGTGCCGGTTGCGCGGATGGATGCGCTCAACCCCGACACGGTCTGGACCTGGAACGCGATCGGCAAGCGGCGCGGGGCCTGGGCGCTGGGTGACGGGGCGCCCGAAGCCGAAAGGGGCTTTCTGCTGAATCACCTGATCCACGAGTTGCAGCCGCCCAAGGGGGACGGGCGGCGCTGGGCGAACTCCGACCCGATCACCGGGCAGGCGGCGTGGTTCGACCTGCGGGTCAAGATCCGGCGGCTGCCACCCGAACAGGTGTCGCAACCGGCGCACGAAGCCCAGGTTTCGCCCGTGGGGACGGGGCCGGAAAACGTCAGCTACGGGGAGGGTTTCTGATGACCGCATTGCCGCAAAGCTGCGAAAAAAAGCTCGGGTTGGTGATCGATCTGGACACCTGCGTCGGGTGCCACGCCTGCGTGGTCAACTGCAAGGAATGGAACACCTCGAACTATGGCGCACCGCTGTCGGACACCGACGCCTATGGTGCTGACCCGTCCGGCACCTTTCTGAACCGTGTGCACACCTACGAGGTCACGCCCGATGTCGGGGTGCCGCAAATCGTGCATTTTCCGAAATCCTGCCTGCATTGCGATGACGCGCCGTGCGTCACCGTCTGTCCGACCGGCGCGAGCTTCAAGCGCAGCGAAGACGGCATCGTTCTGGTGAACGAAGACGATTGCATGGGGTGCGGGCTCTGCGCCTGGGCCTGCCCATACGGCGCGCGCGAACTTGATGCGCTGGCGGGTGTGATGAAGAAATGTACGCTCTGCGTCGACCGGATCTATAACGAAAATCTTCCCGAAGAAGACCGTATCCCTGCCTGTGTTCGGACCTGCCCGTCAGGGGCACGTCACTTTGGTGACCTGGGCGATCCCGACAGCGATGTATCCAAACTCGTCGCAGACCGGAGTGGTGTCGACTTGATGCCCGAAATGCAGACGAAGCCTGTGAACAAGTACCTGCCCCCGCGGCCAAAGGATACCCTGTTGCAGGATAGCGCCGCGCTCGAGCTGGTCGCCACAGAGCCAAAGGGCTTTCTGGCGTGGCTCGACAAGGCTTTGGGGGCACTCTGATGAATCCGGCACCTTCGGTCATTGTCTTTTCGTCGCTGACAGGTCTCGGTTTCGGGCTGCTCGCGTGGTTGGGGTTGGGCATTCCGGATGTGACCGGTGCGGCGGCCTTCTTGATGTACGCACTCGGTTATGGGCTCGCCCTTGGTGGGTTGTTGGCGTCGACTTTTCACCTTGGCAATCCGGGGAATGCCCGAAAGGCGTTCTCGCAATGGCGCACCAGCTGGCTCAGCCGCGAGGCGATTCTGGCGGTGGCCGCGTTGCTGATCGTGGCGCCCTATGCCTTTGGGCGGGTCTTTCTGGGCGGAGCGCCGGCTGAGCTGGGGTGGCTTGGGGCGCTTGCCTGCGTTGCCACGGTGTTCACCACGGCGATGATCTATGCCCAACTGAAAACCGTTCCGCGCTGGTCGACCCCGATGACCCCCGTCCTGTTTCTGGGATATGCCGTTGGGGGCGGTGCACTTCTTGCCGGTCAGGCCACACTGGCCACGATCCTGCTGGCATTCCTCGGAGTCGTTCAGCTTGGCGCCTGGACCCTCGGCGACGCACGGTTTGCCGACGTTGGCAGCACGCTGGAAACGGCCACCGGGCTGGGGGCCATCGGCTCAGTTCGCCAGTTGGAGGCACCGCATTCGGGCACCAATTACCTGCTGACGGAAATGGCCTATCAGATCGGGCGCAAACACGCGGTCAAGCTGCGGATTATCGGCTTCCTGTTCGCAATCGCCTTGCCGCTGTTGATCCTGCAAGCCACGCCCGGCGGCCTATTATGGATGGCGCTTGCCGTGGTCTGTCACCTTGTTGGTGTCTTCGCGACCCGCTGGCTGTTCTTTGCCGAGGCGAAACACGTCGTCGCGCTCTACTACGGCAAGTAGACCGAAGTCGGCCGGGCCGGTTTTCCGTTGCCAAGTTGGGGATTTGGAAGGAAGCTGCCAGCGACGGGAGCCGAACGCCATGCGCAATGATCCTTTCTCCATTTCCCCATCGTCACTTGTCCGCCCTGCGGGCCATCGCCTGGTGGCATCGTCCGCCAAGATGGAAAGCCTGTTCAGGCCACTTGAGGCGACAGGTGTGCCGTTGGGCGGAATTGGAACCGGCGGCATCACGAGATGTTCCGATGGGCGGTTCAGCCGCTGGACGCTCAAGGGCGGCGGAGTGGCGAAATTCTCGATGCCGGCAAACGGGTTTCTGTTGCGGGTCAGGCCACAGGGTGGCGTGGCCACCGGACGGGCGCTGCAACCCGCCCCACAGACCGGCGAACTCAGGGCCTTCGCGTTCGAAGAGGATTCTCCGGAATGGGGTGGGTTGTTTCCTCTGGCCTGGCATCGGCATCCGGCATTGCAAGAGGTGGAGGCCGAATGCCTGTCGTTTTCGCCCGTCATCCCGGGCGATCTGGCCTGTGCGTCCTTGCCGGTTGCGGTGTTTCGCTGGCGACTGACAAATCACGGCGCCACGGCAGTCGATGCTTCGTTGGCGTTCACATGGGCCAACATGAACGGCTGGTTCGGAAACTTTCATGAGGATCGACCATCGCGTGTCGCGGCGGGGTGTTTCAACCGGGCGGCGGATCTGGAAAACGGCACCTGCGTGCTGCTTGACCGGCGGCGGGTCGAGGACGTGCCCGACGAGGGCACTGGCCAGTGGGGCATTGCGATGTCCGCCCCCAACGGGGCGCGATACAGTCGAACCGCCTGTTTCGACGGGGCCGGAGATGGCGCCGAAATCTGGTCGCGGTTCGTCGAGACCGGAGACCTGCCAGATCTGGGCGATGGATGGGTGTCCGAAAGCGGCTTTCGGGAGACCCCGCCAGGGCATCCGACCGGCGCGGTCTGCGCGCAGGTGACGCTGGGGCCGGGCGAGATCCGCGAGGTCCTCGTGACGCTGGCCTGGGATCTGCCGTCGATCCGGTTCGGCCAGGGCCGCCGCTGGTTCCGGGCCTACACCGATGACTGGGGGCGCGCCGGGCGGAACGCTCAGGCGCTGTGTCAACGCGCGCTGGACAAGGCGACGGATTGGGAAAACCGGATCGCCAATTGGCACGACGCGGTAACCGAAGACCTTGGCGCTGCCCCGCATCAGGCCGGCATGGCAATCAACGAATCCTACTTTCTGGTCGACGGCCTGACCGTTGCGACCTCGGCCACGGGGTCCCCCGACAACCGGCGGCATTTCGGCATCATCGAATGCCACGACTACGCGCTCTACAATACGCTCGACCTGTGGATCTATGCCGCCGAAGCCGTGGCGCAGTTCTTTCCGGATCTGGCCGCCAGCGTCGCCGAGGATTACGCCGATTTCCTGTTGGCCGTCGACAACGACGCGCGCCGCCACCGGTGGGATCTGACGCCGTTTCCGATAAATCCGGCCGGGTCCTGCCCGCACGATCTCGGCGGACCGGGCGAGGACCCGTTTGTCACGCCGAATTCCTACACCTATCGCGACGGCACAATCTGGAAGGATCTGAACTGTGATCTTGTCCTGTGCATCTATCGGGAAGGGCGCGCGATGGGCGCCGGTTGGCGGCGTTCCCGGTTTGGCGCCGTCAAGGTTGCGATCGATCACCTTCAGCAGTTCGACCGCGACGGCGACGGGCTGATCGAGAACGACGGCACGCCGGACCAGACCTTTGACAACATTCCGATGAAAGGGCCGTCCAGCTATTGCGGCGGCCTGTGGATCGCCACGTTGTTCGCCGGCGCGGAACTGGCCGCAGAGGCCGGCGAGCCGGAATTGGCGCAAGCCTGGACCGCTCAGGCATGGCGCGCCTCGGCGGCCTACAATGATCGTTTGTTCAACGGAGCCTGGTTTCGCGTCGATACGGATGGCCCGTTCTCGGAGTCCTGTTTCATCGAGCAATTGTTCGGCCCGTTCCTGGCCAAGCGGTTGGGATTGGCGGATATCGTGCCGGAGGACCGCGCGCGGCAGGCGCTGCGATCGATCTTTGAGCGCAACTTCCTGGACGCCGGGCATGGAGAGGGCGCCGTGTCCCTGTCAGGTGTTCCGGCGGCCGCGATGAGCCTGTTGCCGCACCAGGACGACACGAGCTTCCAAACCGCCGAGATCCAACCCGGCTTCAACTTCAGCCTTGCCGCCCAGCTGGAAACCTGGGGTCTGGAGACCGAGGCCGATCGCCTGCGCTCGGCATTGCACCGGGAGCTTCACGAGGTCCGAAACCTCGTGTTCCAGACGCCAGCGGCCTACGATTGTGGCGCCATGACCTGCCGCGCGGTTCTGAACATGCGTCCGATGGCGGCGTGGTGGCTGGCGCGCCCCGTCCCCGGCTGAGGTCATTGTTTCAGGGCTGGCGGCCTGACAACGGTCGCCAGCCTTGGGCCCGGCGACTGCACGGGCGCTGTCCCACCTATCCATCGGCGTACGTTGTCAGCAGGCGTTCGCGCCACGCTCGATCATGGTCCGCAACACGTCATCGGGGTCCTGCCGCCACCAGTTGTCGGCTGAAAAGATCTCGACTTCGTTCAACCCGGTGAACCCGACCGCCTCGGCCTCGGCGCGCAGTCCGGGAATATCGATCACCCCGTCGCCCATCATTCCCCGGTCCGTCAACAGGTTCGATGTCGGGTCCAGCCAATCGCAGATATGAAAGGCCATCAGCCGGTCCGCCCCGGCGCGCCGGATCTGGGTCTTCACCTCCGGATCCCACCAGACGTGATAGACATCGACCGCGACGCCGATGCCTGTTCCAAGCCGATCGCATATATCCAGCGCCTGACGGATCGTGTTCACGCAGGCGCGGTCGGCCGCGTACATCGGGTGCAACGGCTCGATAGCGATCTTCACCCCCACGGTCCGCGCATACTCCAAGGTACGGGCAAGACCTTCCTCGACAACGGCGCGGGCCGAGTCGATGTCGCGCGACCCCGTCGCCAGGCCTCCGACGACCATCACGAGACAGTCCGCGCCAATGGCAGCAGCCTCGTCCACGGCCCGCCGATTGTCGTCAACAACCGCTTGGGTCAACGCCCCGTCGGCCGTGTACCATCCGCCGCGACACAGGCCGGAGACCTGCAGGCCGGCGTCGCGGATCGCGCGGGCCGCTGCCTCGACCCCCATTTCCTGCAGCTTGTCACGCCAGGGGGATATCCCGCCAAGCCCGTGGCGTTGGCAGCCGTCGATGCACTGGGCCAGGGTCCATTGTTCCTTGACCGTAGCCGTGTTGAGCGAAATGCGATCCGGTGTCAGCATGTCAGACCTCCACGCCACGGGTGGCAAAGACCGGGCGCGCTCGCGCTGCGGCCATGTCCGGGTCGGTGAACAGCCCGCTGGCATTGGCGAGCCGGATGATCTCGGCCAGGTGCAAGGTCGAGCGGGCGCTTTCCTGGCCGCCGATCATGGTGAAGTGATCCTGATGCCCGCAAAGATAGGCAAGGAAGACCACACCCGTCTTGTAGAACCGTGTTGGTGCCCGAAAGATGTGGCGCGAGAGCGGCACGCTTGGCCCAAAGGTCGCGTGATACCCGTCGAGATCGCCCTGTCGAAGCTGGCCAAGGGCGCGTGACGCGACGCCTGCGATCGGATCGAAGATCCCGAGCAATGCATGGGAGAACCCCTGCTCGTCCCCTGCGATCAGGTCAGGATAATTGAAATCGTCGCCGGTATACATGCGCACCCCGTCCGGCAGACGGCGGCGCATCGCGATCTCCTTCTCGGCTGACAGCAACGAGATCTTGATCCCGTCCACCTTGTCCGCGCTCTGTTCGATAACGGACAACGCGGTGTCCATGGCGACCATGTGGTCGGTGGAACCCCAGTACCCTTCAAGCGAAGGATCGAACATCTCACCCAACCAATGCAGGATCGCCGGTTGCGACAACCCGCCGAGCACACGTTCGTACACACGGGCATAATCGTCGGCACCGCGTGCCGCCCGAACCAGCGCGCGGGACGCCATCAGGATGACGCGCGACCCGGCGGCCTCTACGGCTTCGCATTGTTCCTCGTAGGCACGGATCACATCGTCCACCGTGACGTCCGGCCCAGGCATCAGATGATCGGTGCCGGCGCCCGACGCGATCAGGTGCCCCCCGGCCTTGGCCAATGCCGTGGATCGTTGGATCAGCTCCAGCGAGGTCGACCAGTCCAGACCCATGCCACGCTGGGCCGTGTCCATCGCCTCTGCCACGCCAAGGCCAAGCGACCACAGGTGGTCGCGAAATGCGAGCGTCCTGTCCCAGTCGACTGCACTGTCGATCCAGGGATCATTGTCGGCCAGCGGATCGGCAACCACATGGGCCGCCGCATAGGCGACCCGGTTCCAGCCGTCGGCCGCTGTCGGGATCGGCCCGGCGGTCAACGTCACAGCGCCGCCGGGAAGGGTCAGGGATGCCATGCTCAGACCTCCAGTTCAGGGATGTCGACCCAGCAACGGTCACGCGAGCTCTTGTATCCTGCCTCGGCCAGCTGCACGCCCTTCGCGCCCTCCAGCAACGTGTAGTTCCAAGGCGCATCCTCGGCGACGTGGCGCAGGAACTGTTCCCACTGGACCTTGAACCCGTTGTCGAAAACCGTGTTGTCAGGCACCTCTTCCCAGCCTTCGAAGAAGTCGATGGCCTGTGGCTGGTCCGGGTTCCAGACCGGCTTGGGCGTGTTGACGCGTTGCTGGCTACGGCAGGTATGCAGGCCCGCCACCGCCGAGCCGTGAGTCCCGTCGACGTGGAATGTCACCAGATCGTCGCGGCGCACACGGGTGCACCAACTGGAGTTGATCTGGGCGACGATGTCCCCTTCCAGCAGGAAGGTTGCATAGGCGGCATCGTCCGCTGTCGCCTCGTACTCGGTGCCTGTTTCGTCCCAACGGGCGGGGATGTGGGTTGCGGCAAGGCAGCTGACCGATTTGACCGGTGCGATCACGTTGTCGAGCACATAGCGCCAGTGGCACAGCATGTCCGAGATGATGCCACCGCCATCCGCAGTGCGGTAGTTCCAGCTGGGGCGTTGCGCCGGCATCCAGTCGCCCTCGAACACCCAGTATCCGAATTCGCCACGCACCGAGAGGATGCGGCCAAAAAAGCCGCTGTCGCGCAGCCGCTTGAGCTTCAGCAACCCCGGCAGGTCGAGCTTGTCGTGCACGATGCCGTTTTTCACACCCTTTTCGCGGGCATAACGGGCAAGCGCGACCGCGTCTTCCAACCCTTCCGAGATCGGCTTTTCGCAATAGATGTGCTTTCCGGCATCCATCGCCTTGCGCAGGAGCGTCGGGCGCAGTTGGGTCGACGCGGCATCGAAAAATACTTCGTCGTCGGGGTTGGCGAGCGCCGCGTCGAGGTCCGTGGTCCAGCGTTCGATGCCGTGCGCCGCAGCCAGCGCCTCGATCTTGTCAGCGTTGCGGCCAACAATGATCGGGTCGGGCACCAGGTGCGTCCCGTCCGACAGAACCACCCCGCCCTGGTCGCGGATGGCCAGTACCGAGCGGATCAGGTGTTGGTTCATTCCCATGCGCCCGGTGACGCCGTGCATGATGATGCCGATACGTTTCTGTGTCATCTGCAATTTCCTTTCATCTTATCCTGTTGATCTCGCGGCCTACCCGGCAGCATCCCAAGCCGCCCGCATGGTGGCCGCGCCAATGGCTGCGGTCGTGGTGGCGTCGATGCAGGTGCGAAATGGCTCGACAGCCACCGGATGGGGCCAGTCGGCACGGCGCAAGGCCCGCGCAATGTCGTGGAACGGATCGCGCCCCATGCCGGGAGCGCCGCGATTGGTGTCGTTGACATGAACGTGTGCCACGGACCCGGACGGCAACCATTGGCCGATCACATCGGCCACCGGGGTGGCCTCGGATTGTCCTGCGGCGGAGGTGTCGATCATTGTGCGAAAGGCGGGCGACCCGACTGCCGCGACCAGCTGCGCGCCGTCAGCCACGGTGTTGATCACCGGCGTTTCGGCGGGGGACAGCGGTTCGACGCAATAGGTGACGCCTGCGGTCTCGGCCAACCGGGCGATCGGCGCAAAGGTTTCGACCAGGCGGGCCATGGTTTGTGCGGCGTCCTCGCCCGGAACCGGTGCCCGCTGGGCTGGGGAGCCATGCACAAGAACGCGTCCGCCGAGCACGCCGCACAGGGTCACAAGGCGGGACAACACTGCCTGTGTTTCGGGCTGTTTCGCGGGGTCGGTGACCGACAATTCGGGATAGGGGGCGAGCAACCAGTGCAATCCAGTGACGACCAACCCGTGTGCTTCGACCGTGCGTCGCAGGTCCAGCGCTTCGGCGTCAGTCATCTCGTGCGGGCGTGGCACCAGGCTTCCGAGCGCAAGTTCGAGCCCCATGTATCCCAGCGCCGAGGCGACCTCGCACTGTCGGTCCAGAGACAGGCCCTCGTTGGCGAGCAGTTCGTTGCACATGGACAGAGAAATCATGACCCACCCCCGTTCGGGGCTGCCCGGAGGTAACGAATGATCATCTCTCCGGCTTCTTCTGCCCGCCGTGTCAGCCAATCCTCGTCGATCGGAACCTTGAAGACGACGCGCAGCGTGTGCTTGTTGGACACCGGGAAGAAACAGAGAGAGGCGATGGTGATGTAGAGCTCGGTCGGGTCGATCCCCGGGCGGAAACTGCCCTCTGCAACACCCCGGTCCAGAATACTCCCGATCGTCTCGATCAGCGGCGACTGGATCTCGCTCAGATGATCCATCTCCCGAACCGCGACGCCGCCGCGCATGTTCTCGGTGTTCAGCATCGAGGTGAACCATGGCTTGGAAACGAAATGCTCCATCGTGAACCGGACAAGTTCGCGAATGGCCTCTTCGGGGGCCATGTGATCGGTGTCGATCTGCCGTTCACCCTGCCGAATCTGGACATAGCTTTCCCGCAACGCGGCCTTGTAGAGTTCTTCCTTGTCACCAAAGTAATTGTAGATCATCGGTTTGGAGACGCCCGCCGCCCCGGCGATCCGGTCGATTCGTGCACCCCCGTGGCCATGCGCCGAAAATTCGGTCAGAGCAGCCTCCAGAATGCGCCGTTGGGTTGCAGCGGCATCGCGGGCGGGCTTTGGCGGGAGGTTCATGACTTGCCTTCCTTTCGACCGCTGCCCGTGATGCGGGCGAAAGCGCGCCGGATCGGTGGCAGGCCCAGCATGATGCTCGTGACGATCACGATGACAAAGAAGGCCGATATCGGGCGTGTGATAAAGGGCATCAGGTCGCCATCCGACAAGATCAGACCGCGCCGAAGGCTCTTGTCGAGCAGGTCGCCCAGGATGATCCCGAGCACAAGCGGGGCCATCGGATAGTTCATCTGGCGCAATAGGAACCCGATCAATCCGAACCCGACCATCACCCAGATGTCGAACACCCGTTGGGTCAACGCATAGGGGCCGATCACACACAGCGTGAAGACGACCGGCATCAGGATTTCGCGCGGGATTTTCAGCACGAGGATGAACAGGCGCGTCAACGACAGCCCGTAGATTGCGATGGCGATCGTGGCAAAGACCAGCATCGCGGCAATCGAGTAGATGAACGTCGGTTGCTCGATCATGATCATCGGGCCGGGCCGAATGCCATGGATGAAGAGCGCCGCGATCAGCACGGCCGCCGGGGCAGACCCGGGAACGGCAAGTGTCAGGGCCGGGATGAGCGAGCCGGGTACCACGGCGGAATTTCCGGTTTCGGCGGCTGTCAGCCCCTCTTGAGAACCCTTGCCGAACTGGTCCCGTTCGGGGCTCGTCTTCTTGGCGGCAGCATAGGAGGCCCAGGCGCCAATGTCTTCGCCCACGCCGGGAATGATCCCGACCAGGGTTCCGATGATGCCGGAGCGGATGATGGTGAACTTGTAGCGCAGAAGATCTGCAATGCGGGGCAGCACCCGGTCGCTTGTGGTCTCGGTTTTCACGAGTACCGGCTTGGCGCGCCACATTACGCTCAGCACCTCGGCAAACCCGAAGGCACCGACCATGGCGGGGATCAGGCCGATGCCGCCGTTCACTTGATGGAGGCCAAGGTTGAACCGGACGTGGGCATGGATGCCTTCGGCACCGATCATGGCCACCATCAACCCCAGAAGACCGGCGATATACCCCTTGAGCGGTGTCACGCCACCGGTCAATTGGCCGGAAATGACGATGCCGAAGACCGCCAGCCAGAAAAACTCGAAAGATCCGAAATCCAGAGCGATCTCCGCCAATGGAGGCGCAAGCAGCACCAGCATGACGATGCCGATCAGTGTCCCGAGCGCCGAGCCGGACGTGGCGAGCGCCATGGCGTACCCGGCCTTGCCCTGTTGGGCCAGCGGGTAGCCATCCAGCGCGGTTGCGGCAGAAGCGGGCGTACCAGGGATGTTGAGCAGGATCGCGCTGCGCGAGCCGCCGTAGATTGCGCCCACATACATGCAGATCAGCACGAGGATCGCGGTGTCGCGCTCCATCGTGTAGGTCAGTGTCGTCAGCAAGGCGACGCCCATGGTGGCGGTCAGCCCCGGCAGCGAGCCAACCACGATGCCAAGCAGGGTCGACCAGGCGACGTGGAACAGGGCCGTCGGCGTGGCGAGTGTGATGATGGCGGCAATAAAGCTCTGCAGGCCTTCCATTATGGCAACCTCACCAGGAATCCGTATCGGAACAGCGCCGAAATCGCGGTGGCGGTGACGGCGCCAAAGATCACCACGAACAGCAGCGCGCGTACGCGGCCGCGCGTGTCAGGCGCGGCGGGTATCAGGAACCAGCCGGAGAACCCGGCGATGTAGATGGCGGTGGCAACGACAAACGGGATGCGGCTGACCAGCCCGACCGCAAAGACGAAGCTCCAGATCGCTGTGAAGCCAAGGTTGCGCCAGGAGCCATCGGCAAAATCCTCGCTGTCGCGCTGGGCCTTTTCGGCGCCAAGCGCCAGAAGCACGGCGCATCCCATCAAGGCAACGCCAAGGATCATTGGCACGAGGCCGGGGATGGAGGCCGGGTGGATCTGCCGGATTTCCAGCCGGTCCATGATGAAACCGCCCCAGGCCATGGAAGCGCCAAGCGCAAAGAACACGGCCGCGGTGATGCGGTCGGCAAAAGGGGAATCGTATCGCATATGGGCGGGCCTTCAACTTGGCCGGTCAGCTGCCAGCGCAAGGGGAACGTGCGGGGCCGGAACCCCGCACGTGATTGTCGGTTTGATCTACTCGGCGGGGCAGGTGATGCCGATCTCGGACGGATCGATCACGGCTTCGCCGCGGGTCACGCGGGCGCAGGCCTCGGCGATAACGACCGGCATGGCCTTGGCCATCGCGGCGTCGCCGACACTCGGATCAAACACCGCGCCACGCTCGGAGGCATAGGCCTGCATCGCGGCCGAGGTCATCACTTTCTCTTCCCAGGCCTTGCCGACGGTCTCATAGACCTCGGCAGGGGCGCCAACCGGGATGAAGACGCCAAAATAGTCAGGCGCAACAGGCATCTCCGGCAGCCACTGGGTGACCGGCGGGATCGGGTCGAGACCTTCGACAACCAGTTCCTTGTCGGACAGGACCGCAAGGCTGCGCAATTTGCCGGCCTTGATCATTTCGGTTTGCTCGGTGGCGAGCTGGGTCGTGGCATCCACTTCGCCCGAAGCAGCAGCCAGAACAGCGGGGTTGCCACCATCATAGGTCACCATGCGCGCGGTCAGGTCTGCGCCGCCCGCGGCCTCCTTGATTGCGGCCATCGCCATGCCACCCGACGAGTTCACACCGGCTGTGCCGATCTTGACGTCACCGGTCTTCATCGCCTCAAGGAATTCGCCGAAATCCTTGTAGGGGCGGTCGGCGTTGACGCTGACAACCGGCACGTTCGCGACGTGCAGCATTACGTAGTAATCGTTGATCGATGTGCCTTCGATCATCCCGGTCACGGAATAGGTGGCGTTGTTGGCGATCGCGTTGGCGGTCCAGGTGTAACCATCGCGCGGCGCGTCGAGTGCTGCCTTGGTGCCGATCGACCCGGATGCACCGGGCTGGTTGACGATAACGATGGGCGTTCCGAGGGCCTCTTCGAGGATCGGCGCAACCACTCGGGTCACCTGATCGGTCGAACCGCCCGCAGACCACGGCACGATGATGTTGATCGGCTTGTCGGGTTTCCATTCGGCCATCGCGGGGGCTCCGGCGGCGACCAACGCCAAGACGGCTGCAGCGGTGAGAACCGTGCCATTTTGTGCAAACATATCACTCCTCCCTATTTGTTACTGACCAGTAACTTACCAAGTGGTAGTGTTCGAATCATACTTGGGTCAAGTCTTTTCAGGATCGCCTTGGTGCTTCTCGGTATGTCATCCGGGAACCTTTCCACGCCTTGCCGGAATCGGCTGGTATGGTGCGGGCCTGAGTACTTGCGACGACACACTGGAAAGGGTCCAATGTCTTCATCACCTGTTCGCCTCGCCGTCTTCGGCCTCGGAATGGCATCCAAACCCCACCTGGAAGCCTTGGCGGCCCTGCGCGGCCAGGTCGAGGTTTCCGGTGTCTGGGATCGAAACCCTGAAAAGGTTGCCGTGGCGACCGAAACCTATGGATTTCCCGGGTTCGACAGCCCTGACGCCATTGCCGCGGATCGGGCTACGGACGGCGTCATTCTGTTGACGCCCCCGAATTTCCGCCGCGAACCGGTGCAACTGTTCGCCAGAGCCGGGAAACACATCCTGAGCGAGAAACCGGTGGAGCGGACCACCGCAGCGGCCACCGAGATTGTCGAGATCTGCGAAGCGGCGGGCGTGAAGCTGGGGATCGTGTTGCAGCACCGGTTCCGGGCAGGGGCATTGCGGCTGGCCGAGGCCGTCACTGCCGGAGACCTTGGAGAGATCTCCACCGTCCGCGCGACGCTGCCCTGGTGGCGCCCGCAATCCTACTACGACTCCCCCGGTCGCGGAACCATTGCCAAGGATGGTGGTGGCGTGCTGCTGACCCAGGCCATCCACCTTCTGGACCTGATGCTGAGTGTTGCGGGGCCGGTATCGGAGGTGCAGGCCATGGCCTCCACCACCCCGTTGCATCGGATGGAATGCGAGGATTTCGTTGCCGGTGGGATGAGGTTCGCCTCGGGGGCAGCCGGATCGCTGATGGCCACGACCGCCACGTATCCGGGCGCGGTCGAAAGCCTCGTGATCGACGGGACGCGGGCCAATGCCACGCTCTTGGGTGGACAACTGACCATCACGGGGCACGACGATGTGACCGAGACCATCGGCGAAGCGTCGGCGACAGGGGGCGGTGCTGACCCGATGGCCTTTACCTGCGACTGGCACCGCGACCTGATCGCCAGCTTTGCCGAAGCGATCCGAACAAATTCACCGCCGGTCGTCAGTGGACGCGACGCGTTGCAGGTGCACCGCCTGATCGACGCGCTGATGCTGTCGTCGCGGGACGGGTGCCGTATCGATGTTGAAACCGGAGGGGCCACCAATGCCTGAACGCAACATGACATTCGCCGTCATCGGGCTGGATCACCGCCACGCCTATGGCATGACGGGTCTCCTGAAACAGGCGGGCGCAACCCTTGCCGGGTATCTCGATGCCGGTGAGGACAACATCGTCGCCGGTTTCCAAAAGCGGTTCCCCGATGCACGGGCCATCACGGAGAAGGCGCGAATTCTGGAGGATCCCAACATCCAGGCCGTGGTGATCGCGGCCGCCCCGTCCGAACGTGCGGCGCTGTCGATCGAGGCCATGCGGCACGGCAAGGATGTGATGATCGACAAGCCGGGCTGCATATCGCTTGACGAATTGGAGCGGATCCGCGCCTGCGCGGCCGAAACAGGCCGTATCTGGTCGATCGATTTTTCGGAACGGTTCGAAGTTCCGGCGGTCACACGGGCAAGCGCCATGGTCGCCGATGGGCGGATCGGGCGGGTCATCCAGACCCTCGGGATCGGACCGCACCGGTTGAACGCGGCAACCCGGCCGGAATGGTTCTTCGAGTCCTCCACCTATGGCGGCATCCTGACCGATATTGCCTCGCACCAGATCGACCAGTTCCTGCACTTCACCGGAGTGACGGATCCCACGATCACACATGCATCGACCGCGAATCTCGGTCATCCGGAATACCCCGGCTTCGAAGATTTCGGCGAGGTCAACCTGTCGGGCGAAGGCGCACGCGGGTATGTCAGGGTGGACTGGTTCACGCCCGATGCGCTACCCAATTGGGGCGATGGTCGTTTGTTCCTGCTTGGAACCGAAGGCTATATCGAGCTGCGGAAATATGTCGATCCGACCGGGCGCACCGGCACGGACCATCTGATCCTCTGCAATGACAACACGCTCGAATACGTCGATTGCAGCGGCGACGATCTGCCATACTTCGGTCAATTCATCGATGATGTGCTTGATCGGACCGAAACCGCTGGCAGCCAGTCGCACACGTTTCGCGTGATGCACCTTGCCATCGAGTCTCAGGTCAAGGCTCTGGCAGCGTCAGGAACACCCTGAATGCGGATGCTGGCGCCAAGGGAAAACCCCTGACGCCAGCATCACTTTAACAGGCTTTCGAAGACCGACACTCGTTACAACACTTCGGGAACAGCGTAATTTCCGATACCCTCAGTTCCACTCAAATTCAGGCACTCGCCTGATAGTACACACTCAACCAAGTACATCTTTGCCACATCAGGCCGGCAGAGAGAATTCGCATCATTGCGTAGGCAATTCTGCCTACGTGCTTGCCACGCGTGCCGGAGACCGGTAAATTCCTGAGGCTGCCTTCATAGGCCGACGGGGACACTGTTAGATGTACCGCGAGTGCGTAATTGGACGATGGTTTGATGAGTGTGCGAACAGAACGGTGCCAACGTTGCATGGCAACCGGGTTCATTGCGGCGCTTCGACCCTTCGCTCCTGCATTCCGACGCTAAAGGACGCCCGCCGCGTCTGGAAGTCCAGCGCCGCTCCGGGTGTTGAAGCCAGGAAGGCCGCCTTGTGAAGAATTCTCTTGGTGCCCTGTTAGCCCTCGGGTTCGCCGGCCTTCAGTTCCTGACGGTGCTGCTTGTCGTCTTTTCGTCTTACCTCACGTCGGAGCGCGCCCTGATCGGCCACGCACGGGATTTGCTGCACGACGTCGGGACAAACACGATCGAGCATTCGAAAGGGTTTCTGAGCCCGGCGCATGGAGCGGCCGTTCTTGCGGCCCGCCTCGCGCAGAATGATGTGGTCGCAAGCGACGACCCCGAACAACTCGAAAAACTACTGTTCCAGCAACTTCAACTTGTTCCGCAGTTCTCCGGGATCTTCTTTGGCACCGACGACGGCGAATTTGTCTACGTCATGCGTTCCCACCCCGTCGGTCGGTTTCGCTCCAAGATCATCACCTATGCAGGCGGCAAACGGACCACGGAACTGATTTGGAGAAACGACAAGTTCGAGATCTTGGATCGTAAATTCGATCCCACGGATACATATGACCCGCGCGAGCGCCCGTGGTTCAAGAGCGCGCGTGAAACGAACGGGACGATCTGGACAGATCCCTATATCTTTTTCACCTCGCAGCAGCCCGGCCTGACGCTCGCCTCGCCAGTCGAGAGCGGCGGTCAGGGCAGGAAAGGTGTCATGGGAGTCGATATCGAGATCAGCAGCATCTCGGATTTCCTGTCGCGCCTCAAGGTCGGCCACACCGGCAAGGCCCTGATCATCAACAAGAACGGCGATGTGATCGCGCACCCCGACCAGGGCTTGATCAAGATCGAAAACGACGACGGGTCCCTGCGGTTCGTGACCATCGGGGAAATCGACGATCCGATCGCGCGCACGGCGTTCAGCCCGTTGTTCAAACGTGATGGCGAAGCGCCGGTCGTGCCCGAGACAACCTCTCAATTTGTCTTTGACGGCGCGACCTACGTGTCGGTGGTGATGCCCGTCGTGAGTGATATCTTGCCCTGGACGATCGCGGTCTACGCGCCTCAGGACGATTTCACCGAGGTGATCAAACACAACCGGGCGACGAACATCTGGATCGCTGCTCTGGTCGCCGTGGTAACCGGGGCAATCGGATTGATCCTTGCCAACTACATTCACCGTCCGGTGCGGGCATTTGCCGTTCGATCCGCCCTGATTTCGCAGGGCGAACTTGACCCGTCGGAGCCGCCCCCGAACACCTACAAGGAACTTGAAAACGCCAACGACGCGCTTGTGCAGGAGATCGTCGCCAGAAAGAAAGCGGAGCGGGAATACGGCCAGACCTTCGAGTTGTCGTCGCGGGCCATGGCGCAGGTTGCCTCGGACACGGGTCAGATCATCCGGGTCAACGAGCGGTTCTGCGACATCACCGGCTATCAACCGGACGAGATTACGCGAATGCAATTCTCGGATCTGGCGGACCCGGCGGACCCACGATTTCCATCTTCGACCGAGTTTCTGGCCGACAACGATCTGCCACTGAACAGCGAAATGCGATGCATCTGCAAGGACGGCACCGCGATTTGGGTCAAGGTAAATGCGATCACGATCCGAAATCAGAACGGCAAACCGCTCCACGCGGTTGTCACGATGGACGACGTCACGCGGGCCAAGGCAAAGGAGCAGCAGATCCTGCAACTGAACCGGGATCTGTCGCATCTGGCGCGCGGCAAGACGATGGGGCAGATGGCAAGTGGACTTGCGCACGAGCTGAACCAACCGCTGGCCGCCATCGCCCAGAACGTGGACGCGGCGCTGCTCACTGTCGGCCAAGGCCCGGAAACCGACCCCGAACTGCGCGAGATCCTGGTGGAGATCGAGGAGCAGTCGATCCGGGCCGGCGATATCATCCGGGCGCTGCGCGGGTTCATCGCCAAGGACGAGGGTAATAGAACCACATTCGATTTTGGCGAGTTGCTGGAACAGACACGGCGGCTTGTGCAGGCAGATGCGAACGAGGCCGGCGCAGTCATCCAGACGCGCCTGAGTGACCTGCCACGCGTAGAGGGCAATCGCGTGCAGATTGCCCAGGTGATCCTGAACCTGCTCCGCAACTCCATCGAGGCCATGGCGGGGCAACCCGAGGGTCAGAAAAAGGTCTTGGTGTTTTCTCATTTGAAGGATGGTCAGGTGTGTATCTGTGTCGAGGATACCGGGCCCGGCATTGACCCCAGTATCAAACTGTTCTCGGAATTCGAGACCACGAAACCGGATGGCATGGGGCTGGGGCTGTCGATTTGCCGCTCGATCATCGAAGCGAATGGTGGCGAACTCTGGCACGATGAAAGTTGCAAGAGCGGTGCCCGCTTCTGCTTTACGCTGCCCCCGCACACCGACACACCGGCGGCGGGGTCTCCCGCGCCCGGCACCACCTGAGGCAACCCAAGATGACCACCTGCCCTTCCGAAATTCACCGCAGCGTCGACACGAGCCGACGATTGGCGGTGACGGACGGCTTCTTCTACAGGTACCCGAATGACAAAGGATAACACCGACTCCGAAACCGCAGGCGACACGGCCGTGATGGCTGATACCGACCTGCCCGTATTCGTCGTGGACGACGATCGCGATGTGCGAACCTCGTTGCCCAGGGCCTTGCGCAAGCGAGGCTTCACTGTCGAGGTCTTCGACTCCGCCCGATCCTTCATGGAGTCCTGCGACAACGAACGCCCGGGGTGCCTGGTTCTCGACTACCGAATGCCGGGCATGTCCGGGCTGGAGTTGCAAAAGCACATGAATGATCTGGGGTATTCCATCCCGATCATCTTCATATCCGGTCATGGCGGCGTGCCGGAATCGGTTCAGGCCATCAAGGGTGGTGCTGTCGATTTCCTTGAGAAGCCCTTTCGCCCCGCTGTTCTGGCGGAACGGATCAATGCGGCCTGCAAACTGCTCGTGGTCGAACTGGAAGCCCGCGCGGAATGCGCGCAACTGCGCGCGAAGTTCGATCGGCTGACACAGCGGGAGAGCGAGATTGTCGCCAGGATGGTGGAGAACCCGGCGGAAATCAGCAGCAAGGAAATCGGCCGTTTCCTCGGGATCAGCCCTCGGACGATCGACCACCACCGGGCGCGCATCCTTGAAAAGCTGGAGATCAAATCCGCCGCCGAACTGATCGACCTCGCGGGAAAACTGGAAAGGATCTGCAGTTAGCGGTTCTGATCCGCCCGGTTTCCGCGCACCCTTCCCCTGCTATTTGGGCGACGGCACGCCGTGTCGGATGGCTGTCGAATAGCTCTCGGTCAGGCCCTCTGCCTGCGCGCTTTCGCTGATGCTTCCCAGCTCCCGCAAATCTTCCAGAGGAATGCTGGTGTCGACCGCACCGCGGTCATACGCGTAGCCGGGCAGATATCCATTCACGATCAGACGCCAGTCAAATGGAAACGGGTCTCCGACAGCTTCCATCATCCGCAGGACAGTGGTGGTGCAGTTGGTGGTGATCGAGTTGTAGAATTCTGGCCGCACCGCCAGTTTGTTGGCGTCCTCCACGTATTGCAGCAACAACTCGCGGGCGACCTCGGGCGATGCGCGCAACCTGAAAATCTGGACGTCGGCCTTTTCGATGTTCGTACGCAGGCCAACCGCATCGCGTTCATCCGCCGCGAAGATGATCAACGAATGCGCCTTGAAGGCGTCGGCAACCGGAGAGAACTCACCGCCGACTTCGCGCCGGACCTCGACCGACCAGGCCAGATATTCGTCGCCCTCGAACCCGAAGCTCAGGATGAAATGCGCCATGTTCGGCCCCGCCCAGTAGGACAGGAAGACATCGATGGAGTCGAGTTTGCTCAGGTCGTAACTGCGGGTCTCCCAATACTCCGTGAAATCGGTTCTGGTTCGCCACACGATGTCCCGGACATTGGTCAGGGTCAGAATGTCTCCGTCCACCTTCCCTGTCACCTGTCGGGAGAACTCAGGCGGCCAGTTTCCATCCGTCGGCGGTTGGATGGTGCTCCACCAAAGGGACACGGCGCCAAATGCAAGCACAAAGGCCACGATCCCCCTGCGTCGACTCGGTGTGAAAAGAGACACGATCACGATGCATCCAAGCAGGCCAGACAGGATCGCGGAACACACCCTGATACCGTCTGATGCCGGAAGGCGATACCAGAGCGCCAGGGCTGCCCAGGTGGTCAGGAAGGCGATGACAAGTGCCAGCAAGACACCGACCACGTACCACAGGAACCGTGTCATTGCCGTCCTTCCAAGCCTGCCCTGTCAATCTCGACAAGCAGACCTCATTCGCTTGCGCTGTGCAACCGGACCTTAGCCTGCAATACAAGTGGTTTGGCGACGAGAAGACCGTTCATCGGGTTGTGTGACCGCTGTTTTG
Organism: uncultured Tropicimonas sp.; assembly: GCA_947495685.1. Classification (GTDB taxonomy): domain Bacteria; phylum Pseudomonadota; class Alphaproteobacteria; order Rhodobacterales; family Rhodobacteraceae; genus Tropicimonas. Next base: position 138,190 of record CANLZY010000007.1, read on the forward strand.
TCTTGGGTCTGAATTGTCGGGATGCGAACATCCCGACAATTCGCAGGCGCGATGCCCAGGCCATAGCTGCAACATCTCCCCACCGATCCGGCGCGACGGCGTTGTCCTTCAAAAGGCCGGCCCCTCCGATGCGGACGCTAGGCGATGTCTGTCGATCCACCGAGCCATCGTGTCGACCTCTTCGCGACCCCCACGAAGGGATCCGGTTCGGGTTTGTTGGGGTGCTGTCGAACCTGATCAAAGACAGGACACAGGATCTCGAACGGCCAAGAGAAACGTCTGATTGATCGTACGAAACGGCTACTCGTCAGTGCAACCGTTTCGACGAAAGACATGATCGGCACGTTGCCGTCCGTCGTCGGGCGCGCCTCACTCGTCTGGTGTCGAGTGAACCGCAAAGACTTCAAGATCCGCCGCCTCGCTCTTGATCGAGCGAAACTGTTCGCGCACGCCAGCATCGGTCAGCTCGCGCTGGACTGTCAGGACGGTGTTGGGGTCGTGATCTTCGCACAGATCGGCCATGTGGGAGAGTTCTTCACGGGCAACGGCCTTGGCAGCCTCCATCGATGGTGCGCCGTAGATCTCGACGAAATGCTTGGCCAGCGTCGCCTCCAGTGCATCCAGTTCCGCCGCCTCGATCGGGGTCACCGCGACCAGCGTCGCCCGACCGAAGGTCTCCATGCCCAGCCAGCCATTGGCAAAGGCTTGCCGCGCCTTTCCGGTCAGGTCGGCGTCGCTCCAGTTGGAAAACTCGAACCCGCCGCTCAATGCCCATTCGCCGGTGCGCGCCGGGTTGAAATAGACGTTCATGTCGCTCTCATCCAGATGGATCACTCGCGCCAGGTTCATTGTCCGCCTCCGCTTTCCAGGACCATCCGCAGCGGCAGCAGCCGGGTGTCGGCCCCGTCCCGCAGCAGCATTCCGAAATCCTCGTCCGTGCCGACGAATGTTCCACTATGAACGGTACCACCCAGATCCATCGACACCTCTTCGCCCACGTGTTGCGCCAACCCTTGCCATTCGGCATGCAGAGGCGCGTTTCCGTCTTCGCTCAACGTGTTGATCCAGACCAACGTGTGCCGCGCCCAGGCTTCAAGCAGGGTCAGCGGGTCGACCTCGACGCATCCTTCGTTGTACAGGCAGGTCAGGTCCGGGGTATCGCCCGGCGTATCGTTTTCGGGCATCAGCGGAAGCTCCAACCCGACGACGATCCATTGCGGAACCCGGTCCGGATCGACTGTGTCTGCGGTCACCCGCAATTGACCACAGTTCGCCCCGTTGACCATGATGCCGCCCTGCCAGGTCAGGTGCACCGCGACCTCGGGTGGGGCAAGCGCGCCAAGGGCGTTCTGAAATCCCAGCCCACAGGCGATCAGCACCGCCATCGCGTGGTCCAGGGGCACCTCGGGTGCAAAGACCATCGCGGCCCGCATCCGGTCGGCGCTGATGTTGTGTACCACCAGACCGGAATCGCAGCCCAGCAGGGCCTGTGTGCACGCCTTGGCAAATGGGTCCGCCTGCCCTGCCACGGCCATACCGTGAAACAGCGGTGGAAAGACCGGTTCGCGGCCCTCGTTCATGCCTTGCCCTCGGCCACCAGCCGCCGGGCAACGTCGCGGAACACCACGGCCTGCGGCGAATCCGGTGCGGACACGACGATCGGCGCGCCGCCGTCCGAGGCCCTGCGGATCTCGATGGCCAGCGGGATCTCGGCCAGCAGTGGCACGCCCAGCTTTTCGGCCTCTGACGCGACCCCGCCATGGCCGAACACGTGCTCCTCGTGGCCGCATTGCGAGCAGACATGGGTCGACATGTTCTCGATCATGCCGATGATCGGCACGTGCAGCTTGTTGAACATGTCGATCCCCTTGCGGGCGTCCAGAAGCGCAATGTCCTGCGGGGTCGAGACGATGATCGCGCCGGTTACCTCTGCCTTCTGGGCCAGCGTCATCTGCACGTCGCCGGTGCCGGGGGGCAGGTCCACCAACAGCACATCCAGCGCGCCCCACTGCACCTGCGTCAGCATCTGTTGCAACGCCCCCATCAGCATCGGCCCGCGCCAGACGACGGCCTCGTCCTCGCGCGTCATCAGCCCCAGCGACATCATCGTCACACCGTGGTTGCGCATCGGCAGGATCGTCTTGCCGTCGGGCGAGGCCGGCCGCCCCGATACTCCCAGCATCCGCGGTTGTGAGGGGCCATAGACATCGGCGTCCAGCAGCCCCACGCGGCGGCCCTCGGCGGCCAGCGCAACCGCAAGGTTGGCCGTCACGGTGGACTTGCCGACGCCACCCTTGCCGCTGGCAATGGCGAGGATGCGATCGATCCCCGGCACCTTTTGCGGTCCCTTGGGGGCGGCGGGCCGGCCCGGCGACAGGTCTGGCGGCGCGGCCGGTGCACTGTGCGCCGTCATCACGACCGAGACCTTGCCCACGTCGGGCACTGCCTGCAGTGCGGTCTCGGCCTCTATCCGCACCTGTTCCATTGCCTCTGCCCGGGAGGGATCGATTTCGAGCACAAAGCGGACATCGCCGTCCTCGACCGTCAGCGCCCGGACCATGCCCGCCGATACAACATCTGCGCCGCCCGGCGCCTTGATGGTCTTGAGCACCTCGAGGATGCTGTCACGGGTCACACTCATGTTGGCATACCTGCACTAAAAGGTTGAGAATTCTCGCTGCCCGGCCCGTTCATCAGACAGGAATTGCGGTCGGAATCGTCACTCATCGTGCGGTTTCCCCTTCAAAGACAGTGTTGACGCATGTTCGGTTCGGGCCATAGGCTTCGAGATCATCCCGCACGGCAAGAGGAAACGCGCCATGGGACGACTCCGCCTGACGCGCCTGATCGGCGCTGCCATGCTGTTGACGAGCCTGGCGTTTAGCGCCGCCGGGCAGGATCGGCGTTTGACCATCGGTGTTCCCGAGGCCCTGATCGAAACCGGGTTCCTCAAACACCTGTTGCCCCGATTTTCGCTCAAACACGGCGTGCCGATCACGCTTGTCGCGCCCGCCGCCCCAGCCGATGCGGCGTTGACCGACGGCCCGCAAGAAGATTCCGTTGCCGTCTTTGCCGGCGCAAATACGACCTGGCATCTTCTTCCCTTGCCGGGGGCCAAAACGCCACATCTGCAGAAATTGTCGGACTGGTTGACCTCCGACATCGGGCGCAAGGCGATCCTGGGGTTCAAGGGCGCACCGCCCTTCACGCCACCCGTGGTCGACGCCGTCGCCGTGGTGGCGGCCCCAATGCCCGGCGATGCCGGGACAGGGTTGGGGCTGTCGTTGCGCCACTGTGGCCGCTGCCATGTCGTCGGACCGCAAAACCGGATGGCGGGAATCGGCAACACGCCGTCCTTTCGGGTTTTGCGCACTTTTGGCGACTGGGAGGATCGGTTCGGCGCCTTCTATGCGCTCAAGCCGCATCCGTCCTTCACCCGGGTGGAGGATCTCAGCCCGCCGTTTCCGGACGGGACACAGCCGACCATCGAACCGGTCACGCTGACCATCGAGGAGTTGGAAGACATCACCGCCTATGCCGCCAGCCTGGATCCGGCGGACCTTGGCGCACCGATCAAGCATCAGTGATCCTTGCGCTTGCTGAGGTAATCGTCGGAAGTGCGCACCTGCGGCGGTTCCTTGCCCGCGAACGGGTTCGTCGGGCTGCGGAATTGTGCCTGAACCCGGCAATCGTCGCACATCCGGATCATGCGGGCCGCGTCGCTGGTGGCAAACATCGCGTGCTTGCCCTCCAGCTTTTCCACGATCCTTTCGATGGTCGAGCGAACCCCAAAGGGTGCGCCGCAGTCGATGCATTCGAACGGTTCTTCCTCGCGCAGGACGCGTTGATGAAGCGCCGCGTCCGACAGGTCCATGCGTGGCTCCAGCACGATCGCGTTCTCGGGGCAGATGGTGACACACAGCCCGCATTGCAGGCAGGCGTCCTCCTGAAACCGCAACTGGGGACGGTCCGGATTGTCGCCAAGCGCCCCGGCCGGGCAGAGCGAGGCACAGGACAGGCACAGTGTGCAGGCGTCGTCATCGACCGTCACCGACCCATAGGGTGCGCCGACAGGCAGTGGCAGCGGCTCGACGGAGTCGGGGTTCAGTGCCGATGCCGCCAAACGGGCCACCTGCCGACGCGATCCCATCGGCAGGATGGGCGCGGACACGGCATCAGCCTTGTCCGCTGCGTACAGCATCTGGCACAGCGCATCCGGGTCTGCGGGTTCCAGCAAGCGCAGGGCCGCACCGGGCCCACCCAACGAAAGCGCCAGGGCATGTTCGCGCCCCAGCGCGTCGCGCTCGGTTGTCGGGGCCATCAGTACGTCGACCGCCGCAAAGCCGCAGGCCAGTGCCGCCAGCATTTCTGCATGCCCGAACCCTGAAACACGATCGAGGTCGAGCGGGATCACATCCGCTGGCAGTCCGCGGCCAAACCTCGCCGCCAAGGCGACCATCTCGGCGCCGAAGGCGCGGTCATGCACCAGCAACCGGGGGCGCTCGCCGCCGGCCTCGGTATAGTGTTCGGCCAATCGGCGGATGCGGGTGAACAGAAAAGTCGCGGTCGGGTCTTCGAACGCAATCGCGCCAGAGGGACAGAGCGCGGCGCAGGATCCGCAACCGGCGCAAATCATCGGGTCGATCTCGACCGTGTCTCCCGCCGAAAGGATCGCCCCTGTCGGGCAGACATCCAGACACTTGCGGCAGCCCTCCTGCCCGGCCCGCGAATGGGCGCAGAGCAGTGGTTCCAGCGCCACGTACAGCGGTTTTTCGAAGGTTCCGATCAGTTGAGAGGCCTGCAGGACCGCGTCGGCCACCGCCGACGGGCGGCCTGGATCGGCCCGCAGGTAACCCTCGCGTTTCTCTGGTGCCGGAAACAGCGCCCCGGTTGCGACCGGGCGCAGGTCCAGAATGACGTCACATTCCGTACGACCGCCATCGCGCACCGGGCCAAAGGCAAAGCCGCCACGCCCGCCCGGCTCCACCAGCCGCAATCCGTCAAAGCGCACCGAGAACCGCCCCAACGCCCCTTCCGCTGTCGACACCCGGCCTGCGATCACATCGAAATCACGCGACAGCGGCGGCTCGACGCCCGGTTCAAGCACCACGGTGACGCCCAGAACCGGTGCCAACCGGCTCGCTGCCTCCAGGGCGATCTCCGACGGTCCGAGGATCAGGCACAGCCCCTCAGACACCAGGTCGATTGTCTTGACAACCGGCTCCTCGCCAAGCGCATCCGCCAGCAGCGCCGCCATCTTGGGTCCGGCGGAGGCACTTTCGTCCGACCAGCCAGCCCGGTCGCGCAGATCGACAAAATCTGGCGCGGGGACCTGCAGGTCTTCTGCCATCTCTTCGAACCGCTCGCGTTCCTGCTGGCAGGCGATCACGCAATTTCCAGCAGTCATCGCGGCAACGGCCGCCGCGGCCTCGCCCCCGCACAGATGAGAGTGGACCTTGGAGCAGACGACGCTCCCAGACGCCGAGATTGCGTCCGGGTCGAGTGTCTGGCTTCCCAGGCAATCGCATAGAATGAGCGATTCAGGCATTGGTGTCCTCCCTGCTGGCACCGGGGGCGTTTGACCCTCTTTCGAGTGCGCGCTCGTCAGGTAGCCACGAATTCGGGCGACGGTAAAGCCACTTTCCTATCACCGTGCCTCGCCCCGCACACAGGCCACGATGCGCCAACGTAACGGCGTCTGAACGGGGGCAGATCAGGGGGGTAAAATCCGCAAGCTCGTCCATTCGAGTCCTCAGGGATAAAAAAACATTTGAGATTCGATGGTTTGCAGACGATGATGCCCTTGGGGAAGCCTCGGAATGCGAACACGGGCACCCCTTGGGAGGACACAAGACACCATGCGGCAACCGCAGGCATCGCTGCCTTTGGGCATCGTTATCCGTAAGACGCCAGGGCGAACCCGCTGGGCCCGTTGGGCCTGGAGGGCGATTGGCGTTCTGCCGGGCGCGGCGCCCGCCGAGTGGCACGTTCTGCGGCAGGAAGGCGATGCCGTCGAATACCACGCCGCAACCGTCCCGCTGGAACTCTGGCGCACCGACACCGAGGCCTACCTGACCGGGCTGTCGGCCCGCACGCCCGCCATCGGGGTCGTGATGCGTGACGCAGCGATCGGTGATGGGCCGGAGGTCCTGCTGGCGACGGCGTCGCCGTACGAGACGCAGGATTACCTCGACAGCGGCGAAGAAACGGTCGAACTGGTTCCGATGCCCGAGGGTCTGGTGGCGTTCATCCGCGATTTCATCACCGAACATCATCAGGAAGAGCGGTTCGTGAAGCGTCGCCGGGATCGCCAGCGCGTCGACCTGAAACAGGACGGAATTGGCGACGCCCGTATTAAGCAAGTTGCGGATGTCTATCGGGCACCGGGCAGCCGGCGGCGGGGAGCGCTGCATTGACTGGTCAGGCGGATTTCTGGTCGCGGCGCAAGGCAGCCGTTGCAGCTGAGGCTCAGGCCGAAGACGCGATGCAGGCCGCTGTGCTTGCCGAGCCGCACGTGGATCAACCCGCCCCAGAGGCCCGCAGCGACGCCGAGGTCCTGACGGAACTGGGCTTGCCGCATCCCGACACACTGGAGCCGGGCGATGATTTTGCGGCCTTTCTGCAATCGGCGGTTCCCGAACATCTTCGGCGCCTTGCGCTGCGGCGGCTTTGGCGGTCCAATCCGGTTTTGGCCAATCTCGACAACCTGATCGACTACGGCGAGGATTACACCGATGCCGCAACCGTGATCGAGAACATGCAGACGACGTATCAGGTCGGCAAGGGGATGCTGAAACACCTTTTGGCGCTTGAAGAAGCGGCGGCGAAGGAAGCGGCAGAGGCCGAGGGGCTGCCAGACGATATTGCCCCTGATCTTGCTGCGGAGGAAGACGTTCTGCTTTCTGCCACCGCAGACGATGCCACGATGGAAACCGACATCCCGGCGACGTACGCCGCCCCTGCCCTTGAGATCGACGAAACCGAAGACGACATGCCCCTGCCCAGCCGCAGGCGCATGCGGTTCGCCTTTGCCAGCTAAGAGCCAAGAGAGACTCCGAACAATGAGTGCCGCACACGACATCACGATCCGAGAAGAAGACCGCCTCCGCGCCGAGCTCTACGAGTTCCTCGGTGCGCTTCTGGCCATGCCGCCAGACCGGACTTTGCTGGAACGGACCGCTGGGCTGAGCGGTGACGACAGTGCGCTGGGGCAAGCCATCGGCGCGATGGCGCGCGTGGCCCGTGCCGTCTCGGCGCCGGCGGTCGAACGCGAGTTCAATGCGTTGTTCATCGGGCTGGGCCGGGGCGAATTGCTGCCCTATGCCAGCTATTACATGACCGGTTTCCTGAACGAGAAACCGCTGTCGGTGCTGAGGTCCGACATGAGCCGGTTGCGCATCGCCCGTGCTCCCGGAGTGTTCGAACCAGAGGATAACATCGCCAGCCTGTTCGGGATGATGGCGGGCATGATCCTGGGCCGGTTTGGTGACCCCGCCACGCTGACCACGCAGAAAGAGTTCTATTTTCGGCACATCGCGCCCTGGGCCGAACACTTCTTTACCGATCTCGAAGGCGCACAGAATTCGATCTTTTATGCTCCCGTCGGCTCTGCCGGGCGGGCGTTCATGGAGATCGAGACCGAAGCATTCCGCATGACTGCGGAGTGACCCGCATCCACCGGCCGACCCGTCGGCCCCAAACGAAAGGAGCAAGACCGTGACACACAAGACGGACAAGGCAACCCGCCGCGACTTCCTGAAGGTCGCCGCCGCTTCTGTCCCGGCTGCGGCCGTTGCCGTTGCAGCACCAAAGGCCGCCACGGCCGATACGGTTGTCGAAGACGGTATGCAGGACACCGCGCACACCCGCGCCTATTACGACAGCGCCCGGTTCTAGAGCGTTTCGCCGTTTCCGTGAAACTCCACGGACGGCAAACAAGGACCCGGACCCTGACATGACCCCGACGGCGACTGGTTGCGTGACGCCCGACTGCCTGAGGACAAAATCGAACCAAGCCAGCCCTGAAACATGGGCAGCAAGGGAGGCTAGAAATGCTGAGGAAAAAGACCAACGGGGTTGCGCGACGCCCCCAGCGGACAAGTATCCTGACCACGGCAGGTGAAAAATCTGTCGACCGCCGCACGTTCCTGCGGGGATCCGGTCTGGCCATCGGTGGCCTTGCCGCCATCGGCGCAACGGGAGGCATGGTCACGAAGGCCAGTGCCCAGTCTGCTGTCGACAGCGCGGTGCAAAACGTCAAATCCGTCTGCACCCATTGTTCGGTCGGATGTACCGTCATCGCAGAAGTGCAGAATGGCGTCTGGGTCGGGCAGGAGCCCGGCTGGGACAGCCCGTTCAACCTGGGTGCGCATTGCGCCAAGGGCGCGGCAGTCCGCGAACACGCTCACGGCGAACGTCGGCTCAAGTATCCGATGAAGAAAGAGGGCGGCGAGTGGAAGCGCATTTCCTGGGAGCAGGCGATCAACGAGATCGGCGACCAGATGATGACGATCCGCGAAGAAAGCGGACCTGACAGCGTCTACTGGCTCGGCTCGGCCAAGCACAACAACGAGCAGGCCTACCTGTTCCGCAAGTTCGCCGCCTACTGGGGCACGAACAACGTGGACCACCAGGCCCGGATCTGCCATTCGACCACGGTGTCGGGCGTTGCGAACACATGGGGCTACGGCGCCATGACCAACAGCTTCAACGACATTCACAATTCCAAGGCGATTTTCCTGATCGGCTCCAACCCGGCAGAGGCGCACCCGGTGTCGCTGCTGCACATCCTGCGCGCCAAGGAACGCAACGCGGCACCGCTGATCGTCTGCGACCCGCGTTTCACCCGCACCGCCGCGCACGCCACCGAATACGTGCGGATGCGGCCCGGCACCGATGTGGCGCTGGTCTGGGGCATCCTGTGGCACATCTTCGAGAACGGCTGGGAGGACAAGGAGTTCATCCGCACCCGGGTCTGGGGGATGGATCAGATCCGCGAAGAGGTTGCGCGTTGGAACCCCGAAGAAGTCGAGCGCGTTACCGGCACCCCCGGCAGCCAGCTCAAGCGGGTGGCCCGGACGTTGGCCAACAACCGCCCCGGCACCGTCATCTGGTGTATGGGTGGCACCCAGCACACCACTGGCAACAACAACACCCGCGCCTACTGCGTTCTGCAGTTGGCCCTTGGCAACATGGGCACCAGCGGCGGCGGCACCAACATCTTCCGCGGCCATGACAACGTTCAGGGCGCGACCGACCTTGGCGTGCTGTCGCACACACTGCCGGGCTACTACGGCCTGACCGGCGGCGCCTGGGCTCATTGGGCACGCGTCTGGGGCGAGGACCTCGACTGGCTCAAGGGGCAGTTCGAGACCGTGAAATCCTCGGACGGCAAGGACAAGAACCTGATGAACCTGACGGGCATCCCGGTGTCCCGCTGGATCGATGGCGTTCTGGAAGATCCGGCGAACACCGATCAGCCCGAGCGTGTCCGCGCCATGGTTCTGTGGGGCCACGCGCCCAACTCGCAGACCCGCGGCAAGGAAATGAAGACGGCGATGGAAAAGCTCGACATGCTTGTCGTGGTCGACCCTTATCCGACCGTTTCGGCCGTGATGAACGACCGGACCGACGGCGTCTACCTGTTGCCGGCCTGTACCCAGTTCGAAACGCACGGCTCCGTCACCGCGTCCAACCGATCGCTCCAGTGGCGTGACAAGGTGGTCGATCCACTGTTCGAAAGCCTGCCGGACCACGTCATCATGGCCAAGTTCGCCAACAAGTTCGGTTTCGCCGACCGGTTCTTCCGCAACATCGACATGGATGATCCCGAGACGCCGAACATCGAAAGCATCACGCGCGAGTTCAACAGCGGGATGTGGACGGTTGGCTACACCGGTCAGAGCCCGGACCGGATCAAGTCGCACATGGCCAACCAGCACACGTTCGACCGCACGACGTTGCAGGCGATCGGTGGCCCGAACGATGGCGAGTACTACGGTATGCCCTGGCCCTGTTGGGGAACGCCCGAGATGGCTCACCCTGGCACGCCGAACCTCTATGACATGTCCAAGCCCGTCAGCGAAGGCGGCCTGACCTTCCGCGCCCGGTTCGGTGTGGAACGCGATGGCGACAACCTGCTGGCCGAAGGTGTGTATTCGCAGAATTCCGAAATCGAGGACGGCTATCCGGAATTCACCATGCAGATGCTGATGGATCTCGGTTGGGACGGTGATCTGACCGACGCGGAGCGTGCATCCATAGACGCCGTTGCCGGGCCCAAGACCAACTGGAAGACCGACCTGTCGGGCGGAATCCAGCGGGTGGCGATCAAGCACGAATGCGCGCCCTTCGGCAATGCCAAGGCCCGTGCAGTTGTCTGGACCTTCCCCGATCCGGTTCCACTCCACCGCGAGCCGCTCTATACGAACCGGCGCGATCTGGTCGAGGACTATCCTACCTACGAGGACCGCAAGTTCTATCGCCTGCCAACGATGTACGCATCGATCCAGAAGCAGGACTTCTCCAAGGACTACCCGATGATCCTCACCTCCGGCCGTCTGGTCGAGTACGAGGGTGGTGGCGACGAATCCCGATCGAACCCCTGGCTGGCCGAACTCCAGCAAGACATGTTCGTCGAGATCAATCCGCGCGATGCCAACAACCTTGGGGTTCGCGACGGGGCGCAGGTCTGGGTCGAAGGTGCCGAAGGCGCCAAGGTCAAGGTCATGGCGATGGTCACACCGCGGGTGGGCGAGGGCGTTGCCTTCATGCCGTTCCACTTCGGCGGTCATTTCGAGGGCAAGGACCTGCGGGACAAATACCCGTCGGGCGCCGACCCCTACGTCTTGGGTGAAAGCACCAACACGGCACAGACCTACGGGTACGATTCCGTGACCCAGATGCAGGAGTCCAAGGTGACCCTGTGCAAGATTTCGGCAGCTTGAGGAGAATGACGAATGGCTAGATCAAAGTTTCTCTGCGACGCCGAACGCTGCATCGAGTGCAATGCATGCGTCACTGCCTGCAAGAACGAGCACGAGGTTCCCTGGGGCATCAACCGCCGCCGGGTGGTGACCATCAACGATGGCACTCCCGGGGAGCGGTCTATCTCGGTGGCCTGCATGCATTGTTCGGATGCGCCCTGCATGGCCGTCTGCCCGGTGGACTGTTTCTACCAGAACGAAGAGGGGGTCGTTCTGCACAGCAAGGACCTCTGCATCGGCTGTGGCTATTGCTTCTACGCGTGCCCCTTTGGTGCGCCGCAATATCCGCAGGCGGGCAACTTCGGCTCTCGCGGCAAGATGGACAAGTGCACCTTCTGCGCCGGTGGCCCCGAGGAGACCCATTCCAACGCGGAATTCTCCAAGTATGGGCGCAATCGGATCGCCGAGGGCAAGCTGCCCATCTGCGCCGAGATGTGCTCCACCAAGGCGCTCCTGGCCGGTGACGGGGACGTTGTTTCCGCCATCTACCGCGAGCGCGTGGTGGCCCGTGGCTTCGGCTCCGGCGCCTGGGGTTGGGGCACGGCCTACGAGCAGAAGGGCGGTTGACGCCGTCGGGCAGGTACCCTGCCTGCCCTGCCTTGCTGACATCTTGCGCGGCTGCCGACAGGTGGCCGCGCCGTTTCCGTCACGAACCCGGAGCCCCCGACATGCCGTCGCGCCTATTCGCCTCGCTGATGCTTGCGATCCTGTTGCTGATTGTCCCGGCGGCGGGCCCACTGCGCGCGCAGACCAGCGACGCGCCCGAATCTTCCCTCCCTGATGCACGGGCCGCCACCGGCGGTGCCCAGACGCGGGACGACATCATGGCCCGTCAACGCGGCGAGGCCATCGACGACACTTTCCGCCGCACGGCTACCGGTGACCCGACCCACGCCGCAGACCCGACCGGGCAGCTGGGCACCCTTGGCGGTGTCTCGGATGCAGAGATGTTTCGTGCCCTGCGCTATGGCACAGCCAATATCACCAGCACCGACCACGGCCCCGCCAGCGACGTGATCATTCAGGATGGTGGCATGTCATGGCTTGTCCTGCGCGATGGCCGGCTGGCGAAATATGGTGGTTGGCTGCTGCTGGGCATGACCGGCGTCCTGGCATTGTTCTATCTGCTACGCGGTCGCGTCCCGATATCCGGCGAGCGCACCGGCATGACCATCCTGCGATTCGGCGGCTTTGACCGTTTCATGCATTGGCTGACCGCCGGCTCCTTCATCCTGCTGGCGATCACCGGCCTGATCTCCATGTATGGACGCCCGTGGCTGATTGCTGTCATGGGCAAGGACGCTCATGCCACGCTCGCCATGTGGTCCAAGCTGGTTCACAACAACGTCAGCTGGGCCTTCATGCTTGGGGTGGTGCTGATCTTCTTCAAGTGGGTCCGCTTCAACATCCCAAACTGGAACGACGTGAAATGGCTGTTCGTTCTGGGCGGATTGTTCAACGATTCCATCCACCCGCCCGCGGGCAAGTTCAATGCCGGTCAAAAGATCATCTTCTGGGCGGTGATCGCCATGTCCATCTGCGTCGTCGCCACCGGGCTCAGCCTGATGATGCCGTTCCGTGCCTTGGTCTTCGCGGATGTGTTTGCATGGATCAACGGCCTCGGTCTGCCGGCTCTTGTCGGCGCGATGGATCTGCCGGTTCAGCTCTCGCCGCAGCAGGAAATGCAGTACACCCAGATGGTGCACGCCGTATTTGCGTTTCTTTTCATGTCGATGATCATCGGGCACATCTATATCGGCACCCTTGGTATGGAAGGTGCCTTTGATGCCATGGGCTCCGGACAGGTCGAGGAGCAATGGGCCAAGGAGCACCATTCGCTCTGGTATGACGAGGTCAAGGCCGCCCAGGCGTCCACCCCTGCCAAGCCCGACCCCGCGTCGTCCCCGGCCGAATAGATGCGGGGCGCGGCGCTCCTTGCCGGCCTGTTGCTGGCCCCGCTTTCGGGGCTCGCTGGAGAGTTCTTCACGCTCAAGGGGCACGGTGGCCCGATCAAGGGCATCGACGTCTCGCCCGACGGGCAAGCCATCCTGACGGCCAGTTTCGACAACTCGCTCGGCCTGTGGCGCGACGGTGCCCCGGTTTGGCTGGAGGGTCACGCGGCGGCCGTCAACACCGTCCGCTTCATCGACGATACCCGCGCGCTGTCCGCGGGCGACGATTTCCAGCTTTACCTCTGGGATCTCGCGGTGGGCACCGCCACACCGCTCGGCCAGCACCAGGGCAAGATTATCTCGGTCGCGATTTCGCCCGACAATGCGCGGGCCGCCACCGCCAGTTGGGACGGCAGCATCGGCCTGTGGGACCTTGTCACCGCCGCGCCGCCGCGTTTCCTGAACGGGCACCAGAGCAATGTGAACGACGTGACCTTTTCGGGCGACGGCGACACCCTCTACTCGGGCGCTGCCGATGGCACGATCCGGACATGGGATGTCGCCACCGGAACCGCGACCGGTCAATTGCTGAACAACGGCTTCGGGGTGAATACCCTGATCGTAAATGATCAGGACGCCTGGCTCGCCTACGGTGCCGTGGATGGGGTTACCCGCATCGTCGACCCGCACACCGGCACCCAGATCCGCGACCTCACGCTGGAACGCCGCCCGATCCTGTCCATGGCCGTCGATCCTGGTGCCACCAGGCTGGCCGTGGGCGATGGGCAGGGCTACATCTCGGTCATCGATACCACCGACTGGTCCTTTGTTGCCGACTTTCGCGCGACCTTGCGCGGCCCTGTCTGGGCGCTTCATTTCTCGCCCGACGGGCAGAACATCCACGCTGGCGGGTTGGATTCGGCAATGTATTCCTGGCCCGTGGACAGCACCCGGGACGCGCCCAAAATGACGGCAGACCCAATGCCGTTTCTCGGGGGCGGGGCCGAGACCTCCAACGGTGAACGCCAGTTCAACCGCAAGTGTTCGATCTGCCACGCCTTGGGTCCCGACAGCGAGCGCCGTGCCGGCCCCACATTGCACGGATTGTTCGGCCGCCCCGCCGGCACGGTGCCAGGATACGGCTATTCGGACACGCTCGCGCTGTCCGACATCGTCTGGCAGGCCGACACGATTGACGCCCTGTTCGATCTGGGTCCGGACGTCTATATTCACGGAAGCAAGATGCCGACGCAGCGCATTACCGCCCCTCAGGACCGCCGCGATCTCGTGGAGTTCCTGCGCGCTGCCACACACACCGCCCCACGGAAGGCTCCACAATGAAATCCTTCGTTTTCGCCTGCCTCGCGATCATCGCCATCGGTGTCTCGGCCAGCCAGATCACCGCACGCCTTGGCCCCTCCGCCGCCGACCGGTCCGCCAGCGACAGCGTAAGGTTGGACTGACCCGACCGGGTGCCATCCCCAGACGTCGGTCAGCATCAGGCAGGTTGAACCAACCGGTCGCGTCGGCCATCCTCCGTCGCGATCATTCCTGCCCGCGCCTGTCAGCCACTTGCAGGAGCCTTCGGATCGGCGCAGATTACGGTCCGAAAGCGGAACGGAGTCGGAACAATGCAGACAGGCGGCGGTGCACACAGCTGCCCGATGGGTACGCCATGTTGAGCCTGCGAGACCTTCCCACGTTTCCCGTCGCGGTCGCCCAAGCGGTGCGGGTGATACGAACCGCGGAGCGGTTGCCCGAGCCGGAGGGAGAGCGCAGCGGCGTTGCCGGAGCGGGACCGGACCTGCGGTTGCTGGTCTTTGGCGATTCCTCTGCGGCGGGTGTTGGTGTCGCGACTCAAGAACAGGCGCTGTCGGGACAATTGGTGCAAGGGCTCGCAGATCGGCACCATGTGTCATGGCGATTGCTGGCGGAATCCGGCGCAACCACGGGGTGGGGGGTGCGGACACTCCGGGCACAGCCACCGGGTACCTATGATGTTGCCGTGATCGCCTTGGGGGTGAACGACGTCAAGAATGGCGTGCCGCAACGGGTGTGGGAGCGCAACACGCGCGAGATCCTGCATTTGTTGGCGTTTAAATCCGGGGTGACACGTATCTATCATTCGGCGCTGCCGCCGCTGGGGCGCTTTCCGTTGCTGCCCGATCCGCTGCGGAGCATCCTTGGCCGTCGACGCGACAGGTTCGATCTGGCGCTTGGCCGGATCATCGCAGATGTGCCCGAGGCGCGGTTTATTGACCTGAACCTCGATCTGGACGAATCCCACATGGCAACCGACGGGTTCCACCCGGGCCCGATGATCTATGCCGGGTGGGCCCGGAAAGTGTGCGACGCCATGCTGCATGACCCGCTGCAGCGGCCGGGACCAGTGATGCCGTGACGACCTGTCTTGGACGAAGCACGATGCAGGAGATGTCAGTGCCCCTTGGGTAGCAACATCCGCCCGTTGAAGAATAAGCCAGGTTGTACGGTGGTTGTTGACGGGCGGGCCTTGCCTGAGAATAGTCGATGCCAAGACCGGTCCTGAAACCGGCTTTCCTGGGAGGACAATCGCTTGCTCGAGTATAGCTACGACGCAAGACTCGTACTGGCGTCGCTGGCCGTGGCACTCATGGCGGGTTTTGCCGGTCTGTCGCTGTTGCAGGGCGCGTCGGGCCTGCCACTGACGCAGCGCAAGCTGCTGGTCAGCATGGCAGCTGTCTGCCTTGGCGGCGGCATATGGTCGATGCACTTTGTGGCGATGCTGGGCATGCGCCTGCCGATCGCGTTTTATTATGACGCGCTGACCACGTTGATTTCGGCGTTGGTGGCGATCCTGATTGTCGGACTGGCGCTGCTGATCCTCCATTTTGGCGAACGAAATGGGCGTCGGATCCTTCTGGCGGGGCTGGTTATCGGCTGCGGGATTCCGGCCATGCATTATATCGGCATGTCGGGAATGCAGATCTGCCAGCCGGTCTATTCCGCGTCGGGTGTCGTGATGGCATTGGGGGCCTCGATAGGCCTCAGCACGGCTGCGGTTGCGGTGGCCTATGCGCGTCGTGGATCGCGCAACATCCTGCTTGGCACGCTCGGCTTCGGGCTGGCGGTGTTTGCGGTGCATTTCATCGCGATGCGCGGCACGGAGTTCATCTCTCTCCAGACCGGCGAAACCGCCGTAACCTGGATGAGCAACGAGGTTCTGGCCTTTGGTGTCACCCTGTCGGTTTTTGTGATTTCGGGGGCCTTCTTGCTGACCGGGGCCAGCTTCGCGCAGGCCAGTGGCGGCCAGACCGAGCCATCCGCCGAAAGCGTGGAACAGACAGGAGACCCGGAAATAACAGAGCCGCGCAAAGTGCCGACACCGGAGTCGGCAATGCGGATTCCCTTTGAAAAGGATGGCAGGACACAGTTCGTGAATCCATCCGATGTTGCGGCGGTTCGGGCCGAGGGGCATTACACGATGCTGTATGTTGGGGATGAAAAGCTGTTCTGCCCGTGGTCGATCACCGAGGCGGTTTCGCGCCTGCCTGACGACCTGTTCCTGCGAGTCCACCGTAGTTACCTGGTGAACCGGACGTTCGTGAGTGGATTCGAACGACGCAAGGACTCCGGCGTCTGCTTTTTCGACGGGGTCGGGGCCTTGTCCAAGGTCCCGGTCAGCCGCGCACGCCTCGCCGAGGTGCGGGAGGCTCTGGGCATCTGAGCGAACGGGGTTACGAGGTCAGCAAGAAGGACGAGGGTCCCTTGGATGCCGGGCTTCGTGTTTGATTGGGCGGCCACAGATCCGGAATCCTCCGGGCTGCCATCGGCACCCGGGAACCGTGCAGAACCAGGCCTGTTCTGATCGTCTGAAGACCCACATCCGCCGATGATTGGCCGCTTTCGATCAACCGGTTCGGATGTCCCACAAGGAGCCGTCGGAGCCTCTCTGGAAGCCATGCTGGTAGAGGGCGTTCATGTATTCGGATGAAAAGCGGTCCGTCGGATCGTAGATGATGCCTGCATCGGGATCGATGGACGCCACAAACAGGCCCAGCCCGTTCTTTCGCGCATGTAATTGGGTTGCGTTGACCGAGGCCTGGGCGTTGGCACGCACCATCGCAGTGAATGCCTGCTGAGAGACCCCGATAGCAGAATGAGACCCGGCCGACGGCGTGGGGGTCAGTGTATTGTTGATCAGGATATAGATCTGGCCGTGGTTCTGGTGCAATTCGGGCGAGGTGAACTCGAAATCCGGGACGGCAAGGAACTGCATCTGGACGCCCCCGTCGATGTGGGTCTCCCGGTACGCTGTTTGATGGTGCTCGTATTCCAGTTCGACCGGAGGAAACAGGCCGGGCAGGGCGGCAGAGGCCCGCATGACGGCGCGGAACAGGGCGTATTGCCCGGTTTGGGCGATGGCGCCCATGTTCCAGATAAATGCGCGCGAGGTCGCCAGTTCGGACGTGACGACAAACAGGCGGCGGCCCTCGGCGTGGCGGGCGGCCACCGCATCGATCATGGCGGGTGGGACGAAGGATTCCATAAGCTCCTCCAGGCCAGTGGTGTCGTACAGGGCCGTTCCAAGGACCGCGCCCGCGACGCTCAACCGCATCAAGTCGCGCGCATCGTGTTGAGTGAAGATGCGCCGCAAGTCGTCGTCACGCTCCGGCCCGAGAAAGGCAAACGGCGCAATCAGCGCACCGGTAGAGACGCCGGAAACCATATCGAAAGTCGGTCGATCACCGGATGCCGACCATCCAGCAAGGGCACCGGCCCCAAACGCACCGTCTTCGCCGCCCCCCGACAGGGCCAGAACCTTGGAGTCGACGCGAGCTGCATCGGGATGCAGGTGCCGCGCCCAAGTCTCCGCGCCGGCGTCGGCTGGCAAGCGAAAGCGGGCCAGGGGGTCGGGATCATCGACAAATCGGGTGGAATAGGGTGTCGAGGTCCCGTTCGAGCAACCAGCCACGAAACAGGCGATCAGCCCGAGGAGGACCTGCCGCCGTCCTGTTGCCGATCGGTTCAACTGGGATTTCGGCATTTGGCGTCCTCGTCCATGGAAAAGCGGGCAGCTCAGCCGCCAATCGGATCTATTGGACGCATCGGCTTGAATCATCCATCTGCCTGCCCGTCGCCCCTATCAGCGCGACTCTGGTGCATTAATGTGCAGGCAAAACAGAGCTGCAGGACTATTCTGCGACCTGTGGCGGATCCGGGACCGGTGCCTGGAAAGACAAGGTATTCGAGGTGTTTGGGTGTCTGACGAGACGGCCTGGCCGGGTCGATGGGGTGGGCGGAAGCTGTCGCACGGCGCCGCGCTTCACCTTGGCTGCATTATCCGGGAAATGCGTCAGATGCCCTCCGATCAAGGGTTCAGGGCTGCGCAACCTGCTTCGAAACCAGACCGTTTGGTCCGGCAGACGGATCGAGGCCCGTCACGGCGATGCCAGGAACGGGAAGGTCACGCCAAAGACATCGGCAAGCAGCACGAAATTGAGGCTGAGCACCGCCGTTGCGCCGATGACTGCCAGCACCCGGACCAGCGGTGAAACAACGAAGGTTCCCATGATCTCTCGCCGGGAGACGAATATGATCAGGGCGATCATCGGCACGGGCAGAGCGATGCTGAGAATGACCTGACTGATGACGAGCGCCTGGGTGGCGTTGACTCCGGCCGCGACGACCGCGAAGGCCGGGACCATGGTCACAAGGCGCCGCACCCAGATCGGAATGCGGATGCGCAGGAACCCTTGCATGATCATCTGCCCAGCCATTGTGCCGACTACCGAACTGGAAATTCCAGAGGCAATCAGCGAGATCAGGAACACGCCCGCAGCGGCGGCACCCAGCAAGGGAGTCAGTGTGTGGTATGCGGTTTCGATTTCGGCGACTTCGGAATGTCCTTGGTGAAACGCGCTTGCCGCCATCATGACCATTGCCATGTTGACCATGCCTGCCACGGCCAGCGCCACGATCACCTCGGAGTTGGAAAACCGCAGTACCGTGCGGCGCTCGTCCTCTGAGCGGACGACCGCACGCGCTTGGGTGAGGCCGGAATGAAGGTAGATCGCATGGGGCATCACGGTCGCCCCGATGATCCCGACCGCGATGGTCAGCGCTGCCGTATCCGGCAGCGACGGCTGCGCCATGCCGGCAGCCGCCGCGATCCAGTCGACCTCGGCGATCAGGATTTCCGCCAGATAACACAGGCCGATCACGCTGACGAAGGCGCCGATGATCAATTCCATCGGACGGAACCCGTGCCGTTCGAACATCAGGATCGCATAGGTGATGATGGCGGTGATCACCATCCCCGCCATCAACGGAAACCCGAACAACAACGACAACCCGATGGCGCCACCCAGAAATTCCGCCAGGTCGGTCGCCATCGCCGCCACTTCGCTGACCGCCCACATGATCCAGACCACCGGGCGGCTGAAATTATCCCGCGACAGCTCGGCCAGGTTCTTGCCCGTGACGATGCCCAGACGTGCCGACAGGGCCTGGAACAACATCGCGATCAGGTTGGCCAACAGGACAACCCAGAGCAGCTTGTAACCGTATCCTGCGCCCGCCTGAATGTTGGTCGCGTAGTTTCCCGGATCCATGTAGGCGACAGAGGCGATGATGGCCGGTCCGGCGAACAGCAGCCTGCTTCTCCAACCGCCGATCTTGCCGGCAAGAACGGCAGACATTCCACGTTGGGTTCGGTCGGAGATGTGTTTCATGGACAGTCGAGTCCCTTGGCGTGCGGGCGTCCCTTGCGCGTGAAATAGCCAAGGCTATGAAAATTGCAACAAGCAAACCTGTCGCAGGAGCCGCTTGCAGGATCGCGACAATTCGCTGGTCATGAAATTTGGCCATGGTTACGATAAATTCTGGACGTATCACTCGCGAAAGAGGCCCGGTGTGAGTCAGGTTCCCGTCTCGACCAAGAAGCAAGCCGACCGGTTTGCGCGCGCGCGCGAAGCGCAGGCCGTCGTGCTGCTGGAAGACTACGCCGAAATGATCGGCGACCTGATCGAAGAGATGGGCGAGGCGCGCATCGCGGACATCGCCGAACGCATGGGTGTTGCACAGCCCACGGCCACGAAGGCCGTTGCTCGCCTGAAACGGGAGGGCCTTGCCACGTCGCGCCGGTATCGGGGTGTTTTCCTGACAGCAGAGGGCGCGTCTCTGGCAGACCGGGTTCGCGCGCGTCACCGGGTTCTGGTGGACTTCCTGGTTGCAGTCGGCGTTCCCGAGGATACTGCCGAACTCGATGCAGAGGGTATCGAGCACCACGTCTCGGAAAAGACGCTGGCGGCATTTCAGGCGTTTCTAAAGGCGCAACACACCTGAGCCCAGCGGGCCCCGGCAGACATTCTGACGGCGGTCGTCGTACCCGGGAACAAGGTCATTTTTGTCGCTTTCGCATTTCGTGCAGGCCAGTCGCATTTCGTGCGCAGACCGTCGACATCGGTTCAACAGCCCAAAGACGATGACAATCTCCCGTTAACCTGCCTGCAAGCGGGAAAACCCGCACAGGGAGGACACACAAATGATACCAGCGGCTTTCGATTACCATCGGCCTGCCGACATCGCGTCGGCCGTCGCCTTGTTGCAGGAGTTGGGGGATGATGCGCGACCGCTTGCGGGAGGGCACAGTCTAATCCCGATGATGAAGCTGAGAATGGCCTCGGTTGAATACTTGATCGACCTGCAGGACATCGACGAGCTCCGCGGCATTTCGGTGTCTGACGGCATCGTCTCCATCGGTGCGATGACGACCCAGCACGATCTGATCACCGATGCGGCTCTGGCCGAGGCTGCGCCGATCATGCGCGAGGCTGCGTTGCAGATCGCCGATCCTCAGGTTCGGTACGTCGGCACTCTGGGCGGCAACGTTGCCAACGGGGACCCGGGAAACGACATGCCCGGGTTGATGCAATGCCTCGATGCGACCTTCACGCTGGTGGGTCCGGGTGGCAGCCGCGACGTGGCGGCACGAGATTTCTATGAGGCCGCCTACATGACTGCGCGCGAGGATGATGAGATCCTCACCCGAGTGACCTTTGCCGCCCCGACTGGCGGCTACGCCTATGAAAAGCAGAAACGCAAGATCGGCGACTACGCCACTGCAGCCGCCGCCATTCAGATGACCCGCGATGATGGGTTGTGCAGCAGCGCGGCGATTGCCTTGACCAACCTGAGTGATGTTCCGGTGTTTGCGAAGGCCGCGGGTGCTGCACTGGTCGGCACCAGCTGTGATGCCTCCGCTGTCACCGCGGCAATCTCGGCGGCATTGGGCGAGATCGATCCGACCGAAGACAACCGTGGCCCGGTCGAGTTCAAACTCCACGTGGCGGGGATCGTGATCCTGCGTGCAATCGAACGCGCCTGGTCGCGGACCTGAGGGAGATGACTATGAGCAAGATGCACATCCAGCTGACCATAAACGGCGAAGCGCAGGAGGTTCTGGCGGAACCGCGTGAGTTGCTGATCCATGTCCTGCGCGAAAAGCTCGGCGTCACCGGGCCGCATATCGGCTGCGAGACCTCTCATTGCGGGGCCTGCACAGTCGATCTGAATGGAAAATCGGTGAAGTCCTGCACCGTCTTTGCCGCCCAGGCAAATGGGGCCGAAATCACCACCATCGAGGGCCTTGGCAATCCGGACGACCTGCACGTGTTGCAGCAGTCCTTTCGTGAACATCACGGGCTTCAATGCGGGTTCTGCACTCCCGGCATGATCACGCGGGCGCATCGGCTGCTTCAGGAAAATCCGAACCCGACCGAAGCGGAGGTGCGTTTCGGCATGGCCGGAAACCTGTGCCGCTGTACTGGTTATCAGAACATCGTCAAGTCCATCCTGGCCGCCGCGGCCGAGATGAACGCCGCCCAGGAGGCCGCAGAATGAACGATCAGACGCCCCCCACCCGCGAGGAGCGCGTTGCCGGCCTGAAGGGTCTGGGCACCTCTCGCAAGCGCGTCGAGGATGCGCGCTTCACCCAAGGCAAGGGCAACTACGTCGATGACGTGAAGCTGCCCGGGATGCTGTTTGGCGATTTTGTGCGTTCGCCCTATGCACACGCCCGCGTCGCGGCGATTCACACCGAAGAAGCATTGAAGGTGCCTGGCGTTCTGGCTGTGCTGACCGCCAAGGATCTTGAACCATTGAACCTGCATTGGATGCCCACCCTGGCCGGTGACAAGCAGATGGTGCTGGCCGATGGAAAGGTTCTGTTCCAGGGGCAGGAGGTTGCCTTCGTGGTCGCCACCGACCGGTACGCGGCCGCTGACGGCATCGCTGCTGTCGAGGTGGATTACCAGGAGCTGCCGGTTCTGACCAACCCCTTCGAAGCATTGGAATCGGACGTGGTGCTGCGCGAGGATCTGGAGGGTCAGACCGAGGGTGCCCACGGCACGCGCAAGCATCACAACCATATCTTCCTGTGGGAAGAGGGCGATCAGGAGGCCACCGAACAGGCCATAGGCAGCGCCGAGGTCGTGGCCGAGGAGATGGTCTATTACCATCGCACCCACCCGTGCCCGCTGGAAACCTGCGGCTGTGTGGCGTCGATGGACAAGGTCAACGGCAAGCTGACGCTGTATGGCACGTTTCAGGCGCCACATGTGGTGCGGACCGTCGCCTCGCTGCTGTCGGGCATCGAAGAGCACAATATCCGCGTGATCTCGCCCGATATCGGCGGCGGCTTCGGCAACAAGGTCGGCGTCTACCCCGGCTATGTTTGCTCCATCGTCGCCTCGATCGTGACCGGCAAGCCGGTCAAGTGGATCGAGAACCGAATGGACAACCTGATGGCCACGGCCTTCGCCCGCGACTACTGGATGAAGGGCAAGATCAGCGCCACCCGCGAGGGAAAGATCACGGGCTTGGCCTGTCACGTCGTCGCCGATCATGGGGCGTTTGACGCCTGCGCGGATCCAACGAAATTTCCCGCAGGGTTCTTTCACATCTGCACCGGCTCTTATGACATTCCGGTGGCCTACGTCGGCGTCGACGGCGTCTACACCAACAAGGCACCGGGCGGGGTGGCGTACCGCTGTTCCTTCCGGGTGACGGAGGCGGCCTATTTCATCGAGCGGATGATCGAGGTTCTGGCGATCGAGTTGGGCATGGACGCGGCCGAACTCAGGGCCAAGAACTTCATCAAGGCCGATCAGTTTCCCTATACCAGCGCGCTGGGATGGGAGTACGACAGTGGCGACTACCACACCGCCTGGAACAAGGCGCTGGAGGCCGTCGATTACCCTGGCCTTCGCCGCGAACAGGCCGAGCGGGTGGAGGCGTTCAAGCGGGGCGAGACGCGCAAACTGCTCGGCATAGGCCTCACCCACTTCACCGAAATCGTGGGGGCTGGCCCGGTCAAGAATTGTGACATCCTCGGGATGGGCATGTTCGATTCCTGCGAGATCCGGATTCACCCCACGGGCTCCGCCATCGCGCGGTTGGGCACGATCAGCCAAGGGCAGGGGCACGCGACGACCTTTGCCCAGATCCTCGCGAGCGAGATCGGCATTCCCGCCGACTCGATCACGATCGAGGAGGGGGACACTGACACCGCGCCCTACGGCCTTGGCACATATGGGTCCAGGTCGACCCCGGTTGCCGGTGCCGCGACCGCGATGGCGGGTCGCAAGATCCGCGCAAAGGCACAGATGATCGCGGCCTATCTGCTGGAGGTGCATGACGACGACGTGGAATGGGATGTCGACCGGTTTGCCGTCAAGGGCGCACCGGAACGGTTCAAGACCATGGCCGAAATCGCCTATGCCTCCTACAATCAGGCCATTCCGGGGGTTGAACCGGGGCTGGAGGCGGTCAGCTACTATGACCCGCCCAACATGACCTACCCGTTCGGCGCCTATATCTGCGTCATGGAGATCGACGTCGACACCGGCGTGCACGAGATCCGGCAGTTCTACGCGCTCGACGATTGTGGCACCCGGATCAACCCGATGGTGATTGAGGGGCAGGTTCACGGCGGCCTCACCGAGGCGCTGGCCATCGCGATGGGCCAGGAGATCGCCTATGACGAGATCGGCAACCACAAGACGGCGACCTTCATGGACTTCTTCATCCCGACCGCCTGGGAGACGCCGAACTACACCACCGATCACACCGTGACCCCCAGCCCGCATCACCCGATCGGTGCCAAGGGAGTGGGCGAAAGTCCGAACGTGGGCGGGGTACCGGCGTTTTCGAACGCGGTGCACGATGCCTTCCGGGCGTTCGGGTTGCGCCAGAGCCACATGCCGCATGACCAGTGGCGGATCTGGAAGATCGCGCATGATCTTGGCCTGCACGGCTGAGGAGAGGGGCCGCCCTCGCGGCGGCCCCGCGAATTCATCATGCAGGACTGGAAAACCCTACAAACCGCGCTGTCGGACCATGGCTATGTGGCTTCGCCCGACCTCGCCATGGCGCTCCACATCGCCGGAACCCTTGGGCGGCCGCTGTTGCTTGAAGGGGCCGCCGGCGTGGGCAAGACCGAGGTCGCACGCACACTTGCAACGATGCTTGATACAGAGCTGATCCGGCTGCAATGCTACGAAGGATTGGATGCGGCGCAGGCGATCTATGAATGGAACTACCAGCGGCAATTGCTGGCGATCCGTGCCTCCGCCGAGGATGGCCACACCGGACAGGAGGTCGAACAGCGGATTTTTTCGGAGGATTTCCTGCTGGAACGTCCGCTGCTGCGGGCAATCCGCCGGCCGATCCCGCCCGTTTTGTTGATCGACGAAATCGACCGCGCGGATGAGGAATTCGAAGCCTATCTGTTGGAGATCCTGGCCGATTTTCAGATCACTGTGCCGGAACTTGGCACCATCACCGCCATTTCGCGCCCGCATGTCATCCTCACGGCCAACGGCACACGCGACCTGTCGGACGCGCTGCGTCGGCGCTGCATCTATGCCTATGTCGAATATCCCGACCGCGAGACCGAACTGGCGATCCTTGCCAAGCGATGCCCGGAAATCGAGCCGACGCTGGCCGGCCAGATCGTCGGCTTTGTTCAAGCCCTGCGACGGGAGGATCTGGAAAAGGTCCCTGGCGTGGCCGAAATGCTGGATTTTGCCGCCGCCCTTGCGGGTTTGGGTATCAATGACCTGTCCCAAGATCCCGAAACGCTTCAGGCAACCCTGGTCACGCTGCTGAAGACGGCGGCGGATCGGTCTGCCGTTCCGATGGAGGTCACGGCGCGGCTGGCGGGGCGCGTGGCATGAGTCCGTCTACCCGCATCACCCGGTTTGCGGCCCGCGACCCCGGCGTGGGCGCGCGCCTGTCAGGCTTCATGGGGCACCTGCGAGAGAACGGTTTTCGTCTTGGTGTCGCAGAAACCGACACGGCGTTGCAGGCGCTTGCCCATATACACGGAATCGATCCGCAGGAAGTCCGACTGGCACTGAAGGCAGTCTGCGCGGGCAGCGAACAGGAGGTCGGCGCGTTCGATGACCTGTTCGACAGTTTCTGGATGAACCATGGGCGGGTCCGTCAGAAAGCGGTTTCCACGACGGCGAGCGCCGAGGCCCAGCACAGTCGCAGCACGCGAGAGGACGCCACCCGCAGCACAGGCGGTGCTGGTCGGCAGCACGCGCCCGACGATCCGGGCGAGGGTGACAGCGCATCGGAAGGAACGGGCAAGCTGGTTGCGTCACGTATTCGGCAGATGATGAAGAAGGATCTGCGCGAAATGGTATCACCACAGGATATCCGCGCCGCCGAAGTCATTGCCCGTCGGTTGGGCACCGCCATGCGGGACCGGCGCTCGCGGCGTCGCAAAGCTGCACGCAAGGGCGCGACGATCGACTTTCGCCGGACGATCCGCGCCAGCATCGCGACCGGAGGCGACCCGATACGACTGGCGCGCAAGAATCGCCCGGACCGGCCGGTGCGGATTGCGCTGTTGTGCGATGTGTCCGGTTCGATGTTGCCCTATGCGCGTCCCTTCCTTGCCTTCGTCGCGGGGCTCATGCGAGCAGATCCGGCCACCGACGCCTACCTGTTTCACACCCGACTGGTGCGGATTACCGAGGCACTTCGGGATGATGACCCACTCAGGGCGTTGAATCGGATCACCTTGTTGGCTGATGGGTTCGGCGGCGGATCGCGCATCGGTGACAATCTGGATCACTTCGCCCGAACCTATGCCCGACGGTTCGTCGACGGACGCACGGTCGTGGTGATCCTGTCGGATGGCTACGACAGCGATGCGCCTGAGCTCACAGGTCAGGCGCTGTCCCGCCTGCGCCGCCGTGGTTGCCGGATTGTCTGGTTGAACCCGCTCAAGGGGTGGGACGGATACGAACCGGTTGCCCGTGGCATGGCTGCTGCGCTGCCGCATCTGGACCTGTTCGCTGCAGCCAACACGCTCGAGTCTCTCGCTGCCCTGGAAACGGAGCTTGCAAAGCTATGAAACATCTCTCGACCACCAATCAGAAATACGAGGCGGAACTTGCGCGGCTGCGCCTCAGCGGGCGGGCGTTTGCAATCGCCACGGTTGTGCGAACCATTGATGCGACATCGGCCAAACCCGGCAGCAAGGCCTTGCTGGATGCAGATGGCACGCTGCTGGAGGGTTGGATCGGCGGAGGCTGTGCGCGGGGCGCAGTTGGACGCGCGGCCCGGGCGGCGATAGAAACTGGTGCGCCTCGGTTGATCTCGCTCAAGCCCGAGGATTTGCTGGATGCACAAGGCGTGTCGGCCGGCGAAGAACAGGAAGGTGTCTGGTTCGCGCGCAACGGATGTCCGTCTCGTGGATCGATGGATGTCTTCGTGGAGCCGGTCCTGCCGCGCCCGAACCTTGTCGTGTTGGGTGACAGTCCCGTGGCGCTGGCGCTGGTCGACCTCGCTGCGCATTTCGACCTGGGCCGGGTTCTCTGCGCGCCCGGGCGAAACGCAGCGGATGTGCCGGCCGTTGACCGGTTGTCCGACAGTTTCGCGCTTGATGTAGAGGACCAAGCCGAGCGGTTCATTGTCGTCGCAACTCAGGGCAAGGGCGACGAAGCTGCATTGCGGGCGGCGTTGTCTGCGGGGGCCTCCCATATCTCCTTTGTCGGGAGTCGCCGGAAATTCGCTACCCTGTCGGAACGTTTGTGCAAGGATGGCATCGAGGATGTGGCTCTTGCCACCGTCAAGGCGCCTGCCGGACTCGATATTCATGCAATCACACCAGAGGAGATTGCGTTGTCGATCCTTGCGGAGATGATCCAGCATATGCGTGCCGGACAACGGCAGGAGTCGACCCATGAAGTGTAAGCGTTGCGCCCGAGGCAATCGGCAGCACGCTCTGGCGACGCAATTGCCAATGGACGGATCGATCCGCATGCACGGAACACGGCGATGATCCGTAAACTGATGACCCTGTTCAGGTTCGCTCGCCGAGCCAACCCGCACCCGACAAAGGAGCAGGCCGAAATCCTCGCTCGTGTGAAATTTCCTTGTTGCTGAAAAGGACCCCCCAATGGAACTGCAAGAAGAAATCCTCATCTCTGCACCGCGCGACGTCGTCTATGCCGCGCTGAACGATCCTGATATCCTCAAGTCGTGCATCCCGGGCTGCGAAGAGTTGATCAAACATTCGGACACCGAGCTTGAAGCAAAGGTTGTGCTGAAGGTTGGCCCCGTGAAGGCGCGGTTCGGCGGGAACGTCACGTTGGACCCATCGGCGGCCCCGGACTCCTTTTCATTGACCGGCGAAGGCACCGGTGGCGCAGCCGGGTTCGCCAAAGGCGGTGCCGACGTCACATTGGAAGACCGTGGGACGGAAACACTGCTGACATATTCCGCGAAGGCCGAAGTTGGCGGAAAGCTGGCTCAACTGGGAAGTCGCCTTATCCTGAGCACGTCCCGAAAGCTCGCAAGCAAGTTTTTTATCGCCTTTGCAGAAGAGCTTGCACCAAAGGATGCTGAAGTAGCGCCTTGACCGACCGTTTCGGCCTGCCACACTAGGGTGCATCGCTACAAAGCAGCATCTGAAAGGTAGCAACGTACGTCGTGGCGCCTGATTGGCAACATCCGTTCGTCACGGATCGCGCCATTGGCGGCTTTGGTGCGACATCGGTCGAGAAGCGCGCCTTGCCATGTCGGATCGCTCGTCGGTGTCCCCGACCGATCCCGCCTGTTCGACCGGGTTGAATGCCCTAGCTCAGGTCCTGCCGCGCCAGGTCCGTGACAAGAACGTCGGTCACGACGTGGCTCAGGAGTTTGTGTGCCGCAAGTCGAAGCTCATTTCGCAAGACTTCCATGTTGGAGCCGCTGGTGAAGTTTCCATCAAACCCTCCTGCGTTCGCGTAGTCGAACATGACCTGCAGGAAGGCGTCCCTGATCTTTGGTTCCTGCGCATAGACCTGCTCTCGGCTGCCCGCGGCTGCCTCCAGGCTAAGGGACATCACGACCATCGATTTCACGCGCCCGTCCTTGAGCACCGGAATGACGAACTGGTTGTTCAGTTTAATGAACTCGGCCGTTCCGGCATCCGCGTGAGACCCCTCGTCATTCTCCGTTTGCGCGGGACCTGTTTGCTCCGTCGCATGGGCGTCTTGCCTCGTATCGTCAGCGTCAGGATGGGCGGTGGAGACTTCGGGTTTGAGGTAGTACCCGGCGCCAAATCCGGCGCCGGCTCCCAGAAGTGCTAAAATGACAGGTAAGATGAATCGCATGGGGCGGTTCCTCAGAACGGGAGAATGATGTCCGCAACCTGTTGGCCGTAGCGGGGTTGTTGCACATCGGTGATCTGCCCGCGTCCACCATAGGAGATCCGCGCAGAAGCGATCTTGTCGTAAGTGATCTCGTTCGTGCGGGTTATATCCTCCGGCCGAACGTAACCGGTGACCAGGAGCTCCCGGATCTCGAAGTTGACACGGACCTCTTGGCTGCCCTGGATTTTCATGACGCCATTCTGCAGGATTTCGACGACGGTCGCGGCGACGCGCAGGGTCAGTTTCTCGCGCCGTTGAACCGACCCATCTCCTTCAGACGAACTGCTGGAGGACAGTTCCACGGCGGGGTCCATCGTTGCACCGGCGGGCAGCTTCTTGTTGATCTGCTGGGGTGCTCCGAACAATTGCGGAACCGCCATCTTTTCGCCAGAACTGCGAGACCGTTCGGTCGTGTTGGACATTTCCGCACGGTCGTCGATCTCGATGACAACCGTCAAGATGTCCCCCCGCTTTTCCGCGCGGCGGTCACCCAACAGGGATTGACGGTCCTTGCTCCAGAGCGATGCCTCCGCCGTGGGCCGACCGGTCTCGGTCGTTTCCGGAAGCGGAATCACGGACATCGCACGATGTTCATAGCTCCCGGAACTTGGCGTGAACTCGGGGCGTTTTCCGACATCTGCAACGCGTGCGCACGACGCCAGCGTCAGCAGCAAAACGAATAGGGTCACAAGGGGGCGCATCAGTTCGGCTCCTACTTTGTTGGGGTTCTTGCAGATCCGCCGACGAATACCTGTCCGCGCGCGCCGACGGTTCCGGTCACGGTTGTGCGAGATTGAAGATTCATGACACGGACTGAATCGCCTTCACTGACACGCTCCAGCGAACGTCCGTCGGTGATTATGAGCAGCCCGTTGCGGTTGTAGTGCAGCGGCACGATCTGGTTTCGCTCGATGAGAGCAGGAGCCACGAGATCTCCCCTTCGGATCGGTCGACCGGAATACAAGGCCACCCTTGCCTCCATTCCGATCGCGTCGAGCGGATGGGTCAGCGCACCCGGAACGGCGTCGGGAACCACGGTCAGATCCTCTGCTGTCAGTATTGAACGGCTGCGTATGGTGTGGGTTGCAACGAGCGTCTCGGACAAGGCCGGTACACCTGCTGCGAGCAGGATCAGGGCAGCAAGATGAAGGGTGCGGTTTTTCATCGGATCTGCGTCGTCGCGCCAAGCATCTGATCAACGGCCGTGATGACCTTGGCATTCAGTTCATAGCCTCGCTGGGCCTGGATCAGTTCGGTGATTTCGTAGACGGCATCAACGGAGCTGTCCTCAAGGTACCCCTGCCTGATTGTTCCCAACCCGTCCTCGCCTGCGGTCGAGGCAAGCGGAGGACCGGACGCTGCGGTCTCGAGGAAGAGGTTGCCGCCAATCGCTTCAAGCCCCTTTTCGTTCGAGAAATCTGACAGGGTGAACTGCCCGAGGAGTTCTGCTTCGACCTGTCCGTCGAAATAGGCATAGACCTCCCCCTCGGGATTGATCGACACGCTTCGAACATCGTCCGGGACCGTGATTTCCGGCGCAACGGCATAGCCGTCGTTGGTCACCACCAGGCCATCCGCCGACAATTTGAGCCCGCCGTCGCGTGTGTAGCCCGCGGCTCCCGAAGGAAGGGTGACTTCGAGGTAGCCCGAACCGTCTATTGCGATGTCCAACTCGCCGCCGGTTGCAGAGAGCGATCCCTGTTCGTGGTTCACGGACACGGAAGTCGGTCGGACACCCAGTCCGATCTGGACGCCGGTGGGGACAATCGTGCCATCGGAGGCATTGATGGTGCCCGGGGTGGTGATCTGCTGGTAGTGCAGGTCGGCGAACTCGGCCCGACGGGCATTGTAGGCCGTTGTGCTCATGTTCGCGAGGTTGTTGGAGATAACGTCCACCCGCATCTGCTGAGCTGTCATGCCGGTCGCGGCGATCTTCAGGGATTGCATCAGGTCACTCCGGTTAACTTGTAAGGGTATCGATGAGGGATGTCAGGCGCTTGCCTTCTCGGTCCGCGAGGGCCTGGCCCAGTTCGTAGGTCCGCTGAACCTCGATCATTCGCGTGATCTCGATGACCGGGTTCACGTTCGAGGCCTCGACAAAGCCCTGCAAAACTCGCGGGAACTCAACAGGTTCGACACCAGACCCAGTGGAGAAGAGTGTCGATCCTTCGCGTGTCAGGTCGCCGGTATCCCCCGGAAGGACGACCCCGATCTTCGAGACGGGGCGGCCATCCGCGCTGATCGTACCGTCTGTTGCGACGCTGACCGACCGGGCGTCCGGGGGCACAAAGATCGGTGCACCCCCTTCGTCCAGAACGAGATGCCCATCGGGCGTCATCAGGTCACCTGTGTCGCCCGGCAGGAAACTGCCGGCCCGCGTGAGTCGTTGACCATCGCCGGTTTCGACAAGAAAGAATCCTTCGCCTTCGATCGCGAGGTCGAATGTGCCACCGGTGGGGGAAACTGTGCCCTGAGACAGATCCAGGTGGCGACCACGTGCGGCGGCCATCGAGACCGAATCATCCGGCACGGCACCGGCCTTGATGTACTCGGAAAAAATCACGCCTTCGCGCCGAAATCCCGTGGTCGAGATGTTGGCAATATTGTTCGCAATGGTCTGCATTTCCGTCAGTAGACCGGACTGACGTGAGAGAGTTACAAATCCGGAGCTCATTGCTCAAATCCCTGCCACAAGGGGCACTATGCGTGAGGTGAAAAAGCTGACGAGGGTTTCTGACATGAAAGACATCGACATCCAGAAGACGACCACGATCCCAAGCAGTTTTGGCACGAAGGTCAGTGTCATTTCCTGAATGGAAGTCAGCGCCTGGAACAGGCCGATCGTGATACCGACGATCAGGGCAACGGACAGGATCGGGAACGCCATTGTAACGGCAGTCCACAAACCCTCCCGCATGGTGTCGAAGAATACCGCCTCATCCATCCGATCAGACCGGCATTCTGAGGATTTCCTGGTAGGCCTCGACCACCTTGTCCCGCAAGGTTGAGGCGGTTTCGACCGCCAGTTCCGTCTGGGTCAGTGCCATGACGAGGGCGTGAGGGTCGGCTTTGCCGAGCATTGCGGCCTTGGCCGTTCCCTCGCCGTCCTGCAGAGTTGCCGCGAAGCTCTTCGCGACGGACTGAAGTGTTTCGCTTGGGTCGGTCGGCTTTGCCGATGGCACAAGCGCTGGACGCGCCGAAAGGTATCCCCTTTCGGCCTGTGTGGCCCGGATTTCCATTCTGGTCTCCTTTATTTACGAAGCAATTCGAACAGGCTGGATGTCATTTTCCTGGCCTGATCGAACATCTTGAGGTTCGCCTCATAGCTACGTTGCGCCTCTCGGGCGTCTGCGATTTCGACCATCAGGTCGACATTGGACCCCTCGAAATGTCCGGTGGCGTCCGCCATCGGATGCGCGGGGTCGAAAACTGTTTTCAGGGGTGATTGGTCAAGCTGAAGTCGGCCGTTGGTCACCGTGAGTTCGGACGTCGCGCTGTCGAACCGGCTCTCGAACGAGGTCATCTTACGGCGGTATCCTGGCGTGTCGGCGTTCGAAATGTTCTCGGAGACGTGGCGCAGTCGCGTGGACTGCGATTTCATCCCGCTGGAAGACAGGGCAAGGGTTTGAAGAAGATCGCTCATGTTGAATGTCTCCTATCGGCGCCCGAGGCTGGCCCGGACTACACTCAAGCCACTGCGATATATCGACAGGGCCATGTCGTGCTGCAGGCGGAGCTCTGCGGCCTTCAGGATTTCACTCTCGAGAGAAACGGTATTGCCGTTGGGGGTCGCGGTTGCGCTGCGGACGATCCGAACGTCCGAGGTTTCGGCTTCCTTGAAGGAGGCAAGGTGGCGATCGCTCGTCTGGCGGAGCTCGAACCCGGAACTGGTGCCGTGATAGCTTTCTGCAAATCCGGCGATATCCCGTTGCTTGTAGCCAGGCGTATCTGCATGAACGATATTCCTTGCAACGACCGATTGGCGTGCACCAGCATGCTGGGCCAAGTCGCGAGCCATCGCGAATATCTCTAAATTTCCGAACATCGGGGTTTCTCCCTCGGCTTTCAATCTTGGCTTAACCCCGATTCCTTTAGAAACGGTTTGCGGAAACCCGGAGGTCACGATGAACGGCAGAAGCCTTGAAACCCTCGCCAACGAAATCCGAACCCTGAAGCCGGTTCGTCCGGTTGGTCGCATCATCGAGGCCGGTCACGGTGTGATGATGGTCGGAGGGCTTGAAACAGAGGCCGCACTTGGCGATCACGTTCGACTGGAAACCCGCACGGGTGTTCTTCGCGGCGAGATCGTCAATATCTCGGAACACGGCACGGCAGTTCTTCCCGATGGTTCCGGCGAGGGTGTCCGTATCGGTGATCCGGTGGTCCTGACGGGGGCACCCTCCATCGCGCCCTCCGATCATTGGATTGGACGAATTATAGATCCTTACGGGCAATCCCTTGATGGTCGAAGCCTTGGTCGTGGTCTGATCGAAAGACCTCTGCGTGCGGCACCGCCCCCTGCAACGCGACGCCGGAGCCTTGGCCCAAGACTTGCAACGGGACTCGCTGTGTTCGACACATTGCTTCCACTGGTCCGAGGGCAACGGATCGGTATCTTCTCGGGGTCGGGCGTCGGTAAATCGACGCTGCTTGGAAATCTCACCAAGGGTGTCGAATCCGACGTCGTGGTGATCGCGCTCATCGGCGAACGCGGTAGAGAAGTGCGCGAGTTCGTCGAGGATACGCTCGGTCCGGAGGGCATGAAGCGGGCGATTGTCGTTGCCGCGACATCCGACCAGCCGCCGTTGACCCGTCGCCGAGCCTTGTGGACCGCGATGGCGATTGCGGAACATTTTCGCGATCAAGGTCAACAAGTTCTGTTTTTGGCCGATTCGATCACACGGTTTGCGGAGGCCCACAGGGAGGTGGCGCTTGCCTCGGGCGAGACGTCGTCGCTTCGAGGCTTTCCACCGTCCGTCGCACATATGATCATGGCGCTGGCAGAACGAGCTGGCCCCGGCGACGTCACAACAACCGGAGACATCACCGCCATCCTTACGGTCCTTGTGGCAGGATCCGACATGGATGAACCCATT
The DNA here is from genome assembly GCA_947495685.1 of uncultured Tropicimonas sp. Taxonomy (GTDB): domain Bacteria; phylum Pseudomonadota; class Alphaproteobacteria; order Rhodobacterales; family Rhodobacteraceae; genus Tropicimonas. Next base: position 171,855 of record CANLZY010000007.1, read on the forward strand.
GCGGACATCTTGAGGGGTGTTCTTGATGGCCACATTGTGCTTGACCGCCAGATCGCCGAACGCGGTCGATATCCTGCAATCGACCTGCTTCGATCGATTTCAAGGAGCCTCCCGGCAGCTGCGACGGCTCCGCAGAACGACCTTATCCGCTTGGCCCGACAACGGCTGGGAGCATACGATCGCGCAGAAATCATGATCCAGTCAGGTTTGTATGCAGCTGGGAGCGATTCGGAAATCGACGCCGCGATACAGGTCTTTCCCCAGTTGGACGCGTTTTTGTCGGAGGGGTCCCCGGATGGGCCGCTCGCGGCATTCGCTCGGCTGGCGGATTGTCTGGGGGCACGACGGACGTGACCTGTTTGTCCTGGTGCGCCGCAGAATCACCCCAGGTGTTGCTGAAACCCCGGAAGTACCCGACAGAGTACGATTCTCACGGCTCGCGAAGCCAGAAATGTCCAACGAACCGCAAAGTTCGAATCAGGACGCCGAATCTTCGATGATCAGGAACTCTGCATGGAACTCAACAGCATCAGGGCAGTGTTGGCCGAAGTATATTGTTGCATCGTGTCCTCCAGCTCTGAACGCAGCAAAAACGTCTGGATCAACTTGTCCAGTTTTTCGGGGTCCGAAAACTGGGCGACATCCTCGCTGCCAAACGCCTTGTCTGCCTTTGCCTTGAATGTCTTCAACTGGTCGTCCAGATCGAGAGAGGAAAACGACGACGGCAATCCAAGCGTCGTTTCAAAGACGGAGCGGAGATAGCTCGAGCCCATGACGGAATACCACTTTCCGTCGACGCTCAGGCTTCCTTCAGCGATCTCGGCCACTTCCCGTTGCGCGGCCAACGCCAGGCGGAAATCGTCGTTTTGGTCTCCGACCGCGATCTCGAACTGTCGGGTCTCGTAGGCTTCGGTTATCTCGCTCGCAAATCCTGTAAGGCCTGTACGAGGCGGTACGCCTTCTCCGAAACCAAACGCCTCAGTCATGGCAAGATAGCTCTTGTCGGACAATTTGTTCGCCAGAGACGTCGAATCGCTGGTACCGCCTTCCAGAACCTTTCGAATGAAGAACTTGTTGTCGATGTCGTCCCCGAGGCCAAATGCCCCCAGGGCGACTTCCAGAAGTTGGTGGTCGGCCACCAGATCTTCGGCGGTTCGAATCTCGCCGATTTTCTCGGCAAAATGCTCCGTGTTCCGCACTTGATCGGTCTTGTGCGCGGTTTGCTGGGTGTCGAGCGTCCTGTTCAGGAACATCCACCCAGCATAGCCGCTCATGGGGAGAATCGGCTGAAAGCTCATTGCGGGTTGGCAGCAAACAGGCGTTCTTCGCGAGGCAGGAGGGCCCGCAAGGACTTGAGCGCCTGATAATGCTGATCCTCGATGACAGACTTGGTCGCTTCGTCAAGCTTTTGACGACTGTCCGAATCCGTCAGGACCTGGCTGAGTTGCTCGATACCGCGCAGCAATTGCAACCGCGCTTCATCCGGGTCGGCATCGCCCGAAAGCACCAGCTGCGCGATGTAGCAGACCCGGCGGACGGGTGTGTTGACCTCTTCGGGATGGATCGCGTCGCGTAGGCGCAAGATGTTCGCATTGGGCGTCACAATGCTCAAACGGCTCCGACGTTCACCGTTCTCGATGACGGCGCCGTTGATCAGGACCCGCTCCTTGGGGCCGAGTTTCAGAACCAGTCCCGTCATGCCTGACTTCCTTCTGCCCCAAGACCGCGCATCATGGCCATGTTCACATCAATCAACGGGTCTGCCGTGGCTTCGCCCTTCAGGACCTTGCGCGTGTGATGGTCTACAAACCGAGCGAGGTAGAAAATCTGTGCCCTGAGAGATTGGGGCAGGGCGTTGTCCTTGCCGGCAACGTCGACCGCCATGGTTGTCCACAGTTTTCGATTGTCGTGCAATGCCTGCACCAGGGTGCCAAACCCCTGTGGCCCCATCGCCGTCGCCGTTTTCAGGCGGTGCGAGATGCGCGTAAAGAGCGCGTATTCGATGCTGCGGGGAGTTCGAACGGGTGATGTACTCGACCCGTAGGCCATTTTGGCCATGTCGACAGCGTTCACGGAGATTCCTTCCGTTTCGGTGAATTTCTACAATCAGGATGGTTCGAAGGTTCGGGGCGCGCTGACGCGCGCCCCGAAAGATGCCCTTAACGGAAGAGCGACAGGACCGATTGCGGCGACTGGTTGGCAATCGACAGCGACTGGATGCCCAGCTGCTGCTGAACCTGCAGGGCCTGGAGCTTGGCCGAGGCCTCTTCCATGTCCGCATCGACCATCGAGCCGATACCGGCGGTCAGCGAGTCGGACAGGTTCGACACGAAATCCGACTGGGTCTCGAGCCGGCCAGCTGCGGAACCGAAGGCTGCGGCCGCATCAATGCTGGTGTCGATCAGGGTTTCGATCGTGGCCAACGCTGCAGCCGCATCGGTCGTGTTGGTCACATCGATGTTCTGCAGGGCGCCCAAACCGCCGCTCGCTGCGGAGGTGCCAGCCGTACCGCCGGCTGTGGTGGCAAGGCCGATCTCGGCATTCGTGGTACTGGCGTTGCTGAGCGTGATCTCGTTGTCAACAACCGAAACCGTATACGCTCCGTCATCGGTCGCGGCCCCGAAGAACGCGTTGATCTGGCTTGTCAGGGCATTGGCGACGTCCGCCGTGCCGTCCGTAGCAGAGGCGACATATTCGAACGCCCGATCGCCGGTCGCAGTGCCGCCGTCAGCGGTGTTGATGTTGATGTCGCCGAGGCTGATCTTGTAGCCTTTTCCCTCGGCAACCTGCGCGATGACGACAGTCTGGGTAGTGCCGTCATTGAAGTTTGCTGTTCCCGTCAGAGGATCAGCGTTAGTGGTGCCCGCGGTCGGCGTACCGGTGATGTCGGTCGCCGTTCCCCCGCCAGCGCCGAACACCTGAGACGAGGACGGGGTCGTCGTCGAGAGGCTTTGCCGGGCAACGTCGATCGAGTCGGACGTGACCGATCCATCGGATGCGCGGTTCAGTGACGAGAGGATCTTGACGTCGTCAGGGCTCGAGCCGTCAACCAGGTTGAGGCCGTTGAACTGCGCGGCATCGACCACGGCCTGCACCTGCTCGGTCAGAGCGTCAATGTCGGTCTGGATCTTGTCGCTGTCGACGTTCTCTTCTTGCGCCGCGACGATCTTGCCCTTCATCTGGGTCAGGAGGTCGGTGATGGTTTCGGCGGCGTTCTGGGCCACGGCAACGGTGCTTTCGCCAAGAGCGAGGCTGTCGGAGATCGCTTCAAAACCGCTGACATCGGATTCCATCACTTTGGAAATCGCCCAGACGGCCGAGTTGTCCTTGGCGGAAGAAACCGACTTGCCGGTGGAAATCTCGCTCTGGATCTGGGTGAGGTTGTTGTTGATGCCCTTGAGGGTCTGCAGCGCCACCATGGAGGAGGTGTTCGTGAGGATGCTGGTCATGTTCCTGATATCCTTTAAGTTCGGCGAATTCCGCCGGGATCATGCACGCCGAACCAGTTCGGCGATTTTCAAGGCATTCTGCGCCCTACGAACGGTTTCAGACCGAACGTGCCACCACTCTCTGGGTGCGATGTCACCATTGGCCCCGACCCCCTAAGAGAGTCCTAAACACCGGAAGGATCGAACATCGCATTTTAGACGAATCGCTCCGGTTCGCTCAGGCACGCCGCTCGAGCTTGGGGGCAGCCTCCCGAAGGTTCTGGATTTTTCCGCCACTGGTATAGGTGTCCAGCTGGGTGGCGACCTTGCGAATCTCCTCCAGCCGCGTGCGGGCAGAGCGCAGCCCCTTGAGCGAAGATTCCAACAGCCGTTGGTTGCGCGCGGCCTCCTGCCGCAAGCCCGCAAGCTGCTCATGGTCCAGATCTGCCGTGTCATCCAGCAGACGAATCAGCGTTTCCTTGTCGGATGTCAGGTCGGCGACCTTCTCGAGGTGCCCCTGGACAAGATGGTCGCGCTCCGTCGCCAGAAGTGTCTGCAGGTCATGGACGAGGTTTCTCTCACTGTGCATCGATTTTCTCCTTGAGGGCGTGAAACAGGTTTTCGGCAAGCCCGATGCCACCGCTGGTGGCCATTTCCCGTGCCTGTGCATCCCGCAACAGGCTGGAAAACTGTTCTTCACCGACACCGCCACCGAAGGTGGAGGAGGTCTTTCCAAGGCCGGCATGCTTGAGCATTTCCGACAGGAAGGATGCCTCAAGCTCCCGGGCCGCCTGCATCAGGCGGGCATCCTTGTCCTGAACGGTTGGGGGGCTGGTGCTCTTGCCGACTGGCAGGGCGGATGAAACGCGCAGGTCCATTTGATCTCCTTCTGGATAATCGGGACAACTTTTCGGAATTTAGGCAGGTCGGAGTAAAGGATCGGTAACTCCTGATGTGCAGGGTCCGACTGTCCAGAGGCAGAAGTCCGGAAATAAAATGCACAGCGCCCTTCAAACACCATTGAACGTTTTCGCGATCCAGACCGGTCAGACCAAGGTGGGTGTTCCGGAGAGCGACGTTCAGACGGCCACAGGGCGCGCTTTCGAGTGTGTCCTTCGAGGGATTGGCCCACAGGTGCCAGCTTCCTCTCTTGAGCCGTCAACACCCAAATGTTCCGAAACCCCGGTCGAGCCTGACGATACGTCGGGCGCTGTCGTTGGGGGTCCGACGGCCAACGACGACACTGGCACCCTGATCGACGACACCGTTGGATCGGGGTCCCTGATTCTGACCGAGGCGCACGGGTCATCCGATGCAATCCCTTCGGCGGACAGGCCAAGTGGGTCTTCTCATACCGTGTTGTTTGATCGTTCCATTGAAATCCCGCGTGTCTCCACGCCGTCAACCCTGCCGGAATCGACCAGTGAACCCGTCGCCGAAACGGCCGCCACGCCTTTCGGTACCGGGTTGTTCGATCGTTCGATTGAGGTTCCACATGTCTCCACGCCGTCAAATCTGCGGGAACCGGCCACTGAACCCGTCGCCGGAATGGCCACCGCGTCCTTCTTGCCGGGAATGGCAGATCAACCTGCCGGCGTCGCCCAACAGGGCACGACAGGTCCGGTTGCGGCGCTGCCAGAAGGCCCCGAACAGGCTCCCAAAGACGTTCCCGGTGATCCTGTTCGAAGTCAGCCCGCCTATGGCCAGGCATACATCCCATTCGATCCAAAATACGGCCTGGCCGACGACGCACACCGGTCTGCGCCACAGGGTTCGTTTGAGCCTGCGAGGGCAGCGTTCTTCGCCCAAGGCGACCGATCCAACGGGTCGCGCCCTGTCCGTGAAATGACGGGAGCCGAGCCTGCAACAACGCTCGAACTGCCTGACGCACCACTCATGCAGCCTTCGGAACGGATTGTGCCGGGACTTCCGGCCACCGAGGCGTCTCGGACAGAAGCGGGCGGGGCTCAGGTGCTCCCTCAACAGAGTTGGTTTCGCCATCCGACACCGAGTGAGGCCCACCAATCGCCGATCACTCCCGGCGTTGAAACACCCGCCTACGTGGCCCCGCCGTCTACACCCGGAAATCCGCAGTCGATCACGGATACCCGCCGTGAGCGCCCTGTGCTCGACGCAACAACGCCCTTCGCCAATGGCCCGATAGCCCAAAATCCATCACCCACATTGGCAGAAGCGGTGCGCCCCGTGGAACCGGAGTCTGTTGTTCCAACAGCCAATCCCGGTCAGGCGACCATTTCGGATGTCAAACCGCCGGAATCGCCGTATCCCGTACTGAAGCCTGGCACCAAGGTTGACACGGAGGACTCTGTCCCGGCTTCTCCCGCCCGGTATCAGGCTGGAAAAATTCCACTTCAATCAGCGACACATTCAACCATACCACAGGCCACACCGCTCGCGGCAGAGCGTGTCAACCGGCCGGATGTTCCTGCCGGACTGACCAGCGAAGCAGCGACTCGCCCCGACCCTCTTGCCGTTGACGTTTCTGTCTCGGACCGAGCGCCCCCGGTGCCTCCAATCGTACCGGCCTCGCAGGGGGTGTCGTTTGACCAAGCCCCACGGGACAACCGCAAGGTCCGCGAGATCGGACCGGAGGCTCCTGCCGCTAAGGTCTCGTACGGCACGGCTTCGCAGAACCGCCAGGTCCAGGACGTTGAAGGTACTCCAGCGGTTGCACCAGTTCGTGTCGCGAAACAGGAGAGTGTTCCAATCGGGGCGGAGGCGACAAGCGACTCGCCAGCAGGTCAGAGGGTGGCCACCGAGGTTCTTGTCACCCGGAGGGGGGCGCCAACCGCCTACCAATTCCCAAAAACCGCACCGGAGAATTCGACCGAATCCAAAATCGACATCGGCCGCCCCTCTGGATCTTCGCAAGCTGGAACGACACTTGGGGTTCCTGTTTTTGTGCCTCGGGCCGAACACCCAGCCGAGTCGCCAGACACCCCACTCCCTCTCGCACCTTCCTTGTCGGCTCAACCAACCGCACAGACAAAGGACTCCATCGGGTACACGCCCGTGGCCATAACGACGCGCGCCGATGCTGTCACATCACCAACGCAAAACATCGGAATGAGCGTTTCTGAGCTCTCGCCGAAGTCTTCGGGAACAGCGAACGACCAACCGGCAGCTGTCATCGACATCACCGAGGCGCCAGCCGCAGACGGATTGTCGCCGACCAAATCATCGGCAGAACCCGTGGCAGGCTCGTTGGCGTTGGCACCAAGGCTAAAGGTCGAAAGAGACGGAGCCGTGGCGGCTGAGACGACGCGATCAGCGAACCGTGAGGCACCGACGGCAAGGACGCCCCTTCCGCAGCCCCAGATGCAGAGCGCCCTTCAGTCGGCGTTCCAGATGCAAACCAGAATCGACACTTTCCCGGACCCTACAATCCTCGATCTCGATCAGACTCAAGAGTTTGAACTGGACGAAGACCACGAACAGGACATCGCGGCACGCGGAAACGAAGTGCGCCAGGCGTCACTGTCCCGTTTCAACAGCGCCGCGACCAGCACGGTGAATCCGTTTCGGGCCATGACGCCGCAGATGCACGAAGCCCTGCGCCAGGGACCCTCAGGTACCATCGACGTCAGGTTGAACCCCGAAGAACTGGGTCAGCTGAAGATCTCTTTCACACAGACCGATTCGGGTCTGAACGTTGTCGTGCATGCGGAGCGCCCGGACACACTCGACCTGGTGCGCCGCCACGTCGATCTGCTCACGCAGGATCTGCGGCTCTTGGGATACGGCGACATCTCTCTGGATTTCGGAGCGCCGGGATCAGGGCAATCCGAAACGCAGGGTGACACTGGAACCAGAAATCAACAAACATCCGTCGAAGACACAGGAATGCGCGCGCCCAGTGAAAGCGCGGCGCAGGCAGGAGTGCGCATGTCGCATTCGTCCGGCCTGGATCTTCGGTTGTGAGGACCAAATGACAAGCATCACCCCGACCACGACAACGACCACGCAACCCACCACGACCCAATCGACCACTTCGAGCGCGACGTCGGTGATCTCATCCGACTTCGAGACTTTTCTGGTCATGTTGACGACGCAGATGGAGAATCAGGATCCACTGAACCCGATGGATTCGTCTGAATACGCGGTCCAACTGGCAACCTTTTCCAGTGTCGAGCAACAGGTTCGAACCAATGACCTCCTGACCCAGATGATGGCGCAGGATTCCGCATCCGGCATGGCGCAGATGGCGGATTGGGTCGGAAATCAGGTCCGCGTGCAGGCACCGGCCATCTACGAAGGGCAGCCAATTACCATTTCGCCGTCCCCTGCACCCACGGCGAGTTCGGCCGCGCTCGTCGTTCGCGACTCGTCAGGAACGGAGCGCTACCGGATGGCGATTCCGGTGTCCGAGACACCCGTCGAATGGGCCGGGGCCGATGCCAACGGCAATAGTCTTGCCTGGGGAACCTACGCCTTCTCGGTCGAAAGCTTTGACCAAAACGGAGACGTTGTGGGGACTTCCACGCCGCAAATCTATTCTGACGTCGTAGAGGCCCGCATTGCGAACGGCGGAATAGATCTTGTCCTCTCCGGTGGGACAATCGTCGATGCATCCTCGGTCACCGCCGTGCGCTCAGGCAACTGAACGCACGGAGTGGTGTCTACCCGTAGCGTTCAATGTCAAACATGGGTCGAAATCCACGCAATTGCTCCGGCAACCGCAGCGCCCGCGACGAACCACATAAAGTTCTTGGAGGGTGACTTCCCGGTCTTTTCCAGTGAGGCCGTCTGGGCTGCCTGATGAGCCAGCATGTCTTCGGCGATCTGGGGCAGCCGGGGGCCGAAGTGCGACAGGATGCGCGCCGTTCGCCCCAAATCACGCAGTAACGCCCTCGGGCCAATGCTTTCCTTGATATAGCCTTCGACCACGGGGCGGGCAACTTCCCACATGTTGATCTGCGGGTACAGCGACCGTGAAACGCCCTCGACCACCACCATCGTCCGCTGAAGGTGAATCAGCTCCATACGCGCTTCCATCCCGAATCGCTCGGTGACCTCGAACAGGTAGGATAGGACGCGACCCATCGAGATATCGCCCGCCGGCATCCCAAAGATCGGCTCTCCGACGACGCGCAAAGCCGATGCAAATTCGTCGATGTCCTGATCGGCTGGCACGTAACCTGCCTCGAAATGCACCTCCGCAACGCGGCGGTAGTCCTTCTTGATGAAGCCGAAGATGATTTCGGCGTAGACCCGCCGTGTATATTCATCCAGCCGTCCCATGATGCCGAAATCGAGGGCAATCACGTCACCGTTGGCCCCGATCTTCAGGTTTCCCTGATGCATGTCGGCGTGGAAGAACCCATCCCGCAGCGCGTGCTTCAGGAACATCCCCAATACGCGCTCGCCCAGGACCTTGCGGTCATGGCCGGCCGCGTCGATGGCATCGAGCGCATTTGCAGACGGGCCTTCCGCCCAGTCCAGCGTCATGATGCGCCGACCAGACAAGGCCCACTGCATGGCTGGCACACGGAAACCGGCATCGTCTTTCGTGCTCGCCGCGAATTCCGATGCCGAGGCGGATTCCAGCCGCAGGTCCAATTCGCCCCGGACCGATCCTTCGAAGTGCTCGATGACATCGCGGGGGCGCAACCGCCGCGACGAGGGTGACAAGGTTTCGATCAGCCACGCCGCCAAATAGAACGCGTCGAAATCGCGCCGAAAGTCTCGTTCGATGTTGGGTCGCAAGACCTTCACGGCCACTTCCTGACCGGTTTCGGCCAACCGAGCCCGGTGAACCTGAGCGATGGAGGCGGCAGCAACCGGTTCGGAGAACTCCGAAAAGACCTCGTCGACCTTGATGTCCAGATCCGCCTCGACTGCAGCGATGGCGACATCGCGCGGGAACGGCGGCATCCGGTCCTGCAGGACCTTCAACTGGTGGGAAAGGTCGTCTCCAACCACGTCTGGCCGAGTCGACAGGATCTGGCCAAACTTGACATAGGCCGGCCCCATCGCCGACAGGGCGCGCAGCAGTGGTGGCAACGAGGGGTCACCCTTGAACCCGAGCCACGCAAAGGGCCAGCCAACGACGCGGGCAGCAATGCGAATACTGGTCGGTGCGTTGAAGGCTTCGAGCACGACGCCCATGGCGCCGGTCCGTTCCAGCGTTGCGCCCGTTCGGATCAGGCGCCAGATGTTATGAGGGCCTCGCAACGGATCAGAGCTTCCAGCCAGAGTGCAGGGCGACAACGCCCATGCTCATATTGCGATACTTGACCTGTTCGAATCCGGCGGCTCGGATCATGGCGGCAAAGCGTTCCTGATCCGGGAACTTCCGGATCGATTCGACCAGGTATTGATAGCTGTCGCGGTCATTCGCCACGACCTGCCCCATCACGGGGATCAAGTTGTAGGAATAGCGATCGTACATCCACTGCATTGCCGGATTTGGCAGCTGCGAGAATTCCAGCGTCATCAGCCGCCCACCGGGCCGGAGAACCCGATAGGCCTCGGACAGGGCGTCCTCGATCCGGGTGACGTTGCGGGTGCCGAAACTGTTGGTGACCACGTCGAAGCTGTTGTCCTCGAACGGCAGGTCCATTGCATCGCCCACGACCCAATCCAGCCGGTCGGCCATGCTCTCGGCATCCGCGCGCTTGCGGCCGGAAACCAGCATGTCCTCGGTCATATCGCAGACAACCGCCGTTGCTTCCGGCGCGCGGCGCAGAAAACGGAACGCGACGTCGCCGGTTCCGCCGGCCACATCCAGCAGTTTCTGGCCGGGCCGTGGTGCCAGCCAGTCCATCATCGCATCTTTCCAGAGACGGTGGACGCCACCGCTCATCACGTCGTTCATCAGGTCATAGCGCGAAGCAACCGAGGAAAAGACGCCATGAACCAGGCCCTTCTTTTCTTCCTCTGCAACCGTGCGTTCGCCAAAATGGGTTGTTTTGATCGTGTCATCGTTCATGGGACTTGCCCCCGGTGTTTTTCAACCCTCCTTATAGGCTGCTGTCGGGGGGTTACAATGGACCCTGCCGGGGAGTGCGTCGAAGGGAGACAGGGTGCCTGAATTGCCAGAAGTCGAGACCGTGCGGCGCGGCTTGGAGCCCGCCATGGCAGGTCAGAAGATCGATACCGCGGAAGTGCGTCGGTCCGGATTGAGATGGCCGTTTCCCGAAGCGATGGCCGAGAGGCTTTGCGGGCGGCGCGTGCTGCGCCTGCGCCGACGGTCGAAATACATTCTGTGTGATCTGGACAGCGATGAATCGCTGCTGATCCATCTCGGGATGTCCGGACGCATGACAATTTCCGGCGATGTTCCTGGTAGTTTTCACCGCGACCATCCGCCTCTTCAGAAACATGATCATGTTGTCCTGGGGATGGAAAATGGCGCTCGAATCGCCTTCAACGATGCCCGTCGTTTCGGGGCGATGGACATGCTGGAAACTGCCAGGGCAGAGGCGCATCCGCTGTTGGCCTCGCTCGGGCCGGAGCCGTTGGGCAATGCCTTTGACGCGGTCTACCTGGCAGGCGCGCTTCACGGTCGGCGCATGCCGATCAAGTCAGCGCTCCTTGATCAGAAAATTGTTGCCGGCCTTGGAAACATCTATGTTTGCGAGGTGTTGCACCGCGCTGGCGTATCACCGACCCGCCGGGTCGACCGGATCTCCGATGCCCGGCTGGCGAGTCTTGTCCCGATCATTCGCGATGTCTTGTCCGACGCAATTGCCGCCGGTGGTTCCAGCCTGCGCGACCATCGGCAGGCAACAGGAGAGTTGGGGTACTTCCAGCACGATTTCCGCGTATACGACCGCGAGGGTGCGCCGTGCCGCACCGAGGGATGTACCGGCACCGTGCGCCGTATCGTGCAATCCGGGCGCTCGACCTTTCACTGCCCGAAATGCCAAAGATAGCTTGATCGTCACCGCAACGATGATAAGCCTTCGGACCTGTGAAATCACGGAAAGGCACGGCCGCATGGCTTTCGAGACGCTGATTGTCGATATCTCCGACCATATCTGCCTCATCAAACTGAATCGTCCCGAAGCGCTGAATGCGCTGAACACGCAGCTTTTGGGTGAATTGTCCCAGGCTCTGCGCGAGGCAGAGGGCAACGAAAAGGTGCGCTGCATCGTTCTGACCGGATCGGAAAAGGCATTTGCCGCCGGTGCCGACATTTCAGAGATGTCCGACAAGAGCTTTGTCGACGTTTTTGGCTCCGATCTGTTCGGGCCCGAGACCGATCAAATTCTGCGCTGTCGCAAGCCTATCATCGCCGCTGTTGCCGGCTACGCCCTGGGCGGCGGCTGCGAGCTGGCGATGATGTGCGACTTCATCATCGCCGCCGACACGGCGAAATTCGGTCAGCCCGAGATCAATCTTGGTGTCATCGCCGGCATTGGCGGAACGCAGCGCCTGACCCGATTCGTCGGCAAGTCCAAATCGATGGACATGCACCTGACGGGCCGCTTCATGGATGCCGAAGAGGCGGAACGGTCGGGGCTTGTGTCGCGCGTCGTTCCCGCCAAGAAGCTCATCGAAGAGGCCATGGCCGCGGCCGCAAAGGTATCTCGCAAGTCCGGCCTGACGGTCATGGCGGCGAAAGAGGCGGTGAACCGGAGCTACGAAATGCCTTTGAGAGAAGGGCTTTTGTTCGAACGTCGGTTGTTCCATGCCCTGTTCGCCACCGAAGACCAGAAAGAGGGGATGGGCGCCTTCCTGGAGAAGCGAGAAGCCCAGTTCCGGGACAAGTAGCTCCCGCTTTTGTAGTTGACTCATCGAAATAAGCCGCCTAGAGACGCGGCTTCAAGAACGCAATCACCGAAATTCGGGACCCGATCACATGGCAAACTCGCCCCAGTCCAAGAAGCGCGCCCGCCAGAACGAACGTCGCTTTGCTGTAAACAAATCGCGTCGCTCGCGTATCCGCACCTTCCTGCGAATTGTCGAGGAGGCCATCGCCTCCGGGGACCAGTCGGCCGCTGCCACTGCTCTTCGCGCCGCTCAACCAGAACTGATGCGTGGCGTCACCAAGGGCGTTCTTCACAAGAACACCGTGGCTCGCAAGATGTCGCGCCTGTCGTCCCGCGTGAAGGCCCTCAACGCCTGATCTCGACGACAGTTAGAAAAAATGACGGATGTGCTCTTTCGGGCGCATCCGTTTTTGCATTTGGGCTCCGGTTTGTTTGTTTTCAACGGCTTTCTTGGGGCGCCGGGATTCGTTTTCTCAAACACAGAGTCAAGATCGAAGATCGGTTGCGCCGGCTCTCGCGCAATTGCTAGCTTATGGATGCGATTCACATCGTCCGGGGGGACATGGATCGAACACGGGCTGCAAGCGTTTTGGGGAAGTTACTCTTGCGACAATCGTGATTTGATCGAGCTTTTCTCGTTGCGGCTTCACGCCAGCGTCGAGAGAGGCGGGTCGGAGTATGGCGTGCGCCATATTTTCCTGATCCCATGTCCACAACACATGAAGCAACTCGGCTGCCGGACTCTCGGCACGGTTCGAGTCTCAGCGTGAGCGCAGAGCGCTTTTTCGCCGCCGACGGTGTTCCCGTCGGGCCTGCATGTATTGCCCCTGACGGATTTGAGGCGCGCCGGCAGAAAGAGAACGTCGTGCACTCACAAGGCCCGACTGCTCAGAAGCAAGAAAAAAAACGTAACGGACAAGGGCAAAATGACAAACGACACCTGGGGACATGTGCGGCAAGATCTTCTGAAGGCAGTGGGCAAGAACAACTATGTGACCTGGATCGAACCGTTGGAGTTCGACGCGCTGGAAGGCGGAGTGGCACGGTTTCATGTGCCGACGAATTTCATCGGAAACTGGGTGTCACGTAATTTTGGCGATCAGATCCTGACTCACCTGACCCGATCCGGTGCCGTCGTTGACCGGGTCGAATTCAAGGTGGCACGAAGCGGCGCAGCCCACGCCGCCGCTGCTCCGCGGCAAAGCGTTTCTGTCGCGACCGCCGCTGCCAACGGTGCCGTCGCTGCCAAGCCCGCCACGGCCCGCCCTGGCAGCGAGTTGCCCGGCGCCCCGCTGGACAAGCGATTCACCTTCGACAGTTTTGTTGTCGGAAAGCCGAACCAACTGGCCCACGCCGCCGCGCGCCGAGTCGCTGAAGGTGGCCAGGTGAGCTTCAACCCGCTGTTCCTGTACGGTGGGGTCGGGCTGGGCAAGACTCACCTGATGCACGCCATCGCTTGGCAACTGCAACTGGATCGCCCCGACCTGCGTGTTGTTTACCTGTCGGCTGAGCAGTTCATGTACCGGTTCGTTCAGGCGTTGCGCGAAAACGGCACGATGCAGTTCAAGGAGCTGTTCCGCTCCGTCGATGTGCTGATGGTGGACGATGTCCAGTTCATCGCCGGCAAGGACAGCACCCAGGAAGAATTTTTTCACACCTTCAACGCGCTGGTGGACCAGAACAAGCAGATCATCATTTCCGCCGATCGCGCGCCGGTCGAGATCAAGAAGCTCGAAGATCGGATCGCGAGCCGCCTGCAATCTGGCCTTGTCGTCGATCTTCATCCGACCGACTACGAGCTGAGGCTCGGCATTCTTCAGCACAAGGTCGACCAGTACAAGGCGTCCTATCCCGGCCTCGGGATTCAGAACGGCGTGCTGGAATTCCTTGCCCACCGCATTTCGACCAATGTCCGCGTTCTGGAAGGCGCGCTGACCAAGCTGTTCGCCTTTGGCTCGCTCGTCGGGCGCGAGATCACGCTGGAGTTGACCCAGGATTGTCTTGCGGATGTCTTGCGGGCATCGGACCGCAAGGTCACGATCGAGGAGATCCAGCGCAAGGTGTCGGAACACTACAACATGCGCATGTCCGACATGATCGGCCCCAAGCGTCACCGCACCATTGCCCGGCCGCGTCAGATGGCAATGTATCTGTCCAAGCAATTGACCTCCCGGTCACTGCCCGAAATCGGCCGCCGCTTTGGCGGGCGTGACCACACGACCGTAATGCACGCCGTGCGCCGGATCGAGGAACTGAAGGCCGTCGACAACCAGATTGCCGAAGATCTCGAATTGCTGCGCCGTATGCTCGAAGCCTGAGGCAAACCCTGCCGGAAAAGCGTGCTCAAACAGCGTCACTGTGGCCAATATGCACTTGTGCCGAATGGCGAAAGCGATAGGGTGACGGTCCCGGCAGAATTGGGAGCGGTTGCATGAAAATCAGCATCGAACGTGGCACTTTGCTGAAGGCAGTGTCCCAGGCGCAATCGGTCGTCGAGCGGCGCAATACAATACCTATCTTGGCCAATGTGCTCATCGAAGCCGAAGGCGAGTCCGTCAGCTTTCGGGCGACGGATCTGGACATTGAGGTGGTTGACAAGGTTCCGGCCATGGTCGAACGCGCGGGTGCTACGACCGTTTCGGCTGTCACGCTGCACGAGATCGTTCGCAAGCTGCCGGATGGTGCGCTGGTCCGGCTGACGGACGATGGCGCCGCCGGGCGTTTGACCGTCGAGGCCGGGCGATCCAATTTCACCCTGGCGACGCTTCCCAAGGAAGACTTCCCGGTGATGGCGACCTCTGAATACAGTTCGAACTTTTCGGCGCCCGCTCCGGCGCTGCGCCGCCTGTTCGACAAGTCCAAGTTCGCCATTTCGACCGAGGAAACGCGGTACTATCTCAACGGCGTCTACATGCACGTCGCGGATGGCGAATCCGGCAAGGTGTTGCGCTGTGTGGCGACCGATGGCCACCGGCTCGCCCGGATCGATTGCGATCTGCCAAAAGGTGCCGAGACCATGCCGGGCGTGATCGTGCCGCGCAAGACAGTCGGCGAAATGCGCAAGCTGCTGGACGACGACGATATGGAGATCGCGGTGTCCGTGTCGGAGACCAAAGTGCGTTTCGCAACCCCGGAGATCACCCTGACCTCGAAGGTCATCGACGGAACATTCCCGGACTATGCTCGGGTGATTCCGGTCGGCAACACGCGCAAGATGGAAGTCGATGCCAGCGAGTTCGCCAAGGCGGTGGACCGCGTGGCCACGGTGTCGTCGGAGCGTTCGCGTGCCGTTAAGCTGGCGCTCGACGAAGACAGATTGATCCTGTCGGTCAACGCCCCCGACAGCGGCGCCGCCGAAGAAGAATTGTCGGTTGCCTATGGCGACGAACGACTGGAGATTGGGTTCAACGCGAAATACCTGCTGGAAATCGCCAGCCAGGTAGACCGCGAGAACGCCGTCTTCATGTTCAACTCTTCCGGAGATCCGACGCTGATGCGTGAGGGATCCGACATGAGCGCTGTCTATGTCGTCATGCCTATGCGCGTGTGAGGCACCCCCGTCGGGGCGGGTATGCCACCGGCAGGGGTATTTCCACCGACAAGATGCGCTTTGAATGGCACGGCTGGCTGTTACCTCGCTGACATTGTCTCATTTCAGGTCGCACAAGGCCGCCAGTCTGAGTGTCGGACCTGCACCGGTGGCGATTTCTGGCCCGAATGGCGCTGGCAAGACCAACCTCCTCGAAGCGGTGTCGTTGTTGTCTCCCGGGCGCGGTCTCAGGAGGGCCACGGCGGAAGACATCGGTCGACGCCCTGAAGCCTTGGGGTGGAAGGTCACGGCCCAGGTTCAGGGCCTCGGGCAGGCACACGAGATCGCAACCTGGTCTGAGAAGGGCGCGGCGCGCAATGTGACGCTGGACGGCAAGACTGTTCCGCAACTGGCCCTTGGGCGTGTGCTCCGGATCGTCTGGCTGGTGCCGTCGATGGATCGTCTCTGGATCGAAAGCGCCGAGGGCCGCCGTCGGTTTCTGGACAGGCTGGTACTGAGCTTCGATCCGAGCCATGGAGAGGTCGTTCTGGCTTATGAAAAGGCGATGCGCGAACGGAACCGCTTGTTGAAAGACCAGATTCGCAACGATAGCTGGTATGATGTGCTCGAAGCTCAGATGGCGCGCGCGGGCGGCGCGATCTTTGCAAACCGACAACAAGCGCTCGCAAGGATTGACCTTGCGCAGGCTGGCGCCGAGACGGTCTTTCCAGCGGCCCAATTGCACCTGATCGGACCCGACGGACCGGATTTTCCGACCGAGGAACCGGACCTGCAGGTTGCCTTCCGGCAAGGGCGCCACAGGGACATGGCTGCGGGCCGCACCTTGCAGGGGCCCCATCGGACCGACCTGGCCGCGGTCTATTCCGCCAAGCAAATCGAAGCCCGGCAATGCTCCACGGGTGAGCAGAAGGCGTTGTTGCTGTCGTTGATCCTGTCCAACGCACGTGCACTGGCAGAGGACTTCGGCGCGCCGCCGCTTCTACTCCTGGACGAGGTCGCGGCGCACCTGGATGCAGGTCGGCGCGCGGCGTTGTTTGAAGAGATCGTCGCGTTGGGAGCGCAGGCCTGGATGACGGGCACCGGCGCGGAGCTGTTCCACGATCTTGGAGATCGGGCGACCCATCTGGAGGTGACGGATACCAACGGAATCTCGGACATTCGGCAGATCACGGCATGACAATCGGACTGGGTGACCTTGCGCTGTATGCCGGCGCGCTGCTGGTTCTGTTCCTGACGCCGGGACCGGTCTGGGTGGCCTTGATTGCGCGCTCAATGTCCGGCGGTTTTCAGGCCGCGTGGCCGTTGGCTCTGGGGGTCGTGGTCGGAGACGCCGTCTGGCCTCTGTTGGCGATCTATGGCCTGTCGTGGATCACCGCGCAGTACGCCGGGTTCCTGGAGGTTCTGCAATGGGTCGCTGTTGTGGTGTTCGTGGCGATGGGAGTCGGGTTGATCCGTCATGCTGGTCACGACATCGCGTCCAACAGCAGTCTGACGCGCCCAGGGATGTTTGCCGGGTTCCTGGCCGGGCTTGCCGCGATCCTGGGCAACCCCAAGGCGATTCTGTTCTACCTCGGGGTGCTGCCCGGGTTTTTTGACCTCAGCCGGGTCACGCCGCTGGATGTCGGGGCGATTGTCGCCGCGTCGATCCTGATCCCGCTGTTTGGCAACCTGCTCCTGGCGGCCTCCATCGAACGGGCGCGGCGTCTGTTGTCGTCCGCGCAAGCGCTCAGGCGGCTCAATATCACGGCCGGGGTTCTGCTGATCGCAGTGGGTGCGGTGATCGCAATCTCCTGACACCAAATCCTGTGCCATTGACGTGACATTCCCCCTCCAAGCCCGTATAAAATCGCGAAGTTCAGAAGGAAGTACCGCATGTCAGACGACGCGAACCGGACGGAAGAATACGGCGCAGAATCCATCAAGGTTCTCAGGGGGTTGGACGCTGTCCGCAAACGCCCCGGAATGTATATCGGCGACACGGATGATGGCTCTGGCCTGCATCACATGGTGTACGAGGTCGTGGACAACGGCATCGACGAAGCCCTCGCCGGCCATGCAGACGCCGTAACCGTGACGATCCACGCCGACAACAGCGTTTCGGTGCTGGACAACGGTCGTGGCATTCCGGTCGATATCCACCACGAAGAGGGCGTCTCGGCGGCGGAGGTCATCATGACCCAACTGCACGCTGGCGGCAAATTCGACAACAATTCCTACAAGGTCTCCGGTGGCCTGCACGGTGTCGGCGTATCCGTCGTGAACGCCCTGTCGGACTGGCTGGATCTGCGGATCTGGAGAAATGGCAAGGAGCATTACGCCCGCTTTGAGCACGGCGATTGCGTAAAACATCTGGAGGTCGTCGGAGATTCAAATGGGCGCAAGGGCACTCAGGTGACCTTCATGGCCTCGACGAACACCTTCTCGAACCTCGACTATTCTTTCAAGACACTCGAGAACCGTCTGCGGGAACTGGCCTTCCTGAACTCGGGCGTCCGGATCATCCTGCGGGACGAGCGCCCGGCTGAACCTCTGGAAGCCGACATGTGCTATGACGGGGGCGTTCGGGAGTTCGTCAAGTATCTGGACCGATCCAAGACGTCGGCAATGTCCGAACCGATCTATATGCTCGGTGAACGGGACGGGATCGTGGTGGAAGTGGCGATGTGGTGGAACGACAGTTACCACGAGAACGTCTTGCCGTTCACCAACAACATCCCGCAGCGGGACGGCGGAACCCACATGGCCGGTTTTCGGGGCGCCCTGACGCGCACGATCAACCTGTATGCAAGTTCGTCCGGAATCGCCCGCAAGGAAAAGGTCAACTTCACCGGCGACGACGCCCGCGAAGGGTTGACCTGTGTACTGTCGGTCAAGGTGCCGGATCCGAAGTTCTCGTCGCAGACGAAGGACAAGCTGGTCAGTTCCGAAGTGCGTCCGGCAGTCGAAGGCATGGTGAACGAGAAACTCGGCGAGTGGTTCGAAGAGAACCCGGCGCAGGCCAAGGTGATTGTCGGCAAGATCGTCGAAGCGGCCCTGGCGCGTGAAGCCGCCCGCAAGGCGCGTGAACTGACCCGGCGAAAGACGGCCATGGACGTCGCCAGTCTGCCTGGAAAACTGGCCGATTGTCAGGAGAAGGATCCGGCCAAGTCCGAAATCTTCCTTGTCGAGGGTGACTCTGCTGGCGGATCGGCCAAACAGGGCCGTTCCCGGGCAAACCAGGCCGTCCTACCGCTACGGGGCAAGATCCTCAACGTGGAGCGGGCACGGTTCGACCGGATGCTGTCCAGCCAGGAGATCGGCACGCTGATTACGGCGCTTGGCACCGGCATCGGGCGGGACGAGTTCGATATCTCGAAACTGCGCTACCACAAGATCGTCATCATGACTGACGCCGATGTCGATGGCGCCCACATCCGGACACTGCTGCTGACGTTCTTCTTCCGGCAGATGCCGGAGATCATCGAACACGGAAACCTGTTCATCGCCCAGCCCCCCTTGTTCAAGGTCGCGCGCGGAAAATCGGAGGTCTACCTCAAGGATCAGTCGGCGCTCGACGACTACCTGATCCAGATGGGGATCGAGGGCGCTCGATTGCGGCTGGGCTCCGGCGAAGAGATCGGCGGAAAGGACTTGATGCGGGTTGTCGAAGAGGCCCGTCAGGTGCGCCGGATGCTCCGAAGCTTCCCAACCCATTATCCCCAGAATATCCTTGAACAGGCAGCGATTGCCGGCGCGTTTCTGCCCGGGCAGGTCGACAGTGACCTGCAGGGTACGGCTGACCGCGTGGCAAACCGGCTCGACATGGTATCGGTGGAATACGAACGCGGCTGGCAAGGCCGACCGACCCAGGACAAGGGGATTCGCCTGACACGTTCCGTCCGCGGTGTGGAGGAAGTCCGCCGCCTGGATGGGCCGGTCCTCAGATCCGGAGAAGCACGCCGGTTGGGTGGCCATACACAGGCCTTACAAGATACATATGGCGACACCGCTCAGTTGCTCCGAAAGGAGAAGGAGATCGATATTCACGGACCGATCGGTCTGGTTCAGGCAATCCTCGACGAAGGCGAAAAGGGTCTGAGCCTGCAGCGATACAAGGGCCTTGGCGAGATGAACCCGGACCAACTGTGGGAAACGACGCTCGATCCGGAAGCCCGCACCCTGCTACAGGTTCGCGTCGAAGATTTGGCGGAGGCCGATGATATCTTCACCAAGTTGATGGGAGATGTCGTCGAACCACGACGGGAATTCATTCAATCCAACGCGCTGAATGTCGAGAACCTAGATGCATAGGCGTTGGTGTAGGGGGTAATCCCCCCGTTTTTAACGGGGTTTGGTCGTAGAATTTACCCGGCCAACTTCAGTTTTTGAGCGGGTGTGATCCCGCCGTTG
>CANLZY010000008.1 GCA_947495685.1 uncultured Tropicimonas sp.
GATCCGTGTGAAGCGGAAGCTGAACTCGACCGAAGTGATCGATGCGCTGACGGACCTGTTCATTCTGCGCGGCGTTCCTTCCTTCATTCGCTCAGACAACGGCCCTGAATTCATTGCGGAAGCTGTCAGAGGTTGGATCAAGGCCGTCGGAGCCAAGACCGCCTACATCGAACCAGGTTCCCCATGGGAGAACGGATACTGCGAGAGTTTCAATGGGCGAATGCGGGACGAACTGTTGAACGGCGAGATCTTCTACTCGCTGAGAGAAGCACAGATCATCATTGAAAGCTGGAGAAATCACTACAACACTAAACGACCCCACAGTGCATTGGGCTACCGTCCACCGGCGCCGGAAACCATCGTCCCGATGGACCAACGACCAACCATGCACTAACTTTCAGATTGGACCACTCAAGTGGGGCCGCTCAAACCCTGGCGGGCTTCGTGCTGATCCCCTTCGGCCTCTTTGGCAAGACCGCCTTCATGGCCGAACGGGTGCTGGGCAACGTCGTCTCCTCCGGCATCAAGGTGCTGGTGCTGGCCGTGATCATTGGCATCGGTTCGACGCTCTTCGGCCAGTTCACCGCTGGCTTCGGGGGCGTGACGCCCACCATCGACGAGGCCATGGCGATCGTGCTGGCCGCCCTTTCGCTTCTGGGTTTGGGTATTTTCGGCCCCGGTATCGCCACCGGTCTTGTCTCCGGCGGCCCGCAATTGGGCGCAGGCGCCGCCGTGGGAACCGGTCTCGCCGTGGGCGGTGCAGCGGTGGCGACCGGCGGTGGCGCTATGCTCGCCGCGCGCGGAGCAGGCGCTTTGGCCTCCGGTGGCACCGTGGCCACGCGCGGCGCGGCCTCTGCGGCGGGATCCGCCTCAACCGCCTACAGCCTCGGGTCGATGGGCCAGACCGGTGCGGCAGGAGTCGCCTCCGGTTTGGGTGGTGTCGCGCGCTCTGCAGGCTCTGCCGCAGTCTCTCCACTGCGCAAGGCCGCAGCGTCAGCCACGGAAAGCCTGCGCACAAGCCATGCCGAAGGCGCGCGTGCCGGGTTCGCCGCCACCGGCGGCACCTCAACCTCAGGCTCGATTGCCAGTGCTGCCAATCCAGCTTCCGCCGGACCTGCCGGCGGCCCGCCCGCTTGGGCCCAATCCATGCGCCGCAATCAGGCGATGAGTCACGGCGTCTCTGCCGCCACCCATGCGCTGCGCGCGGGCGACAGCCCGGGCGGCGGTGCCTCTGTCCCCCTGTCGGAAAGTGATCGCACATGAGTTTTTTCAAGCGCTCCACCACCCATTACGGCAAAACGCCTGAACCTGAGACCCCCTATCAAAAGGCCGCGCAAGTCTGGGACGAGCGCATGGGGACGGCCCGGGTGCAGGCGAAGAACTGGCGCCTCATGGCCTTCGGTTGTCTGATCCTCTCAGCCGGCTTCGCTTCTGCGCTGGTCTGGCAATCGGCGCGCGGCACCGTGGTTCCTTACGTCGTCGAAATCGACGGGCATGGCGAAGCGCGGGCAGTTGAAGCCGCGACGGCAGGATACAGCCCGACCGATCCGCAGATCGCATGGCATCTCGCCCGTTTCGTGGAGGAAGTCCGGGGCTTGCCCGCTGATCCGGTCGTCGTGCGCCAGAACTGGCTGCGCGCCTATGAGTTCACCACTGATCGCGGGGCAACGGCGCTCAACGACCACGCCCGCGCCAACGATCCGTTCACGAGGGTGGGCGAACAGCAGGTTTCGGTCGACGTCTCAAGCGTGATCCGCGCCTCGCCGGACAGTTTCCGTATCGCCTGGACGGAGCGGCACTATGACAACGGCCAGCTTGCCCGGACCGAACGCTGGACCGCGATCCTGACCCTCGTGATCGACCCGCCGCGCACGGCAGAACGTCTGCGCGCAAATCCCCTCGGAATCTATGTCAATGCGATCAACTGGTCGCGGGAGATGAGCCAATGACCTACACCCGTCCTGTCCTGCCCATCGTCTTGCTAGCCGCTACATTCCTGATCGGATGTGCCAGCGACCGTCCGCCCGAATTCGCCTATGACGACGATGTCCCGCCCTTGCCGACGCCGCCAGTGACCGCGCCGGACGACCGTCCGCGCCCGCTCCATGTCCCGCCTGCTTGGACTCCGAGCCGGGGCGGGGAAGAAGCGACGACCCCTGTTGCGCAGGTCGGCAATGCCAATGACGCGGCCCGCGTCGAACCGAGGCAGGCGGGGTATTTCAACGCGATCCAGATCTATCCCTGGTCCGAAGGCGCCCTCTATCAGGTCTACGCCGCTCCGGGCCAGATCACGACCATCGCGCTCGAGCCCGGTGAACGTCTCGCCGGCACCGGCCCGATCGCGGCGGGCGATACCGCGCGCTGGATCATCGGCGACACTGAAAGTGGCGCGGGTCGGGACACCCGCGTCCTCGTCCTCGTGAAACCCACACGGCCCGACATCAGCACAAACCTCGTAATCTCCACCGACCGGCGCACCTATCTGATCGAACTCAATGCTTCCGAAGAGACCTGGATGCCCGCCATCTCCTGGGCCTATCCGAGGGCACCCGAGACACCGCGCATCGCCGCCGCCACGCCGCGCATCCCGGCACCCCATGCACGCAATCACCGCTACGGGTTGCAGGTGCAGGGCGACAGCCCGCCCTGGCGCCCGGTCTCGGTTTTTGACGACGGTCGCCGGGTCTATGTCGTCTTCCCGCGCGGCATCGCCCAGGGAGAGATGCCACCGCTCTTCGTCCTCGGGGCCGATGGTGAGTTGGAGATCGTCAACTCCCGCATCCACGGCAACGTGCTGATCGTCGACCGGCTCTTCGGCGCGGCCGAATTGCGCCTCGGGCGCGGTCCCCGGCAGGAGGTGGTGCGCATCCTGCGGATCGAACCGCAGACCGACGCAGCCGCCGCCGAAGGAACTGCGGAGCGGCCGACATGACGGAGACTCCTCATGACACTGCGTCGGCTATGCGCCTGCGCGCTGATCCGCCTCGCGTCACCCGGATTTCGCGCAAGGTGATCATCGGCCTTGGCGTCGTCGCGGGCCTTGGCGTCGGCGCGGCCCTGATCTACGGCCTGCAGCGCCCGGATCGAAGTGCTGCAACGGAAGAGCTGATCACCACGGAGCGACGCCCGCCTGCCGATGGCTTGCGGGATCTGCCGGGCAGTTATGACGCCATTCCTCGGCTTGGTCCGCCCCTGCCGGGCGATCTGGGTGGCGGCATCCTCGACGCCCAGCGGCGGGGCCAGCCTGTTGCGACCCCGAGCCTCACACCGCCCACCACGGACCCGGCGGAACAACAGCGGCTTGCCGAGCTGGAAGCGGCCCGCGTCAGCGATCTCTTCTTCCAGACCCGGCCCGGGTCGCCAGCGTCCACGGGATTCCAGATGCCGCCTGCGGCGCCGGGGATCGAGATGGCTGCCACCCCGGAAACCGATCCACGTCAGGCCTTTCTCGACGCGCCCACTGACCGCCGCACGGTAGCGCCTGACCGCGTCCAGCGCCCGGCCTCGCCCTTTCTATTGCAGGCGGGATCTGTCATTCCAGCCGCCCTCATCACCGGGGTCCGCTCCGACCTGCCCGGGCAGATCACCGCCCAGGTCACACAGAACGTCTATGATACCCCGACCGGCAGCCT
The DNA here is from genome assembly GCA_947495685.1 of uncultured Tropicimonas sp. Lineage (GTDB taxonomy): Bacteria > Pseudomonadota > Alphaproteobacteria > Rhodobacterales > Rhodobacteraceae > Tropicimonas. Next base: position 3,633 of record CANLZY010000008.1, read on the forward strand.
GCTCTTGATTCCCCAAGGCACACGCCTCATCGGCGAATACGATGACGGTGTAACCGTCGGGCAGCGCCGCGTGCTCCTGATCTGGACACGGCTGATCTTCCCAGACGGACGGTCGCTGGTGCTCGAACGACAGCCCGGTGCCGATGCCGCGGGCTATGCCGGTCTCGAAGACCGCGTCGACAATCACTGGGCCAGCATCCTGCGCGCCGCGGGGCTTTCCACCCTGCTGGCCGTCGGGTCGGAACTCTCCCTCGACGAGGAAGACCGCCTCGCACGTGCCCTCCGCGACGGGGCCCTCGACACGATCAACGAGGCGGGCCAGCGCATAGTCCAACGCCAGTTGGAGGTCCCGCCGACCCTCACCATCCGCCCAGGCTTCCCCGTCCGCGTGATCGTCACGCGCGACCTTGTCTTCGTGCCACCCGGAGGCTGACATGACCAAGCTGAAACTCGGACCTATCCCGGACGACAAGCCGGTAAAGCTGACCGTGGAGCTACCGGCAGAGCTGCATCGCGACCTGATCGCCTATGGTGAAATCCTCGGCCGGGAAGCGGGGGAGGAGCCGATCGAACCCAGGAAGCTGTTGGTCCCCATGCTTGAACGGTTCATCGCGACGGATCGTGGGTTCGCCAAGGCGCGGCGAACGCTCCCAAGACGCGGTATGGCGAAGCAAGGACCATGATCCACGGATCCACACTCTAGGCAGAAACGAGGTGGCGTAGCCGCGTGAAGGCAACATCGGTCTGGTGATGGATTGGACCGGTTTAACAATACTTTGAATGACTTAGTCGGGATAGTGTGCACCGTATGTGCAACTTGCAATCGCCTTGTGGCGCGCTCTGTTGGGTGTTCTGCAGTTCAACTGGTTTGTTCCGATCGCGGCTCGTTTGAGCTGCGTTGAACAGCGTTAGCGAGCATTCTCCAATATACAACGGCAACCGGCATGATGAGTGGGTCCTAGCTGGCAATCCTCATCTTCTCAGTCTGTTTGGTGTCCAATGCTCGGTTTTCTTGCCTTCTCAAACGGCAATCCATCCTTTAGTTCGTTTGAGACCGCTTTGAAAGGAGCCGGGCGTCCTCGCAGGCCGTCGTTTTCAATTTGGTGCATGAACTACAACTTGGAGGCAGCCCGGGATGAAAGAAGATAAGACTCTATCCCATTTTCGACTAGAGTCAGATGGCTACGCAGCAGGAAATCGAACTAACAAAGGTGTTCCTGAAGGCGAAAGAAGGGCCGTCGTGGAGCGCCCGAGTATCTACTTTGATGTAGACCAAAAAAACCTGGCGATGGACCGGATTGCGAATAAGCTATTTGTAAATGACGCCGACAGAAACGAGTTTCACGGAGCCCAGAAATGGATTTCTGAATGTGCGGGTCAAGTTAAGCTCCCCATCAATTTCTGCGGTGGTGTGCTTATTGTCCGTCTTTGTCGGCGGTTAGTTCCAGTCGAGCAACAGACTGAGGAATGGTCCTCTGCAGTTCACCGCCTTGCTGCGGCTTACGACTTTGCCTTCTTGGCGCTAGGTCACGCAGATGATGAAGCGGATCTGACACGTGAAAGGGACGGTATTTCTGCGCGCTGGACGACGCATCCACAGACTCGTGCGGTAGACGGGATCAATCTCCTACTCGCAGGAATAACTGACATTCAAGATGCACTTAATGAATGGCCCATATTGCCACGTAACCACCAACCTAACTCTAAGCGAGTGCTTGAAGAACTATTGCGAGCTTTGCGGGAGGCATCTTTTCCAATTTTGCTTGATAGATCTGGACTTGGCTATGATCACGCCGAGTCGGATGGTGATAGGTATCTGGGTCTACAGATAGACGATGCTAGCTTAAACAATGTTGCGCTATACGCGAGGCATCGAGCGCATACCTATTTTCTACGGGCGCTTTGGATAGCAGTTTTCGCAACTGGGTATAATAAGATCGACACAGAGCTTGAGCGACTTCTGGAACGACTTCTTGAACTTTTAGCTTCCATTGGCGCCGCATCCGACGATATGCAAGACACTTTTGTCGATTTTTCCGCGCGAACGCACTCTGTAGTGTCCGTAATGGCGCATCTATGCGTGGCAGATGAGCTATCGCTGCGACCTCTGTTTCGACGGAAAGTAGAGGAAGCAGAGATCCAACATCAAAGGCAACTCTTGTCCGATGTATGGGGTGCGGCCTCGGACCAAGCGGGCAGGGAGAAAATCACTCAGCTATTTGAAAGTATCGAGCTGAAAAAAGCGCTGTACCAACACTACGAACCTCAGTGCATAGAATTTGCCAACTGTATGTTCACAGCGGTCAAGTCGTATGGTTTCAGTGTCGAGTTGATGTCCGAGATTGTCGCTTACGTGTGCCAAGATAAAGAATTTTCCATTCCTTCTCAGTATATTTCTATGCTTGAGTCGCTGGATGATGAAGTTCTCATAGGCTTAGTGAATCTGGAAATCGGAAAGTATATTACCGGATATTTTCTTGATAAGTTTCTTCCCTCAAAAGAAAAGACACACTGACCTGCGCCTGAACCCTTAAGTTCTAGTGTTGTAGCGCGCTTGCTTGCACACGGCGCGATATTGCCAAGTTTCCTAAATTTTTTTGATACTTGAGGAATTATCTTTCCCCAAAAATTGTGGCCAAGATCGGGTCAATTTGTTGAAGTCTGCCAACTAAATAGCTATCCTTGAGGAAGAACCATGCTCCTACCAAGATTGAAATAACCACAAGTGTTGTGCGTACTCTATGCAGGCGATAAATAGTCAGTCCTGGATGGTATCTTGTGCTAAACAAATGATCAAATGCGACCTCTGGGTCTGCTTTGGTTTCTTCAATTCGTCTGCGGCTTTTCCTAATGTTGTCCACCCAGAAATACAAAGTGATTGTGAGTAGAGCACTTGGAAAGCTAAACCATTGCCAAGGCTGGTTTAAGAACCTTTCCCAATCGAGGACTAGAACCCAGCCAATAGGGTTAAAAATATCTGTTTGCTGATTCCATTGATTCCACACCGGCCAATCCACAAGTGCAAATAGCGCCACAATCAAGGCAGTAGATGAAAGGAATAAGCGCAATTTTTCGAATGCTGGAGGATGTCGATCAATCAGGAGTTTCCGCAGTTCCGGATCAGCAAACTTTCCTGGTGTAGATATCAATACCAATGGGGCATAAAACCAAGACGTGGATTTTAGGCTGTAGCGCCAAACGAGAGAAGGGACAAAGACTACGAATACTAAGAACAGCCCACCAATTTTTTCCGGGAGGGTTCCATTCACAACCCGTTTAAAGTTGTGCGCAAAATGGAAACCCTCGTTCCTTTGCGTGACGCCGGGAAGCAGCTCGGGGGCGTGTGCGACATCCTCAACAAGCATTATTCGTTGCCAGTTACTTGATATGTTGCGCGCTCCAGCAAGTGGATGACGGGCTACCGAGATTGCGCGTACCAGTATCGAGCGCCCTAAGAACCCTACGAAGAGGCCCAGCCCAGAAAGTATTGCAAACAAACTAAGAAAGATGGGGGTTCTGACACGCTTCGCAATTCGAGAGGAATATGCAACTATGGCATCTGGGGAAAGTGTAACAGCCATAGCGATAAGAGTGTTGAGTGAGATCCAAGCTACGACTCCTTTCCGCACTATCGAAGTGCTCTTGCCAACTTCATGAGGCCAGTACTTTGCTAGGAGTTGAGTAAAAAGCCAGGTAGCAGTGACAGCTACTAATAAGATTATTAGGTTTTGCGCTGACCAAGGGGATAGCTCTTTATTTCTAAATGAGAAACGGTCCCACAACTCCTGTGCGTACTCTACAGATTTTTCTGATCTCATCAGTACAAGAGGTGCGGCTACGATGGTGATCATTAGGTGAAGATGGGTCTGCCAAGTAATCGCAATCCACCAATATAGCCCAACTGAAAAAATAAGTTCGATTGCAGCAAGCATTGAAGGTTGTCGATGCCTAATAGAATTTTTTGAGGAATATAAAACCCATTTGTTGTTTTGCCGTACTTTGTCCATTTATTGATCCCCATACCGATCTAAAGCAGCGCATGAGCTTGACGCGATATTACTGGGCAAGGCTTTGGTGCCCATCAAGTTTATGAAGTTAGTTACTCTGCTTGCTCGTTGGTGGAACTGGTCTATCGCTTTCATTTACTCTTTCGGAAGGCTTGATGAACTCTATCTCATCGCGATGGATGTCTACAGCGCAAAGTCGATTTCTACTATCACTCGTCCGGATCCCTGTTTCTTGCATGTGCCCTAATTCTCGCAATCCCATCTTCCATGTCTCTTGACATCGTATTAGTTACAATCGGCGTCCCTAGCGAAAGAAACGGCGACAGTCGGATGTCTATCTTCCAGCTAACCTCAGTCGCAACTGTTTCAAACCCATCGGAAAAGATGAACTCGCTTTGGTATGATATGCCATTCGAGTGGCCTGATGATTTGAAATAGGACGATGCCTCAACAGCTACGAAATCAAAAGTAGCATTTTTCGCGAAGCCAAATGCTTTGACTCTGCAAAGGACCTGGCTTCCAACAAATATTCTCCCTTTCGGTCTGTGGGAAACATAGCTGAGGCCCGGAAGCCATTTTGAGGTGTTCCTTGGATCAATCAAAAAGGAAAATGTGCTTTCACGCGTCGATTCGACCGAGAAATCCTTGCGCAGTGATATATCCCAATCTTCAGTCATCAAGAGGCGTCCAGCCTGTCCAGTATCAGCAATTCATCTTCTCCCGCTCTTTTTTGTAGACGTGGAGACTCTTTGCCGCAAAGTATGTCGGAGTGTTGGAGAAATTTGAATACCAGAGCCCTGGCACGCCGGCGGCAAAGAAATCATTGTTCGTCCACGTCCCTTCTGGATCTTGGTTCTCAAGTAGCCAATTCGCTGCGCTGTGCGCGATTGCCGTATCCGCAGAGCCGCAGAAACAAAGGCACAAAAGGCCACAAGCTGTGTGAAATGGGGTCGATGGCGCTGCCACATAGCCGTTCTCTGGCCCGGAGTCTGGAGCTTCGCCGAAGCCACCGTCTTGATTTACGATGGAACGAAGCCAGCCTATGGTTGTGTCAGAGTTTCTTGCGTGACCGAGTTCCCTGAACATTTCGAGAGCGTGGCTAGTCCCGTAAAGATAGTGCGTAAACCAACTGCCATACCACTTACCCTGAACTTCTTGGTTCTCAACCCATGCCGCTCCTGAAGCCAACGCTCTTTGGAACTTCTTGCATAGTTGTTCGTCAAGGTCATCGCAGTCCAAGAGAAGCCTTCTAAGCAGTAATATTGCCCGCGACGTAATGTCGACTGCTGGCAAGTCACGAGCAAACCAGGGACCTCCGTTGGGAATTTTCATCCAATTGCGATCATTTCGATCCCAACTGGCCCAGCCACCGTTGGAGCATTGCATCGAGACGAGCCATTTTGCTCCTTCAAGGCTCGCGTTTCGGCACACCTCATCCCTATGTGACAGCAGCGCTAGCGAGGCAAACGCTGTAGTGTCGCAATCTGGATACCACTTTCCAACTCTCTGGAAACACCAAGCGCCGCCAGCAGCTACATCGACGCGCTTGAACCAATCTCCGCGGTGGAAATTCTGGTTCTCAATGAGATAGTTCCGGGGCCTTTCGACGTTCTGTTTACTCCTGCTTCCATCAATTCTTTGCAGCAAGTCCAGAAATAGGATTGTGTCCCAGGTCGTGCTATCCGTGAATTGCTGCGAGAGTCCGTTTCTCTCATTTCGATGCCAAGCCCGTAGGGCTTGAAGACCGGCTTGTATTTGAGGTTCAAAAAGCTTTGAGTCTAGTTTGTGGAGCGCCACAACCGCTATGGAAGTCATATGAACTGAAGAGAAGAAGGAGCCATCATCTTCTTGATGCTGAAGTAGAAAGTTTACCGCCCTCTCAAATTGCTTTTGGCTTGGGAAGACAGCTTCGACAGCTCTCACTATTTTGCTGATAATTTCTAGCGGACTCGAACGACGTTTAGTGTGATCGGTAATCCAATCTTTTATCCAGGATTTGAACGCTTTGGTATTGGGTGTCTCTGGAAGATGTGTCTTTGCCACTTTGTCTGGCACATGCTTGAGCTCAATTGCTTGAATTATGCTTGTCGCTACTACGGCAAGCCTCAAAAAACTAAAATCAAATATGTTTGGACGAACCCAATTTGGATGCCCAACGATCCTGACGGACAGGTGTGGTGTCTCGGACCACGCGAGGTGTCCATTCAGTGCTAGGTAGCCAAGCCAAAAGGAGTCGAGTTCAGGAGGCTTCTGATTTACTAGCCATTGCCTGGCACCCTCTCGGGCAGCAACTCCGTCATCCGACGTACAGGACTCAAGAGATAGAGCGCATACGAGTGTGACATCGACGTTTGGCCCGCTGCCTGGCCACTTTTCCCACCCACCGCAGTCTAATTGTTCCTGTTTGAGGAAGGCTTCCAACTTCGGAATGCTTTTGTCCGATGAACGTCCGGTGTTTCGAACGGTGTTGAGAAAGAAAGCCGTCGCTCTTGCATCGCTCCTGACAGCGCCGTCCCATGTCCCGTCCTCAAGCTGACTTGATATCAAGAATTCAGACGTCTTCGCCAACGCTTCTTTCACTTCTTGGAGTGTGGACATGATTATTTAAAAACTCGATGGGACCGCTCTTTCAAGTTTGCAGTAGATCCAGCAAAACATCCAGACGGAGCAACACACTCAGCTATTTCGGTTGCCTTCGTCTGCTGGGACATCCATGAAAAACTCATAGTTGCAAAAATAGGGCTTTGTGTTGCTCATCGTTTTTCCTGGTTGGAAGATCTGGTTCAAGTCGAGACTTGGCTCCAACGATAGACCGCCCATGGAGAATGGGATCGAAACTGACGTCAGATCAACGGGTTAGGTGGTCGGTCTGTGCAATCTGTGTGCATTGGACGCATGCCAAGCCTCGTGTCCAAGCGAAGCCGACGTGACGACTGAGAACGATGTGATTGGCAGAGGCGTTCACCTTTCTCACGCTGCAAGCTGCGGAACTCCGCTCTCGACCAACAGCAAAAATCGTAAGTTGCGAGCCCGCGCAACCAACTGTGTTTGCGAACCAGCCGATGGCCCGATCTATGATGTGGGCGCTCGATCTGCTGGAGTTTCGTGAGGAGTAGATCGCACCAGGCGAATGCTGCGAGTGGCGATCGTGGACGATCGAGCTCTAGGTATCTTGAGGTTGAATTATATGTATAACAGTGCATTGCGCATCTATCTTAATGCTCTAATTCCCATGCTTTCGAGCTGACTTGGTCCGGATTTGGACGGCAGCAGGACGTCGTGACGGCTTTCTCGTGCGTTGGTTTGGGTCGGGTGTGGTGACTTCCGGTGTCCAGCCCCAGCCTTCGTACTTGTCACCCGCCTGACGCAGGTGCGTGTATCGCTTGAGTGATACCCAAGATCGGTGCCCAGAAACCGCAGCGGCATGCGGGACGTTGTAGCCGATCTCGAACAGGCGTGAGACGCCTTCATGGCGAAGATCGTGGAAACGTAGATCCGCAATGCCGAGAAATTGGTTGGCGCGTGTGAAGGACGCGCTGATCGCGTCGGTCGAGTAGGGGAAGATCTGGTCTGTATGTCGGGGCATCGCCTCGATGATCGCAAGGGCTGGATCAGGAAGATCGCACCACACGTCGTTGCCGATCTTTTCGCCCGGGTTCTTCATATCCCGGACCAGCACACGTCTGCCGTCCTCGTCGAGGTCGGCCCATTTGATGCGTGTGATTTCCTCTTGTCGGCGGGTCGAGAAGATCGCGAAAGCCATGACGCGATGCATGGGGACGGAGGAGGGGCGTCGGATCGACCGGTCGAGGAAATGCGTCATTAGGCGATCAAGCTCGTCCAACGTCGGCCGCCGGTCCCGATGTCGGCTCTTCTGGGTCAGGCCGAGCTTCTTCGCGACAATCAGGGCGTCGCGCATTGCTTTCTCGTCCAGGGGATAGTTCCAGGCGGGTCCAGCAACGGTGAAGACCGCGCTCATGTGCGACATGTAGTTTGACACCGTCTGAGGCGTCACACCCGATTTCAGCTTTTCCTGTGCGAAGGCGACGATGTCCGCGCTGTCGATCTCAGCGCACGGCTTACCCGCGATGTCGAAATTCTTGATGCTTTTGAGTACTTGGGACTTAGTCCGACCGATTGCCTTTGCGCTATCATCGACATATTTATCTATGGCATCGGCGAGGGTTGCATCACGGCGTTTGTGGTCGCCAGCGCGGAAGCCCCCCAACGCACCGGGTTTCGCCAAGTCCTTCTCGCGTTTCTCGAGCCAGGCGGCGGCGATCGAACGGCGCTCGAAGGTACGGTTCTCGCGGAAAACCGTCTTTCCTGCTCGCCGGATCGCGATTTGGGCGAGCCAGGAAGTGGAGCCGTCTTTCCGCTTTCGCTTGATGATGGTACCCATGGGGTTACAACATGAGGCCTGAGTTACAACATTTGTTGTAAACCATGCCAAAAATGGGCGAGAATTACAACATATGAGACAAGAACGGGACGGATGACTGAGCGGTAAATGGCTGATAAAGATAAAAAATATAATGTTCTCAATGCGTCCCGTTTATCCGTCGCGCCGATGATCGACTGGACGGATCGTCACTGCCGGGTGTTTCATCGCACGATGTCTGCACAGACCCTGCTCTACACCGAGATGATCACCGCACCGGCGCTGGTGCGCGGAGGAGCGCGGCATCTTCTGGCATTCTCCGAGGTCGAGCATCCGATTGCCGTTCAGTTGGGCGGTTCGGACCCTGTCGAACTCGCCCGCGCGACCGCGATGGCTGAGGAGGACGGGTACGACGAGGTCAACCTGAATGTCGGTTGTCCATCGGACCGCGTGCAGTCCGGGTTCTTTGGAGCGGTGTTGATGGAGCACCCTGCTCTGGTCGGAGAGTGCGTCTCTGAGATGGTTGCCGCGTGTGCCCTTCCGGTGACAGTGAAGTGCCGGATCGGTGTAGATGATCAGGCCCCCGAAGAGGTGCTGCCGGCGTTCTTGCAGACCCTGTGCGATGCCGGTGCACGCCGCGTGACCATCCACGCGCGCAAGGCTTGGTTGCAGGGGCTGTCTCCCAAGGAGAACCGGGACATCCCGCCGCTGGATTACCCGCTTGTGCATGCGATGAAGGCCGCCTTTCCGGGGATACACATCTCGATCAATGGCGGGTTCGACACGCTGGACGCAGCCGAGGCACATCTCGCCGCCGGGATGGACGGGGTGATGATCGGACGCGCGGCCTACCACACGCCGGCTGACATCCTGTTGCCGGCGGACCGTCGGATCTTTGGCGCGGATACGATGGATAAGTCCCGCTGGCAGGTGCTCGACGAGATGCGGTCGTATATCTCGGGCCAACTGGCCCAGGGGCAGCGGTTGAACTCGATCACCCGGCACATGATGGGTCTGTTCGCGGGGCAACCCGGCGCGCGGCTCTGGCGGCGTATTCTCAGCGAGGGGGCACATCGGGCGGGTGCCGGGCTGGAGGTGGTCGACGCCGCTGCCGAGGCCGTGCAGGCGGCGCAGGCTTCAATGCTCGACCCCTAGCCGTCCCTGCGCGCGAGCACGCCTGCGTCAGCAGGCGCCATGCCCAACGGGATGAGGGGCTGGCAGGCCCCAAAGACGGGCGGGAGCGCTCCCGTTTTCGGAGGTGATCGCTCTGGAGTGGCAGCCGTCACAGCGTCATCCGTGGCCGGCTGCCAGACCTGGCCCTCGCGACAGGTCCAGGGCCTTGCACGACCGCGCGGATCTCTTGGCCGGGTATTGACCGTTGGTCGTTTGCCCGGGCGTCGTGGCCCATCGTTGCGCAGCGCCATCCAGGCATCAGTATCCGCCAGGAATTTCTGTCACTGAATCGACACGTCGGTCGCTGCCACGCCGGTCCTCTTTCAACCGCCCACGCGTGCCGCCCGTCCGCCGCGACGCCGTTGCAATCTCGGGGCGCGGGTGGGCAACTCGGCCATGATCTCCCGCCGTTGCTTCGGCGACATACGTCCCCAGGCGGCAATTTCGTCCATGCTGCGCAGGCAGCCCGTGCAGATCCGTTCCGCGGGATGGATCACGCAGATCTTCGTGCAAGGCGATTCCACCTCGTCCCGCGTCCAGATATCGTCGTCTTTCACGGTGCGCGCCTCAAATGTCCAAGCCTGTCCAAGGCTCCCTGCAGGATAAACCCGGCCGCGACATGATCTATGACCTCTGCGCGACGTTTTCGAGACGTATCCGCCTCCAACAAGGCTCTTTCGGCGGCAACGGTCGACAGGCGCTCGTCCCAATAGGTGATCGGCAGGTCGGTCAGCCGTTCGAGGTTGCGGGCAAAGGCGCGAGTCGACTGGCAGCGCGGGCCTTCGGAGCCGTCCATGTTGCGCGGCAACCCCAGGACGATCCCGGCGGCTTCGCGCTCCGTCAGGATCTCCAGCAGCCGCGCGGCATCGACGCCGAACTTCTTGCGACGGATCGTTTCGGTTGGTGTCGCGGTCGACAACAGCCTGTCGGATATCGCGACGCCGATCGTCACGGTGCCCAGATCCAGCCCGGCAATGGCGCGGGTGGGCGGCAGCAGGGCCGCAAATTCCGCGATCTCCTCACAGATCATCGGGTCATTCCGCCACGCCGGCGGCCACGGCCCCCTCGCGAACGATTTCCAGGGCGGCTTGGTCCTTGAACCGTTCCTGTGCTTCGGCCCAGATCGCGGCCGCCTGATCGCTGTTGCCCAGCACGCCGTGCGCGCTGATCAACCGGGCCCAGTCCTGCGGCGGACCACCTTCGGTGGCCAGCCGTTCGCCCAGCTGGTCGACCATCGCCCGGATCATCGCCTCGCGATCCTGGGGTTCCATCTCTGCGGCGTTCTGGATGTCTTCTTCGGTCGGCCCGCGACCGTCCGAGCCGACGCTTTCGACGCCGGCCGACACGGCGGCCTCGCGGATCGGCGCAAGAGTTTGGGGGTCGGCGAAGGTCCGCTGCGCCTCGGCCCAGATCGCAGCCGCGCGGTCGGTGTTGCCCAACACCCCGTGCGCCCGGATCAGCTTGGCCCAATCCGACGGCGGACCGCCTTCTTCAGCCATACGCGCGCCCAACTGGTCCACCATGCCTTGGACCATTTGCTTGCGGTCCTCGGGGCTCATGTCGGCGGCGGCGGCCATGTCTTCCGCGCTCGGGCCTCTGGGGTCTGTCAGCGGGTCGGGCGGCAAGGTGTAGTGGATTCCGGCGAGCGCCGCGACGCTTTCCAGTCGGGCCCGGATCACCGGGATCCAGGGCGCATCCGGCGGGCCTTCGCGCACCAGCGGCTCCCAGAACTGGAAGGTCTGGTCCGGTCGCTGGGTCTGCAGGTGCATCAGGCCGGCATAGTACCGGGCGATCGGATTGCCCGGATCGCGGCTGAGCGCGCCGTTGAGCGCCGCGTCGGCCTCGGCCGAGACGCTCCCGCCGGCGGCCTGGATCAGCATGGCCGCATAGGTCGTGTAGTCCTGGCTGGTCGCCTCGTCGCCCTTCAGCTCGATGACCTTACGCTGTGCGGCATGGGCGGCGGGGATATTGCCCAGACCCGCCTCGTTGCGCGCCAACAGCACCCAGCCCTGCAACTCGTCCGGCTTTTCCGTCACCGCCGCGCGGAGCTGTTCGATCAGTTCCAGGAATTCCGGACTTGCATCGGCGGCGGGGGACACTGGCATGCGCGCTTCGAACTCGGCCTGGGTCAGGCGTTCGGCGCGGATCTTCTCGGCCTCGGCCATGCGTTTTTTCAACGGTTGGTCCTCGTACCCCGGCGCGCCGATCTGGTCATAGATCAGATAGGCCCCACCGATCAGAGCCGTCCCGACAATTGCCGCGGCGGCAAAACTCAGCTCGCGCGGCGCAGTGCTCGCTTCGACGCCGCCGTCTCGGTCGGCGTCCAGAATGCGGCGCTTGATCTCGGTGCGCAGCCGGTCGGCCTCGTCGGCGCCGACAACGCCGCGCGCCACGTCCTTTTCAACCGCCTGCAACTGGTCGCGATAGACCTGGATGTCGACCGGTTCCAGCGTCGTGTCCGCGGCCTTGCCGGGCCGCAGCAGGGTCCAGCCGATCAGCAAAGCTGTGAGCAGGGTCAGTGCCCCCGAGATGATCCAGAATGTCATGCGCCCTCCAGGCCGGTGTCGTCGGTCCGAACCTCATCTACCCGGAACCGGCGGCAGGGCAAAGCCCCTCACGACATGCGGCGCACCGATTGCGGCATCACAAGGTCGTTTACTGCCTGCAAGATGCCGCAGGGGGGCACATGTTCTTCCTGAATCAATTCCAAAAGGGATACCGTGCCGCTGGGCATCCCGACGGGATTGCCATGCCCGATGATGAACGAGGATTGCCATGCGCCGATACTCTGCCTTTGCCATTGCCCGTGAAGCCCTGCGCCACCACACGGGGTGGGAACGCGCCTGGCGCTCGCCCGAGCCCAAGAAACACTACAAGATCATCGTGATCGGTGCCGGGGGGCACGGGTTGGCGACGGCCTATTACCTCGGCAAGAACTACGGGATTCGCGATATCGCGGTGCTGGACAAGGGGTGGCTCGGCGGCGGCAACACCGGGCGCAACACCACCATCATCCGTTCGAACTACCTGCAGGACCCATCGGCGGCAATCTACGAGAAATCCCGCAGCCTGTACGAGACCTTCAGCCAGGACCTGAACTATAACGCAATGTTCAGCCCGCGCGGCGTGCTGATGCTGGCGCAGACCCATCACGAGGTGCGCGGCTACCAGCGCACGGCCCACGCCAACGCCCTGCAGGGCGTGGAAACCGAATGGGTCGGCCCGGAGCGGGTCAAGCAGATCGTGCCGATCATCAACATCGATGGCCCGCGCTATCCGGTGCTGGGCGGGCTCTGGCAGGCGCGTGGCGGCTCGGCACGCCACGACGCCATTGCCTGGGGCTATGCGCGGGCCTGTTCGGGCATGGGCATGGACATCATCCAGCAATGCGCGGTCACCGGGGTGCGCTCCGACGGCGGCACGGTCACCGGCGTGACGACGACCAAGGGCGACATCAATTGCGACAAGCTTGCCATCGTCGTGGCAGGCCATTCGGGGCACCTGGCCGAAATGGCGGGATTCCGGCTGCCGTTGGAATCGGTGGCGCTTCAGGCGCTGGTCAGCGAGCCGATCAAGCCCTGCATGGATTGCGTGGTCATGGCCAACACCGTGCACGGCTACATGAGCCAGTCCGACAAGGGCGAGATGGTCATCGGCGGGGGCACTGACGGCTACAACAACTACACCCAACGCGGCTCGTTTCACCACGTCGAGGAAACCGTGCGCGCCCTGATCGAGACTTTCCCGATGATCAGCCGGCTCAAGATGCTGCGCCAGTGGGGCGGCATCGTAGACGTAACGGGCGACCGCTCACCGGTGATCTCGAAAACCCCGCTGGGCAATTGCTTCATCAATGCCGGTTGGGGCACAGGGGGGTTCAAATCCATTCCCGGCTCCGGTTGGGCGATGGCCGAGCTGGTCGCAAAGGGCGAGCCCGGCCCGCTGGCCGCCGACTTTGGCCTCGACCGTTTCCGCGAGGGTCGCTTCATCGACGAGAGTGTTGCGGCAGGGGTGGCGCATTGATGGATTGGTCTAGTCTTGTTCCCACATTGGTGGGGGCCGGTATTTCGGTTGCCATTACTATAGTTATGTTTGGGCTGACAATACGGAAAGAAAAGGTGCAACGTGAATCTGAAAAAGAGTTGGCTGCGGCACAGAATGCCTTCATTGGCATTCAGAAACTGCTGAAAACAGCAAATGGTATTTTGGGTTTGGCAAGGCATCTTGATGAAGAGTTTCAACAGGCGCAAGAACAAGGGATGGTTGAGGATGATCCATCAAATTTCGTTCGTGAGATTGCGGGAACTTTAGTGGAAGTTGAACCCATTTTGGCCGTAGAGACGTCATTTTTGGTGGGAAAAGACGGATTTGATTTGGTCTTTGATATATGGGAGATCCAGTGGCGAGCCAAAAACAACAATCGGCTTGTGCAAAAATATAATGATCTAAAGCGAGAATATGCGGGTTTCATAGAAGGAAACTCGTCTGGAATCTATGAAATGGATTCTAGTGTTGCGCGTTATCGATTTGACGGAGACGCCGCGAAGGTGGCGACAATGAAGATGGGAAGGATGAACACTATTATCGGTTCATTGGTGGATGCAATTGAAAAAGATCGAGAAACAGTTAAGAGCGTAGTCGAAAGATATATCGCTGCTGCGGCGCAACGGTTTGGCGATGCGTTTCCGATGAAAACAGTCGAGTGGAGGTCTTAGCATGCTGATCCTTACTTGCCCCTATTGCGGCATCCAATGTGATGAAACCGAGCTTGCGCCCGGCGGCGAGGCGCATCTGACCCGTCACGGCCCCGGCTCCACGGATGAGGACTTCGAGACCTATCTGTTTGACCGCGCCAACCCGATGGGCGTGCATTTCGAGCGCTGGCGTCATGCAAACGGCTGCGGCAAGTGGTTTCTCGCCGCGCGCTGCACCGTCACGCTGGAGGTGTTCGGCACCTACAAGGCACAGACCACCGAGCCGCCGGCGGAGATCGTCGCGGCCATCAAGGCGCGGCGACCGGAGTGGGAGGCAGGCCGATGAGCATTCGTCTGGAACAGGGCGGGCGCTTGATCGACCGCAACGCGCCGCTCGATTTCACCTTCGACACCAAGCATTTCGGCGGATTTGCGGGCGACACGCTGGCCTCGGCGCTGCTGGCCAATGGTCAGACCGTGGTCAACCGCAGCTACAAGTATCACCGGCCACGCGGCATCATGGCCAGCGGCCCGGAGGAACCCAACGCGCTGGTCGGGCTGGGGCAGGGGGCGCGGTTCGAACCCGATCAGCGCGCCACCACGACCGAGCTGTTCGACGGGCTGGCCGCGATGAGCCAGAACGCCTGGCCCAGCCTTGGCTTTGACATGATGGCGGTCAATCAATGGTTCAGCTCGATGATGCCGGCGGGGTTCTACTACAAGACCTTCATCTGGCCGCGTCCATTCTGGAAACATGTCTACGAGCCGATCATTCGCGACGCCGCCGCCAGTGGCCTGCCGCCGAAGGAGGCTGACGCCGACCGATACGAGCATTTCTATGCATTCGTCGATCTGCTGATCGTCGGGGGCGGTATCGCGGGGCTTCAGGCCGCGCTGACCGCCGGACAGACCGGTGCCCGCGTTCTGTTGATCGAGCAGACGGCCCATTGGGGCGGGCGCGCGCCGGTGGATGGTGCCGAGATCGACGGCAAGCTGGCGGATGTCTGGATCAGCGAAACGCTTGCCGTGTTGGCGGCGATGGAGAACGTCTCGCTGCGGAGCCGTTGCATGGGGGCGGGGGTCTATGACCACGGCTATGCGCTTGGTTACGAACGGCTGACCGACCACGCCCCACAGGTGGCTGGCCCGCGTCACCGGTTGTGGCGGATCCGGGCGAAACAGATCGTCACCGCGACCGGTGCCATCGAACGCCCGCTCAGCTTTGCCGGCAACGATGTGCCCGGTGTCATGCTGGCCTCTGCGGTGCGGGACTATGTCGTCAACTTTGGCGTGGCACCGGGGCACAGGACCGTTGTCGTCACCAACAACGACGATGCCTATCGCACCGCGCTGGCGCTGATCGATGCCGGGCTGGAAGTGCCCGTCGTGATTGACGCGCGCGACCGAAACGACGGCCCGCTGGCCCGCGAAGTCATGCGCCGCGGCGTGCAGGTCGAGCTGGGTGCCGCCGTGATGAAGGTCAAGGGCAGCAAGCGGGTCGAAGGCGTGATGCTGTGCCGTGCGAATGGCACCGGTGGGGCAGGCGCGCTGGTGGAATGCGACAGCGTTGCCATGTCGGGCGGCTGGTCGCCGGTGGTGCACCTGTATTCCCATTGCGGTGGCAAGCTGCTGTGGTCCGAGGACCACGCGCATTTCTATCCCGATCCGTCGCGCCCGCCCCTGGGCGCCGATGGGCTGGGTTTCGTGCGATGCGCCGGGATTGCCGCGGGGGCCATGGGCACCCGGTCGGTGTTGGCCGATGCGACCGCCGCCGCGCTCGCCGCTGCCAGCGCCGCCGGACACACCGGGGCAGCGACGCCGCCGGTTGCCGATGATGCCGAGGAAACCCCGATGACGCCTGTCTGGATCATGCCGCAACAGGCGTTGCCGGAACTGCGGGCCAAGATGTTCCTGGATTTCCAGAACGATGTGAAGGTGTCCGACGTCCAACTGGCCGCGCAGGAGGGGTTCGAAAGCGTCGAGCACGCCAAGCGCTATACCACGCTGGGCATGGCAAACGATCAGGGCAAGCTCAGCAACATCAATGGCCTGGCGATCCTGGCGGACAGTCGCGGCGAAAAGATCCCGCAGGTCGGGACCACGACCTTCCGACCGCCCTATCAACCGATCTCGTTCGGCTCGATCGCCGGTGAGGCACGTGGCGAGATCTTCCAGCCGCTGCGGCGCACGCCGATGCATGACTGGCACGAAACGCAAGGTGCCTATTGGGAACCGGTCGGTCATTGGCGCCGCCCGTATTGCTATCCCAAACAGGGCGAGAGCCATGACGCGGCGGTCGCCCGCGAGGTTCTGGCCACGCGCAATTCGCTCGGGCTGCTGGACGCCTCCACGCTGGGCAAGATCGTGGTCAAGGGGCCGGATGCCGGGCGCTTCCTCGACATGCTCTACACCAACATGATGTCGACGCTGAAGGCGGGCAAATGCCGCTATGGGCTGATGTGCAGCGAGAACGGGTTCCTGTCCGACGACGGTGTGGTGGCGCGGATCGATGAGGAGACGTTCCTGTGTCACACGACCTCGGGCGGGGCCGATCGCATCCACGGCTGGATGGAAGACTGGCTTCAGTGCGAATGGTGGGACTGGAAGGTCTATGTTGCCAACGTGACCGAGCAATGGGGCCAGATCGCCGTTGTCGGCCCCAACGCGCGCAAGCTGCTGGAAAAACTCGGCGGGCTGGACGTGTCGAAGGCGGCGTTGCCCTTCATGGGCTGGGTCGAGGGCGAGTTGGCCGGCGTGCCGGTGCGGGTCTATCGCATCTCGTTCTCGGGCGAGTTGAGTTATGAAATCGCGGTGTCGGCCGGGCAGGCAATGGCGCTCTGGAGCAAGCTGCTGGTCGCGGGCTGGGAGTTCGGCATCACGCCCTACGGCACCGAGGCGCTGCACATCATGCGGGCCGAAAAGGGCTTCATCATGATCGGCGACGAGACCGATGGCACGGTGATCCCGCAGGACCTGGGCCTTGGCTGGGCGATCTCGAAGAAGAAGGACGACTACCTTGGCAAGCGTGCACAGCAGCGCAGCCACATGACCGATCCAAACCGCTGGAAGCTGGTCGGGTTGGAAACGCTGGACGGTTCGGTGCTGCCTGATGGCGCCTATGCGGTGGGCGAGGGTTACAATGCCAATGGCCAACGCAACACCATTGGCCGGGTGACCTCGACCTATCACTCGCCGACGCTGGGGCGCGGCATTGCCATGGGGCTGGTGCATCACGGGCCGGATCGTATGGGCGAGGTGATCCGATTTGCCAAGGTTGACGGCGCGTTGATCGATGCGCGGATTGTCAGCCCGGTGTTCCATGACCCGGACGGGGAGAAGCAGGATGTCTGATGCGGTAACGGCCCTTGGGGCCATGGAGTTCTCAGGCCCTGCGGTGCAGGTGAAGGAAGCCCCGCTTCGGGGGATGATCACGGTGCGCGGTGACCTGTCCGGCTCGGCATTTGCGGGTGCGGTGCGGGCGGCAACGGGCTGCGACATGCCGCAACCGCGCGAAATCGTGCATGGCGGGGATGCCTCGGTCGGCTGGATGTCACCGGATGAACTTCTGCTGCTGGTGCCTCATGACAGTACCGCAGCGGTGGTGGCGGATCTGAGCCGGGATCTGGCCGGCGTGCATCACCTCGCGGTGGATGTGTCGGACGCCCGCGCGGTACTGTGCGTCGAGGGGACGGGCGCGCGAGAGGTTCTGGCCCGGCTCTGTCCGGCCGACCTGTCGCCCGCGGCCCTTGGCCCGGGGGAGTTGCGTCGAACACGGCTGGCCCAGATCCCGGCGGCGTTCTGGATCGATCCGGCAGGGGGGATCACGCTGGTCTGCTTCCGCTCGGTCGCCCGCTACACGTTCGACGTGGTGTCGGATGCGGCCAACGCTGCGCCGGTGGAATTCTTGCCGGGGTAGGGGCTCTGCTCGGGCGGAGGGTTAGGCGCTCCGTTCGGGATTCTTGCCTGATGTCAGGAACACGGCGGCCAGCGGGTCCTGTACCAGGTCGGCCAGCCGGACCTGCACAGCCTCGACCGAGGCGCGGTGTGCCGCGGCCAGGTCAGGGTCTGCCAGCATCTCGGCCCGCACGCGGTGCATGCCGTCGGTCGGGATCGACAGGTCCTTGCGTGTATTCAGGTTGGCCGATGTCCAGTACCGGAAGCTGAAGCGATCCTTGTTCTTTGGCACGCCGCTGCCCCGGAACCGCTTCAGCAGGAATTCCTCGCGGGATTTCACCGCGTAATGGTTCAGCTGCACCAGGTCGAATCCCACCGATTCTGCCGTGGACTGCACTCCGCGCAAGTTGAACCCCGGATGCATCGGCTGGCCCGAGCCGTTCAGCCAGACACGGCGTTGGTGCCGTTCAAGCAGTGGTTTCAAAGGGCCAACGCACAGCCTGCGCCAGCGGCCCAGGTGCAACCATGGGCGGTGGGTGCTGAAGCCATCGAAGCGATCGGGGCGGAACAGCGTCTTGATCGTCCAGATCCGCGGATGGCTGCGGTCAAGGATGTCGTTGCCGCGCTGGAACCGTTCGATCACCGGTACGTCGCGGAACTTTTTCCGACCGTTGCTCCCCATGAACCGCCAGTTGATCGAAATGGCGTCGACGGAGTCTCCGGTGGCATCGATCAATGCGTCGAGGGTCTGATCGCCGATCTGAACGTTGATGAACTCGTCCAGATCGATCACGGCCACCCAATCCGCGGCAAGGATCTCCGGCATCTTTTCGGCCCGCCGCCACGCCTGATCCTGCACGCTGACGTCGGCGTCGCCGGGGTTGTCGAAATGCCGGATCAGGCCCATCTGCTGCAACCGGGTCAGGATCCGGTTGGTTCCATCGGTGCAATCGTTGGAAAAGATTGTGAAATCTGTCACGCCAATGGCGCGGTGATACGCGATCCATTCGACCAGGTAGGGACCCTCGTTCTTGACCGAAGTCACGATATGGAAACTGCGGCGCGCCATGCGGATCCTTTGCTGTTGAACGCTGTCGGGGTCCGTCGGACCCTGCCGGGGATCGGCGCGGTGATCAAGGGGCCGAACGGCGCCCATGCACTCGGCCACGGCTGGTGGCGTTTAGCCAAACGGGGTGCCTTCAGGGCTGGGTTCGTTCCAGTTTGGTCATAGAATGACCGTATTTTTCAGGGACTGTTGCGCAGACATGTCCTGAAAGGGCGGATTCGGCAGACGGGAGCGCAAACCGTGCAGAACAGGCACAGCGAGGGCGATGCAACGCAGGCGCCAGGAAGGCAACCGGACCCGGAATGCCTGTTCGAGGGCACACATGTCCGTTTGCTGCATCATTCGAGCGATGGCAAGCGGGTCATTGTGGCCTTTGGTCCCGAAACCGTACGGGCACGCGGCGGTGACGCGCATGCCGTCGGTTTGGCGCGCAGGACAGAGTCGGACCTGTTCGAGGTCGTG
Organism: uncultured Tropicimonas sp.; assembly: GCA_947495685.1. Classification (GTDB taxonomy): domain Bacteria; phylum Pseudomonadota; class Alphaproteobacteria; order Rhodobacterales; family Rhodobacteraceae; genus Tropicimonas. The sequence continues at coordinate 23,310 of CANLZY010000008.1, forward strand.
CCCACGCAACCAAGCTGGTACCCGGCGGTCGAGATGGACAAGGTCTGCAAACTCGTGAACAGACATCGCGACCAGCGACCGGCGAGCGGGATTGGCGCCTCGATGGGCGGCTACGGGGCGCTGCGGTACGGTGCGTTGGCCGGCTGCGACACGGTTCTGGCGTTTTCACCTCAGGCCCGTATCTCGCCCGACATGCGGGGGGCGGCGGCGGCGCGGTATGCGCGCCATTATCGCCCCGATCTGCACGCGCAGATGGGCATCTCGGCGGCAATGGTTCCTGCAAATGCCGTCGTGATGTTTGATCCCTACGAGCCGCATGACCGACTTCAGGCTGACCTGTTGCACCACGAAACCGGTGTTCGCCTGATTGCGCTGTCCTACATGGGGCACCACACCGAACAGGCGCTGTCCACCGTTGCGGTGGCGCAACAGGCGTTGCAGGCGGCAGAGGCCGGAGAGTGGACGCGGTTGGCACGGGTCTTGCGGCGCGGGCGTCGTGGCGCGCCGGCCTATCTTGCACGGCTGTCCCAGGCCTGTTCGGCACGGGAGCATTTTCGGTGGGCGGCGGATGTGGCCGACATGGCGCCAAGCGATGCTGCCGATCGTCTGCCCGACCTGCGCATCGCGATCGCGATGGCCAGGGCCGGGTTGGGGCATCCGCTGGAGGCGCTGGAAGAACTGGAGGCGCTGGTTGTGTCGGCACCGCGGAACCTGCGGTACTGGAAAGTGCTGGTGGATCAGTACGAGGCGATGGACCAGATGGGGGCCGCGGCCGATGTTCTGGAAATCGCAGTTGGGGAAACGGAAAATTTTACCTTCTGCTGGAGACTCATCAACAACCGGATCGGGGTTGGGGCGCTCAAAGAGGCCCGTGCCATCGCCGACCTGGCTATGGAGATGTGGCCGGACCGCCGGCCGCAGGTCCAGCGGATTCTGGCAAGGATCGCCTGAATCCGACCGAAATACCCCCCCTGCCGGTGCATCGCCGCCGGCAAGCAGAGCAGGGCGCGGACGACCCGCGGACGCAATGTCTCGCGTCGGAACGCAACGCCCGTGATACGTTTGGCTGGGGCGGACCGTAACCGCCCGGAAAGGCAAAGACCGATGTCTGACACGAACCTTGAACGGCGCCCGGCCCTGGAGGCCTATTCCGAGGCTTCCCGGAACGCGCTTCGCCGCTATCCCTCCCCCGAAAAGGACGGCGACCGGTTGTATCCGCTGGCCACGCCGGTGTTGAAACCCTCGTTCACCATGACCCCCGATGACACCGTCTTTACCATCGGGTCCTGTTTTGCCCGCAACGTGGAGGCGGCGCTGGTCAACGCAGGAATCGAGGTGGTGAGCCGCGATTTCGACCTTGGGCCGATTGGCGAAAGCCTTGGCTTTGCGGGGAACTTTTTCAACAAGTACTCGATCCACTCGGTCAACAACGAGCTTCGCTGGGCGTTGGACCGGGCGTCCTTCCCCGGTAAGGATATCCTCTATCCGTTGCAGGACGGAGATCGGAAATACTGTGACCTGCAATTGGGCTCGGCCAAGTTGGAGTTCCCGTCGGACGAGATCCTCGATTTCCGTCACCGGTTCCTTGACGTCATGGCCCGCGCCGCCGAGGCGGATGTGGTCATCGTCACGCTCGGCTACGTGGAGGTCTGGTACGATACAAAGCTGGAGATCTACCTGAACGTCGCACCGCCGGCGCAATTGGCCCGCAAGGATCCGGACCGGTTCGAGTTCAGGGTGCTCAGCTACGAGGATGTGCTGGGCGGGCTGCGGGATCTCTACCAGATCCTGAGCCAGTATCGGACCAAGCCGATGCGGATGCTGGTCACGGTGTCGCCGGTGCCACTGCTGTCGACCTTTCGCAACATGGATGTGCTGGTGGCCAACACCTATTCCAAATCCGTGCAACGTGCCGCCATCGACGCCTTCATCGCCGAGACAGACGGCGTGGACTATTTCCCGTCCTATGAATTTGTCGTGCTCAGCGATCCGCGGGTGGCCTGGTCGCGTGGCGACTATCGCCATGTGTCGCCCGACCTCGTCTCTCGCATCATGTCGACGGTGCTGACCCGCTATGTCGAAGGGGCCGCGCCGGACGAGGGTGCGGGCACCAGCACCGAGTTGCTGTCGGACGAGGCACTGGAGGCATCCGTGAGGATGACGCTGAAGCTGAAGGAGCATGCGGCCGCGCTGGCGCTGCTGGAACGGCACGCCGATGTCGTGTCGCACAGCGCAGTCCTGTTGCAACTGAAAGGCGTGGCGTTGAGCGGCCTGGACCGCTTCGAGGATGGCTTTGATGCGATGGGTGCATCCTTTGCGTTGGCGCCGGGCAATGCCGGCCCGCTGGAACGCCAGATCGCCTGGTGCCGCCGGTTGGACCGGCACGAGGTTGCAAAGCAGCTTCTGGTCACGCATCTTGAACGCTTCCCCGGGCGCGGCGAGTTCCGCGACGGCCTGACCTGGCTGAAATGACCCCTTCCCGAACGGGACCACGACCATGACCACCTATCCGCTGAGCAACATCGACGCGACCGTCAAACTGCTGATCTGGGACCTTGACGAGACCTTCTGGTCGGGGACCCTGTCGGAGGGCGGCATCACCGCCCGCCCGCAGAATATCGCACTGGTACGCACGCTGGCCGAACGCGGGATCGTGTCGTCGATCTGCTCCAAGAACGACCTTGCGCAGGCTCGGGCCAAGCTCGAAGAACTCGGGGTCTGGGAGTATTTCGTGTTTGCCCATATTGACTGGACGCCCAAGGGGCAGGCGATCAAGGGCATCATCTCCGACATGGGGTTGCGGGACGAAAATGTCGTCTTTCTGGACGACAATGCCATGAACCTGGAAGAGGCGAAGTTCTTCAACTCGCGGCTGATGTGTGTGGATGGAGATTTCGATCTGTCAGGCCTGCTGGACCTGCCGCAGGCACAGGGCAAGGACGATGGCGCCCTGTCACGACTGAACCAGTACAGGGTGAACGAGGCCAAACACCGCGAAAAGACGACAGGCCAGCTGTCGAACGAGGAGTTCCTGCGCCAGTCGGATATCCGACTGCGCTATGTCTATGACATCGAGGACAATTGGGCCCGGGTTCTGGAACTGATCAACCGGACCAACCAGCTGAACTTTACCAAGAAACGGGTAGAGACTGACGCGGCCGAGGCTGACTTGCGCGAAATGCTCCGGATGCCGGGCGCCCATGCCGGGCTGATCCAGGTGTCGGACCGGTTCGGCGACTACGGGATGGTCGGGTTTTTCCTGATGGTCAAACGGTCGTCCGGATCCCGGCTGGAACACTTTGCGTTCTCCTGCCGGACGCTGAACATGGGCGTCGAGCAATATGTCTATGACGCGCTGGAACGCCCCGACCTGCGCATCGCCCAGCCGGTTGCCAATGGTCTGGACAAGTACGACCGGGTCGATTGGGTCACGGAGACGTTTGGCGAGGATGACGGCTTCGCCGCGCCGGACCGTCGCTTGTGCCTGGTGGGGGGGTGCGATCTGCTTCAGATGGCCTTTTATTGCGGCTCCAACCGCGATGAATTCGTCAATATCGTCCGCAATGGCATGGTTGTACGCTACGACGATGTCGGGTTCATCCTGTCGGAGCGCGACGATCCCGGCATGGATCGATTCCGCACCCGGTTGGAGATGTGGAGCCGCGACGAGATGCTGGCCTTCGACGCTGCGCTGGGCGCGGCTGATGTGGTCATCCTGTCGCTGTATCAATCCGCTGCGGGGCAGAACTTTTTCACCTTTGGCGGCTCGGAGTTCGGCGGCAAGCACCTGATGCACGTTCCGGCGCAGGCGATGCGCACCGTTCTGGCCTCGGACAACGCGGCCTGGTTTGCCAAGAGCTTCTACCACAGGCGGTATACGCTGGGGCAAAAGCTGACCCTGGTGAAACGCGCCTATGATCGGGTGCAGTCTCTGGTGCGGCCGGGCACGCCGATCGTGCTGATCGGCGCCAACGAAACCGGCGAGCGGGCCCAACGGTCGCTGGAGACCCGGAAGGGGTTCAACGCCGTGTCGCGCGATTTCGCCGTCAGCAATTCCAACGTGACCTTTGCCGACCCGGCCGACATCATGGCCGCAGAGGACATCGTCGACGACAACCATTTCACCCGCATCGGCTATTTCAAGCTGGCGCAGTTCATCAATGCAATTGCCGCAACAGATGACGGCACCCTGATGCCGGAGGCGGTTGCGGGAATGTGAAGGAGAGGCCCCATGCGCAGGATATTTGACCGGCTGTACGCCGAGGACCCGTTTGTCGATGCGCCGCTCGCGGATGTCGAGGTTGACATGCAGGGCTGGGGCTCGACCCATTTCTTCTTTCGCGAGATCCTGAACTACCTGAAGCCCTCGTTGATCGTCGAGGTCGGCAGTTGGAAGGGCAGGTCGGCGATGCACATGGCGGATCTGGCGAAAGATCTGAACATCCCGAACCTGGAAATCTGTTGCATCGACACCTGGCTCGGCTCATCCGGCGTCTGGGCCCGAAAGGAACAGGTGGCCGAGATCCTGAAGCTGAAGAACGGCTGGCCGATGCTGTACTTCACTTTCATGAAGAACGTCATCGAACGCGGTCACCAGGATGTGATCACTCCGATGCCCATGCCGTCGGACATGGGATATTTCGTTCTCAAGCGGCTGAACGCCAAGCCCCAGATGATCTACCTCGATGCCGCGCACGAATACGAAAGCTGCAAACGTGATCTGGAATTGTATTTCCAGCTGCTGGGCGAGGACGGCATCCTGCTGGGGGACGACTACGAGACATTCGAGGGCGTGACACGGGCCGCAGATGAGTTTGCCGAGGAAAACGGACTGCAACTGGTCAGCACGCGCAGCAAGTTCGTCCTGTCCAAGAATCCTGATCACGTGCGGGCGATGCAGGGAGTCCTTGCCGAGGTCGAGGCGCGCCGGGTGCGCGTGGCAGCCTCCCGGGCCGAGCGTGACGCCCGGATCGCGGCGGAGTCCGGGGCCGACACGCCGCCGCCAGAGGGCCGGGAACCGCAGCAGGGCTAGGGGCGAATTGGCTGCGGCGGCTTGACGCCGTGGCGGTGGGGCTGCAGAACCCAAGCAGGAGAAACGCCGCACACGAAGGAATCCGAGTCATGACTTTCGAACTCCCAGATCTTCCCTATGCCCACGATGCCCTTGCCGCCAAGGGCATGAGCGTAGAGACGATGGAATTTCACCACGACCTGCACCACAAGGCCTATGTCGACAACGGCAACAAGCTGATCGCCGGCACCGAGTGGGAGGGCAAGTCCCTCGAGGAAATCGTCAAGGGCACCTATGATGCCAGCGCCGTTGCGCAGAACGGTATCTTCAACAACATCTCGCAGCTCTGGAACCACAACCAGTTCTGGGAAATGATGGGGCCGAACGGTGCTGCCATGCCGAGCGAGCTGGAAAAGGCGCTGGTCGAGAGCTTCGGCTCTGTCGACACGTTCAAGGCGCAGTTTGCCGCCGCGGGTGCGGGTCAGTTCGGCTCGGGCTGGTGCTGGCTGGTCAAGGATACCGACGGCTCGCTGAAGGTCACCAAGACCGAGAACGGCGTGAACCCGCTGTGCTTTGGTCAGACCGCGCTGCTGGGCTGTGATGTGTGGGAGCATTCCTACTACATCGACTTCCGCAACAAGCGCCCGGTCTACTTGTCGAACTTCCTCGACAACCTGGTGAACTGGGAAAACGTCGCCTCGCGCATGTAACCGCGAGCGTATCTCGACAATACACCCCGCGGATTCTTTCCGCGGGGTGTGCCCCTGCGGCGGCGCGCCGTCGAGCTGGGCGAACCGGGGGCTGCGGAGGCTACCGAAGCCTCAGCTGTGAAATCCGCTGAATCCCTTGAATTCTTCCGCCTGACCGGAGCGGTTCTCGTCCCAGTCCTTGTATCGGAAGATATACGGATTATCGGTATCCAGGGTCACCCACCAATCGAAGACATACTCGCTCTCGTCGATGGTCAGGACGTAGACGCCGCTATGGGAAAAACTTGTGCTTCTGGGGCGGGGTTCGGCGAGTTTGACGGCGGGAATTCCGGAAATCGCCGCCATGATTGCGCTCGACGCGGCCTCGGCAATCCCGGTGCACTGAAGCTCATAGCCCGCCGATCCGGGAAGGTTGGGATCGAACGGGTTCCAGTTGTTTCCAAGCGCAACGTCGAACCGGACCTCGGCATGCTGGGCGCCAAGGTCCAGCAGTCCCTCACCGAGCGCCATTCCCAGGTTGCGGATCGTGCCGCGCATCCCGCGGATGCCAGGCACCATGAGCCCCGGAATATACTGGAGAAAGCTGTCGATACGCGCGGTCGCCACCTTGTCGTTCTTGACCGCCTCGACGATTTTGGTTGCTGTCAGCTTTGATAGCGACATGGGTCTTCTCCGTTCTGAAATGCGGTTGTGAAAAGCTGTGGTTCGCGAAAGCCAGAGGACCCAAACGCCGACCTGCCCGATCTGCAAATACCGATTGGGAAGGCGGCGGGCCATGAACGACAGCCTAGAGCCGCCTGGACCGTTTTGGCAAGAAAGGTGTCGGTCTGTACGAATTGCCGGGCCCTTGAGCGTCAAATGCAGGGGAACAGGTGTCCAGCGCCGGTTCACCATCCTGGGACGCGGCGCGGGGATGTGGCCCGATGTACTTGCGCACCGCCCCGCTCTGTGATCGGTGGCGCCCGGAGGTGTCACATGGGAGACGGTCAAAAAGGCATTCTGGCGATGATCGGGGCCTGTGTGATCTGGGGCCTGTCGCCATTGTTTTTCAAACAGTTGGTCGAGGTGCCGCCCGGAGAGGTCCTGGCCCACCGCACGATCTGGTCCTGCCTGTTCTTTGGGGGGGTCCTGCTGGTCCAGGGACGGCTGGGCGAGGTGCCACGGCTGTTGCGGCAGCGGTTCGGGGTGGTGGTGCTGGCGTCGCTGCTGATTTCCACCAACTGGTTCGTCTTCATCTGGTCGGTGCAGGTCGGCCGGGCGATGGAAGCGAGCCTGGGCTACTACATCTTTCCGCTGGTTGCGGTGCTGCTTGGCGCGCTGGTCTTTGGGGAACGGTTGCGTTGGGGGCAATGGGTGGCTGTGGGGATGGTCTGTTCGGCCGTTGTGGTCTTGACCCTGGGGTTGGGCGTTCTGCCCGTCGTGGCGCTGGTCTTGGCGACAACCTTCGGGCTGTACGGCATGCTCAAGAAACGGCTGAGCGCCGGTCCGGTGGTTTCTGTCACCGCCGAGGTTCTGCTGCTTGCGCCAGTGGCGATGCTCTGGTTGCTGTGGTTGCATGGCGGTGACGCCGGCCTGCCGTACCCGCCGCGCACCCTTGGCCTGCTGGCACTGTCAGGACCGTTGATGACAGCGGTGCCGCTGATGCTGTTTTCGTATGCAACCCGGCGGGTGCGGCTCGCGACGGTCGGGCTGGTGCAGTACCTGAACCCGACATTGCAGTTCTGCTGTGCCGTTTTCGTCTTTGGCGAACCCTTCACCCCATGGCATGCGGGCGCCTTTGGGCTGATCTGGGTTGCCCTGGCGCTGTATTCCGGCCAGAGCCTTATGCAGGATCGGGCGGAGCGTCGGCGGGTATAGGACCACGCCGTCGGTCCTGTCGGGCTATTGCGCTGGCTGCGCGGCTTTCAGCGCGGCGATCAGCGTCGGCACATCCGGAACCGTTTGCACAAAACTCAGCAGGCTCGGTTCCGCAAACCCCTGGGCGACGACATGCTCCATCAGCGCGGTCAGAGGCGCCCAGAAACCGTTGACGTCCAGCAGGAAGATCGGCTTGGCGTGCAGGCCCAACTGGGCCCAGGTCAGCGTTTCAAAGAACTCGTCCAGACTGCCGGCACCGCCGGGAAGAACGACAATCGCGTCCGCGTTCATGAACATCACCTTCTTGCGCTCGTGCATCGTCTCGGTGACGATGAAGGTGGTCAGGTCGCGCTTGCCGACCTCGCGGTCGAACAGGTGCACCGGGATCACGCCAAAGGTCTCGCCGCCGCCCGCCTGGGCGCTTCGGGCAACGCGGCCCATCAGGCCGATGTCGCCGGCCCCATAGACCAACCGCCAGCCCTGAGCGGCGATTTCCTGACCCAGCGAGTCGGCCGCAGCGGCATAAGAGGGCGCAATTCCATCGCGGGAGCCGCAATAGACGCAGATTGAGTGTGTTTGGGGCATCAGTTCAAGACCTTGCGGTGACATCGTTTTGACCCCTGATAGCCGTCTTGCTACAGTCTCTCAACCCGTGCTGGGGATGGCTACGGGATACTATCGGAGATAGGGCGCAAAATGTCTGAGAAGGCTCTTCTCGGCGGGCTTGGTGCGGCAGGCGCCGCTGCGGTCGTGGCCGTTGCCGGTGCGATCGGCTATGTGGTGCTGATGGCTCCTGAGGATGCGGTGACGCCCGAACAGGCAGCCTTGCGCGGTGTACCGCAGGTTCTGACGACGCCGGAACCGGCAGTCCCGCCGTCCGATCCGACCGATGACCTGGCCCCTGATGCTTCCGAACCCATGGGTGCTTCCGAACCCTTGGATGTATCCGAACCCATGGATGCTGCTGAACAGGCCGATCCAAAGGAAGCAGACCCGGAACCGCCGGTGGCCGAACTGCCAACGCCCGAAGCCAAGCAGACTCCCGACGCCGCGAAGGCGCTCGGCCCGGCAGAGGAGCCACCGCTGTTCGAATTGGTGCGCGTCGCTGCTGATGGCAGTGCCATCATCGCGGGTGCAGCGCCCGCGGGGTTCGACGTCGCAATCGAGGTTGACGGGGCCGAACTGGCCAGCGCCCGCGCCGACAGCCAGGGGGCTTTCGCGGCGCTGTTCGATCTTCCGGTGTCAGATGCGGCCCAGATCGTGTTTCTGGTTGCCCGAGGGGCAGAGGGGCAGGAGGTCCGGTCCGAGGACAGTGTCATCCTGGCGCCGCGTGTCGGGCTTTCGGCAACCGTGGCACAAACCCCAGAGGCACACCCGGATGGCGAAGAACCGGGCATCATGGCCGCTGCCCCTGAGGAGGATGCCGGGGCTGCCGACGATGGCGAAAGCGCGTCTCTGACCGAGGCCGCGGAGGAAGGCGATCCGGGGTCTGAAAAGACGCAAGCTGGCCGCGCGACGAACGACGTGACGATGGAAGAAACCGCCCAGACGACCGCCGAAGACCCGACCGAAACGGACCTGTCGACCCTTGTGGCCGAGCGCCCTGCTGCGACGGACGGCGTGGAGGTCATTCACGATACCCATCTGGCCAAGGCGGCAGACACCGTGGCGGCGGGGCAGGCCGCCGGCTTGCAGGCCGCTCCGACGGTGCTGCTTGCCCGCAAGGACGGTGTGGAGTTGTTGCGTCCGGCGGAAACCGCGCTGGAGCGCCTGCGGGACCGGGTGATTGTCGATGTCATCAGCTATTCCGACGACGGCAGCGTCACGCTCGAAGGCCGCGCCGCCGCTGCAATGCCCAAGGCCGACCGCGTGCGGGTCTATCTGAACAACAAGCCGATCCAGACGGCCAAGGTGGCCCGGGATGGCAGTTGGCGTCTGCGCCTGCCGCCGGTCAAACCCGGGATCTACACCCTGAGGGTCGATCAGGTCGATGCTGCCGGGCACGTGGTGGCGCGGTTCGAGACGCCGTTCAAACGTGAGGACCCGAGCGCGTTGGCGCGGCTGACACCGACGGACCTTGCGCCGGGGGCCGTCGCGGCTGCCGTCATCACCGTGCAGCCCGGATATACCCTGTGGGGCATCGCGTCTGATCGCTATGGTGACGGGTTTGACTATGTGCAGATCTTCGAAGCCAACAAGGCGCAGATCCGAAACCCGGACCTGATCTATCCCGGACAGGTGTTCGAACTCCCGGAGACGGTCGAGTAGACCTAGACCTTCTTGGGCGTGATCGGCACCACATTCGGCTTGTCGGTCGCAAGTCTCTCTTCCAGAACAAAGGGTTCGCTCCGTCCCGTGGCCGGCTCGTACTCCAGCCCCGGCAGCAGATCGATGAGATCCTGCTCCAATTGGGCGATCTGCGTGCGGCGGACCGAATCCTCGACGTTCAGCTGCTGGTTCCAGCGACGCAATTCGTCCAACGTGCGGCCAACAAGCGCCAGGCGTTCGTCAAAGGCGGCGGCTTCCTCCTGCCGCTGTTGCAGGAACGTTCGGGCGCGCTCTACCTTTTCGGTCGAATAGATATCGGCCAGTTCGCGGGATTTCTCGCTCATCTGGGCCGCCACTTCGAGCACATCCGGCTCCAGGGAACGAAGATCCGGATGATCGCGCAGAAAGGCCAGACGTTCCCGCACGCCGTCGAATTCGGAGGACAGATGAAACAGCCCCTCGCGGTCGCGGGCGTGGGCCAGCCGATAGGCATTGGAAATGTCGTCCATTGAGATCTGGAATTCGCGGTGCGATTGCTCCAGCCGCAGCATCCGGCGATCCGTCGGCAGGAAGAACAGGAGCCCCACCAACAAGGCGGTCATCCCGATCTGAAGCGCCATTCCGGCGTACGGCAGGGGCGCGTTGCCAAGCCTGAGATCAAGGGTCAGCCACGGCAGGTACCCGGTTGCCGACGCGGCGGTCAGGGCCGACAACCCAATCGCCAGAAACACGATGAGCCCCAGTGCCAGGTATCGCCCCAGCAAACCCCATTGTTCCAAGGCGGTCATTCGTTGCGACGTCATCCTGCAATTCCCCCGGCCACGATAATCACTCAAATATTGGCTGCTCGACGGGGGCAATAAATCCCGCCATTCTGAGCTACCTGACCATCAATATAGTACGGCCACATGAAGAGTCACGGCTAGCGTGCTGTTTCACAACAATAATGAACTTTGGTTTCAGTTTTGCAACAAATGCTGCCGTAACGTCAACGAACGGCCTCGATCGGACCTTCGGCCCGACCGTGGATGAATTGCTGCACATAGGGGTCGGCGCAGCTATCCAGTTGATCGACGGGCCCGGACCATTGGATGACCCCGTCATGCAGCATGGCGACATCGTCGGCGATGGCGCGAACGCTGGTCATGTCATGGGTAATGGTCATCGCCGTGGCGCCCATTTCGACCACGATCTCGCGGATCAGGTCGTTGATGACACCAGCCATGATAGGGTCAAGCCCGGTGGTGGGTTCATCAAAAAAGATGATCTCGGGGTCGGCGGCGATGGCACGGGCCAGCCCGACGCGTTTCTGCATGCCGCCCGACAATTCGGCCGGGAACAGGTCTGCCGTTTCCGATGACAGCCCGACGCGGCGCAGTTTTTCGATGGCGATGTCGCGCGCTTCGGTTTTGGGTCGCTTGAGGCTTCCGCGAAGCAGGCGGAACGAGACGTTCTGCCAGACGGTCAGGCTGTCGAACAGGGCACCGCCCTGAAACAGCATGCCAAAGCGCGCCAGGAAGGCGTCCCGGTCGCGCCCGTCCGCCGGTTGAGAGTCGACCGAGATGGTGCCGGACTCCGGCTTCACCAGGCCCAGCACGCATTTCAGCAAAACCGACTTTCCGGTGCCCGACCCGCCGATGATGACCATGCTTTCGCCCTTTGGAATCGTCAGGTTGACTCCGCGCAGCACGCGTTTGTCGCCAAAGGACTTGTGAACGTCGGTCAGGGTGATCATGCGGAGAAAAACAGTTCTGTCAGCAGATAATTGGACGAAAGGATCAGCACCGATGCAGTAACGACGGCCTGCTTGGTTGCTTTGCCGACGCCCTGGGCACCGCGGCCCGAGTTCATGCCGTGATAGCAACCCATCAGGGCGATCAGGAAGCCGAACACGGCACCCTTGGCAATGCCGGAGGCGATGTCCCAGGGCTCCAGGAAATCGATCGTGTTGCGCAGGTAGGTGGCCGAGTTGAACCCCAGCCGATTGATACCCACCAGCCACCCACCCATGATGCCGATGGCATCGCCGACGGCGACCAGAACGGGCACGGTCAGGGTTGCAGCCAGGACCCGCGGCACCGCCAGGTATTTCAGCGGGTTGGTCGAGAGTGTCACCAGCGCGTCGATCTGCTCGGTCACCTTCATGGTGCCAATCTCGGCGGCGATCGACGAGGCGACCCGTGCCGCGACCATCAGGCCGCCCAGCACCGGGCCAAGCTCGCGCACCATGCCGATCGCGACGATGGAGGGCACGACCGCTTCGGCACTGAACCGGGAGCCGCCGTCATAGATCTGCAGCGCCAGCGCGCCGCCGGTAAAGACCGCCGTCAGGCCGACGACCGGAAGCGAGTACCAGCCGATTGTCATGACCGCGTGGGCGAATTCCTTGAAATAGAATGGCGGTCGCAGGATGTGGCTGACGACCGCGAGGCAGAACAGCACCATGCGCCCGATGCTGGCCAGCGCCGCCAGGACAAGCCGACCGATGGCGGCAAGAGGGGTAGCGACCAATGTGGGGCTCATGACAACGCGCCGCCGCTGCTGTGGCGGGTATAGCGCGCGCCAAGCGAGGTCAGGATCTCGTATCCAATGGTTCCCGCCGCCGCTGCCAGATCGTCCACGCCCTGTTCGGCGCACAGGATGTCGAGAGTGACGGGAATGTAGTTCAGCGCGCTGATATCGACGGTGATGAGGTCCATCGAGACGCGCCCGATGATCGGGCAGCGGATGCCGTCGGAATAGAGCGCCGCCTTGCCGGAAATGGCGCGGATCAGGCCGTCGGCGTAACCGGCGGCGACGGTGGCAACGAGGGTTTCGGACCCTGCCATCCAGGTCGCGTTGTAGCCGACCGTTTCGCCGGGCTCGACCACCCGGGTCTGGATCACCGGCAGCGACAGGGCGGCCACGGCCTGCGCATCGGCAAAGGGAGCGCCGCCATAGAGGCCAATGCCGGGGCGGGTCAGTTCGAAATGATAGTCAGGGCCCAATAGGATGCCGCCCGTCGCCGCCAGGGAGCGCGGAACCCCAAGGCCATCGGTCATGTCGTGAAACTGTTGCAGCTGGTCGCGGCTTTGCGGGCTGTCGGGGTCGTCGGCGCTGGCGAGGTGGCTCAAGAGCAACCGGGGCTGTTGCCCAAGCGCCAGACCGGCAACGATGCTCCACTCCTCCGGCTCCAGCCCGAGCCTGTTCATGCCGCTGTCCAGCTGGATCCCGAACGGGCTGTCCGGTAGCGCTTCGAAATGGCGAGTGAGCTGGTCGATCGAGTTCAACAAGGGGGTCAGGTCGAGGTCGCCGATCATGTCGGTGTCACCGGCCATGTGCCCGCCAAAGACGTAGATCTCCGGGCCGCGGCCCAAGGCTTCACGCACGACTGCGCCTTCCTCGGCAACGGCAACGAAGAAACGCCGCGCCCCGGCCCGTGCCAAGGCCCGGGCCACCCGTGCGGCCCCGAGCCCATAGCCGTCGGCCTTGACCACGGCGCCGGTTTCGGTCGCGTTGCCGGTTCTTGCGTTCAACGCCTGCCAGTTTGCGGCAATCGCGTCGAGATCGATCGTTAGGGTTCCTGTCGCCATGGCCCCGGTTCTGCCATTCCGGCGCCCGAGGTCAAGGGGAAAGGCGCATGGCCATTGCCGCAGGCGTCGAGTGCGGCGAAAGAAGCCGCACACTCGGGCGGCGCTGCCGCCGTCGTTCGCGGCTCGCGCCCCCTTGGGGCACGGGCGCGGATGTCACCGTTGCGAGCACGGGATCCGGCAGCAAGAGCGGGGCGGACAGCGCGGCGTTGGCGTCTAGTATTCGTCATCTCGTTGCTGCCAGGGCTGCACAAGGTTGCCGAAGCGGGTGAATTGCCCTTCGAAGCTCAGATCGACCGATCCGATCGGGCCGTGACGTTGCTTGCCGATGATCACTTCGGCCTTTCCGTGCAAGTGCTCCATGTCTTCCTGCCATCGGGCCATGGCTTCGAGGTTGTCCTCGCCGGGCTTCTCGCGTTCCTTGTAATACTCGCCGCGGTAGACAAACATCACGACGTCGGCGTCCTGTTCGATCGAACCGGATTCGCGCAGGTCGCTCAACTGGGGCCGCTTGTCGTCGCGGCTCTCGACCGCGCGGGACAGCTGCGACAAGGCCATCACCGGGATGTTCAGTTCCTTCGCGATGGCCTTCAGGCCCTGGGTAATCTCGGAGACCTCGTTGACCCGGCTGTCCTTTGCGGTCGCGGGGCGGACCAGCTGAAGATAGTCGATGAACAGCACGTCCAGTCCGTGGGTGCGCTTCAGGCGTCGGGCCCGCGCAGCCAGTTGGCTGATCGGCAGGGCCGGCGTGTCGTCAATGAACAACGGGCAGGATTCGAGGTCCTTGGCGGCGGCGACGAAGCGTCGGAATTCCTCTTCGGTCATGTCGCCGCGACGGATCTGCTCGCTGGGCACTTCGGAGGCCTCGGAGAGGATCCGCGCCGCCAGTTGTTCGGCTGACATCTCCAACGAATAGAAGCCGACGATACCACCATCGACGGTGCCCTCGGTGCCATCGTTGAGCGTCCCGCGCCGATAGGCCTTGGCGATGTTGTAGGCGATGTTACAGGCCAGCGACGTCTTGCCCATCGACGGACGCCCGGCGAGGATCAACAGGTCGGATGGGTGCAGGCCGCCGAGTTTCTTGTCGAGGTCGTTCAACCCGGTCGAGGTGCCCGCCATTCCGCCGTCACGCTGATAGGCCGCATGGGCGTTCTGGACGGCATCGGTCACCGCCCGCAGGAAGCTCTGGAAGCCGCTGTCGGCCTTGCCTTCTTCGCCCAGTTTGTAGAGCGCCTGTTCGGCCTCCACGATCTGTTCCTTGGGTTCGGAGGCCACATCGACATTGGCGGCCTTGGCCGAGATGTCCTTGCCGAGGGCCATCAGTTCTCGACGGATCGCGAGGTCATAGATGATCTGCGCGTAGTCGCGCGCCGCGAAACTGGAGATCGCGCCGCCGGCCAGTCGGGCCAGGTAGGCCGGGCCGCCCAGTTCCTTGAGGCCGGCATGATCCTCCATGAACGCCTTCAACGTGACCGGGGTGGCCTGAAGGTTCTTGGCGATACGCGCCGCGGCGACTTCGTAGATTCGGGCGTGCACCGGATCATAGAAGTGTTCGGTGGAAATGACGGACGCGACCCTGTCGAAGATATCGTTGTTCGTCAGGATCGCGCCCAGGAGTTGCTGCTCGGCCTCGATATTGTGGGGCAGAAAGTCCTCTACCCGCGCACTGCTCTCGTTCGCCTGTGTTATTGCAAGTGGCGTCACCGCCGAAACGTCATTCATCCCGATTGCCCTTTGCCGATCCGTTCGCATCCTGTTTGTGAGGTCGCGCGCGAAGCTGCTTCGCTGCGGATCGGGTATTGTTGTTGCCAGACCTGATACCGCCTCGGGCGGGCTCTGGCAAAATGTATAATTCTGTGGATAGAGTGTGAACGAAATCACGCACCATATCTGGATTCTTGCGGGCCAGGTGGCGCGTCATGTTGTGGCATTGGGGCGGTTTCATGCCTTGCGACTTCTTGCCGATGTCTCGTCGATTTCCCCTATCAGAAAACGGTGTCTGTCAGCTGCGGGCGGCTTGCCAGGCGCGCGGATCGTCCAGGAATGCCTCCACTTCGCGCAGTGTCTCGGCGTCGAATGCCTTGCGCGCCCGCGCGACGTCCAGAACATCCCGCCAGGTGCACAGATGGTGCAATGCAACACCGTGATCGCCGAGTGTCTTTGTCGTCTCCGGAAAGATTCCGTAGTAGAATATGACGGCGGTATGGGCACAGTTCGCCCCGGTTTCGCGGATCGCATCGACAAAGCTCAGCTTGGAGCCGCCGTCAGTGGTCAGATCCTCGACCAGCAGAGCCCGATCCGTTTCACCCATCACACCCTCGATCCGGGCATTGCGGCCATAGCCCTTGGGCTTCTTGCGCACATAGGTCATCGGAAGGGCCATCCGCTCGGCCACGAGCGCGGCAAAGGGAATGCCGGCGGTCTCGCCGCCCGCAATATTGGTGAAGGCTTCGAAGCCGGCATCACGCATGACCTTGGCGGTGAGGAAATCCATCAGCGTGGTGCGAATGCGGGGATAGGAGATCAGCTTGCGACAGTCGATGTAGGTGGGCGAGGGCAGTCCGGACGCAAGCGTGAAAGGTTCGCGTGCGTTGAAATGCACCGCGCCAATCTCCAGCAGCATGCCAGCGCTGATTCGGGCCATGGTCGCGTCATCTGGGTGGGTCGTCGGGATCATCTCTGCCTCCTGTTTCTTCTTGGTGAAAATACCCCGCCCAGGGCCTGAAATCTCATACCGCCCGCCGGGGTCTCGAACCTCGGGCGGACCTACTTGAACCCACGAAAAAAGGCCAGCCCCAACGGGCCAGCCTCCGTGTTTCGTATTGGGTCGGGATCAGAACAGAAAGTCGTCCCTGCTCAGATCGTCCATGCTTACATCGATCACGGTGATCGTGTTGCCCTTCTTGTCCTTGATGAGCGCATCGCCATCCGCAGTCTCAGTGAGGTGGTTGTTCTTGAGGTCCTTCCAATTCTTGATCGGTTTCACGCCCTTGAGGTCGATTACCTCGTTGGGACCGGAGACGGTGAAATCATCGATGACGTCCTTGCCGAACTTGGCGGCGAAGACAAACACGTCGCTGTCGCCGCCACCGGTAAGTTCGTCGTTGCCGCCGCCGCCGATGATCCGGTCATCTCCGAGGGAGCCGAAGATGTTGTCCTTGCCGCCGCCACCTTTGAGGATGTCGTTGCCGTTGCCTCCGTCCAGTCCGTCCTTTCCTCCGCCTCCGTCGAGCTTGTCATTGCCGTCATCACCGTTCAGGAAATCATTTCCGGCACCGCCTTTGAGAATGTCGTCGCCATCGTCGCCCCATCCGGTGTCATCGCCGGTCCCGAGGAGAACCGTGTCATTGCCGCCACCAGCCCTGACCTGGTCATTGGCCTTTCCGGTGTTGATCCAGTCATCGGTTCTGTCATCGTCATCCTGATCGCCAAGCGTGACGTTGTCTTCCTCGCGGACATCGATGGTGAGAAGCGACTTGAACTTGATCTTGACTCCCGGGCGCAGGGGGCCGGAGGTGATCATCCCCGAGGCATCGATATCAAGGCTGTCGATAACGGCTTCCCATTCCGCCCGGGTGTTGGAAGAGATATTCGGCTCGGCGAGCGAGAAGTACCCGTTGGGAATGTCAGGGTTATCATTTTGGTCAGCATAGACCCGCAACCAGGGCGTCGTACCTACCTCCCAGACGATATTGCCCAGACGATGGTCGTCGATGCTGTCCATGCGCTGTCCGTCGTCGGAAGGCGAATCCTCGCCGAGGAACATGTAACCGCCCTTGGGAAGGACGATCTTGACGTCGTTGTGCGGATCGCCTTCCGCTTTCTCCTTCAGGACTTCGTAGCTGAAATGTTTCTTCTTGTCGGGAACGACGAACTCCAGTTCCGTTCTTTCAAAGAATTTGTCGCCGATGTTCCCGACGCCAAGCAATGTATAGGTGGTCATTTCTATCCCTCTTTTTCAAATGGTTCCCGCAGGCGTGCTTCCCTGGGGATCACGTTGCTAACGCCGACATCACGACATCCGGGACAATTGGATTTAATGGTATTGTCCGAGCTGGGCCCGGCAGAATTCAACTGACAAAAAAGGGTTCGATCTGTTGCGCGTGCGGTGAAAGGATTTTTCAGCGCGCCTTATAAGTCAAGCGTCTGTTTGGTTTACCTTAGGTAACTTTGGGCCTGTAAACTCCCTTCCGCTGTCCTTTGCGGGAGGGAGCTATCGACACTGGGGCAGCGTGGCTGCCTTCAACCGGAAACCTTCCAGAGCACAGACGTGCCGGGGTCAAAAACGACCACCGGCCCATCGCCGGTCTCTATCTGGGGCGGGATCTCAAGAACGTCTCCCTTCACGAGAGTGATCGTCTCGTCGTTCGGCGCCATCCGATAGAAGGCCGGGCCATTCAGCGAGGTGAACGCCTCCAGCTTGTCCAGCGCGCCGGCGTCATCGAAGACCTGCGCGAGGCAGGGCATGGTGACAGAGGCCGAAAAGACGCCGGCGCAGCCGCAGGCGCTTTCCTTGTTGGCCTGGGTATGCGGTGCAGAATCCGTGCCAAGGAAGACTTGCGCGAAGCCGGAGGTCGCCAGTTCCACCAGCGCGGCGCGGTGGCTTTCGCGCTTGGCCACGGGCAGGCAATAGTAATGCGGCTTGATCCCGCCCACGAGGATGTGGTTGCGGTTGATCATCAGGTGGTGGGTGGTGATCGTGGCCCCGAGCGACCCGTCGCTCTCCTTCACATAGGCGCAGGCGTCCGACGTGGTGATGTGCTCCATGACCACCCGCAGGCCGGGCGTGCGGCGACGGATCGGGTCGAGGACCTCTTCGATGAAGACGGCTTCGCGGTCGAAGATATCGATCTCGTTGCGGGTGACCTCGCCGTGCACACACAGGGGCACGCCAGCCTCCGCCATGGCCTCGAACACCGGCTGCACCTTGTCCATGTCGGTCACACCGGAAGCGGAATTGGTGGTGGCGCCCGCCGGGTAAAGCTTCACGGCCGAGATCAGGCCCGAGGCATGGGCGGCGATCACATCGGCCGGATCCGTGCCTTCGGTCAGGTACAGAGTCATCAGTGGCGTGAAATCCATGCCCTCGGGCAGGGCGGCCAGAATCCGGTCGCGATAGGCACGGGCGTCGGCCGATGTCACAACCGGCGGCACCAGGTTGGGCATGATGATGGCGCGCGCAAAGTCGCGGGCGGTTTCGGGAAGGACAGCCTGCAACATTGCGCCATCGCGCAGGTGCAGGTGCCAGTCATCGGGGCGGCGGAGCGTGAGGGTCTGGGTCATGGCACATCCGACGTACCGCAGCCCGCCGCCAAGCGCCAGAGTGCCGAAGGCCGCAACCGGTCCGTGGGGGTGCCGCGAAAATGGGCAGTGAGCGGAAAAATGAGCAGAAGTGGGCGTGTGGCATTCATGCTGCATTGCAGCATTCGCGTCGCCGGGTTAGGGTCGGGCAACCCGGCGGAGAGCCCATGTTCGACCTTGAGACAGAACCGAAACAGCTTCAGCGTGCCCGTGGGCGGGCCGAAGTCGGTTTTGTGCTGCGTCAGGGGCAGACCCGGTTGAAGCACCTTCACCAGTCCGGCTGTGCCAAGGCGATGCTGCCGCAGGTGCCCGGCGCGCCCGAGGTGGTGTTCCTGAACACGGCGGGCGGGCTGACCGGTGGAGACCGGCTGGATTATCGCGTGACGCTGGCCGAGGGCACCCGGGCCACCGCAACTACACAGACCGCCGAACGTGCCTATGCTGCCATCCGGCATGCAGCCCCCGCGACCGTGTCGTGCCGGATGCAGGTCGGTGCGGGTGCGGCGCTCGACTGGCTGCCGCAGGAGACGATCCTGTTCGAAGGCTCGGCGCTGGAACGGACAACCCGAATCGACCTGGATGCCGGGGCGCGGCTGCTATTGTGCGAAACGCTGGTGTTCGGGCGTGCGGCGATGGGCGAGACGCTTGGCCGGCTGAGCCTGTTGGACCGGCGCGAGATCTGGCGCGAGGGACAACCGGTGCTGGTCGATGCTGTGCGCATGGATGACGCCAGCCTGACCCGACCGGACGCGCCTGCGATGCTGAATGGCGCCCGGGCGGTGGCCTTGGTGGCTCTTGTCGCCGATGGGGCCGAGGATGCATTGGGACCCGTACGGGACCTGCTGGCCAACACCGACGTGACTGCGGCGGCGTCGGCCTGGAACGGGCGGTGCCTTGTGCGGTTGATGGCGGGCGACGCCTGGCCGCTGCGCCGGGTGCTGGTGGCCCTGCTGACACATCTGAGAGGCACGGCGCCGCCGCGCGTCTGGCAAACCTGAGGACCAACATGAACCTGACTCCGCGTGAAAAAGACAAGCTTCTGGTCAGCCTTGCCGCGATGGTGGCGCGCAACCGGCTGGAGCGTGGCGTGAAGCTGAACTATCCCGAAGCGATTGCCCTGATCACCGATTTTGTCGTCGAGGGCGCACGCGATGGGCGGTCAGTGTCCGAGTTGATGGAGGCGGGGGCCAGGGTCGTTGGTGTCGATCAGTGCATGGACGGGATCCCCGAGATGATTCACGAGGTTCAGGTCGAAGCGACCTTTCCCGACGGCACCAAGCTGGTGACCGTGCATCACCCGATCCGCTGAGGCTCCGTCGATGCTGGCAAGTTTCTTCTTTTCCGCCCTCGCCGGGTACCTGACGCGCCATGTCGAGGCGCCGCTGGAGGCGCTGATCGCCCGCGTGATCAAGGTCGACATCCGGCTGGATGCGCTGGAATTCCGGGTGCTGACCTTCGGGTTGATGCTGATGCTGGCGGCGGTGGCGACGGCGTTGGTCGGGGCGGACAGTTCTGCCTACATGGCGGCGACGGGCGCGTTACTCGGGTTTTTCGGAAAGGATCTCTATGCATTCCTGCGCGATCCGAACAAGACCGGTGGCGTGGACGAGGACGACTGGGACGGCGAGCTTGACGAAGCGGGCCGCCGCCGCGTGAAGGATCACGGTTCCGGCGAATCCGACACGGAAGAGACCCTGCGCTCGGTGCGGCTGGCTTTGCAGGACAGTGACGGCCCGCAGGTCGATCCGACAGATGGCGTGACAGACAAGGAGCACGAGCGATGATCCCCGGAGAAGTAATGACGGCCCCCGGCGAAATCACCCTGAACGAGGACCTGGAGGTTGTCGCGCTGATGGTAGCCAACACCGGGGACCGCCCTGTCCAGGTGGGCAGCCACTACCATTTCGCCGAGACCAACTCGGCACTCGAATTCGACCGCGAGGCCGCCCGCGGCATGCGGCTCGATATAGCCGCCGGAACGGCGGTACGTTTTGAACCCGGCCAGAGCCGCGAGGTGGCGTTGGTGCCGCTTGGGGGCGCCCGCCGGGTCTTCGGTTTCAACCAGGCCGTGATGGGAGACCTCTGACAGGTCGACGGCCCGATCCGCCCACGGGCGGCCAATCCATTCAGGAGACTACAGGATGTTTCAGTACAAGATGCCGATCGACTATTGGCGCGAGAGCATGACGCTGATGAGCCGGACTGCGGAATTGCAGGTCGAGATGCTGCGCATGGGCCTGGGCATGGTCGATACCATGACCGACACCCCGCTCAAGGCGACCGAAATGATGAGGCTGTTCACGCCGACCGGCATGTCCTCCAAGAGCCGGAGCGCCGCTGCGCCGGCGACACCGGCAGCGACCACGCCGCCGCAACCCGCCGCCAAGGCGCCTGCGCGCCGCGCCGCGCGTCCGGCTGCCCCCGTCGCCAAGCTGGTGGCCGTCGAAACGCCGCCAGCCAAGGAGGTCGCGAAAAAGGCCTCTACACCCAAGCCGGCTGCCAGGGCGACGACGACACGCCGCCGGGCTGCTTCCAAGCCGGTCGCCCCGACGATCGAGACCGAAACTGTTGCGCCCGCCAAAACGGCCAAGCCGGCGCCGCGCCGTCGGGGTGCGGCCAAGCCGGCCGTCGCCAAGCCGGTCGCCGCGAAGGCCGCCCAAGGTGCCAAGGTCGCCACGCCAACGCAGCCCAAGGCCGCCGCCATCGAGACACCCGCTGCCGCGCCCGCGGTTGCCCCGGCTGCAAAACCCAAGGTTGCCAAGGGTGTCGCGAAACCGGCCACCGCCAAGGCAAGCCCGGCAACTGTGGCGGCAAAGCCGACCGCTGCCGTCGAGACCAAAAAGACCGAATCGGCCGCCAAGCCGGCAACCGCACCTCTGGCGGCCCCTTTGAAGCCTCAGGTGACCGCAGCGACCGCTGAAAAAGCAGGCGCAGAAACAACGGCTTCGGCCCCTGCGACAAAGAAGGATCAAGCGTGACCGCTAACGGTTTGTGTTCTCCCCTTGCACCTCGCGGTGCGAGGGTTACTTTAATGAGCAGTCAAGGGATGCCGGAAGGTTCCACTTATGCGTCTGCTTTCTCTGATCGATCGTCTACTGGGCCTGCTGGCGCCTGCGCCGCAACCCATTCCGATTCCCGTACGGGAACCGAAGGGGCCGCGTCGCTAGGCCATTTCCGGGTCGTCACATGACGGGCCGTGCTTCAGCCGTCGATATCTTGTCTCGGGACCTGTTGGACACAGGTGCGGAAGCAACCATGCTTGCCATGGAGGCGCATGTTGTTTTTGCCTATCGCACCTTCGGGTTGTGCGGGTTCCGCCCGATGAGCTCCGAGGAGATCACCAAGATGGTCTCCGAGAAACCCTCCGCCTTTGCCGCCTCTGCGATGGCTGCCGGCTTTACCGCTATGATGGGCCAACGGCCCGATCAGGTCATGGCCGCCGCGATGCACCCCTTGCGTGCGGAAACCAATCGGAATGTTCGCCGCCTTGCAGGCAGCGACGTGGAAGAGGGCGCAGCGTGATGCCCGGCTGGCCCCTGTCCGATGTCTGCCAGCTGGCGGGGGCCGTCCAGCCCTGGGGGGGGGCATGAGCACGCCGCGCCCCGTCCGAAACGCCGCCGACGTGGCGGCGGCCAGCCAGCTTGCGCGCGATTTCTTCGAGGTGATCCGTGGCCGATACCCCGAGATGACCGACCTGATCGACGCCTACCTGGTCGATCAGGATTTCGAGGGACAACTTGCCAATTTTGCCTCTCACTTCAATCCGCCAGCAGGCGAATGCCTGATGGTGGACCTTGACGGTGTGCCGGTCGGGATCGTCATGCTGAAACGCTACAGCGGCGCTGTCTGCGAGATGAACCGGATGTTCGTGTCCGAGGCCGGTCGGGGCCGGGGGCTTGGCCGCAAGCTCGGCGAACAATTGATCGCCGAGGCGCGCGCGCTCGGCTATCGCGAGATGCGCCTGGATGCGCTGCATCGCCATGTCGAGGCGCTCCCGCTCTATGCGTCCCTCGGCTTTCTGCCCGACGCGAACCCGCCCGCCTTTTCCCGTTCCGATCCCAATATCATCTCGATGCGCCGCACCCTTTGACTTGCCGCCAGAAAGGTTCCTGACATGCCCGCAAAGATCACCCGCGCCACCTATGCCGCGATGTTCGGCCCGACCACCGGCGACCGCGTCCGGTTGGCCGACACCGAACTTGTGATCGAGGTCGAGAAAGACCTCACAACCTACGGGGAAGAAGTGAAATTCGGCGGTGGCAAGGTGATCCGCGACGGCATGGGTCAGTCGCAGGCGACGCGCGCGGACGGGGCCGTGGATACGGTCATCACCAATGCGCTGATCCTCGACGTGACTGGCATCTACAAGGCCGATGTCGGGCTGCGAGGCGGCAAGATCGCCAGGATCGGCAAGGCGGGCAACCCGGACACCCAGCCGGGCGTCGATATCATCGTTGGCCCGGGCACCGAGGTCATCGCGGGGGAGGGCAAGATCCTGACGGCGGGTGGCTTTGACAGCCACATCCACTTTATCTGCCCACAACAGATCGATGACGCGCTGCACTCCGGTGTGACGACAATGCTGGGCGGCGGCACCGGCCCGGCGCACGGAACCCTGGCGACCACGTGCACGCCGGGCCCGTGGCACATCGGGCGCATGTTGCAATCGCTGGACGCCTTCCCGATGAATTTCGGCCTGTCCTGCAAGGGCAACGCCAGCCTGCCCGGGGCGCTGGTCGAAATGGTGAGCGCGGGCGCCTGCGCGATGAAGCTGCACGAAGACTGGGGCACGACCCCCGGCGCCATCGACTGCTGCCTGAGCGTGGCCGACGACATGGACGTGCAGGTGATGATCCACACCGACACGCTGAACGAATCCGGTTTCGTGGAAAACACGGTCGCGGCGATCAAGGGCCGCACGATCCATGCCTTCCACACCGAGGGGGCCGGCGGCGGCCATGCCCCCGACATCATCAAGGTGGTGGGCGAGCTCAACGTGATCCCGTCGTCGACCAATCCGACGCGGCCCTACACGGTGAACACGCTCGAAGAGCATCTGGATATGCTGATGGTCTGCCATCACCTCGACAAGTCGATCCCCGAGGACGTGGCCTTTGCCGAAAGCCGGATCCGCAAGGAGACCATCGCCGCCGAGGACATCCTGCACGACATGGGTGCCTTCTCGATCATCGCGTCCGACAGCCAGGCGATGGGCCGGGTGGGCGAGGTTCTGATCCGCACCTGGCAGACAGCCCACAAGATGAAGGTGCAGCGCGGGCGGCTGGCCGAGGAAACCGGCGACAACGACAATGTCCGGGTCAAGCGCTACGTTGCCAAATACACCATCAACCCGGCGATCACGCATGGCATGTCGGCGCATATCGGGTCGATCGAGGTGGGCAAGCGCGCCGACCTCGTCCTCTGGTCGCCGGCTTTCTTCGGCGTGAAGCCGGAAATGGTGCTGCTGGGTGGCACCATCGTCGTGGCCCAGATGGGCGACCCCAATGCCTCGATCCCGACTCCGCAGCCGGTCTATACGCGCCCGATGTTCGGGGCCTTCGGACGGTCGGTGGAACGGTCCGCCGTCACCTTTGTCTCGTCCGCCGCGCAAGCCGACGGGATCGGCAAACAGCTTGGGTTGGCCAAGGATACGTTGGCCGTTGGCGATACGCGCGGAATCACCAAGGACGACATGGTGATGAACGATGCCCGCCCCAACATCGAGGTGAACCCCGAGACCTACGAGGTGCGGGCCAACGGCGAATTGCTGACCTGCGAACCGGCCAGCGAACTGCCGATGGCGCAACGATACTTCCTGTTCTGACTGGAACGCCACGCCGGGTGCCCGGTGGCGTTCTCTTGCCGCCGGATGCCTCGACCCGTTGCCCGGCCACCGGCTCCGCCCGTTGATGGCAAACACGCTGCCCTTCGCCAGCCTTGCGTCTGGCGAAGGGCAGCCTTTCGCTCGGGCCGGTATCTTGCGGACCGGCGGTGCACTATAGCCCCCAAGAGGGAGATCCAGTGCATACGGAAGGGGCAGGAATGTCCGACAAAATCAACGAGAGATCGATCGACATTCTGGATGTGCTGATGGCGCCCTTGCGCGGCGCCTTGGCCCTGATCGTGTCACCTGCTCGCCACAGCCAACGGGTGCACCGGGTCGAATACCTGAATGGGCTGAGCGACGACCAACTGGCCCGCCGCGGCCTCAAGCGCGAGGACATCGTCCGCCACGTCTATCGCGGTTTGTCGGCGGGCTGATATCGCCATCCCGACCACTGCGTGGTAGCGTCTCCCGAACGAGCCACCGTCCGGCTCCGAAAGGCTGCTTTGATGCGATCTACTCTCTTTGCCGTCCTGGTGGTTGCCGCGGGGCCGGCACTGGCCGACTGCCCGACCGGCGATGCGATGCGCGCGGGCGAACCCGCCTATGTGATCTATCCCGATGGTGGGCTGGTCGAGCTGAAGCGGCTGGGCGAGGGGGTCGTGCAGGAAACGACCCGCTACGAGGACGGGACCGGGGAGTTCCGGATGGTGTCGATGGGGGGCGTGTTCATCATCGACGAGGTGGACATGGACGGCGACGTCGAGGTCGACCACAGCCGTGTTCGCTCGATCTATCCCGGCACGGAGGATTTGCATCTTCCGCTGCGCCCACGGCAGACCTTCTCGGTCGCGGCGCTCAACACCTTTGCCGACGGGTCCGAACCGGAAGAGGAATACATCGAGGTGCGGACCGGGGATCTGGCCGAGATCGACATTGCCGGATGTCACTACGAGGGGTTTCCGGTTCTGCTGACCTATCATTGGTCCAGCGAGGATTTCACATCGATGATGACCCATCTGCCCGACCTTGGCGTGTCGCTCGAACTTGCCCGCATGGATCACGGTCAGGATCCGCTCCCCTTCGCGCCGCGGTATTTCGACCTTGATCACCCTTGATCTGGCTCTTGGCTTGCTGCGGTGCAGCGGATAGCCTGACATGACCCCTGCAAGGCAAGGAGCGACCGACAGATGACTCGACAGACCCGATCCCTTTCCGTCGAACGGCAGTCCCGGGCGGATGCGGTCGATCATGTCCGGCTGGACTACGAGGGGCGGTTTCTGCGCCGAAAGCGGTTGTTGACCGAGGGCGGACTTGCCGTGATCGTTGATCTGCCCGAAACGACCTCGCTGGAAGACGGTGATGCGCTGGTTCTGGAGGACGGAACCCGGATTGGCGTGGTGGCCGCCGACGAGCCGTTGCTGGAAATCACCGGAGCGACCCTGCCGCGGCTGGCCTGGCATATCGGAAACCGTCACACGCCCTGCCGGATCGAGGCCGACCGTCTGCTGATCCGCCAGGATCATGTGCTTGCCGCGATGCTGGAAGGACTGGGGGCGAGCGTCCGCCCTGTGATGGCGCCCTTTGCGCCCGAAGGCGGTGCCTATGGGCATGGCCGCACGATGGGCCACGCGCATGGCCCCGATGAAGATCCCCACCATGCCCATTGACTCCTGCCCACGTCGCCGGACGGCGCCCATGGTGGCAGGCCGATGACCACAGGATTGCTGACGCTGACGCAATGGCTGTCGCCCGCGTTTCCGGTGGGCGGCTATGCCTATTCGCACGGGTTGGAAACGGCCATTTCCGATGGTCAGGTCCGGACAGCCGAAGATCTGGAGGCCTGGCTTGGCGATATCCTGTGCCACGGGGCCGGGCGGATGGATGCGACCCTTCTGGCCCACGCAATGCACCCGGATCAGGACCTTGCCGAGCTGGCGGCTCAGGCCGGTGCCCTGGCCGGATCTCGCGAACGTTGGCTTGAAACCATGGAACAGGGCGCCGCCTTCACCCGCACGGTCAACGCGTTGACCGACAGCAGCCGTCCGGACTGGCCGTTTCCGGTGGCCGCTGGGGCGGCCGCGGCCGGGCTGGGCCTTGACCCGGCACAGGTCATTTCGCTGTACCTGCATGCCTTCCTGTCCAATCTGGTCTCGGTCGGCGTACGGTTTGTCCCGCTGGGCCAGACCGAGGGGCAGGCCGTGCTCGGCCACTTGCATGGCAAGGTCGTCGAGGTTGCATTGGCCGCAACCCAGACACCGTTGAGCGCTGTCGGCGGCTCGGTCTTTGGCGCCGACATGGCCGCGATTGCCCACGAAACGCAGGACGTGCGCCTGTTCAAGACATGACACCAGACCTGAACGCCCTCGCTCTGCAACAGGAGAAGCCCCGAATGCCCAGCCCCAATGGCCCCCTGCGCGTCGGAATCGGCGGTCCTGTCGGTGCCGGCAAGACAACCCTCACCGAACAGCTCTGCCGGGCCTTGGCCGACAAGGTGTCGATGGCCGTGGTGACCAACGATATCTATACCCGCGAGGATGCCGAATACCTGATGCGGGCGCAGGTCCTGCCGCTGGAGCGCGTGCGCGGAGTCGAAACCGGCGGCTGCCCGCACACTGCCATCCGCGAGGATGCGTCGATCAACCTCGCTGCCATCGACCAGTTGGTCCGGGATTTCCCCGACCTTGACCTGGTGCTGATCGAGTCGGGTGGAGACAACCTGGCGGCGACCTTCAGCCCGGAACTGGCCGACCTGACAATCTATGTGATCGACACTGCGGCCGGTCAGGATATCCCCCGCAAAAGGGGGCCGGGGCTGACCCGGTCCGACCTTCTCGTGGTCAACAAGGTCGATCTGGCACCGCATGTGGGCGTCGATCCCGAATTGCTGGAGGCCGATACGCGGGCCGCGCGTGATGGCCGCCCCCATGTCATGGCGGCGCTGCGGCACGGGACGGGCGTGCCCGAGGTGGCCGCGTTCATTCTGGAACAGGGCGGCCTCTGACACCTGCCGCTGGTCGAAACGACAACACATCGTCCAATTCGTCCTGGGTCAGATACCCACGGCAACACCACCTGACGCGAGCGCTGCGCAGAGCATTGTGGACCATTCGGCCGTGCAGCGCTGGCTGCTACTCGGCCACCTGGGCGGCAGGTCCGGTGGCGATGGCGGCCCGAACGCCACGCGCCCAGATCAGCCGCAACCTGTCCCGGTGATCCTGCCCCAACCGGTTCAGGACCCGTCGCAGGTAGGGGCGATGCTGATGGCGGCGACGATACAGGTCGTAAAACTGCCCGGGGTTGAACTTCCCCCGCCCCGCAGCTCGCAAGATCGGCACCAGAATCCCCATCTGCGCAAGGTCGCGTTCGGGCGATGGGCCAAGGTTTGCACAGCGCAATCGCGTGGCGCCGCCTTGTGCAAACAGGGTGGCATGCATCGCGTCCTCGGTCACCTGCGGGTCATGAATGACATAGGTCGCGGACGCCCCCTCCAGCATGGCGGGCGCATATCCATAGCGGTCGGTGAAATCGACCCGGCGCATCGCCGGGTGACGTCGATCCCATTCGGTCAGGTCGGGATCCAGCGTTGCTAGCGGGCGCACCAGGATCGCAATGGCTTCTGGCGCAACCACCGAAAAGGCTGCCGCAGCATACCCGCAAGAGCCCGCGCCATAGAACACCACCCGCTCGAACTGATCAAAGAAGCCGCTGTCGACCAACTCGTCGAGAAAGCCAAAGACATCCGGGTCACGGAAAAACGTGTCGCCCTCGCAATACAGGCACAGGTGAGACCAGCCTTCGCGACCGGCGGTGGCCAGCCCGTCGGGCAGGCCGGTCCGGTTATGCTGTCGAATGGCATCGGCGTTTTCCAGCGTGACCAGCAGGATGTCGTCATCCTCGGTGAACAGGACGCCGTGGCGGTCTCCCAATCGTTTGTGAAAGCCGTGCTCCCGGCCATGCTCATCCAGAATCCCGTGCCAGGCCTCGATCTGGGCCGTGGGCCCAGTCGGTACGGACGATGTGCCTGAATCACTGCTGGCGTGTGTCATCTGGTATCGTGTCTTTCCGTCTGCGTGGAAGCGCCACGTCGGTTGTTCTTTCCGTTGCGTAACTTTTGGCCGTGAATTGGGGCCGAAATGCGTAGCTGCCAAGGGAAAAAGACGACTTCTCCCCCTTAAGAATCATACCGACCATTTCGCCAGAAAAGTTACCACATTTCCAGAGGATTGGCGGGGAAAGTAGGTCAGGCCAGCATCTGCCATTCTGGCAAAGGTTTCCGAGATCAGCGATGTGTCGTCCGGAATCCGAAGCACCGCGCCGCGCAACGATCCACTTGGCAGTGCCTCGGGCAACAGGGTTTCCTCCTCGGAAAGATCGGCCACGAGCAAGGTCGGATCGCTCTCCAGAGGCACGGTGACAGAGATCCCGATCCGGAACAGGCCGTTCACACTGGCCGTTTGTTCCAGATATGCCCGCCGGCCCGGGTCCGGCTCGACCACATGCACCCGTGGCACGCCAAGGTTGCCGGCCAGCAGCACCGGGACAATCGCCGCCCCGGACCCCAGAACCAGAATCCGGTCCGATGTCCGCGCGACCCCAACCGCCGTATTGGCCAGAGTCTCCGTTCGCATTCCATCCCGGACAGCCATGCGGACATGATTGCTCTGGGCGCTCTGGTCCCGGGGAAAGCCGAGACCGCGCACCTGGATAACGTCGACCGGGATATTTTCCTGCATCATCATGTCCCTTCCGTGCCCTGACACTGCGATACCCGGAAACCTCCAGCAAGGACAATGGGCCTTGCCTGCGCCGTTTGACCGAGATCAAGGGCGTGCCTTCAAATGGTGATACATATTCGAATGTGTAATTTTCGAAGGGGGGAGAACCATGGTTCTGAACTGGAAGGTCGGAGGGGTTCTGCTTGGGTTGACCTTTTTCCTGGCCGTATTGCTTGTAAAGCCCATCGGAGTCTCGACCCAATTCGTGATCTTCGACGGCATCCTTTGGGACGCCATTGATCAAACCGTCGTCACGCAGACCGATGATGGTGCCTATACGTCGACCAACGCCTATCTCGCGAAGTCGGGCGGCAAATATGCCAAGTCCGTTGCCAATCCGCTCAACTACAGCTTTGTCTTTGTCATCGCGATGATGCTTGGCGGGTTCCTGTCGGCGATGGCGCGTGGCGGTCTCAGCCGTCAGGAGAAAAAGATGCCTGCCTTGTGGCGGGTCAATTTCGGCGACAGCCAGGGCACCCGGTTCCTGGCGACGTTCGTTGGTGGATTTGTCGTGCTCTATGGTGCGCGGCTGGCAGGGGGGTGCACGTCGGGGCACATGATGTCGGGCATGGTGCAGACCGCGTTGTCTGGCTATATCTTTGCCGCAGGCGCTTTCCTGGCCGCCATCCCCACCGCGATGTTCCTATTCCGTCAGGAGCCCTGAACCATGTCCATTCTGCTTGCTCTACTCATTGGCGCGGCCTTTGGTGCCGTTCTTGACCGCATTGGCGCGTCGAATCCGAACTACATCGGCAAGATGCTGAATCTCACGAATCTTCACCTGATGAAGACGATTTTGCTGGCCATCGGCACTGGATCGGTGTTGATGTTCGGCGGACAGATGCTCGGAATGGTCGATGTCGGCCATATGTCAGTTAAATCCGCGTATCTGGGCGTGTTTATTGGTGGGTTGCTGTTGGGTTTCGGCTGGGCCTTGTCGGGCTATTGTCCGGGGACCGGCGTCGTAGCCGCGGCCACAGGGCGGCGCGATGCACTGGCGTTTATCGCCGGAGGTCTGCTGGGCGCCGCCGCATACATGGCAACCTATCCTGCAATAAAGACCACGGGCATGCTCGATGCCATTGCCGGTGGTGCGGTGACGCTGGGTACAGTGCCCGGTGCAAAATACGAGGGGGTGACGACCCTTCCCGGCGACGTTCTGGGGATTGCCCTGGGACTGGTGTTCATTCTGGTGGCGTTCATTCTGCCAGAACGGATCGCGGGACAGCCGGATGTCGTCGCCGCCGAATAGCGAGGTCCAGGGAGGGGACACCCGGCCGGAGGGATGATGTTCGCATCGTTTGTCCGGCCGGTACGCTCCTCGCCTCAGGAACGGTTCCAACAGACCCGCCCGGAAACGGTGCGGGTCTTTTTGTTGCCTGCCGGGCCTTCATTGGCTAGAACCCCCGCATTGCGAACGCCCCCGTAGCCACGCACCCGTTTCGGGACGCGAGGAGGGGCAAACAGGATCACACCATGAACAGGATCGTTCTGCTGGGGGCCCCAGTGGAAGAGGGCAGCGGCCGTCGCGGCTGCCTGATGGGGCCGGATGCCTATCGTACCGCCGGCATCGTCGAAGACCTGGAGTCACTGGGCTTTGAAGTTGAAGACAGGGGCAATGCCACCCCTGCGCCGGCATCCGACGCGGCGTCCGACATCCCGCATCTGAAGAACCTCGAGGCGGTGGCGGGGTGGACCCGCAGCCTGTTCGGCAAGGCGCACGGCCTGGCAACAGAGGATGTCTTTCCGATCTATCTCGGTGGCGATCACAGCCTGTCCTTGGGAACCGTCGCCGGACATGCCGTGGCCGCCCATGACGCCAGGCGGCCGCTGTTCGTGCTCTGGCTTGATGCCCACGCGGACTTCAACACCTTCGCCACCACCGAAAGTGGCAACCTGCATGGCACGCCACTGGCCTATGCCTGCGGCGAGCCAGGATTCGAGGCCTACCTTGGCCAGCCCCTTCCGGCGACGGTCGATCCGGCCAACGTCTGTGTCCTGGGCTTGCGTTCGGTCGACCCGCGGGAGCGCGAGCTGGTTCGGGCGGCGGGCGTCGAGGCGTGGGACATGCGCGCCATCGACGAACACGGAATCTCGGCCCTGCTGACGCCCTTTCTGGAGCGGGTCGGGCGCGAGAACGGATTGCTGCACGTGAGCCTCGACGTGGATTTCATCGAGCCTGACATCGCGCCCGCAGTGGGCACGACGGTCCCGGGCGGGGCGACCTTTCGCGAGGCGCACCTCGTGATGGAGATGTTGCACGACAGTCGCCTTGTCACATCGCTCGATCTGGTGGAACTGAACCCGTTCCTGGATGATCGCGGACGCACCGCGCGGCTGATGGTGGACCTGACGGCGAGCCTGTTCGGACGCAAGATCCTGGACCGACCGACACGCAGCTACTGACCCCGGAGGGCGATCCGCCTTTTGCGGGGCGCCACGCGGTCCAATCCTCGGGTGTCCTCCAGACGTATGGAGTGTTCCCGAGGACGCGGACACGTCAGGTGGTCTCTCATGCCTGCAACTTGTCAGAGCAGATGGCCGCGACCCGCCGGCCAGTGCCGTTGTGTCTGAAACATCGTTCCACTGCGGCCCGATTCGACCACGGTGGTTTCTTGCGGGGCAGCGATCCCGGCCGGGAGAGGACCCGGGCAAGGAAAAACCCCCGCGTTGGCGGGGGCTGATGCACTTTGTTCCATGGAGGACGTCTGGCATGAAGTGGTGCGGGTGTCGGAATTCACCGACGCCTCGTCATCCACCCAACGCTGCCGTTATTTCGGCAGCGGCCCGATCATCATGACCATCTGGCGGCCTTCCATCTTGGGCATGTTCTCGACCTTGCCCAGATCCTTGATGTCTTCGGCAACCCGTTCCAGCAATTCGCGACCCAGATTCTGGTGTGCCATCTCGCGGCCACGGAACCGAAGGGTGACCTTTACCTTGTCACCGCCTTCGAGAAAGCGGAAAACGTTGCGCATTTTGACATCGTAGTCGTTTGTATCGGTGTTGGGGCGGAACTTCACCTCCTTCACCTCGATCGTCTTCTGCTTCTTTCGAGCTTCGGCTTCCCGCTTCTGGGTTTCGTACTTGAACTTGCCGAAATCCATGATCTTGCAGACCGGCGGTGCGGCGTTCGGCGAAATCTCCACAAGGTCAAGCCCGACCTGCTGGGCAAGCTCCATTGCGCGCGCGGGGGTTACCACGCCGACGTTCTGGCCCTCCGGGCCGATAAGCCTGATTTCGTTGGCCCGGATACGGTCGTTGACACGGGGGCCGGTATCGCGCTGCGGGGGCGCGTTGTGGGGTCTGCGGGCTATGACGACTGTCCTTTTGTCATTGCGGGGGAAAAAGTGAGCAGAAAATAGACGCGTATGGCCGATCTTTCAAGTCGTCTTGGCGGATTTGCGTCGATTCTCCGTTCGCCAACATGTGCGCCTTCCCCTCCCGCTCAGACAATGCCATGTAGCGGCCATGCCGCAACAGGGGCGGCACCAGTAAAGGAATGAGTTTGATGAACAAGACCATTGCGTTCGTTGCCGCAACTGCGGTTGTCGCAGGTGCGTATTTCGTGATGAAGGACAAGGACGTGCCGACCTCCGATGTGAGCGATGCAGTGTCCATGGACGGAACCGCTGCGAAGGTTGACGAGGCAAAAGAAGCCGTGAGCGAGGCCGCCAAATCTGTCGGCGCGGCCGCGGAAGCCGTTGCCACGGACGCTGCGGACAAGGTGGCCGACACGGCTGCCGCAGTGACCGAAGAGGTCAAGACGGCGGTTGAAGGTGCTACAGAAGCCGCCACCGAGGCAGCGACCGCCGTGAGCGAAGGCGTGACCGAGGCCGTCGAAGGTACCGAAGCTGCAGTGAGCGAGGCTGTTGCCACCGCCACCGAAACCGCCACCGAAACGGCGACGGAAGCGGCGACCGCAGTGACCGAAACCGTGGCAGACACAGCAGCGGCTGCCACCGAGGCCGCAACTGCCGCCACGGACGCTGCCGCCGAGGTTGCAACCGAAGCCGCCGCCGCCGCCACCGATGTGGCGACAGAGGCTGCAACAGCGGCCTCCGACATGGCTACCGAAGCTGCCACTGCCGCGACCGATGCGGTTGAAGGGGCAACGACTGCTGTCGAAGGCGCCGCCACGACGGCGACCGAAGCCGCCACCACTGCGACGGCAGCACCTGCAGCCGCCGCGACGGACACGGCCGCCGCTGTTGCCGAAACGACCGCCGATGCGACCGAGACGGCGACGGCGACGGCGACGGCTACCGCTGCAGACGCAACTGCCACGGCTGCCGATGCGGCCGCTGCAATCGATCCGTCCCTCTTCACCGTGGACGGGTTCAACCTCGAGCAAGTCTCCGGGCTGATCGA
Organism: uncultured Tropicimonas sp.; assembly: GCA_947495685.1. Classification (GTDB taxonomy): domain Bacteria; phylum Pseudomonadota; class Alphaproteobacteria; order Rhodobacterales; family Rhodobacteraceae; genus Tropicimonas. The sequence continues at coordinate 57,002 of CANLZY010000008.1, forward strand.
TTCCGCGCCGTTGTCCGACACTCAGAAGACAACTCTGAAATCGGCAATCGATCTTGCCAAGAGCAACCCGACGCTTTTGCAAGGGGCCCTTGACCAGGCCCGTGGTGCCTTGGGCATGTGATGTCATCTGGCCGGTGAACCGCACCGGCCACGGCAGATAAAACAACGGGCCGCGTCCATCTGGACGCGGCCCGTTTCGTTTGGGGATAGCGATGGATCACTCAAGCGGCTGCACGCCAGATCGCGTCGTTGGATACAGACCCTCCTTGCCGGCCTTCACGCAAGGGGCCGGTCAACGAAGCGTCACAGGCCGCGCAGAAAAACACCGCCGGCAGTGGGGTGCAGGCGGTGTTGGCGGATAAAGCGGGAATGTCCGGGCGAATGCACATCGCCGGCCGGGATCAGTCGACGAAAGCCTTCTCGACGACGTATTCCTTGGGCTCCGAATTCGCCCCCTCGTGCAGTCCATACTCTTCCAGCATGTCCTTGAGCTCGAGGTTGAATGCCAGGTTGCCACAAACCATGGCACGGTCGCTGTCTGGATGAATCGGTGCAACATCCAGATCCTTGAACACCTCGCCCGAGCGCATCAGATCGGTGATGCGGCCCATCTTGGGGCTCTCTTCGCGGGTGGTGGTCGGGTAATACCGCAGCTTCTTGTGGAAATCCTCGCCCATCAGCTCGGCCAGCATCTCGTCCTTGCGGATGCTGTCGATCAGGTCGGCGCCATAGGCAAGTTCGCCCACCTGACGGCAGGTGTGGGTCATGATGATCTCGTCGTAATCCTCGTAGGTCTGCGGATCCCGCAGCAACGACGCAAATGGCGCAAAGCCGGTGCCGGTGGCAAAGAACCACAGCCGTTTGCCGGGCAGCAGCGCGTCGTGCACCAGCGTGCCGACGGGCTTGGGGCGCAGGATGATCTCGTCCCCGACCTTGATGTTCTGCAACCGCGAGGTCAGCGGGCCGTCGGGCACCTTGATGGAGTAGAACTCCAGTTCTTCGTCCCACGACGGCGAGGCGATGGAATAGGCGCGCAGGATCGGCTTGGCCTTGCCGGTCTTGGGATCCGGATCACCCATCAGGCCGATCATCACGAATTCACCAGACCTGAACCGCATCGATCGCGGTCGGCTGCAGCGGAAGCTGAACAGCCTGTCGGTCCAATGCTGGACGAAGGTTACCTTCTGCGCATCGGGCAGGGTCGGAACGGCCTTGATCGGGTGTGCGTCGGTCACGGGTCTTTGCTCGGTCATGTCATGCGTCGCAACGCCCTTGAAGAGCGCCGTCCTGTTGCTGTATTCGAGAAGATGGTTTTTTGGAAGGGGGCGGGTTACCCGGCCAACCGCGACCGATAGTCGTGATTTTGCCAATCGGCGCGGGCCAACCACTGGTCCTCGGGCTGCCGGGCGGCGAGGTCATCGTCGATTTCGACCTCGTCGAATCCCGACCGCCGGGCCATCGCGTACTGGTCCGCCAGCACATGCCCCTTGGCCCGAAGCCGGCCGGTATAGCCCAGACGGCGCAGGGCACGGCCAATGGAAAATCCGCGTCCGTCGGCAAAGCTGGGGAAATCGATCCGGATCAGTCCCAGGTCGTTCAGCCGGCCTTCGAGCGCCGTCGGATCGGTGTAGGGCGGCAGGTCCAGCGCGTGATGCACCCCCATGCCCGGAAGCGTATCGGGAGCGGTGAACACTCCCTCGAAATCCTCGGGGGCGAAGCCCGAGTCGGTGACGATGACAGCCATGTGCCTTACTCCTGTGCCGGGGCGGCGGTGCCGGTGCGCACCATTCGGCCATTCACGAAATGAATGCCGCACTCATCCTTGTCCTGACCGCGCCAACGGCCCGACCGGGGGTCTTCGCCTGCGGCGACCCGGCTGGTGCAAGGGCCGCACCCGATCGACGGATACCCTTGAGCGACCAGCGGGTGACGCGGCAGGTCATGGGCGTCGATGTAGCCGGCAATGTCTTGCGTCGACCAGTTGGCCATCGGGTTCAGCTTGAGCTTGCCGTCGGTGTCCTCGACCAGCGGCAGGGCGGCGCGGGTGCCGCTCTGGTGCCGTTTGCGACCGCTGATCCAGCTGTCGAACCCGCTCAGCGCGCGCGCCAGTGGCCGGGTTTTGCGCAGATCGCAGCAGGCATCCGTGTCGCGCAGATGCAGCACGTTGGCCGGATCCTCCTGGGCAAGGTGGATCGCCCGGGCGCGGATCACCCGGATGCCGGTCAGGCCCAGGTGCTCCGCCAGCTCGCGCTGGTAATCCAGCGTTTCGGGGAACAGCATCTGGGTGTCCAGAAACAGCACCGGCGTTGCCGGGGCGACCAGCGACAGTTGATGCAGCAGCACGACGGATTCCGCCCCGAAGGACGAGACCATCGCCGTCTGCCCCATCGACGGATGTTCCAGGGCGGCGGCCAGCAGCGCCGCACCGCTCAGCCCGTCAAGGGTGGCGGCCAGCCGCGCTGCCCGGTCGGCCGGGACGGTTGAGATGCGGTCAGGCGGCATTGCGTTGTTTCTCCGGCCCATAGAGCGCTTCCTTGAAGGGGGCGGCGCCAAGGCGCCGGTAGGTTTGCAGGAAGGTTTCGGTGTCGCCCGCGCGGATCTCCAGATAGGCCAGCATCAACCGTTCGATGGCGGGCACGATTTCGTCATAGGCAAAGCCCGGCCCGGTGCGCTGACCGACCTCGGCCGTTTCAGTGGCGTCGCCGCCCAGCGTGATCTGGTAGGTCTCGACCCCGCCGCGATCCAGCCCAAGGATGCCGATATGACCGACGTGGTGGTGGCCACAGGCGTTGATGCAGCCCGAGATCTTGATCTGCAGCGCGCCGACCTCGTGCTCGATCCGCAGGTCATCGATGCGTTGCGCCAGTTCCTGCGCGACAGGGATCGCACGGGCAGTGGCCAGCGCGCAGTAATCCATGCCGGGGCAGGCGATGATGTCGGAGGCCAGGCCGATGTTGGCCGTGCCAAGCCCAACCTGTTTCAGCGCCGCGTGCACCACGGCCAGATCGGCCTTGCGCACATGCGGCAGGATCACGTTCTGCTGGTGGCTGATGCGCAACTCGTCGTGGCCATAGCGTTCGGCCAGATCCGCCAGTACCCGCATCTGCTCGGACGTGGCATCGCCCGGTGTTGCGCCATGCGCCTTCAGCGACACGGTGACGATGGCATAATCGGGGTGGCGGTGCTCGGCCAGGTTGGTGTCGGCCCACGACCGGAACACCGGATCGCGGCGCGCGATGTCCAGCGCCTCGGCGCCGCCCGAGAGGAAGTCGGGAACTGTGAACTGGGCGCGAATGCGGGCGATCACAGCCTCATCGACGGCCTCGAACTCGCCCCGAATGCGCAGGAAGGCCTCTTCGACCTCGGCCCGGATGGTGTCCAGCCCGGCCTCGTGCACGGTGATCTTGATGCGGGCCTTGTACTTGTTGTCCCGGCGGCCGTGCTGGTTGTAGACGTGCACGACGGCTTCCAGATAGGGCAGCAGTTCGCGCTCGGGCAGGAAGTCGCGGATCACCTTGCCGATCATCGGCGTGCGCCCCAGCCCACCGCCGACGATCACTTCGAAACCGGGCTTGCCATCCTTGGTGACCATGCGCAGGCCGATGTCATGAGCGCGGGTCACGGCGCGGTCATTGGGGCTGCCGGTGATGGCGATCTTGAACTTCCGCGGCAGGAACTGGAACTCCGGGTGGTCGGTGGACCATTGGCGGATCAGCTCGGCATAGGGGCGCGGGTCGGCAATCTCGTCGGCGGCCGCACCGGCAAAATGGTCCGAGGTCACGTTGCGGATCGTGTTGCCAGAGGTCTGGATCGCGTGAAGGTCGACCTCGGCCAGCGAGTCCAGCATGTCGGGCACATCGCCGAGCTTCGGCCAGTTGTACTGGATGTTCTGCCGCGTGGTGAAATGGCCATAGCCCTTGTCCCAGCGGTCGGCGATCAGCGCCAGTTGCCGCATCTTGGCCGAATCCAGCGACCCGTACGGGATCGCCACACGCAACATGTAGGCGTGCAGTTGCAGGTAGAGGCCGTTCATCAGGCGCAGCGGCTTGAACTCGTCTTCGGTCAGCGAGCCGTCGATCCGACGCTCGACCTGGGCACGGAACTGGGCGTTGCGCGTGGCAAGGAAAGCGGCGTCGAAAGCATCGTAAACGTACATCTGGTGGCCTTTCGGTTGGTGCCGCGCGGAGGGGCGGCAATCCTCAAAGATCTGGGGACGGGTCAGTAGGATTCCTGTTTCCCGTGGGCATAGTTTGACGGCCCGCGGCTGCGGAAGGCTTCGCGGAAATGCACCGGTTCGGGGCCGTTGGGGCCGGACTTTGCATCGGCAAGGTAAGCGCCGACGACGACGTTGGCCTGGCGTTCGGCATCGAGCAGTCGGATCGTGGCGTGGGCCTCGTCCTCGATCAGCTCGGCTTCGTCGTGGCGGCGCGACCAGCGGTCGTCCTCGGTCAGATAGACGACATCGCCCTCCAGAAGGGCATTGGCGGTCACGATCTTGGGGGAAAACGGGCGAGCCATCATGCGGGGTCCTTGATCAGGGGGGCGGTGGCGACCTGTGTCGCGGGCGTTTGCGGATGATGGCCGAGGCACATGACCGCGGGGGAGGGCAGACCCGCGCCGGCCATGTCCTCGGCCTGGAGTGAAAGTCGGCTGGGGAGGTGCCGACTCTCGGTCTTGACGTGTGTTGCGGGCGTGATGGGACGCCGGAGCAGAGTACCGTGCGCCGTCATCCCGGAGATCGCGGCCGGGGCGGCGGCGGTGGATTGTCCGGCACGTGCCAACGCCGCGTCGTCACCGCCCCACGGCGCGGTCGCTTGGTCGGCGATGGCCAGATCGTTCGGGAAGGACTGCATCGATGGCTCCGTTTGCGGTGTTTCTGCACTGCAATATAGAATTTTGTTCCATATCTTTGCTAGGTATTGCAAAAAAGAAGGGTGTCTGTTCTGAGGTACCTGCGTGATCTTGGAAAAACGTTCTGACTGGAGAGGGAAATCGAAATGTCTGTCCGTCTGGATGCCACCGACCGGAAAATCCTCTCGGAACTGCAGCGGGATGCCGGGCAATCGCTCGACGAGATCGCGCGCAATGTCGGCTCGTCCAAGACACCGGTGTGGAATCGGATCCGCAAGATGCGCGAGGCGGAGGTGATCCGGCAAACCACCGTCCTGCTGGATGCCGAGGCACTGGGCCTGGAGGCCTGTTTCTTTGTGCTCATCCGGACCAGCGCCCACGAGGCCGATTGGCAGAAGCGGTTCCTGGAGGCGTTGAACGCGCGGCCCGAGGTTCAGGAAGCCCACCGGCTGGCCGGTGACATCGACTATATCCTGAAGGTGCGGGTGCCCAATGCGCGGGCCTATGACGTGTTCTACCAGGCGTTGATCTCGGAGGTGCGGATCCATAACGTCACCGCGTTGCTGTCGATGGAAGAAATCAAGTCGACCACAATGTTGCCGCTGGAGGCGTAGGGCTCCCGCCCGTCTTCGACGCCTGCCGGCATCTCATCCCGTTGGGCATGGCACCTGCGGTGGGCGGGATGCACCCGGATGCGAGGATCCGAACAGGCCGTCAGCGGGCGACCATCAGCCGTTCCAACCCGTGAAAGTGATAGATGTCCGCATAGCGGGGCGGGTCTGTGAGGTGAAGCTCGGGGCAGGCCGCGAACAGGGCGGGCAGGGCGCGGGACAGTTCCAGCCGGGCCAATGGCGCGCCGATGCAAAAGTGCAGCCCGGCGCCGAAGCTGGCATTGGTGATGATCGGGCGGGCCGGATCGAACCTGTCGGGGTCGCTGTAGATGGCGTCGTCGCGGTTGGCCGAGGCCAGAAGGCAGGCGACCTGATCGCCGCGTTGAAACCGGTGACCGAAAAGGTCGATATCCTCGGTTGCGTAGCGGGTGAACAGGTGCAGCGGCGGATCGTGGCGCAGGATTTCCTCGACCAGCATCGGCAAGACCTCTGCATTTTGAGTGACGTCGGCCTGTCCGGTCTCAAGCAGCGCTTTGACACCGTTGCCGAGGGTATGCACGGTGGCCTCATGCCCGGCGTTCAACAGCAGGATCACCGTGGCGATCAACTCGTCTGCGGACAGACGGTCTCCGTCTTGCTCGGCAGCGAGCAACTGGCTGAGCAGGTCGTCGCGGGGGGCGGCGCGCCGCTGCGCAAATACGTCGCCAAGATAGTCGCGAAAGGCCAGGGTGGCAGCCACGGCGGCGCCTTCCATTTCGCGCGTGCGGCGGGCCTGGTACATGCCGACCATGGCATTGGACCAGGTCAGCAGGTCGTCGGTGCGGGTTTCGGGCACCCCGAGCATCCGTGCGATGACCGTCACCGGCAACGGCCTTGCCAGGTGGTCCAGAAGGTCGAACGGACCGTCTGGGAACTGCGCGATCAGGTCCACTGTCAGGGAGTCGATATCCGTGGTCATCGCGGTGATCCGCGCCGAGGTAAAGGCCCGCACGACCAGCCCGCGCAGGCGAGTGTGGCGGGGTGGTTCCAGTTCCAGCATCGAATTCGCCTCGACAGCATAGAACGGCGTCAGCCGTTCCGGCACCGGGTGGGCGAGTTCGGCGGGCAGCTCGCGCCCGAAACGGCGGTCCCGCAGAATCGCATTGACCGCCGCATGGCTGGTCGCGGCCACCATGGCGTAGTCCTCCCACCAGACGAGGTCGCCGGCGGCGCGCGCCCTCGCATAGAACGGGTAGGGATCCTGGACAAACGCGGGGTCGGTGGGGGATTGGCTGAGCTGCTGCATGCCACCTGTGGTGGCCAAAAACGCCGCGCGCCGCAAGGGGCCGTCGCACAGGCGCTGGCAGCTTTCCATCGCTGGCCGAGCGCCTTACGTTGCACCACGGGAGGACTGGACGCGTGAACCGCATTGTAGCTGCCTTGATTTATCTGCTCGCGGTTGCCGGATTTTCCGGCGGCGTGTGGTGGTTTGCGCTGACCTCGGACCTCAGGGCGCTGGCGCAACGGGGCGAGGCCGACCTGTCGGTCGCGTCCGACCGTCTTGTCGGTCAATTGCAACGATTCCGCGAACTGGCGGTGCTGCTGTCGGACCACCCGCAACTGATGGCGTTGTTGGAGGGGCGGGGCAATGCCGCCTGGGCCTCGAGCCTGCTGCGCGAGACGGCGGACAAGACCGGATCGTTGGAAATCCTGGTGGTGGCGGCGGGACGTCAGGTGCTGGCGTCGTCGGGGTCCGCGGCGCACGGGCTGAGCCCGGCGCCCTACCTGCAGCGCGCACTGGGCGGCGGTGCGCTCGGGACCGATCATGCGGTCGATCCCGGCACCGGCATTCGCGCCTTCACCTTTGCGGCCCCGGTCTTTTCCGCTCAGGGGCCGGTGATCGGGGCGGTGATCGTGCGGGCCAACATTGGCGCGATCGAGGCCGAATGGCGCGGTGATGCGATGATGGTCGCCTTTACCGACGAATTCGGCGTTGTCTTTTCCACCAACCGGTCGGAATTGTTGTTTCGCGCTCGGAACATGCCGCTGACCGGGCAGGGGGCGGCCGCCTATCCGGGGGTGGATGTGCGTGCGTTTCCGGACGTGCGGCCGATGGCGCTGGCCGGACTGGAAGTGTGGCGGCTGGATGCCGGTCGTTACGTGCCGCGCAAGGCGATTCACCTGACCCGTCCGCTGCCGATCATCGGGATGACCGGCGAGGCGCTGGTCGATATCGCCCCGGCGACGCAACTGGCAGGATGGCAGGCGCTTGGCGCAGCGGCGTTGGGGCTGGTCTTCGGGATCTCGGTGCTGGTGTTGCTGGACCGCCGCCGAGCCCTGGCCGAGCGATTGGGCTTGGAAGCGGCGGCAAATGCCCGGTTGGAGAAACGGGTGCTGGAGCGCACCTCGGCGCTGTCGGCGGCCAACCTTGCGTTGCGGCGCGAGGTCGACGAACGGATCGCTGCCGAGGTGGCGTTGAAGCAGGCGCAGTCCGACCTGATCCAGGCCGGAAAGCTGTCGGCCCTTGGCCAGATGTCGGCCGGGATCAGCCACGAATTGAACCAGCCGTTGATGGCGATTTCGTCTTTTGCCGAGAACGGCGCGGCGTTCCTGGAACGTGGCAGGCCGGAAAAAGCCGGCGAGACCCTGCACCGGATTTCCGACATGGCCCGACGGATGGGGCGGATCATCCGCAACCTGCGGGCATTTGCCCGGCAGGAGGTTCAGTCGGTCGGCCCTGTGGACCTTGGCGTCGTGGTGGAGGATGTGCTGGAACTGAGCCAGGGGCGCCTGAAACGCGAGGGCATCGCGCTGGCCTGGCAACCGCCGGCCCAACCGGTGATCGTGCGGGGCGGCGAGGTGCGGTTGCAGCAGGTGGTAATGAACCTTGTCTCCAACGCTGCCGATGCCATGGAGGGAAGCAAGGTGCGGCGGTTGACCGTGACGATCTTGCCGGGAAAGCCCGTCGTGCTCCGCGTGGCGGATTCAGGATCCGGAATCGCGGCGCCGGACCGGATATTCGATCCGTTCTATTCCACCAAGGAAGTCGGGCGGTCAGAGGGGATGGGCCTGGGCCTGTCGATTTCCTATGGGATCGTGCACGGCTTTGGCGGGGTGATCCGGGGCGGCAATGCGCCGGAAGGTGGGGCGGTCTTTACGGTCGAACTGGACCCGTTTGAACAAGAGGATGCGGCATGACTGACAGGGTGCTGCTGGTGGACGATGACGCCGCCGTTCGCGAGGCACTGGCGCAGACGCTGGAACTGGCCGATCTGCGGCCGATTCCGGCGGGCAGCTATATCGAGGCCAAGGACCACATCTCGAAGACATTTGCGGGCGTGGTGGTGACGGATATTCGGATGCCGGGCAAGGACGGGTTCGCGTTGCTGGATCTGGTACAGAAGGTCGATCCCGATCTGCCGGTCATCCTTTTGACTGGCGAAGGCGACGTACCGATGGCGGTTCGGGCGATATCCAGTGGCGGCTTTGATTTCCTGGAGAAACCCTGTGCTCCCAAGGCGTTTCTGGGTGTTGTTCGCAAGGCGCTGGTGGCGCGCGACCTGGTGATGGAAAACCGGCGGTTGAAACGCGAGCTTGCCAGCGGGGATGCGGCGGCGCGCATGTTGCGGGGCACATCGCCGAAATCCGAGGCCTTGCGGGCCAAGGTGCGGCTGGTGGCGCGGGCCGGCGCCGAGGTGCTGGTGACGGGGCCGGCGGGGTCGGGCACGGCCAAGGTGGCCGAAGTCATTCACCTGTTGTCGCCCGCCGCGCCCTATCCCCTGGTCAAACGTTCGGCAGCGGCGCTGAGCCCGGATACCTTGGCCGAGGCCTGCATGACGGCCGGTGCGGGAACGTTGTTTCTGGACGAAGTGTCGGCGCTTGGACCAGCAGCACAACTTGCGCTGTTGGACCGGTTGGATTCAGGGGGCGAGGCGCGGGTCATCGCGGGCACCTATCGGGATCTTCAGGCCGAGGTCGAGGCAGGGCGGTTCTCGGCCGATCTGGCCATGCGGCTGGACGTGATGCGGGTGCACATCCCGGCGTTGAACGAGCGCAAGGAAGACATTGCACCGCTGTTCCGCCACTACGTCTCCCTCGCCTGCGAGCAAGCGGCGCTGCCGGAGCCGGATATAACGCCGGACGTGCTGTCCCGGTTGATGGCCCAGGATTGGCCCGGCAATGCCCGTAGCCTGATGAACGCCGCGATGCGGTTTGCCATGGGGCTGAACGACCCGACGCCCGAGGCGGAGTTGGGGCTGGCCGAGCAGATGGCGCAGGTCGAACGAGCCCTGCTGATCGCAGCGTTGGAACGGGCCGAGGGGCGCGCCGTGCAAGCCGCCGAGGCGCTGCAACTGCCCCGCAAGACGTTCTATGACAAGCTGGCGCGGCATGGCATCCGGGCCGAAAACTATCGTCAGGGCTAGCTGGTCGGGGCGGACCCTGGCGCGGTTTGATCAAGACCTTGACGCTTGCTTCATGGGCGTTCGGGGCCGGGACTTGCCCGACGAGGATCGGGTCAGAGTTGTGCGGTTTTCCGCACAGCTTTCGACAGTCACAGTGCGGATGACCGCACACCTCTCGGTCAGCAGCTCTTGTTCCAGTGGAAAGGTGGCGGGTAATTATCTGATATTGTTTCGAGTTTATTTATTTTCGACCGCAGGAGGTTTTTTCCTTGGCGTCGACGCCCCGGTTCTGTTTCCTTCGCGTCAAGGTCTGTCGCAGAGCAGACCGCCATGCCAATTGACATGTCTCGGGAGGACATCTGAATGACATACCTGACTGCTACCGCCACTGCGGTGGCGCTGATCATGAGCGCCGGTTCGGCACTGGCCAGCTGTGACGACGGCGAAATCGTCATCAAGTTCAGCCACGTTACCAACACCGACAAGCACCCCAAGGGGATTGCCGCCAGCCTGCTCCAGCAGCGCGTCAACGACGAGATGAACGGCAAGGCTTGCTTGGAGGTCTTCCCCAACTCGACCCTCTACAATGACGATCAAGTTCTCGAGGCGATGTTGCAGGGCGACGTGCAACTGGCGGCTCCGTCGCTGTCCAAATTCGAGAAGTTCACGAAGCAATTCCGTATTTTCGACCTGCCGTTCATGTTCAAGGACATGAAGGCCGTTGACGCCTTCCAGACGTCCGATGCGGGCGTGGCGATGAAAGAGTCGATGGCCCGTCGTGGTCTGGTCGGCCTGCAATTCTGGCACAATGGCATGAAGCAGTTCTCGGCCAACAAACCGCTGCTGAGCCCCTCCGATGCCTCTGGTCTGAAATTCCGCGTGCAGCCGTCCGACGTGCTCGTGGCACAGATGGAAGCCCTGGGTGCCAGCCCGCAGCCGATGGCCTTCTCCGAGGTCTACGGCGCGCTTCAGACCGGTGTTGTGGACGGACAGGAAAACACCTGGTCCAACGTCTATGGCCAGAAGTTCTTCGAGGTGCAGGACGGTGTGACCGAGACCAACCATGGCGTGCTGGATTATCTGGTCGTGGCTGGCGTCGATTGGTGGGACAGCCTTGACGCCGATGTGCGCGACCAACTGGCGACGATCCTGTCCGAGGTCACATCCGAGCGCAACGCGGCGGTCGGCCAAGTGGATGCCGATGCCCGCCAGGCCGTTCTGGACGCCGGTGGCGAGATCCGCGAACTGACGCCCGAACAGCGCCAGGCCTGGGTCGATGCGATGAAGCCCGTCTGGAGCCAGTTCGAAGCGGATGTGGGCGTCGACAACATCGCCGCCGCTCAGCAGCTGAACAGCATGTAATACCTGCCTGTCCGCCCGGTTGGGGGGACGTCTGACAGATTTGCCACGGCCCCGCCCGATCAGGGTGGGGCCGTCCGGCCAGAAACAGGTCCGCGGGACAAGCGGACGGACCCCGGAGGAGCCACATGTCGTCCAGATATGAGCCAAGAACGGAACTGGGACGGGCGATCAACAGCATCGAGGAGACCGCTATTGCGGCGTTGCTGGGGCTCATGACGCTCGTCACGTTTGCCAACGTCATGGTCCGATATGTTTTCAACAGTGCGCTTGGCCACTGGGTTGAACGACAATTGGGCATCGACTTGCCCGGATCGTTGATCTGGGGGCTGGAGGTTACGCTGGTCATGTTCGCATGGCTGGTACTTTTCGGTATCTCCTATGGGTTCAAGACCACCGCGCACCTTGGGGTGGATGCGGTTCTGAACGTTGTCGCGCCGGGCCCCCGCCGGGTGTTGGTGCTGATTTCTGCAGTCTGCTGCGTGATTTACGCGGCGCTGTTGATGAAGGGGGCGTGGGATTACTGGGCGCCGTTCGGTGGCTTCGAGGCCACAACCGGGCGCTGGTTCCCGACCGGGTTCGATTCATCCACCCGCGATCAGGCCTGGTACGAGACCGACCAGATTCCGATACCCGACTGGCTGCGGTTCATCGAACCGATCTTCAATCAGGGCGAAGCGTACGAGAAGCTCCCTCGATTCATTCCCTATTTCATCCTGCCGTTCGGCGCCGCCCTGATCCTGCTTCGGGTTTGCCAGGCAGTTGTGGCGGTGATGCGTGGGCATCAGGACAGCCTGATCGTCAGCCATGAAGCCGAAGACGACGTTGAATCCGTCGCCGCTCTGAACCGGGAGAAATGATTCAATGGAAGTCGTAACCCTGTTCGCGATGGTGGTTGGCCTGCTGATGGTCGGCGTGCCGATCGCGGTATCGCTGGGCCTGTCGTCGATGTTCTTCCTGCTGGTGCATTCCGACACCTCGCTCGCGTCGGTCGCGCAGGCAATGTACCAGGCGATGGCGGGGCATTACACTCTGCTGGCGATCCCGTTCTTCGTGCTTGCCTCCAGCTTCATGTCCACCGGTGGCGTGGCCAAGCGGATCATCCGGTTTTCCGTCGCCTGCGTGGGCCACTTTCGCGGTGGTCTTGCCATTGCGGGTGTCTTTGCCTGCATGTTGTTCGCGGCGCTTTCGGGGTCGTCTCCGGCGACCGTGGTGGCCATCGGCTCCATTGTCATCGCGGCGATGCATCAGGCCGGCTATTCCAAGGACTTCGCTGCCGGTGTTATCTGCAACGCCGGTACGCTGGGCATCCTGATCCCGCCGTCGATCGTCATGGTCGTCTACGCCTCGGCCACCGATGTGTCGGTCGGGCGGATGTTCCTGGCGGGGGTCATTCCCGGCCTGTTGGCGGGCCTGATGCTGATGGTGACGATCTATGTGATCGCGACCATCCGCAACATGCCCAAGGGCGAGTGGCAGGGCTGGGGCGAGATCTCGGCCAGCTTCGGCGACGCCTTCTGGGGCCTGATGCTGATCGTCATCATCATGGTCGGGATCTATGGCATTCCCGGTGTCACGGGGGCGATCTTCACGCCGACCGAGGCGGCGGCGGTGGCGTCGGTCTATGCCTTCATCATCGCGGTGTTTGTCTACCGCGACATGGGTCCGCTGGCCGGCGTGGACGGCAAGCAGCCGATCCCGCTGTTTCGCAAACCCATGGCCCTGGTCACGGCGTGGTTCCATCGCGACACCCGCCAGACACTGCTGGATGCGGGCAAGCTGACGATCTCGCTGATGTTCATCATCGCCAACGCCCTGATCCTGAAACATGTGCTGACCGACGAGCAGATCCCGCAGCAGATCGCCGGGGCCATGCTGGATGCCGGGTTCGACAAGGTGATGTTTCTGATCATCGTCAACGTGATCCTTCTGATCGGCGGGCAGTTCATGGAACCCTCGGGGCTGATCGTGATCGTTGCGCCGCTGGTGTTTCCGATTGCACTCGAACTGGGCGTCGATCCGATCCACCTTGGCATCATCATGGTGGTGAACATGGAAATCGGCATGATCACCCCGCCGGTCGGCCTGAACCTGTTCGTGACCTCGGGGGTTGCGGGGATGTCGATGATGCGGGTCGTGAAGGCCGCTCTGCCGTTCCTGGCCGTGCTCTTCGTCTTCCTGATCATGATCACCTATATCCCCTGGCTGTCGACCTATCTGCCAAACTCGGTCATGGGGCCGGAGATCATCACCAACTAGGCTGACGCCGATGGCACCGGGGTTCGATCCTGGTGCCATCGGCCCGCAGGCAAGCACCGTATGTCCGTCGCAACGCAGCGCAGACACGATGAACAAGGCCCTGTCAGGTTTCTGACAGGGCCTTGTTGCAATTGCTTGGGGGGCGGAAACACCGCCCGATGTTTCAGCCGATCCGGCCGGTCAGGGACGGATCATGCGATGTCGTCCATGAACACGCCTTCCAGCAGCACCGAGCCGTCGTCCCAGGTCATGTAGGCACCCTTGGCCGCATCCTTGACGGAAACGTCGAGACCCTTGTCGAACTTCAGCGTGTCCTTGTTGGGATTGTAGTCGGTGATGACGTTGCGGCCGGAGTTGGCATGGAAAACGAACGTGTCCTTGCCGCCGCCCCCGGTCAGCGTGTCGAACCCGGAATTGCCATCAAGTACATCGTTGCCCTCGCCGCCCGAAAGCGTGTCGGTGCCCTTGCCGCCGCTCAGAACGTCATCGCCCTTGCCGCCAGTGAGGTCATCGTTGCCATCAGCACCCTTGAGCGTGTCGTCGCCGCTGTCGCCCTTCAGGACGTCGTTTCCGCCGCCACCGTCCAGCAGGTCGGCAAAATCGCCACCCGACAACGTATCCTTCCCGGCCTCGCCGTAGAGCCTGTCGGCACCGCCCTGGCCCGACAACATGTCGTTGCCGGTACCGCCTTTCAGCGTGTCCTTGCCGTTGCCGCCGGCGAGCGTGTCGTTGTCCGCGCCACCCTTCAGAGTGTCTTCGCCGTCATCGCCCTTCAGTTTGTCGCCACCTTTGCCACCGTCCAGCACGTCGTTGCCGCTGCCGCCCGACAGGGTATCACTGCCGTCTTCTCCATACAGCTTGTCGACACCTTTCTGGCCCTTGAGGGTGTCACCGCCGCCGCCGCCCCGGAGCGTGTCATTGTCGTTCCCGCCATCAAGGAGATCGACGTTGTTGCCGCCAAACAGGGTGTCGTTGCCCGCACCGCCCAGCAAGGTGTCGTCGCCATCGTCGCCATACAACCTGTCCGCGCCGGTCGAACCCTCGAGCTTGTCCTTGCCGGTGCCGCCGCGCAGCGTGTCATCGCCGCCCCAGCCAACCATCACGTTGTCCTTGGAATTGCCTTTCAGGGTGTCATTCCTGGCGGTGCCGTCGATCCGGACCGGATCCACCGGTTTGGGGGTTCCGGGAACGGCCGTGACGTCGAACAGACGCCCTTGCAACAGGTCGACCGTGCCTACGGCGCTGTAGTCCGTGTAGCTCACCCAGACCTTGCCGTCGGCGGTTTCGGTCATGTCATGCGCAAACTGCAGACCGTTTGTATTGCTGTTGAGCAGGACGGTGCTGCCGCTGAACGTCCCGTCGCCGTTGAACGCCTGGCCGCGGATGCCGATGCCATCGGCGCTGCCGGTGCCTTCGTCGACCGCCCAGGAGACCATGAAACCTCCATTCGACAGGCTGAGGATGTCGAAGTCGTTGCGGACGGAATCCGCACCGTTCACATCGCCGATCTTGACGGAACTGACCAACCTCGCCTGGGAATCGTAGGTCTCGACCTGCATGTGGCTTTCGGAAGTGGAGGGGTATTCCTTCCAGGCCAACGCAAATCCGCCGTTCTTGAGCGCGACCACCTGAGGCGCATCCGACCGACCGAGGTCCTGTGACAGGGTCTTTTCGTAGCGTCCCTTGCCGGCGCCCGGGATGCCGGTTGGCGTGTTGCCGATGTTCGACCCGCCAATCCAGAGGTTGACCGAGTAGAGGTCGTCGTTGACCACCACGATGTTGCCGTTGTTCAACTCGGCCACGCCGGGCAGGAAGATGAACCCGTCCTTGGTGATCTCGACTTCCTTGCTGACACGGTTGCCGTTGGCGTCAAAGCGTTGCGCAAAGGCGCCCTCCTTGGGGCCGCCGTCGGTCCAGGTCGCGATGAAGCCGCCGTCCTTGGTGGCGATCACGTTGCCTTGGGTGTTGTCGTCGTCAGAGTTGGCGCCGCCCGAGACGGTGTGGGGTGCGTCGCGCGTGACGATGATTTCGGTGCCGCGCGGCGTCCCGTTGGAATTGAAGATCTGCGCATGGATGTCGGTGTCGTTGTGGCCCTGCCCGAATGGCGCATTGCTCACCCAGCTGACGACAAACCCGCCGTCCTTCAACCCGGTGATTTCCGGCTGGCCCTGGATGCCGGCCGTGGTGGTATTGACCAGCCGGGGTCCGCCCGACTTGGTTCCGTCATCATTGAACATCCGCAGGAAGATCGCGCCATCGGTGTCGTTGAATCCTTCGGCGGGAAAGGCGATGGACTGCTGCCAGGCGACGGCGATCTTGCCGCCTGGAAGTCCGATTGACACAGGCGAAGCGCCCCATGTGTAGATGCCGATAGAGCCAAGCGCCTTGGACGGGCCAGTGGGTGTAATAGCCATGATTATCTCTGTTGTTTTGTGAAATTCAGGTTCGCGGTCGTCTATAAAATTCTATCTTTCAATGGCTTTTGGCGTTCGTCAACGACAAAGACCAACGGGTTGCGTCAAAATACCCGACTGAAATAGTCGAAAATGATTGACCACGTTCGGCAAGTGGTGTTGATCGAAACCGTCGAACACCAAACAGGACAAAAAACGCAATGACCCGCACCGCATTCCACCTTGTATCTGTCACTCTTGCCGGGGCGCTGATGATGTCTGCCGCCAGTGCCGTTCAGGCGGATGGCGAGCTGAACCTGTACTCGTCACGCCACTACGATACCGATGACAAGCTCTATGGCGATTTCGAAGCGGCGACCGGAATCACGATCAACCGGATCGAAGGCAACGCCGACGAACTGATCGCGCGGATGAAGGCCGAGGGGCGCAACAGCCCGGCCGACATCCTGGTCACGGTCGATACCTCGCGGCTGCATCGGGCCAAGCAGGCCGGCGTCCTGCAGCCGCTCGACTCCGAGGTTCTGGAGGCACGCATCCCCGCCTACCTGCAGGACAGCGACAACGAGTGGTTCGGTTTTTCGCAACGCTCGCGGGTGATCTTTTTTGACAAGGCGGACGTGACCGACCCGCCGATGACCTATGCCGATCTTGCCGACCCGAAATACAAGGGTCTGATCTGCATCCGGTCCTCGTCCAACACCTACAACCAGACACTTCTGGCGGCGATCGTGACCCACGAGGGCCCGGAGGCGGCGACCGACTGGGCGCGCGGTGTGGTCGACAACATGGCCCGCCCGCCGCAGGGTGGCGACACCGACCAGCTGCGCGGGATCGTCTCGGGCGAATGCGAGATTGCCGTGTCGAACACCTATTACTTTGCCCGCGCCCTGCGGACCCAGGTCGATGGCGTGTCCGAGGCAATCGAGGGCATCGGCTGGGTCTTTCCGGATCAGGACGGCAACGGCGCCCACATGAACCTGTCGGGGGCCGGTCTGGCCGCCCATGCGCCCAACCGGGACAACGCGGTGAAATTCCTCGAATACCTCGCCAGCGATTCCGCGCAGGCCTATTTTGCCGGCGGCAACGATGAATACACCGCCGTCAAGGGGGTCGAGGTCTCGGCTGCCGTGGAACAGCTGGGCGACTTCAAGGCTGACGAGATCGACCTGTCGGCCGTGGCCGAAAACCTGGCGACCGCGCAGCAGATCTTCAACACGGTCGGATGGAAGTGATCCCGTCAGGGGTCGCAGCGCGGGCCCGGACATCTTGATCAAACCATTCAAAGGCGCGGCCCACGGGTCGCGCCTTTGTCATTCGACGACGGCGACCTTGATCGGGCTGGGGCGCATGCGGCGGGCACCAAGTGTGCGGCACACCAGCACAACCGGCAACAGGCCGACGGCAACGATCACCAGGCTGGGCACCGCGGCGCCATCCAGACGTTCGTCGGATGCCAGCCGGTGCGCTTGCACCGCCAGGGTGTCAAAGTTGAACGGACGCATGATCAGTGTCGCCGGCAGTTCCTTCATCACGTCGACAAAGACGATCAGCAGCGCGGTCAGCACCGATGGCCGCAGCACCGGCACATGGATGCGGCGCAGCATTTGCAGTGGGCCGGTGCCCAGGGTGCGTGCCACGGCGTCGATATGGGGGTGGATCGTGCCCAGCCCGCTGTCATAGGCGTTCAGGGCGGCGGCGATGAACCGGACCATGTAGGCACAGACCAGCAGCCAGATGGAGCCGGTGAACAGCAGCCCGGTCGACACATCGAAGGTGTCGCGCATCCAGGAATCCAGCGCGTTGTCGAGGTTGGCAAAGGGCACCAGCAGGCCCACCGCGATGACCCCGCCGGGCACCGCGTACCCGATGCGGGCGACGTGGCCCGCCATCGACGAGGCCCGCCCGGGCCACAGCCGTTGGCGAAACCCGATCAGGATTGCCGCAACCACCGTCAGCGCGGCAGCGGTGCCCGCCAGCGTGACGGTGTTGCGCAAATAACCAAGGTAGCGCGGGCTGAACAGGTTCTGGTTCGATCCCATGCCCATTTCGAACAGCAGGGCGACCGGCAGCACAAAACCGAAGATCACCGGCAGCCCGCACAGGGTCAGGGCCGCCAGCCGATGAAACCCGGTCAGGGTGGTCGGTTGCAGGCGCTCGAATTTCTTGCCGGCTCCATAATGGCGCGCCGCCCCTCGTTGGGCGCGTTCCAGCATCGCCAGCATCAGTGCAAACCCCAGCAGGCACAGCGCGAGTTGGGCCGCGGCGGCCCGGTCGGCCATGGTGAACCAGCTGGTGTAGATGCCGGTCGCGAAGGTCTGCACCGAGAAGTACGACACGGTGCCGTAGTCCGCGATGGTCTCCATCACCGCCAGCAGGATGCCCCCGGCAATCGCCGGGCGGGCCATCGGCAGGCTGACGCGGAAGAACGCCGTCCAGGGCCCCCGGCCAAGGGCGCGCGCGGCGAGGAAGGCCGTGGCGCTCTGTTGCAGGAAGGCGGCCCGCGCCAGCAGGTAGACATAGGGATACAGCACCAGGATCAGCATCACGGCCGCCCCGGTGACCGACCGCACCTCCGGGAACCAATAGTCGCGCGGCCCCCATCCCGTGACGTCGCGCAGCAGGGTCTGCACCATGCCCGGATGGTCGAGGAAATTGGTGTAGGCATAGCCCATCACATAGGCCGGAAAGGCCAGCGGCAGCGCCAGCGCGACCTCGAAAAACCGCACGCCGGGAAAGCGGGTCATGGTGACAAGCCACGCGGCGCCGGTTCCGACGGCCCCGGTGCCCACCGCCACGATCAGTACCAGTTGCAGGGTCGTCAGGCTGTAATCCAGCAGGACCGTGTCGGCCAGGTGGCGCAGGGTCTCGGTGGAGCCCAGCAATGCGGCAATGGCCACCGCCAGCATTGGCAGCAGGCACAGGGCCGCAACAAAAAGCGCCCCCCCGCGCAGGAGGCCGGTTGCAAAGCGTTCGGCCAGGGCGGAGGGGCGCAAGCTCATGAAAGCCTGTCTATCAGGCGTTCTGCAGCGCGTCGATAATGGCGCCGAAATCGGCGGCCTTCAGCGAAGCCCCACCAACCAGCGCGCCGTCGACGTTGGCAACCGCAAAGATTTCTGCGGCGTTCGACGGCTTCACCGAGCCACCGTACAGCAGCGACACCGCACCACCCAGGTCGGCGCCGAAACGCTCCTGAAGGCGGGCGCGGATGAAGTCATGCACCTCGGTGATCTGCTCGAGGGTCGGCACGCGGCCGGTGCCGATGGCCCAGACGGGCTCGTAGGCAACGACGAGCGTCTGGCCCGACACGCCGTCCGGGATCGACCCGGCCAGCTGGGTGCCGATCAGGTCGAGGGTCTCGCCGGCATCGCGCTGCGCTTCGGTCTCGCCGATGCAGACAACGGCCACGAGGCCACCAGCCAGCGCGGCTGCGGTCTTGGCGTTGACGATCGCGTCGGTCTCGCCATGGTCGGTGCGGCGCTCGGAGTGTCCGAGGATCGCATAGGCACCGCCGGCATCCTTGATCATCTCGGCCGAGATGTCGCCGGTGTGCGCACCCTTGGTGTTCATGTGGCAATCCTGGGCGCCGGTGGCGATCGGACCGGTGCCGATGCGGCGGCTCAGGCGATCCAGCAGGGTTGCGGGCGGGCAGATCAGCACGCCACAACCCGGCGCCGGATAGGCGGCCAGCATTGCATCGACCTCGGCCAGCGAGGCCTCGGTGCCGTTCATCTTCCAGTTGCCGGCAGCAAGTTTCTGCGCCATGGACGTTCCCTCCGATTGGGTTTTTGGGTTGAGGCTCAAATCGCAGGGGCGGGGCAGGCCGTCAAGGGTTGCGGGGCGCGGCGCATTGATGCCTTTGCGCCCACCACATTGCAGGGTCGCGCCAGGCGGCAGGGTGCCGGCCTTGCCAGGTACCGGTGTGCTCGACGCGATCCTGGGGCGTTTGACATGGCGCGCCGGATGGCATGACGTGTGGCCCGATCGCCGTCGCGGTCGACCTCTACTCGCTGGTCAGGGCGTCATCGAACTTGATCGATTCACCACAGCCGCAGGCCTCGCTGACATTCGGGTTCCGGAACTTGAATCCGGCCTCGAGCAATGATGTCTCGTAGTCGATCTCGGTCCCGAACAGGAACATCTGCGCCATCGGGGCGATCATCACGCGCGCGCCGTCCTGTTCGACAACCTCGTCGTTGGGATCCACCGTGTCGGCGTATTCCATGGTGTATTCCATGCCGGCACAGCCGCCCTTCTTGACGCCAAGGCGCAGACCCTTGTTGCCGTCCCGCTCCATCAACCTGGAGATCTGGGCAGCGGCCCGGGGGGTAAGTGTCACGGCCTGTTTGCCGGGAATGGAGAACATTTTCGCATCCTTTTTGTCAGGTACCAACCTAGGGCCGGAGTGGCGAATGCTCAAGGGGGCGTCACAGCGGAAGTGGTCTCAACTGCGTTACCAATGCCGTCGTGCCATAACTGACGACCAGCGCCCAGCCAACGGAGGCAAGTGTCCCGATGATGACATATTCGGCAATATGGCGGTCGTTTCCAGTGGCATTGAAGCGCATCAGCGATTTGGCGGCGATCAGAATGGCGACACCCGTCGGGTTGCCAGTGGCGACGAGGATGAAGGTCAGGGCGCGCTCAAGCTCTCCGATCAACCGCCCGGCCTGTTTCAACCCGCCGGTCAAGACGTTGTAGCGATTCCAGAAGGTCTTGAACGGGGCCAGCAACTTGTCCACCGCGACGCCCCCGGCCCGGACGGTAAGGACGAGTCCGGCGGTGTAGGCCATCGCGACTGGCACCCAGGGCGCCAGCGTTGACGGCAAGATTTCGGGCCAATGGCCAAGGGTCCACAGGTCCGGTCGCCAGGTCGCGATGGTGAGCAATATGGCCAGATTGACGGCCTGATCGATCAGAAACGCCGTCAATCCGTCACCGGTGCGGGATGTCACGATGCCGGTCAGCAGATGCGCCGCGGTCAACGCTCCCAACGGCCAAATCCATTCCTGTACCGGCAGCCACAGCCCCAATGCGGCAACCGCCGTTGCAAGGACGATGACCGGGTTCAGCAACAACGCGCCCGGGTGGCGTCTGTTGGCGGCCATCCATCTGGATTGAAACAGGAAACCGGCCAGGGCGTGGGCCAGCAGCAGCGCGGTGAAGGTCTCGGTCATGGGCCTGGTTCCAGCGGGGGCGGGGCAGGGAAAATGGCTTTCCCCCAGCGCGGGCAAGCGAATTTACATGCCATCTGCGGGCGCCTCGATCATCCCCAGCGCCGCCAGCAAGGCCGCATATCCCGCGGCATCCAGCGCTTGCGTGACGGCCTGCCGCGTGATGCCAAGATCGCCGGCGACGTCGGTGTGACGGGGCGGGATGGGCGCGAGCATCGGGTGCAGCGCGCGGGCCTGTGCCGGGGTCCAGTCCTGAGCGATATGATCCGCCAGGCAGGTGGCCGCGCCGATCGAACCACCCGCCGTATGCTGGATCAGACCCGGGGCCTGCATCGCGTCGAGCCCCCGGCCAGAGGCGACAAACGCAGGACCATTGGCGCTGTTGAGGTCGGTGCCCGGTCCGGCATCTCCGTCCCCGACGGCAATCGAGATCCGGGTGGCCAATCCCTTGCCGAAGGAGCGGAGACCCGATTGCAGGTACAGCGCCGAGCGCAGCGCCAGCGCCGGGCGGGCCAACAGCACTTGCCAGCCATCCCCCCGCTGTCGGGAAAACCTCAGGGAGGCGCCGTGCCAATCCGCCATCCGTCCGGCGTCGTCCGACAGGCTGCACATCAAGGCTTCCTGCTGGTCGCCGGGCAGTTCCGTCGATGCAACGATGTCTCCAGTCAGAACGGCAATCACCCTTGGGTCTCCTTAAGGAGATCATGCCGAGTGACACGGAAAGTGCAAGTTATTTTGCTTTCATTTTGGATTGGAAAGTAAAAAAGCTTGCGGATGTGTCACATGAAGCCCAGTTCCAGGCGCGCCTCGTCCGACATCATCTCCATCCCCCAGGGCGGATCCCAGGTGATCTCGACATCGACATGTTTGACGCCGGGCAGCGGCTCGATGGCCTCTGCCAGCCAGCCCGGCATTTCGCCGGCCACGGGGCACCCCGGCGCGGTGAGTGTCATGACGACATTCACCTCGGCGGCCGGGTTGATGTCGATCGTATAGACCAGACCCAGATCGTAGATGTTCACGGGGATCTCCGGATCATACACGGTCCGGCAGGCTTCCACGATAGATTCGTAGAGCGGGTGATCGGTGGTGGAGGGGCGGATCATCGGTTCGCCCTCCATGGGCGTTGTCTCGGCGGTCATCGGGTTCCACAGCTCTGAGGCGATTGTTGAGGGATTATATAGGGAATACCGGCGAAGGGGTCCAGAGTCGACGCAAAACCTGGGATCAAGCGTGGGGTCGCACCGTTATCTGGCGCATTGTTCGCAAATCCCGACAACTTTTGGCGTGTGTGTTAACTTTGTGGTGCCGCCTCCATCGATATCTTCCGACGGCGAGTCACCAGGAGGATTCGATGCACACGAAACGGTTTGGATATACGTGGCTTGCCTTGGCGGCGCTGGTCCTGATCAGTTGGCTCGTGGCTGCCAAACTGGAGGTTTTCGAGCTCGCGTACGAGTCCAGCCGACGCCATGAAGATCTGGAACTGGGCGAAGTCTTCAGTTTCCTGATGCTGTTTGGATTGTCCTTGCCCCTTCTGCTGACTTACTGGAATGCCCGCTTGCGCAGCAGCCTTGACGCCCGCCAAAAAGCCGAAAAACGCGCCCAGCACGTATCGCGCCACGACCCGCTGACGGGCCTTTATAACCGCCGTGTGATGATGGAACTGATGCAGAAGCGAATCGGCAAGGCCAAGGCAGGCGGCAAGGCGTTGTCGGTGCTGCTGATGGATCTCGACCGGTTCAGGCCGATCACTGATCTGCGCGGGCACGATGTCGGGGATGCCATCCTGCAGGAGGTCGCCCGCAGGTTACGAGACGTCTGCCAACTCGATCAGGTACCGATTCGTCTGGGCGATGACGAATTCGCCGTTATCGTGACCGAGGGCGAGGATATGGATGCGGCAACCGGGGTGGCGCGCCGAATCCTGACGGCGATGGACGAGAAATTCCTGATCGGTGACGTCGCCCTGTCTGTCGGAATCAGCATCGGCATTGCCGTCTGGAACCAGGACATTGACGAGGTGGAACTGCTGCGGCATGCGGATCAGGCAATGTACCGGGCCAAACGTGAGGGCCGCGGCAGGTTCGGCTTGTTCGACGACGCACTGGGGGAGCGGCTCCGACAGGCGGCAGAGATGGAAGCCGAACTGATCCTGGCCATCGAGCGGGCCGAGATCGTTCCCCATTTTCAACCCATCGTCGAGATCGCCAACCGCAATCTGGTCGGTTTCGAGGTGCTGGCGCGGTGGCGGCACGAGCGGTTGGGCCAGGTTCCGCCGGAAGTGTTCATCAAGCTGGCCGAAGACACGGGGCAGATCAACGCGATCAGCTGGTTGGTGTTGCGACAGGCCTGCGCCATCGCTCGGGACTGGGACCCTGATCTGACAATCGCCTTCAACTTGTCACCAAGGCAGTTCCGCGATCCGGACCTGTCCAGCACGATTTCGGCGGTGCTCGCGGAATCGGATTTCCCGCCGACGCGGCTGGAGATCGAGATCACCGAAACCGCCGTGATCGAGGATGTGGACTACGCACGCGCGACGATCGAAAATCTGCGCTGGCTCGGCATCCGGATCTCGCTGGACGACTTCGGAACCGGGTTCTCCAGTCTTGCGACCCTGTCGCGGTTGCCTTTCGACAAACTGAAGATCGACCGCAGTTTCGTGACCGAGGTGACGGAAGACACGCAAAAGGCCAAGATCGTTGCCGCAATCATCTCGTTGGCCGGGTCGCTCGACCTGAGTGTGACGGCGGAAGGGATCGAGACCCTGGACACGTACGAAATGTTGGCCGGGCTGAATTGCGAACTGGGGCAGGGTTTCCTGTTTGACCGACCGCTGGCGGGAAACCAGGTGCACGACCTGCTGCGGGATGGGCCACAGGGCTTTTACGGGCGTTGCATGGAGGCCAACATCATGAGCGCCCCGGTCGCCCGATCGGCCGCGCCGATTGGGTGAGTGCTCTCCCTCGGTTCCATTGGACCGGGCGTTACGCGCTCGAGTGCGGGCGGCGCAAGCCTGCGGGCCAGAAGGGAACCGTTCAGGTCGTCCTCGACCACCTGGCAGAGCGGCCAGATCGCAACAACAAGGCGGAGTCGGCCACCGCATTTGCACAGGGCGCGGATTGATAACCGGCGCGGCATCTGAAAAGGGAGACGCCATGAGCAAAAGAATCTCCTTCTCCCTGAACGCAACGGACGGCAAGGCCCGGACCGGAATGATCTCGACCCCGCGCGGGGACATCCGGACACCGGCCTTCATGCCCGTTGGAACCGCGGCCACCGTCAAGGCGATGCTTCCCGAAAACGTGCGTGCAACGGGCGCCGATATCCTGCTTGGCAACACCTATCACCTGATGCTGCGTCCGACCGCGGAACGTATCGATCGGTTGGGTGGATTGCACCGCTTCATGAACTGGGACAGGCCGATCCTGACCGATTCCGGCGGGTTCCAGGTGATGAGCCTGACCGCCCTGCGCAAGATGTCCGAGGAGGGAGTGCGCTTCAAATCGCATATCGACGGTTCACTGCACGAGTTGACGCCGGAGCGGTCGATGGAAATCCAGCGTCTGCTGGGAAGCGATATCGTGATGTGCTTTGACGAATGCACGCCTTTTCCCGCCGAGGAAAAAGTGGCGCGGGATTCCATGCGCCTGTCCATGCGGTGGGCACAGCGCTCTCGCGATGCCTTTGGTGACCGGCCGGGTCATGCACTGTTCGGCATCCAGCAAGGCAGCGTCTTTCGGGATCAGCGGGCCGAAAGCGCCGAGGCGCTGACGGCCATCGGCTTCGACGGTTACGCGGTTGGAGGCCTTGCAGTCGGCGAGGGGCAGGCGGCAATGTTCGACGTGCTCGACTATGCCCCCGACATGCTGCCGGCGGACAAGCCACGGTACCTGATGGGGGTCGGGAAACCCGACGATATCGTGGGGGCCGTCAAGCGTGGCATCGACATGATGGATTGCGTCCTGCCGTCCCGCTCTGGCCGAACAGGGCAGGTGTTTACACGCCGGGGCGTGCTCAACATCAAGAACGCCCGCCACCAGGACGATCCGCGTCCGATCGACGAGTTCTGCACCTGTCCGGCCTGCGCCAACTATTCCCGCGCCTACCTGCATCACGTGTTTCGCGCACAGGAGATCATCAGCTCCATGCTGCTGACCTGGCACAACCTGCACTACTACCAGCAGATCATGCAGGGCATGCGGGAGGCGATCGCCGCCGGCGATTTCGCCGCGTGGGAGGCCGAGTTTCATGCCGTGCGAGCGGAGGGAGATCTGCCGCCGCTTTGACCGGAGCAATCGCTGTCGGCGGCCCGACGCTGTCGAAGCGATGCGCAACGCGCAAGCCATCGTGCGGAACGCTCAATGGCGGCAGACGGCAGGCGCAGGTTGCCAAGGCAACGTCAGGCCGATTTCAGCCGCCTCCGGGCAATTCGGCGAATGCTTCGGAATGCCTGCTTGCCCCTGCCGACAGGGGCGGGCACATTATGATAAAACAAGGGTCGTGGTTGAAACCGGAGGGTATGCATCCCACCTGTCTACACCAAGACCGGAGAAGGCCGGGTGCTGCCGCAAGCCGGGGCCGGTGTCTTCTTGCATAAAACAGGAAAACGAGCATGCTTGAGCCTCTGAGCCAATCTTATCCCGTGCTGCCGCTGCGCGATATCGTGGTGTTCCCGCACATGATCGTCCCCCTATTCGTTGGACGCGACAAATCTGTCCGCGCCCTGGAAGAGGTGATGCAGGACGACAAGCAGATCCTTCTGGCAAGCCAGATCGACCCTGCCGAGGACGACCCGGAATCGAGCGGGATCTACAAGGCAGGCGTCCTGGCCAACGTGTTGCAATTGCTGAAACTGCCCGACGGCACCGTGAAGGTGCTGGTGGAAGGAATCCGCCGCGTACGGATTGTCGAATACCTTGAAAACGAAGATTTCTTCGAGGCCCATGCCGAGTTTCTGACCGAATTGCCGGGAGATGAGGACACGGTCACGGCGCTGGTCCGCTCGGTCGGTGAGGAATTCGAGCGCTACTCGAAGATCAAGAAGAACATCCCCGAAGAGGCTCTTGCCGCCGTCGCCGAAACCCGGGACAGCGCCAAGCTGGCGGATCTCGTGTCTGGGCACCTCGGCGTCGAGGTCGACCAGAAGCAGGAGCTTCTGGAAACGCTGTCGGTCGCCGAACGGCTGGAAAAGGTCTATGGGCTGATGCAGGGCGAAATGTCTGTCCTGCAGGTCGAGAAGAAGATCAAGACCCGCGTGAAGTCCCAGATGGAGCGTACACAGCGCGAGTACTATCTGAACGAGCAGATGAAGGCGATCCAGCGCGAGCTGGGCGATGGCGACGAAGGCCAGAACGAGATCGCCGAGCTGGAACAGAAGATCGCCGACACGAAGCTGTCCAAGGAAGCGGCCGAAAAGGTCGAGGGCGAGCTGAAGAAGCTCAAGAACATGTCGCCCATGTCGGCCGAGGCCACCGTGGTGCGCAACTACCTCGACTGGATGCTGTCGATCCCGTGGGGGACGAAATCCCGCATGAAAAAGGACCTGTTCAAGGCCCAGGCAGTGCTCGACAACGATCACTACGGGCTGGAAAAGGTCAAGGAACGCATTGTCGAATACCTCGCGGTGCAGCAGCGGTCGGCCAAGCTGAAGGGCCCGATCCTTTGCCTCGTCGGCCCTCCGGGCGTCGGCAAGACCTCGCTTGGAAAATCGGTTGCCCATGCGACGGGGCGCGAGTTTATCCGCATCAGCCTTGGCGGCGTGCGCGATGAATCCGAGATCCGCGGTCACCGTCGGACCTACATCGGCTCCATGCCGGGCAAGATCATCCAGGCGCTGAAGAAGGCCAAGACCACGAACCCGCTCATCCTGCTCGACGAGATCGACAAGATGGGTCAGGATTTCCGTGGAGATCCGGCGTCGGCAATGCTGGAAGTGCTTGATCCGGAACAGAACTCGACCTTTGTCGATCATTACATGGAAGTGGAGTACGACCTCTCCAACGTGCTGTTCCTGACAACGGCGAACTCCTACAACATGCCCGGCCCATTGCTCGACCGGATGGAGATCATCACGCTTGCCGGCTACACCGAGGACGAAAAGCAGGAGATCGCGCGCCGTCATCTGATCGAAAAGCAGATGAAGAACCACGGCCTGCGTCCAAGCGAGTTCGAACTGACCGACGCGGCGCTGACCGAGATCATCCGCACGTACACCCGCGAAGCGGGCGTGCGGAACCTGGAGCGCGAAATCGCCAAGCTGGCCCGGAAGTCGATCACCAGGATCGTCAAGAAGGAATCCAGCAAGGTTGTCATCGAGCCCGAGGATCTGGAATCGTTCCTCGGCGTGAAGCGGTTCCGCTATGGCCTGGCTGAACAGGAAAACCAGATTGGTGTTGTCACTGGGCTGGCCTGGACCAGCGTCGGCGGCGACTTGTTGTCGATCGAGGCGCTGATGCTGCCCGGCAAGGGGCGGATGAAGACCACCGGCAAGCTGGGCGACGTGATGAAGGAGAGCATCGACGCGGCCAACAGTTTCGTGCGCTCCATCGCGCCTGAAATCGGGGTGAAGCCGACCAAGTTCGACACGATCGACATCCACGTGCACGTTCCGGAGGGCGCCACGCCCAAGGACGGGCCATCGGCCGGTGTCGGGATGGTGACCTCGATCGTTTCCGTGTTGACCCGGATTCCGGTGCGCAAGGACATTGCCATGACCGGCGAAGTCACGCTGCGGGGCAACGTGCTGGCCATCGGTGGTCTGAAGGAGAAGCTGCTTGCGGCGCTGCGAGGCGGCGTCAAGACGGTGCTGATCCCTGCCGAGAACGAAAAGGACCTGCCGGAGATCCCGGACAACGTGAAGGACGGGATGGAGATCATCCCGGTGGCGCATGTTCGGGACGTGCTCAAGCACGCTTTGATCTCGGTGCCGGAACCGATCGAGTGGGACGAGGCTGCTGAAGAGGCTGCCGCGGCTGAACGTGCCGCCTCGGCGGCGGGCACCGCAAAACCGGTTCCGCCCACCGCACATTGAGCGGTTCTGACAGAAACGACAAAGGGCGCCCGAAATTGGGCGCCCTTTGCTGTTTGAAGGAGCCGTGTCGGGTTAGTGGTTGCGTTTGCGCAGACCGGTCATGCCACCCAGCAGGGCCAGACCGCCCAGCAGCACCTGCAGCGACGCGGGCACCGGGACGGCGCCGACCTGGCTGGTCAGCGTCAGGTCATCCAGGGCAAAATCGTTGCTCGAGAACTGCGTACTGGCGTTGATCAGATGAAACGTCGCCGAGGTGGCCGCGCCGGATGTCCATTGCATGTCGTTTTCCGCCCAGGCATCCTGCGCCGTCGAAATGGCGAGGGATCCGACATCGCTGCCGTCCATCTTCAGCTTTTGCGTCGAGGCGCCGCCAAACCAAAGCGTCCCCCAAGCGGTGAAATCATAGGTCGCGTTGGGCGTCACGGTCACCGTCTGTTCCCAGAACACGACGCTGCTGTTGTTGCTGCCGTTCACGAACAGCGCCAGGCCAGAACCCGTCGTGTGATCGCCGCCACGCGCGCCCTGTGCCGGGTTGCCGCTGAAGGCCATGTTGATGTGCGGGGCAACCTGGACCGTCTGTCGTCCGCCCAATGTTCCGCCGCTCAGCAGCGTATACTGGCAATTGGTGGTGAACCCACTGTACCCGGCTTCAAAGTCGCCGTTGACGATCTGGTTCGTCGTGGCGGCGGAAGATTTCCCGGCGGCCGAAATAGCCCCGATCGGCAGACAGAGGGCGGTAGTACTGGCAAGGATGTGAGAATTCGGCAGTCGTATTTTCGCGAAGGATGAGTGTCGAAAGAAAGTCCCACGTCGAAGATTTCCCCAAAGTCAATTTGGCATTTCCATGCCTGATGAAGCGTTTCTTGCAGGTTGGGTAGCGGTGGCTTTGGGATGCTGAAAATGCAGAACAAACGCTTCATCCGCAGGCCAGACTGTCAACGCGGTTGAGCGAGACTGCGGGGCAAGACCTCCGCCAAGGACGGCCCGGCTGCCGCAAGCCGGGCGCGCGCAATGTGGTGGGCCAAGAAGGCCGCGGCGGGGCCTGCAGCGCAGGAGATGACGCCGGCCCAGCGGGCCGGCGATTGCATTGCACAGCTCAGGGCACTCCGTCAGAGCAGCGCCTCGAACAGCGCGCGGGTGTTGTCAAACGTCATCTCGACCGGGTTACCCCCGGTGCTGGGGTCGTTCAGCGCCGAGCGGGTCAGGGCGTCGAGGTCGGGGTTTGTCACGCCGAGGTCGGTCAGGGTGCGCGGGATGGCCATGCTGTCGTTCAGCCCGTCGACATAGGCACAGAACCCGTCAAAGCCGCCGTCGATCCCCAGATAGGCCGCAGCCTGTGCCAGGATGCCCTCACAGGGCGCCCGGTTGAACTGCAGGACGGCGGGCATGCAGACGGCGTTGGTGGTGCCGTGATGGGTGTGATGCACCGCACCGATCGGGTGGCTCAGCGCATGGATGGCGCCGAGACCCTTCTGGAACCCCGTTGCGCCCATCGCCGCCGCCGACATCATGTGGGCGCGCGCTTCGATATCCGTCCCATCGGCATACGCGCGCGGCAGGTAGTCCTTGACCAGCCGCATGCCCTCCAGCGCGATGCCCTGGCTCATCGGATGGTAATGCGGTGAACAATACGCCTCCACGCAATGGGCAAAGGCGTCCAGACCGGTGCCGGCGGTGATGAATTTCGGCATCCCGACGGTCAGTTCCGGATCGCAGATCACCACGGATGGCAGCATCTTTGGGTGGAAGATGATCTTTTTCTCGTGGGTTTCGGAATTGGTGATGATCGACGCGCGGCCAACCTCCGACCCGGTGCCGGCGGTGGTAGGCACCGCCACGATGGGGTGGATGCCGGCGGGGTCGGCGCGGGTCCACCAGTCGCCAACATCCTCGAAATCCCACAGGGGGCGGGATTGGCCCGCCATGAAGGCCAGCGTCTTGGCAAGGTCCAGCCCCGAGCCACCGCCAAAGGCAACAACGCCGTCATAGCCGCCGTCGCGATAGACCTTCAGCCCCGCTTCGACATTGGCGTCTGTGGGGTTCGGATCGACCTCCGAGAACATGGCGCGGCCCAGTCCGGCCACCTCCAGCAGGTCCAGCGTGCGGGAGGTGATCTCCATCGGGCCCAGCCCGCGGTCGGTAACCAGCAGGGGCTTCTTGATGCCCGCGGTGGCGCAGGCATCGGCGATCTCGGCGATCCGACCGGCACCGAAGCGGATCGGGGTGGGGTAGTTCCAGTTTCCAACCAGGTTCATGGGGTCAGGCTTTCTTCAGGTGGTAGGATTTCGGGCGGGTGAGGCCATGGAAGCCAAGAACCGACAGGCCAGCGCCGCGGCCAGTGTCCTTGCAGCCGGTCCAACACAGCGCCGGGTCGAGGTAATCGCAACGATTCATGAACACGGTGCCCGTCTGCAGGCGTTTACCGATGGCATCGGCGGCCTTGGTGTCCTGCGTCCAGATCGAGGCAGTCAGGCCGAAATCGCTGTCGTTCATCAGCGCGATGGCCTCTTCGTCGTCCTTGACGGGCATGATGCCGACAACCGGGCCAAAGCTCTCGTCGCGCATCACCCGCATGTCGTGGGTGACATTGGTCAGGATCTGCGGCGACAGGTAGGTGCCGCCATCGTCCTCGGCGAAGGTCTCGATATGGGCGGTGGCGCCGTCTGCCAGCGCCTCGGCGATCTGGGCGCGCACCTCGTCGGCAAACCGGACGTTGGCCATCGGGCCGATCGTGGTCTCCGGGGCCAACGGGTTGCCCAGCGTGTAGCCATTGACGATCGCGACGCACTTGGCGAGGAAATCGTCATAGACGCTTTCGTGCACGTAAATCCGTTCGATCCCGCAGCAGCACTGGCCAGAGTTGAACATCGCGCCGTCGATCAGCGTGTCGGCAGCGGCCTGGACATCGGCATCGGCGCGCACGTAGCCCGGGTCCTTGCCGCCAAGTTCGGTCGAGACGGCGGTGAAGGTTCCAGCGGCGGCGCGCTCCATGGCCTGACCGCCGCCGACGGATCCGGTGAAATTCACAAGGTTGAAGGCGCGGCCCGCGATCAGCGCCGAGGTCGTGTCATGGGACAGGAAGACGTTCTGGAACACGTTCTCGGGGATGCCGGCGGCATGAAACGCCTCGGCCATGCGCTCGCCCACCAACAGGGTCTGCGCAGCATGTTTCAGCACCACGCTGTTGCCCGCGATCAGCGCCGGGGCCACGGTGTTGATCGCGGTCATGTAGGGATAGTTCCAGGGCGCCACGACAAACACCACACCACAGGGCTCGCGCTCGATCTTGCGCAGGAAGGTGTTGCTGTCCTCGATCACGAGTGGGGCCAGGGCGCTCTCGGCGATGTCGGCCATGTAGCTGGCCCGTTCGTTGAAGCCGCCGAACTCTCCGCCATATCGGACCGGGCGACCCATCTGGTGCGCCAGTTCCAGCGCCATGCGGTCGGTGGTCTTGCCGACTTCGGCCACGGCGGCGCGCACCAGCGCGATGCGTTCTGCCAGCGGGCGTGCGGCCCAGGCCGGTTGAGCGGCGCGGGCCCGCGCGGCGGCCTCGATGGCCGCGGCCTCGCTCAGGAGCGGTCGTTCCGCATAGATCGATCCGTCGATCGGCGAGATGCATTTGACTGTCTGTGTCATGTCGTTTTCTTTGCGTAGCTGCTGACCGCGACGTCAGTTCCGCCGGGATCGTTGAAGTGAATCGGGATCGGGCACGGGGTACCCGAGAATGTCACGGCTGGCCGGTCTGGCGCGTGAGCGTGGGATGCCGCGGTCCGATCGGTTCCCCGAGCGGCCAACAGTGCAGGGGCGATGGCGGTGATCATTCGGTGCCACCCTTGTGGGCGTTCAGGCTGGAGACCAGGAAATGCCACGCTCCGTCCCCGTCGCGGGACAGTACATCGAGCGAGGTTCCCGCCTCGGGACCGTCTGATGTATCGGCCGAATATCGCAACAGGACATAGGCCAGATCGTCGCGCGCATCCGCCTTCAGGATGTCGAGCCGCTTGTTGTCTTCGCGGTGTTCGAACCAGGCCTGATGCGCGTCCGCAATGGCCGCGCGACCGACAACAGGGGGGGCGAAGGGCGAATGGATTTCACCGGCGACTCCGTAGAACGCTGCGCAGGTGGCGGCATCCTGTGCCGCATAGGCCGCGAGATAGCCGTCCAGCAAACGGCGAAGCTCTGTCCCGAATGTCATGGTCAGGCCCGCTCGAATCCGCGCGCGATCTCCCAATCGGTGACCACGCGGTCGAACTCTTCCAGTTCCCATTCGGCGGCGCGGGTGTAGTGGTCGATGACGGCATCGCCCATGGCTTCGCGCAACATTCTGGAGCCAGTGAAGACCTGGATCGCCGCGCCGAGGGTGCGGGGGATTTCGGCCGCGGCGGTCTCGGCGTTTTCGTAGAGATCGCCCTGGATCGCCGGGGACAATTCCAACCCGTCCTCGATCCCCTTGATGCCCGCCGCCAACAGGGCCGCCTGCGCCAGATAGGGGTTCAGGTCGGAGCCTCCGATGCGGCATTCCATGCGCACCGCCTTGGTGCCGTCGCCGCACAGCCGGAACCCGGCGGTGCGGTTGTCGACCGACCAGACGGCCTTGGTTGGGGCGAAGGTGCCCTTCATGAAGCGTTTGTAGCTGTTGACATAGGGCGCCAGGAACACCGTGTATTCCGGGGCATAGGCAATCAGGCCGGCGCAGAACTGCCGCATCAGGGTCGACATGCCATGGGGGGCGTCCGGGTCGAGGAAGGCCGGCGTGCTGCCGCTCCACATGGACATGTGAACATGGCTCGAACTGCCGACCCGGTCCTGGTGCCATTTGGGCAGGAAGCTTGCGGCGTGACCCTGTTGCCAGGCGATTTCCTTTGTGGCGTGCTTGGCGATGGTGTGATTGTCGGCACAGGCCAGTGCATCGGCATAGCGGATGTTCAGCTCTTCCTGCCCGGCCTCGGCCTCGCCCTTGGTGTTTTCGACCGGAATGCCGGCGGCAAACAGGTGGTTGCGCAGAGGGCGCATCACGCATTCTTCCTTGGTCGTCTGGAAGATGTTGTAATCTTCGTTGTAGCCCGAGATCGGCGTCAGGTCGCGGAAACCAGATTTGCGGATCTCGTCAAAGCTCTTTTCGAACAGGAAGAACTCCAGTTCGGTGGCCATCATCGGGGTCAGGCCCATCGCCGTG
Source organism: uncultured Tropicimonas sp. (assembly GCA_947495685.1). Classification (GTDB taxonomy): domain Bacteria; phylum Pseudomonadota; class Alphaproteobacteria; order Rhodobacterales; family Rhodobacteraceae; genus Tropicimonas. The sequence continues at coordinate 90,261 of CANLZY010000008.1, forward strand.
AGCCGCGCGATCTGCACCTTGAGAATCTCGCGGGGAGAATGGGGAACCGGTGCGTGGGTGTGGTGATCGAGGATGTCGCACAGCACCATCGCTGTGCCTTCGAGCCAGGGCACGGGCCGCAGGGTCTCAAGGTCCGGCTTCATCACGTAATCGCCGTAACCGGTGGACCAGGATGTCGAGGCAAAGCCATCCGGGGTGGCCATTTCGAGGTCTGTTGCCAGCAGGTAGTTGCAGCAATGGGTTTCTTTCCAGGCGCTGTCGAGGAAGTTCTGCGCGTGGAAACGCTTGCCCATCAGGCGCCCCTGCATGTCGACGAGACAGACCAGAACGGTGTCGATGGAGCCGTCGGCGACGGCGGTTTTCAGGGCGTCAAAAGTGAGCAGGCCGGGCATGGGCGAGGATCTTTTCTGTTGTTCAACGGCGACCGGCCCCTGCGGGACCGGTCATTCCTGGTATGTCCGGGCTGGCGCTTCGGCCAGCCCGTCCGGTGGGCGCGGGGGTCAGCCGTAGCGATAGGGCCGGCCGGCTTTCTCCATGTCGGCGTTGTACTGCTTGAAGATCTGCACGACCTTGGCCTTGACCTCGGATTCCGCGGCGATCTCGTCCCAGAAGGTGACGGCGGCGGCCTCGACCGTGGCCCATTCGGCATCGGGGATCGAGGTGAGTTCCATCTTGGGGCCGTTGACGCGCAACGAGGCTTCGCCGCCCCAGTACCACCACTGGCGATAGTAGTGGGACTGGTCGCAGCAGACGCGGAACAGGGTCTGCAGGTCTTCGGGCAGCTCGTTCCAGCGGTCCATGTTGGCGAAGAAGGATCCCGCCCAGGCGCCGGAGATGTTGTTGGTGAGGAAGTAGTTGGTCACGTCGGCCCAGCCAACGGTGTAGTCCTCGGTGATGCCGGACCAGGCGATGCCGTCCAGTTCGCCGGTCTGCACGGCGACTTCGATGTCTTCCCACGGCAGGGTCACGGGAACCACGCCGAACTGGGCCAGGAAACGGCCGGCGGTGGGGAAGGTGAAGACCCGCTTGCCCTTGAGGTCGGCTAGGGAGCGGATCGGATCCTTGGTGGCAAAGTGGCACGGGTCCCATGCGCCGGCCGAGATATGCTTGACGCCGACCTTGGAATACTCGGAATCCCAGATCTCGTTCAGGCCGTACTGGTTGAACAGCACCGGCACGTCGAGCGAATAGCGCGAGGCAAACGGGAAGTAGCCGCCAAACACCGTGACCTCGGTCGGCGAGGCCATCGAATCGTCATCCGACTGCACGGCGTCGATGGTGCCGCGCTGCAGCGCCTGGAACAGCTCGCCCGTTGGCACCAGCTGGTCGGCAAAGAACAGTTCGATCTGCATCTTGTCGCCGGCGATCTTGTTGAACATGTCGACCGCGGGCTTGATCACATGCTCGCCCAGCGCGGCACCGGCATAGGTCTGCATCCGCCATTTGATCGTGGACTGCGCCAGGGCCGGTGCGGCCAGCATGGCCCCGGGGGCAAGCGCTGCGGAACCTTTCAGAAATCTGCGTCTCGTGGTCATGTCTTGTCTCCTGTTGGTTTCCTAGGGTCGGGTGGTGCCCCGTTCGCGGGGTCTGGTGGTTACTTGTTATACACGTATTCCGGCAGCCAGAGCGCGATGTTGGGAAAGACCATGACAAGGGTCAGGGCCAGGACCATCACCGCGACGAAGGGGATGATGCTGGCATAGATGTCCTTCAGCCCGATCTCGGGTGGGGCCATGGCGCGCATCAGGAACAGGTTATAGCCGAAAGGCGGGGTCATGTAGGCGATCTGGGTGGTGATGGTGTAGAGCACGCCGTACCAGATCAGGTCGAAGCCGAGCGCCTTGACCAGCGGCACATAGAGCGGCGCGACGATCACCAGCATCGCGGTATCGTCAAGGAACGTGCCCATCAGGAGGAAGCTCAGCTGCATGAGAATCAGGATCATCCAGGGGCTCAGGCCCAGCCTTTCGGTGAAGACGCTCTCGATGGCCTTCACCGCGCCCAGGCCATCGAACACGGCGCCGAAGGCAAGTGCGGCAAGGATGATCCACATGAACATGCAGGAGATGCCCAGCGTCGAGCGCACCGAGTGATAGAACACCTCGCGGGTCATCCGACCCTTGGCAAATGCGGCCAGCAGGGCGGCCATGGCGCCGATGGCAGAGCTTTCGACCAGCGACGTCCAGCCGTTGACAAAGGGCACCATCATGGCGGCAAAGATGAAGATCGGCAGCATGCCTGCGCGCAACAGCGCCAGTTTCTCGGACATCGGGATGTCGCGCTCTTCCTTGGACAGGACAGGGCCCAAGGATGGTTGGAAGTGGCAGCGAACCGCAATGTAGATCACGAACATCGCGGCCATCATCAGGCCGGGAACAAGCCCTGCGAGCCAGAGTTGCCCCACGGGTTGCCGGGCGATCATGGCATAGAGCACCAGCACGACCGAAGGAGGCACGAGGATGCCGAGCGACGAGCCCGCCTGGATCACGCCGGTGACCATCTTCTTGTCATAGCCGCGTTTGAGCAGTTCGGGCAGGGCGATGGTGGCCCCGATGGCCATACCCGCCACCGACAGCCCGTTCATCGCCGAGATCAAGACCATCAACCCGATCGTGCCGATCGCCAGTCCGCCGCGCAACCCGCCCATCCAGACGTGGAACATCTTGTAGAGGTCATCGGCAATCCGGCTGTTGGACAGGATATACCCCATGAAGATGAACATCGGCAGGGTCAGCAGCGGGTACCACTTCATCAGCTTCATCGCCGCCGAGAAACCAAGGTCGTAGCCGCCCCGGTCTCCCCACAGGAAGAAGCCGGCGATCACGGCGACAAACCCGATGGCCCCGAACACCCGCTGGCCGGTCAGCAGCATCAGCATCATCGACGAGAACATCAGGATGGCGATTGTTTCGTAGGCCATCAGTTCAGTTCCTCGCGCGGGTAATGGTCGCCCTTGAGGCGCAGGATGTCCTTGAACAGTTCGGAAATCGCCTGAAGCAGCATCAGGAAGATGCCGGTGATCATGATCATCTTGATCGGCCACAGATACGGGCGCCACGCCGTCGGGCTGCGCTCGCCACCATAGCGTAAGGAATAGAGCGTGCTGTCGATGCCGCCCCACAGCAGGAACCCGAGGTAGGTGATCAGGAACAGCACGGTCATCGCATCGATCTGGCTTTTGCGTCGGTTCGACCATTCGCCATACAGCAGGTCCATCCGTACGTTCGACCCCATCTGGATCGAGTAGGGACCGCCCAGCATGTAATAGGCCACCATCGCGAACTGGGCCATTTCCAACGTCCACATCGACGGGAGGAAGAAGGTCTTGGAGATCGAGGACCACAGCAGGATGCCCATCATCACGAAGATCCCGTACATGACGACGTGCCCGATGATCCGGTTCAACCGATCGACATGGCGAATATAGGCGCGTGCAAAATTCATGCGGTGTCTCGTGTTCCGGCAAAGTGCGGTTCTGAAAGGGTCGCCGTGGCGTCGCGCAGCAGGCCGCTCAACTGGTAGGCGACGCGACGCACGCCGGTTGGTGTATCGATCAGGTCGTTGCGGACCTCGATCATCACGTTCGCAAACCCGTGCTCGATGGCGAGTTGCAGGGTATGTGTCACTCCGTCGGCGGCGGCATAGGGCGCATTTCGTGCCGTGACCATGTCTGTGTGCTGCGGGGCGGCGGCCAGCATGGTGTCGGCCAACCGGTCATCCGTGTCGTGCAGGATGCCCAGTTCGACGTCGCGGGGTTGGCCATGAAACACAGGGGTGAAGCTGTGCAGCGTCACGATCGTGCGCGGGCCGGGCCGGTCGGTCAAGACGCCGTTCAGGGCGGCGCGAAACGGATCATAGACGGCTTGGGCCCGGGCCTGACGTGCATCAGGCGACAGCTCGGCGTTGCCCGATATGGCGAAACGTTCGCTTTGGGTCGGGATGGCGTCCGGGGCGGTCGGCGGGCGGTTGCAGTCATAGACCAGCCGGGACACCTGCGAGACCACCAGTGGCGCATCCAGCGTGGCCATGACCTCGATCGCCATCTCCATCGCACCGATGTCCCAGGCTGCGTGGGACTGCGCGGCTTCGGGCGTCAGGCCCAGGGTGTCAAGCGAAGCGGGGATAAAGCGGCTGGCATGTTCGCAGACAAGCACGATGCCGCTCGCTCCGCGCGGGTTCAGAACGCGGGCGGCGGGGCCTTCGTGCGGCGCCAGGATGGGTGACTCGTGTGCCTTTGACATGCGCCACATTGGTCGGTGCAAAATTCGACCTGTCAATAAAATTTCTGTAGACATGGCTACAACGCAAAAATACTTTGTAGCATCTGTTAGAAAAATGAGCAGCCATGGCCGCGCCGTCCAGCAAGATTGTCAAACAGTTGCTTCAGGAGCATGTCGACGACCTGACTCGCGCCGAACGGCAGCTGGCGCATGTGCTGTTGCAGGATTATCCGATGGCCGGGCTGCAATCGATCACCCGGCTGGCCGAGGCCGGCGGGACCTCGACCCCGACGGTGATCCGGATGGCGCGCAAGCTGGGGTTCGACGGCTTTCCGGACCTGCAGGAGTCCCTGCGCGAGGAGGTCGCCGCGCGGATCAAGAAACCGGTCAGCAAGCACGAGGAATGGCTGGCCGAGGCCTCGGCCGAACATGGGCTGAACCGGTTCGCCGAGGCGGTCTCGGCCAATATCCACCACACGCTGGAGCGGCTGGACACGGCGCAATTCGACGAGGTCGCGCGCCTGTTGGCCCAGACACAGCGGCATGTCTATGTCGCGGGCGGGCGGATCACGCGGTCGACCGCCGACTACCTGTTCAACCACCTGCAGATCATCCGTCCCAACGTGACGCAGTTGAGTTCCTCGGCGAACGTCTGGCCGCAATACCTTCTGGACATGGACGAAAACGCGATCCTGGTCCTGTTCGACATTCGCCGTTACGAGGCCAACATGCTGCGTCTGGCCAACCTTGCGCGAGAGCGGGGCGCACGGATCGTGCTGTTCACCGACCAGTGGGGCTCGCCGGTCGGCAAGGCCGCGCACCATGTCTTTCACGCGCTGGTCGAGGTGCCCTCCGCCTGGGATTCAAGCATCGCGATGATGTTGATCATCGAGGCCCTGATTGCCGAAGTGCAGAGCACCCGTTGGGACGAAAGCAAGGAGCGGATCGAGGAATTGGAGGCGATGTTCACCACCTCGCGCCTGTTCCGAACGCCCAGCTGAGGCCCCGCACCGATGGTGCGGCACGGGGCCGATTGCCCTGGAAATGTCATCGCGCTCGCCGTATCGGGCTGTATTCGGCTCAGTCGAGCGCCTTGACAGCCTCCAAAACCGCCTCGACATGTCCGGGCACCTTGACCTTGCGCCAGACCTGCTTGATCTGGCCGGATGCATCGATCAGAAACGTCGTGCGCTCGATGCCAAGGTAGGTTTTTCCGTACATCTTCTTGGAAACAAAGACGCCATAGCGCTCGCAGACATCACTTTCGGCATCCGACAGCAGTGCCACACCCAGCGAATGCTTGTTCCGGAACTTGTCATGTTTGGCAACCGTGTCCTTGGACACCCCGAGCACCGCGGCACCCGCAGCCGAGAATTCGGGCAGCAGCTCGGTAAACCCGACGGCCTGCCTGGTGCAGCCCGATGTGTCGTCGCGGGGATAGAAATACAGGACCACCGGCTGGCCGCGCAGGTCAGACAGGGTCGCGGTCTCGCCGCCATCTCGGGGCAGGGTGAAATCGGGGGCGGTGTCGCCAACGTCAGGGCGGTTGGCGGTTTCCGGCTTGGTGTCGATCATGTAACTGTCATCCTCCAGACGATTGACCATACTTCCTTTCTAGTGCGGGACGCGCGAAGATAAAGGGACGGGGTTGGGGCCCCGGAACGGGAGAGACGTGACCAACAAGTCGCAGACGCAAACCGAGGCCGACACCGGCGCCGACATTGGCCCTGCAACCGAGGGCGTTGCCATGCCGGGTGCCGCGTCCGATGCTGACGCAGATCCCGTGTCGGACGACCGGCGCGATTCCGGGTCTGAGATGCTTCCTGACACCGGCTCGGATACCAAAGCGCCGCCGCCACAGACCGCAGCGCGGCGTCGACCCCGGCGTCGTCGTCGGCCATTTGTGTGGCTGGTCTGCCTTGCGCTCGACATTGTGGTCGTGCTCGGCGTGGTGATCTTCCTTGCCAGCGTGATGCTGATCGGGCGCGATCTGCCGGCCCCGGACTGGGTGGCGGAAAAGGCCGGCGAAGTGTTGTCGCGCGGCCTGGGGGGCGGGCGCGCCGAAGTCGGCGCGGTGACCCTGACGGTCGATGAGCGCAAACTGCCACAGGTGGTGTTTCGCGACGTTCATGTGACCACCCCCGCCGGCTCGGACCTCGTGGCGATCCCGGAACTCGGGGTCACGCTCGACAAGTCGGCCCTGTGGCAGGGCAAGGTTCAGCCACGGTCGCTGGACGTCGGCGGAGCCGCGATCAGCCTGCGCCGCACCCCGGATGGTGCCTTCAACCTCGGCTTTGGCAACGGTGTCGGTCCGGCAGCGCTCGGCTCGCTTGGCGATGCCATCGCGGCGTTGCGGATGGCCTTCGAACTGCCCGCCCTGGCGCCGGTCGACCGGATCGAGGTGCAGGCGCTCGAGGTGACCTTCGAGGACATGCGCGCCGACCGCACATGGCGGATCGAGGACGGCAGGCTGCTGCTGGACAATACTTCCGGCGACCTGTCGATCTCGGTTACGCTGACGCTGCCGCCCGACGCGGACGGCCCCCCGCAGGAGCCGGCCACCGTTGCGCTGCGGCTGAACCTCGACAAGGCCGACGGCAGCGCCGAGATCTCGGCGTTGGTCGCGGGCGTTGCGGCCGCGGACATCGCCCAGCAGGCCCCGGCCGTCAGCTGGCTGGAGCCGCTGGATGCAGATGTGTCGGGCGCAATCATCCTCAGCGTCCTGCCGGACGGGGCAATGGGGGCGCTGAATGGCACGCTGGAGATCGGCAAGGGTGTCTTTCAGCCAGAAACCAGCGCCCGCCCGGTCCATTTCGACAGCGCCCGCACCTATTTCGGCTATCGCCCCGAGACCCGCCGCCTGACCTTCGACGAGCTTGCCGTACAGGCCCCTGACGGCGCGTTGCGGGCAACCGGCCATGCCTATTTGGAGGGGCTGGAGACGGGGTGGCCGACCGGGCTGATCGGCCAGTTGCAGTTTTCGGGGTTCACGCTGGACCCGCCCGGGTTGCTTCCGGAACCGGCGGTGTTCGATGGCGGGGCGCTGGACGTCAAGATCACGCTGAATCCGTTTGTCGCCCGCATTGGCCAGCTGGTGCTGACCACGACCGACCCGGAGGGACGCGACACGCTGGGAACGACCCGGTTGCAGGCCAAGGGCCAGGTGACCGCAGACACCGAGGGTTGGCACGTCGGGCTCGACATGGCCTTCGACCAGATCGAAAGCGGGCCCTTGCTGGCGCTGTGGCCGCTGCAACTGGCCCCGGGCACCCGCCGGTGGATCGATTCCCACCTGATATCGGGGCGAATCTTTGACACGCGCGCGGGCTTGCGGCTGAACCAGGGACAGCGGCCGGACCTGTCGCTGACCTTCGAATTCCGCGATGCCGAACTGCGGCCGATGCAGACCCTGCCGCCGATCACCAGGGCCAACGGCTTTGCCTCGGTTGGCCGCAACGTGTTCTCGCTGTCGCTGGATTCGGGATGGACGCATCCGCCCGAAGGCGGAAGCGTCGACATGGCGGGGTCGGTCTTCCGGGTGGGGAATACGCGGGAGAAACCCGCCACCGCCGAGTTGTTGCTGCGAACCTCTTCGTCGGTGACGGCGGCCCTGTCGTTGCTGGACCAGGAGCCGTTCCGGTTTCTCAGCAAGGCCAGCCAACCGGTGACGATGGCCGAGGGCCGCGCGGCGCTGTCCGGTCGTATCGCCTTTCCGATGAAGCGCGGGCTGACGGGCAAGGATGTGGCCTTTGACATTTCCGGGGTCATGACCGACGTGACGTCGACCCGGGCCGTGCCGGGCCGGCGACTGGAGGCCGAGCGGCTGGAGTTGCATGCCGACAATGCGGCGCTGAAGATCTCCGGCCCGGCGCGGTTGGAGAGCATCCCCCTGGAGGGCGAGTTCGTGCTGCCCTTCGGAGAGGGAGCAGATGCGCCCACGGCCAAGGGGACCATCCAGATCGGCGCGGCGTTCATCAAGCAGTTCGACATCGGCCTGCCCTCCGAAATGGTCAGGGGGGCGGGAACGGGGCAGTTCTTGATCGCTCTGCCGCGCGGGGCGGCGCCGCGTTTCAGCCTGACCTCGGCCCTTCAGGGGGTCGGGTTGGCACTGCCCTCGTTGGGGTGGTCGAAATCGAACCGCAGCAAGGGCAGCCTGAACGTGGCCGGGCGGCTGGGCAGCCCCCCCTCGGTGGAGACACTCTCGATCAGCGCCCCCGGGCTCTCGGCCGAGGGCGCGGTGTCGTTGACGGCGGGCGGATCGCTGGATCTGGCGCGGTTCAACCGGGTCTCCATCGGTGGATGGATCGATGCCCCGGTTGTGCTGCGCGGACGTGGCCCGGGCCGGACCCCGGCGGTTGCGGTGCAGGGCGGTCGGATCGACATCCGCAAGACCAGCATGGGCGGCGCCAAAGCGAGCGGCAGCGGCGGCGGGAACGGCCCCCCGATCAGCCTGGCCCTGGACCGGCTGGTGGTGTCCGAGGGACTGTCGCTGACCGGGTTCCGAGGCGAGCTGACCCAGACGTCCGGCATGTCGGGCAAATTCAGCGGCCTTGTAAATGGCCAGGCGTCAGTCACCGGCACGCTGGTTCCCGGGCAAAAGGGCGGCACCGCGGTTCGGCTCAAGTCGGACAACGCCGGCGCGGTCTTCAAGGCCGCGGGCCTGTTCAGCCAGGCCGCGGGCGGGGCGATGACGCTGATCCTGCAACCGCGCCGCGAACGGGGCGAATACGACGGGCAGTTGAAGGTCGACAACGTGCGCGTCAACAGCGCCTCGGGGCTGACGGCCCTGATCAACGCGATCAGCGTGGTCGGGCTGATCGACGAGTTGAACGGCGCCGGCCTGCTGTTCACCGATGTCGAGGCGGTCTTCCGCTTGACCCCCAGCTATGTGCAGGTCACACGCTCCTCCGGTGTCGGGCCGTCGCTCGGCATCTCGATGGAAGGGGTCTATGACATGGTGCGCGACCGGATGGACATGCAGGGCGTTTTTTCGCCGGTCTACATGGTCAATTCGATCGGCTCGATCTTTACCCGCAAGGGCGAGGGGCTGTTCGGATTCAACTACCGGATGCGCGGGTCGTCCTCGAACCCCAGCGTCGAGGTGAACCCGCTGTCGGTGCTGACGCCCGGCATGTTCCGCGAGATTTTCAAGGCGCCGCCCCCCAGGGTGCGCAGCGGAGGATGAGCATGCTGCTGTCCGATTTCGATTTCGACCTGCCCGAGGCGTTGATCGCAACCCGGCCGGCGACCCCGCGCACCTCGGCCCGGCTGCTGGTCGCGCAGGGCGACGCAACCGAAGACGCGCGCGTCAGCGACCTGCCGGGATACCTGCGGCCCGGCGACCGGCTGGTGCTGAACAACACCAAGGTGATCCCGGCGCGGCTGTCGGGGGTGCGCCGCAGGGATGGTGCCGAAGGCCTGACCGAGTCGCGCATCGAGATAACCCTGCTGGAACCGCGCACCGATGGTGGCTGGCAGGCGCTGGCCAAGCCCGCCAGGAAGGTCCGCGACGGTGAGGACATCCATTTTGCTCCCGGCTTTTCCGCGCGGGTCGTCGGGCGGGCCGATGGGCAGTTGACGCTGGCCTTTTCCCTGTCGGGCGACGACTTCGATGCGGCACTGGCAGCCGCTGGCGCGATGCCGCTGCCGCCCTATATCGCGGCCCGTCGCGCAGCCGACGAACAGGACAAGACCGACTACCAGACCGTCTTTGCCCGCCATTCCGGCGCCGTCGCGGCCCCGACCGCCAGCCTGCATTTTGACGCCGCCCTGTTGCAGCGGATCGCCGACATGGGGGTGGACTTCACCGAGGTGACATTGCACGTGGGCGCGGGAACCTTCCTGCCGGTCAAGGTGGACGATGTCACCCAGCACCGGATGCATTCCGAATGGGGCGAGGTGTCCGAAACGGCCGCGGCCCAGATCAACGCCACCCGCGTGGCTGGTGGACGGGTCATTCCGGTCGGCACGACAGCCTGCCGCCTGATCGAAAGCGCCGCCAGCGACGGCAGCGTGCAGCCGTGGCGTGGTGAGACGGACATCTTTATCCGCCCAGGCTATCGGTTCCAGGTGGCGGACGGGTTGATGACCAATTTCCACCTGCCGAAATCCACGCTGATGATGCTGGTGTCGGCGCTGATGGGGCGCGAGCGCATGATGCAGATCTATGCGCACGCCATCGCCCACCGCTACCGGTTTTTCTCCTACGGGGATGCCTCGCTGCTGTTGCCCGCCGACTGACGCCGGATGGCTGCGTTGGGCCGGCAGGCTGTCAGACCCACCCCGCCGGCAGCGCCCCGGTGGCGGGCAGATCCAACCGGAATCGCGGCCCCGGACCCGAGGCCATGTCGAAGCCAAGGGCGCGATAGATCTCCTGTGCCTGAGTGTTGTCCGGGTGTGTGCCTACCGTCAGCCGCCCGCAGCCCTGGCGGCGGGCCTCCTCGACGGAGGCAGCGATCAGCCGCCGCGCGATACCGCGGCCCCGGTGCGTCGGCGCGACGTACAGGTGATTGAGATCCATCAACCGCAACCCGAAATGCAGGTTGAGCGCAGGGCAGAGCAGTGCGTATCCCACCACGTCGTTCCCGGCCTCGGCCATCAGCGCGCGGGCGCAGGCCGTCGGGCCGAACACGTCGCGGTCCAGCGCGCCGGGCGACAGGGTTGCGGCGTCGCCGTGATGGGCCGCCAGCGCCGTCACCATCTCCAGCAGTCGGGCGGAATCGCTGCGCTGTGCTGGTCGGATCTGCAATGTCGTTTCGGGGTCTCGGGTGTCGATTTGGGTCATGTCATGGGTCCTCTGTGCCACCACGAGACGCCACGAAAATGAAAAAGGCCGCTCGCGGCGGCCATGTTGGTGGATAGAATCCGTCCGGCCGCTCCTATGGGGAACGAAGCCAATAAAATCGGATGGAGGCGATACGGTTCATGCGGGGTTGATGCGCCGATCATCGGCGCGGGTCAAGATCCGATTTGGTGGCTTGGATTGATCCGTTGCCCTGTGGCAGGGTTTCGGGGATTGTGAATCCGTACAAACGGGCAGGGGGCGCCAGATGCGATTTTGGACACTAGTGGCGACCGCCATCCTGACCGTGCTCAGTGCGATCTACCTGTTGCGCGACCTGCCACCACCCGACCGGATCACCTTTGCCGCCGGGGCGCGGGATGGCGGGTACTGGACCATCGCCGAGCAATACCGCGACCACCTGGAGGATGACGGGGTCGAAGTGATCATCCTGGAGACAGCCGGTTCCGTGGAAAACCGCGACCTGCTGGACACGCGGCAGGCCGATGTGGGCCTGTTGCAGGGCGGAATTCCGACCGAGGGGCTGGCAATCGAAGCCCTGGGAACCGTGTTCATCGAGCCGATCATCGTGCAGGCCCGCGCCGACCGCTCCATTCCCGCCAACCCGGCGCTGTGGCGCGGGTTGACCATCGCCGGGGGCGGATCCGGGTCCGGCACCCGTGCTGCAATCGATGCGCTGGCGAGTGCCGTCGGGATCAAGGCGGCCAACCGGCTTGTCGATCTGGGCGGGGAAGCGGCGGCCAAGGCATTGCTTGCCGGCGAGATCGACATGGCGATTTTCGTGTCGCTGCCCGATGCCGACTATCTGCAGCCGCTGTTCCTGGCGTCGGATGTGCGCACGATGCGGCTGGATCATATCGAGGCGATCTCTCAGCGACTGCCAAACAGCCGTGTTGCGACAATACCGTCCGGGGCGATCCTGCTCGATCCGGTGGTGCCGGACACATCGCTGCAACTGGTCGCGCTGATGGCCCGGCTGGCGGCGGTGTCGGATTTGCATCCGGCCATCGTCGATCGTCTGGTGCTGGCCGGGCGGACGATACATGGCGGCAACGACCTGTTCACGCAGACAGGAACGTTTCCCACGGCACTGGACGCGGACATGCCGATCGACCCCGGCGCGTTCAAGCTGCTGGCCGAAGGGCAGAGCGTCTTTCATTATTGGTTGCCCTACTGGATCGCGGCCCAGATCCGCCGTGTGCTGCTGGTGCTTGTGCCGCTGCTGATCCTGATCATCCCGTTGTTCCGCGTCCTGCCGGCGCTGTACCAATGGTCCATGCATCGCCGCGTCTGGCGGCATTATGTCGAAATCCGCAGCATCGAGGCCGAACTTGTCGAGATATCCGATCGCGCGGAGGTCGAGGCATTGGACGCCCGGCTGGATGTGGTGGATCAGGAACTGGCGGCCATGCGCCTGCCGCCTGCCTTTCGGGGCGGGGCCTACAACGCGCGGATGCATGTGGAACTGGTGCGACGGCGCATCGCGGACCTGCTGAGCAGCGGAAAGCTGCCAGAGCCGGACGCGTCGATCATTTAGCGCCGGGTATTTGACGATTTTGCCGACAGCGACATCGACGTGTCGGTTCCGGCGAAATGCACGGCGTGAGACTCGGCTAGAGCCGGCGTCTCGTCATTCTCGCCGGCAAAAGGAAACGGCCGATGCTGCACGTCATCAAGGGGACCTGGGCCCTGCTTTTCGGGATTCTGCTGCTGATGGTCGGCAACGGCGTGCAAGGCACGTTGCTGGGTATCCGCGGTGGCATCGAGGGGTTCTCGGCCTTCGAGATGTCCTTTGTCATGTCGGCCTATTTCCTCGGGTTCCTTGGCGGCTCCAAACTCGCGCCGGAAATGATCCGTCGTGTCGGGCATATCCGGGTCTTTGCCGCGCTTGGATCGATGGTGTCCGCGATCCTCATCCTGTACCCGCTGTTCGCCAACCCCTGGGTCTGGGTGGTTGGACGGGTGGTGATGGGGTTCTGCCTGTCGGGGGTCTATGTCACCGCCGAAAGCTGGTTGAACAACGCCGTCACCAACGAACGCCGCGGGCAGGCGCTGTCGCTCTACGTGATCGTCCAGATGGCCGGGATCGTCGCGGCACAGGGGCTTTTGCTGGTGGGCGATCCGTCAGGTTTCGTGCTGTTCGTCATTCCCTCGGTGCTGGTCTCGATCTCGTTCGCACCGATCCTGCTGGCCGTACAGCCGACCCCGGCATTCGAAACCACAAAGCCGATGAGCCTTCGCGTATTGTGGGCCGTTTCGCCGCTGGGCTGTGTTGGCCTGTTCCTGCTGGGGGGGGTGTTCTCTGCGCTGTTCGGCATGGCATCGGTCTATGGCTCCGAGGCGGGCCTGTCGGTGCCGCAGATCTCCGGGTTTGTCGCCAGCATCTATTTGGGTGGCCTGTTGATGCAATATCCGATCGGCTGGCTGTCGGACCGGATGGACCGACGGGTGCTGATCATGGGGGCCGCGACCGTGGGGGCCGTCGCCTCGGCCCTCGCAATGGTGATGGCCAGCGATTTCTACACACTCCTTATGGCAGCCTTTGTCATTGGCGGCACGGCCAACCCGCTCTACGCGCTGTTCCTGGCCTATGTGAACGATCACCTGGAATATGAAGACATGGCGGCGGCGTCCGGCGGGTTGGTCTTCATCAGTGGAATCGGGGCGATCACCGGGCCGCTCATTACCGCCTGGATCATGGGGCAGGTCGGCCCGCAGGGGTTCTTCCTGTTCCTGACGATCCTGTCTGCGAGCATGGCCGGCTATGCCGCCTGGCGCATGACGCGATCCGATGCCGTGCCGGTCGACGAGACCGGATCCTACGCGCCGGTGCTGCCAACCGCGTCGCCGGTTGCGGTCGGGGTCGCTCAGGAGGTATTCATCGAAACTGCACAGGAAGCGGAAGCCGAGGCAAATGCCGAGGCTGAACGGGATTTGGCAGGACACGACGGCAGCGCGGCCTGACGTCCTGTCTTCAGGGAGGACAAGGGTATGGCGGATGTTACCGCACAGGACGTAACACGATTCTGGGTAGAGGAGGTCGGACCAGCCGGCTGGTACAAGGCAGACGACGCGCTGGATGCGCAGATCCGCGACAGGTTCCTGGCCACCTGGGAAGCCGCCCACAGTGGCGACATGTACGAATGGTGCCACGACGGCGCAGGCGTGTTGGGCTTTTTGATCCTGACCGATCAGCTTCCGCGCAACATGTTCCGGGGCGATCCGCGGTCGTTTGCAACAGATGTGCTGGCGCGAACCGCAGCAAAGCTGGCGATTCATCGCCGCTGGGACCTGTCGGTGCCCGAACCGGAGCGGCAGTTCTTCTACCTGCCCTTGATGCATTCCGAAAACCTGGAGGACCAGGACCGCTGTATCCGGTTGATGAGTGATCGTCTGCCGGAGACCGGCGAATCCAACGTGCGTCATGCGCGGGCCCACCGCGAGATCGTGCGCCTGTTCGGGCGGTTTCCGTTCCGCAACGAGGCTCTTGGCCGGATGACGCTGCCCAAGGAACAGGTCTTTCTCGACACCGGCGGATACGGCGCGGTGCTCAATGCGTTGACCGAGGAAGGCGAGGCCGAGCCCTCTGCGTGATGCAGATGTGCACCGGGCCGGGGGAAACGCGGCAACGAGGCGCCGCGTACAGGGCCGTGCCGTGTTGCTGTTTTTGCACAAAGCCATGCACACAGGGAATGGCGGCCTTTCTGACGCTGGGTCAGAATTCCTCGATCTGGGGCCTTCGCGCGTCGGCAGAAATAGTTTAATGCTGAACTAAATTGAACCGTGGAGGGCCGGAGATGGCTGCACAGACTTTCGACATGATTGTGATCGGCTCCGGCCCCGGCGGCTACGTTGCCGCGATCCGTGGCGCGCAACTCGGGCTGAAGGTCGCCTGTGTGGAACGCGAGCATTTGGGCGGCATCTGCCTCAACTGGGGCTGCATTCCGACCAAGGCGCTGCTGCGGTCTGCCGAGGTGTTTCACCTGATGGAGCGGGCCAAGGAATTCGGCCTGAAAGCCGAGAACCTCGGTTATGACATCGATGCGGTCGTGGCGCGCTCGCGTGGCGTGGCCAAGCAATTGTCCGGTGGTATCGGCCACCTGTTCAAGAAGAACAAGGTCACCACGATCATGGGCGAGGCGACCCTGTCCGGCAAGGGCAAGGTCTCGGTCAAGACCGACAAGGGCACCGAAGAGCTGACAGCGCCGAACATCGTCGTGGCCACCGGTGCGCGCGCCCGCGAACTGCCCGGCCTGGAGGCCGACGGCAAGCGGGTCTGGACCTACAAGCATGCGCTTCAGCCCCCGCACATGCCCAAGAAACTGCTGGTGATCGGCTCGGGCGCCATCGGCATCGAGTTCGCCAGCTTTTACAACACGCTGGGCGCGGAAACGACCGTGGTCGAGGTGATGGACCGGGTGCTGCCGGTTGAGGATGCCGAGATCTCGGCCTTCGCCAAGAAGGCCTTCGTCAAGCAGGGCATGAAGATCATGGAGAAATCCATGGTCAAGAAGCTCGACCGTTCGGCCGACAAGGTCGTCGCCCACATCGAGTCCAACGGCAAGGTCGAGACGATGGAGTTCGACACGGTCATCTCGGCCGTCGGCATCGTCGGCAACGTCGAAAATCTGGGCCTCGAAGCGCTTGGCGTGAAGATCGACCGGACGCACGTGATCACGGACGCGTTCTGCCGGACCAGCGTCGAAGGGCTCTATGCGATCGGCGACATTGCCGGGGCTCCCTGGCTGGCTCACAAGGCAAGCCACGAAGGCGTCATGGTGGCCGAACTGATCAAGGGGCTGCATGCCCACCCGGTAAAGCCCGAGAGCATTGCCGGATGCACCTATTGCAACCCTCAGGTCGCCAGCGTCGGCCTGACCGAGGCGAAAGCCAAGGAGGCCGGGTATGACATCAAGGTCGGCCGCTTCCCGTTCATCGGCAACGGCAAGGCGATTGCCCTGGGCGAGCCGCAAGGCATGATCAAGACAATCTTTGACGCCAAGACCGGCGAACTGCTGGGCGCCCACATGGTCGGCGCCGAAGTGACCGAACTGATCCAGGGCTATGTCATTGGCCGGCAACTGGAAACGACCGAGCAGGACCTGATGGAAACGGTGTTCCCGCACCCGACCCTGAGCGAGATGATGCACGAAAGCGTTCTGGATGCCTTTGATCGCGTGATCCACATGTAACTCTGCGCGACACAGGGTTTCGCCGCCTGACGGCGTCGATCAACGGGGGCGCGCCTTGCAGGCGCGCCCCCGTTCTGGGTTTTGAGGCCCGGCGGTGAAGGGAGGGGATGCCCAACATGAAAAGGGACGCCGCCCATCTGTCGAGTTGGCCGGTTTGTCCCACGCCTGCGCCGAAGGCGGACCGTCCGGGAGCCGCTGCGACCTGATCCTACATCGGCAGGACGGTTTTCCTGTGTCGAGATTGCCTGGCCAGCAATGACAAGATCGCCAGTCCGGTGATGGCGCGGGTCCGGCCACGGCCATGTCCGCGCGCCAAATCTGTCGTGGTCAGAAGGGCTCGGTTTGCGTCCGATGCCGAGGTTGCTGCGCAAACCCTGTGCGCAGGCATGATGCCTGCCTCACCGGACCGGTTGCGCACCTGGAACGTCACGGCTTGCATATGGGTCCTGCTGGGCCGGAGAGATCGTTCGCGCAGTGTTGTTTTTCTGGGAAGACGGGCCAAATGGTGCCGATGTTTACGGAATGTTCTCGATTTTAGATTGGAGAATCCGGTCTGCTCGCTTATCTGTCCCTTAACCGTCACGGGGTGGAACATGGCCGAACAGAAGTTCATCGAGGTGCGCGGCGCGCGCGAACACAACCTGAAAAACATCGACGTGGATATTCCGCGCGACCAACTGGTTGTGATCACGGGGCTTTCGGGGTCTGGCAAGTCGAGCCTCGCGTTCGACACGATCTATGCCGAGGGCCAGCGCCGCTATGTGGAATCGCTGTCGGCCTATGCGCGCCAGTTCCTCGACATGATGGAAAAGCCGGATGTGGATCACATCAGCGGCCTCAGCCCGGCGATCTCTATCGAGCAGAAGACGACCAGCAAGAACCCGCGCTCGACCGTCGGCACCGTGACCGAGATCTATGACTACATGCGGTTGCTGTTCGCCCGCGTGGGCACACCCTATTCGCCGGCCACCGGACTGCCGATCGAGGCGCAGCAGGTGCAGGACATGGTCGACCGGGTGATGACGATGGAGGAGGGCACGCGCGCCTACCTGCTGGCGCCCATCGTTCGTGATCGCAAGGGCGAGTACCGCAAGGAATTCCTCGAACTGCGCAAGCAGGGCTTCCAACGGGTGAAGGTCGACGGCGCGTTCCACGACCTGGACGAACCGCCAACGCTCGACAAGAAGTTCCGCCATGACATCGACGTGGTCGTGGACCGGATCGTCGTACGCGACGGGTTGGAGACGCGTCTTGCCGACAGTTTCCGCACCGCGCTGGACCTTGCTGACGGGATCGCGATCCTTGAGACCGCGCCGACGGACGGCGAGCCGGAGCGCATGACGTTTTCCGAGAAATTTGCCTGTCCGGTGAGCGGCTTCACCATCCCCGAGATCGAGCCGCGATTGTTCTCGTTCAACGCGCCCTTCGGGGCCTGTCCGGAATGCGACGGCCTTGGGGTCGAGCTGTTCTTTGACGAACGTCTCGTGGTCCCCGACGTTACGCTGAAGGTCTATGACGGTGCGCTTGCACCCTGGCGCAAGGGCAAGTCACCGTATTTCCTGCAGACCATCGAAGCCATCGCCAAACATTACGAGTTCAACAAGAACGCCCGGTGGAAGGACCTGCCGGAGCATGTGCAGAAGGTGTTCCTCTACGGGTCGGGCGATGACGAGATCCTGTTCCGCTATGACGAGGGGGGGCGGGTCTATCAGGTGACACGCAGTTTCGAGGGCGTGATCCCGAACATGGAACGCCGCTATCGCGAGACGGATTCGAACTGGATTCGCGAAGAATTCGAACGCTACCAGAACAACCGCTCCTGCGGGTCCTGCGGCGGGTTCCGGCTGCGGCAGGAGGCGCTGGCGGTCAAGATCGCAGGGCTGCATATCGGCCAGGTAGTGCAGATGTCGATCAAGGAGGCCTACGACTGGTGCGCCGCCGTGCCCGACAGCCTGACCGCCCAGAAGAACGAGATCGCCCGCGCGATCCTGAAGGAGATCCGCGAGCGCGTCGGCTTCCTGAACAATGTGGGGCTCGAATACCTGACGCTGTCGCGCAACGCCGGCACCCTGTCAGGGGGCGAGAGCCAGCGGATCCGCCTGGCCAGCCAGATCGGCTCCGGCCTGACCGGCGTGCTTTACGTGCTGGACGAGCCCTCGATCGGGTTGCACCAGCGCGACAACGACCGTTTGCTGGGGACGCTGAAGAACCTGCGCGACCAGGGCAACACGGTGATCGTGGTCGAGCATGACGAAGAGGCGATCCGCGAGGCCGACTACGTGTTCGACATCGGTCCTGGCGCCGGTGTGCATGGCGGCGCGGTGGTGGCCAAGGGCACGCCGGACGAGATCGCCTCCAACGAGGACTCGCTGACCGGCGCCTACCTGTCCCGCACGCGCGAGATCCCGGTGTCGCAGACCCGCCGCAAGGGCAACAAGAAGTCGATCAAGGTGGTGAAGGCGGGGGGCAACAACCTCAAGGACATCACCGTGGAGTTTCCGCTGGCCAAGTTCGTCTGCGTGACCGGCGTGTCTGGCGGTGGCAAGTCGACGTTGACCATCGAGACCCTGTTCAAGACCGCCTCGATGCGGCTGAATGGTGCCCGCCAGACGCCCGCGCCCTGCGAGACGATCAAGGGGTTGGAGCATCTGGACAAGGTGATCGACATCGACCAGCGCGCGATCGGGCGCACGCCGCGTTCGAATCCCGCGACCTACACCGGCGCCTTCACGCCGATCCGCGACTGGTTCGCCGGTCTGCCCGAAGCCAAGGCGCGCGGCTACAAGCCCGGGCGGTTCTCCTTCAACGTCAAGGGCGGGCGCTGCGAGGCCTGCAAGGGCGATGGGCTGATCAAGATCGAGATGCACTTCCTCCCTGATGTCTATGTGACCTGCGAGACCTGTGGCGGGGCGCGGTACAACCGCGAAACGCTGGAGATCAAGTTCAAGGGCAAGAGCATTGCAGATGTGCTCGACATGACGGTCGAGGATGCGCAGACCTTCTTCAAGGCAGTGCCGAGCATCCGCGAAAAGATGGACGCGCTGGTCCGCGTGGGGCTGGGGTATATCAAGGTCGGCCAGCAGGCGACGACGCTTTCGGGCGGCGAGGCCCAGCGGGTAAAATTGTCCAAGGAACTGGCGAAGCGCTCGACCGGCCGCACGCTCTACATTCTCGACGAGCCGACAACGGGGCTGCATTTCGAGGATGTCCGAAAGCTGCTGGAAGTGCTGCACGAACTGGTGGAGCAGGGAAACACCGTGGTGGTGATCGAACACAATCTCGATGTCGTCAAGACAGCGGACTGGATCATCGATATCGGCCCCGAGGGGGGCGATGGCGGCGGCACGGTCGTTGCGACGGGAACACCCGAACAGGTCGCGGAAACGCTCGACAGCCATACAGGCCGGTACCTGAAGCCGATGTTGGACGCTGCGCGCAAGGTGGCCGCCGAGTAGCCGGACTGATCGCCGTCAAGCCTTGGCGGCGGTCGCTTCTATAAAGTCCTGCCTTGAAATGCATATCTAAAAATTATATTCAAAACCTGACCTCGGATTGACCTATCTCATGTCTCACAGGTCCTGACGTGCGCATCCTCCAACAGTTACTAAAGGAGGAAATTGAATGCGTATTTTTAAGGGTCTGGCCCTGGGCTTTGCCCTGGCACTCATTGGACTCGGCGCGTCGGCAGAAGGCGGCAAGCCCGGGTTGTTCGTCAACTTGACGACGGATGATACCTGGGCAGCGGCCAAGGCCATCATGTTCGCCCATGACAAGGCGCTGAAGACCGGGCACGAACCGGTCGCGATCTGGCTGAATGTGCGGGGCGTGTATCTGGCCGACAAGAAGCGGCCCAGTCATGTTCACGGCTTGATGGCGGACGAGGGGACCTCGATTCAAGACATGCTGACGGCCTTCATGGCCGATGGCGGACAAGTGCTGATGTGCAGTGCCTGTTCCAAAGCTGCCGGACTGACCAAGGAGGACTATATCGCCGGCGTCGAAATGGGGTCCTGGCCTGTCATTGAGGGCATTCTCTTCGATCCGGATGTCAAGACGCTGTCCTGGTGACGCCGTGGTGGCGGGCACCAACCGGCCCGCTCGAACGCAATGCCCCGGAGCACGAATTTGGCCCTGGGGGTGATCGGGTCGGCAGGACATTGCTCCGGTGATGTAAGTGCCGCCCCGGTTTTTCCATAGCCGCGGGGCTGGGTTAGGGCAGGTGACAGTCGCGCGAATTGGGTGGTCGGCCAAACATCAATTGACCGGTGGGCCGATCCGTGTCTATTATTTGAACACTTGTTCAAATAACGGGGAGGGGAGGCCCTGTTGCGATGTTCAACGCGACGATGAATTTCGATCTCGGCGAGGAGGTTACGGCCCTTCGCGACATGGTGCATCGCTGGGCCCAGGAACGGGTCAAGCCGATGGCGGCGCAGATCGATTCCACCAACACTTTCCCGCCAGAGCTATGGCGGGAAATGGGCGACCTCGGCCTGCTGGGGATCACGGTGCCCGAGGAATACGGCGGCGCGGGCATGTCCTACCTGGCGCATACGATTGCGGTGGAAGAGATCGCCCGGGCCTCGGCCTCCGTTTCGCTGTCCTACGGCGCCCATTCCAACCTCTGCGTTAACCAGATCAAGCTGAACGGCACCGAGGCCCAGAAACGTACTTACCTGCCGGGCCTGCTCTCGGGTGAAAACGTCGGGGCGCTTGCCATGAGCGAAGCCGGCGCCGGCTCGGACGTTGTCTCGATGAAACTGCGGGCCGAGAAGCGCAACGACCGCTATGTGCTCAATGGCACCAAGTATTGGATCACCAACGGGCCGGACGCCGACACCCTGGTGGTCTATGCCAAGACCGACCCGGAAGCAGGCGCAAAGGGCATCACGGCCTTCGTCGTAGAAAAGACGATGGCCGGGTTCTCGACCAGCAAGCATTTCGACAAGATGGGGATGCGGGGCTCGAACACCGCCGAACTGATTTTCGAGGATGTCGAGGTGCCCTTTGACAACGTGCTCGGCGAGGAGGGAAAGGGCGTGCGGGTGCTGATGTCGGGGCTGGACTACGAACGGGTCGTCCTGGCCGGAATCGGCACCGGGATCATCGCCGCCTGCCTTGACGAGATCATGCCCTACATGCGCGATCGCAAGCAATTCGGCCAGCCGGTCGGGAGCTTTCAGCTGATGCAGGGCAAGATCGCCGACATGTACACGGCGATGAACACCGCGCGTGCCTATGTCTACGAGGTGGCCAAGTCCTGTGACCGGGGTGCGGTCACCCGCCAGGACGCCGCCGCCTGTGTGCTCTACTCCTCCGAAGTGGCCATGACGCAGGCCCACCAGGCCGTTCAGGCCATGGGGGGCGCCGGCTTCATGAACGATTCCGCTGTCAGCCGACTGTTCCGGGATGCAAAGCTGATGGAGATCGGAGCGGGGACGTCGGAGATTCGGCGCATGCTCATCGGTCGGGAACTGATGTCGGCAATGGGGTGAATCGTGGGCGATGAAGGTATGTTCTGGGAGGGGACGCCGGGTCTCCTTCACTCGGATTTTCCAGTTCTGGTTCATGCGCTGGAACTGGTCTCGGCGGGCATAGATGTGCTCGCGATCTTCGTGATGCTGATTGGGACGATCCGTTTCCTGATCGGCTTTCTGCGCGCGGAGACCAAGGGAACCGAGCCGGAACGTGCCCGCATCATCAACGGAGAGCGCATCCAGCTGGGCCGCTACATACTGGCCGGGCTGATGGTGTTCATCGTGTCCGACATCATCCACACCGCGCTGAGTCTGGATCTGGGCGACCTGATCTTCCTTGGCATGCTCGTCGTGATCCGTTTCGGCATCAGCTACCTGCTGGGGCAGGAAGTCCGTGCCATCAAGGAGGACCCGGAACTATGAAACAGCTTCCTCTGTGGGCCGTACTGGCGGCATTTTCAGCGAGCGGGCCCGGTTGGGCGCAGGACGATCTGCGCTTTGACCCGTTGCCGACCCTGTCCTGTCTGGCCGGGGCCGAAACCCTGCCGTCGATGATGACCTGTGTCGGCATCGCGGCCGAGGCCTGCATGGAGTCTCAGGCCTCGGGCTATACCACGGTCGGCATGGGATATTGCCTCGATCAGGAACTGTCCTTCTGGGACGGGCGGCTCAACACAGCCTATGGGCAACTGATGGCGCAGGAAAAGGCGACCGATACCGAAATGAAGGAGATCGGCGCCACCGTGCCGTCGCTGGCCGAGACCCTGCGTGCAATGCAACGCGCCTGGATCCCGTTTCGCGACGCGAGTTGCGATTATGCGCGGGCACAATGGGGTGGCGGCACCGGGGGCGGCCCGGCCACGCTCAGCTGCCTGATGACCCAGACCGCCCGCCAGGCGCTCGAACTGGAGATACGGCTGACCGATGCCCGGAACTGATCGCCTTTACAATGGCCTGCGCCACGGCGCGCTTGTCGTCACCCTGTCGATCCTCGCCACGGCGGCGGTCGCGGACTTGAGCGACGCCATGGTGATCGACATGGATGCCTGCCTGCTGGCCAGCGCCACGGATCGCGATGTCGCCAACACCACGATCACCTGTTTCAACGCGGCGCGCACTGCCTGTGGCACCGATGCGCTGCCCTGCGAGACCGCGCTCACCCAGGTGATCGGCCAGCGGGCGGACACGCTGTTGGCCCGGATGCCGACCGAGATGGCAAGCGCGCCCGAATTTGCCAAGGACCGCTACAAGGAGATCCTGCTGGACATCGAGCAGGGGGCCGCGGCGCTCTGCGCCGATGTGACAGCCGCCGAACAGGTCTCCTGCGGATACAGGGCGCAGGCAATGCGGCTGGCCCGGCTGCGGTCGGTGGCCTCGCAGACTGACATGAGGTTGTTGATGCCATGATCCGGACCGACACGTCATACGGGTGGCCGGCAGGGTGCAGGGTGCGCAACCGACCGGCATCACGAGGCCTCGCATGATGCGCAGCCCGACATATCCTGCCCTGATGGCCGGGCACGGCTGGCAGATCCCGGAGCGCCTGAACATGGCGGTGGAGGTTTGCGACAGCTGGGCCGAGGCCGACCCGGACCGCGTGGCCATCCTGACCGTGACGCCGGACGCCGTGATCGAAACGGATTTTGTCAGCCTGCGGGCGATGGCGGATGCGCTGGCCCATCGCATGGCCGAGGCCGGCATCGGGCGGGGCGACAGGGTGGGCGTGTTGCGCAGCCAGTCGGCCTGGACCGCCGCTGCCCACGTCGCCACCTGGAAGCTCGGCGCGGTGTCGATCCCGCTGTTCACCCTGTTCGGAGACCAGGCGCTGATGGACCGGCTGGGCGACAGCGGTGCCACCTGTGTGGTGGCCGACCCGGCTTCGTTGCAGGCTGTCGCGGCGCTGGTGGGGCAGCTGCCCCAACTTCGCGAGATCATCGTGCCGGAGGATGACGGGCTCGACCTGTTCGGGCCGATGTTCGAAACCGCCGATACCGCCTCGAACGACCCGGCGGTGCTGATCTATACCTCGGGCACGACGGGCGGGCCAAAGGGCGCGCTGCACGCCCACCGGGTTCTGCGTGGTCATCTTCCGGGTGTTGAAATATCTCACGATCTCATGCCCTTGGAGGGCGATGTTCTGTGGACCCCGGCCGATTGGGCCTGGATCGGCGGGCTGTTCGACGTGCTGATGCCGGGGCTCTGGCATGGTGTGCCGGTTGTCGCCGCCCGCATGGCCAAGTTCACCCCCCAAGAATGTGTCACGATTGTCCGGCAAGCCAATGTTCGCAATGCATTTTTACCTCCCACGGCGCTGCGGGCGCTGAAGGCGGCGGATGTAAGCCTGGCGGGGCTGCGCTCGGTCGCGTCCGGCGGCGAACCACTTGGCGCCGAGATGCTCGACTGGGGCGAGCGGGCATTCGGCTTGAAAATCAACGAGTTCTACGGCCAGACGGAATGCAACATGATCGTCAGCGCCTGCGGGGCGCTGTTCGATCCGGTCCCCGGTGCCATGGGCAAGCCGGTGCCGGGCCACGAGGTCGAGGTGATCGGCCCCGATGGAGCGCCGACGGACGTCGAAGGCGACATCGCCGTCAGGCGAGGTTCGGCCTCCATGATGCTGGAATACTGGAATAATCCCGCCGCGACGGCGGCCAAGTTCCGGGGCGACTGGATGGTGACCGGTGACCGTGGCATTCGCGAGGGCGAGTTCCTGCGGTTCAAGGGCCGCGACGACGACGTGATCACCTCGTCAGGCTACCGGATCGGTCCGGGCGAGGTCGAGGATTGCCTGCTGACCCATCCCTCGGTGGCCAGTGCGGGTGTCGTCGGCACCCCGGATTCCAGGCGCACCGAACTGGTGACGGCCTTCGTGCTGCTGAAACCCGGCGTGCCGGGCGACGACGCCCTGCGCAGCGCCCTGCAGACCCACGTCAAGACGCGGTTGGCGGCTCACGAATACCCACGGCTGGTCTATTTCGTGGAGGACCTGCCGATGACCATCAGTGGCAAGATCATTCGGCGCGAGCTGCGCCGCATCGCAATCGAACGAGGCACATCATGAGCCCGGTTCCCGGAAACCGCCCGCCGCTGGCGGCGGATATCCTGCGCGAGGCGCTGGAACGGCAACGCACCTTCGAAGAGCGGAAACCGACCCGGATGGGGCGCGGGGCAGAGCGCCTGACCGCGCCGATCGGCGGGTTGGTCGGGCGTCTCGTGCCGCCGGGGCTGGTGTCGCGCGGGCTGGAACTGGCCGACCGTGCGGCGGGGCTGACCTTGCCCGACGACATCACCCGCCATTCGCCCGAGGATCTGCAGGCCTGCGAGGCCGCCGCGCGCAAGGTCCAGGCCTGGGCGGCCGGAGCCAACGCCGCCACCGGCGGTGCGGCGGGCTTTTTCGGCGCGGCGGGCATGACCGCCGATATCCCCGCAACCATAGCACTGGCGGCCCGCAATGTGCGCGCGACCGGCGCGGCGTTCGGCTTCACGGATGACACGCAGGAGGAGCGCGACTGGCGGCTGGTCGTGCTGCAGGTTGCCACCAGTTCCGCCGAATCCGGCCGTGCCGACACGCTCAACTCGCTGAACGCGATGGCGGCCTTTCTGGCCCGTCCGGAGGGTCGACTGGTTCTGGAAAAGGGCGGCGACTGGCTGTCGGACAAGGTGGTGGAGCGTATCGCCCGCCAGTTGGGCGTCACGCTGGCCGGCCGCAAGGCGGGGCAGGTGGTGCCGGTCATCGGCGGTGCCGTGGCCGCCGTGGTCAACGCCAGCTTCCAGACAGATGTCAGCCGCGCGGCCCGCTACGGCTATCGCCAACGTTGGCTGATGCAGCGCCGGTTGCTGGAAGGCCCGGCAGAGGATGCGCGGGACCCGGACCTGCACGCCGAGAGTCACCCCGATCAGGACGCCCCAAGGGACAAGGACGCCCGATGAAACTGAACAGTCAGATATCGCCGGGCTCGGAAGAGTTCCGGGCAAACCGCGCTGCCCATCTCGACGCCCTGCGCGTGGTCGAGGAGGCCGCGCTGCTGGCAGCCGCTGGCGGCGGCGCCCGGTCCCGCGACCGGCATCTCAGCCGCGGCAAGATGCTGCCGCGCGACCGGGTCGCCAACCTGCTGGACCCCGGTTCGGCCTTCCTGGAAATCGGGGCGACGGCTGCACATGGCATGTACGAGGGCGTGGCCCCCTGCGCCGGGGCCGTGGCC
This sequence comes from uncultured Tropicimonas sp., assembly GCA_947495685.1. GTDB lineage: Bacteria > Pseudomonadota > Alphaproteobacteria > Rhodobacterales > Rhodobacteraceae > Tropicimonas. The sequence goes on from CANLZY010000008.1 coordinate 116,154, forward strand.
GGGATCGGTCGGGTCATGGGGCGCGATGTCATGGTGGTGTGCAACGACGCCACCGTGAAGGGCGGCACCTACTACCCGATGACGGTGAAAAAGCACCTGCGGGCGCAGGAGATCGCGCAGGAATGCCGTCTGCCCTGCGTCTACCTGGTGGATTCCGGCGGGGCCAATCTGCCGCAGCAGGACGAGGTCTTTCCCGACCGCGACCATTTCGGGCGGATCTTTTACAATCAGGCCCAGATGTCGGCCCGGGGAATCGCGCAGATCGCCGTGGTAATGGGCTCCTGCACCGCGGGCGGCGCCTATGTGCCGGCGATGTCGGACGTGACGATCATCGTGCGGGAACAGGGGACGATCTTCCTCGCCGGGCCGCCGCTGGTCAAGGCCGCCACCGGCGAGGTGGTGAGTGTCGAGGACCTGGGCGGCGGCGATGTGCATACCCGGCTGTCGGGCGTGGCGGATTACCTGGCCGAGGATGACGCGCACGCGCTGGCCTTGGCGCGCCAGGCTGTCGGCTCGCTGGGGCCGGCACCGGACGTTGGCGCGGACTGGGCGACGCCCGAGCCGCCAGCCTATGACCCGGAGGAGATCCTGGGCGCGGTGCCCGCCAGCCTGAGCACGCCCTATGACATCCGCGAGGTCATCGCGCGGCTGGTCGACGGCTCGCGCTTTGACGAGTTCAAGGCGCGGTTCGGCGAAACACTGGTGACCGGCTTTGCCCATGTGCATGGCTGCCCGGTCGGGATCGTCGCCAACAATGGCGTGCTGTTTTCCGAGGCCGCCCAGAAGGGCGCGCATTTCGTCGAGCTGTGTTCGCAGCGAAAGATCCCGCTGCTGTTCCTGCAGAACATCACCGGCTTCATGGTCGGTCGAAAGTACGAGAACGAAGGCATCGCGCGCCACGGCGCCAAGCTGGTGACGGCGGTTGCAACGACGAACGTGCCCAAGATCACCATGCTGGTGGGAGGCTCGTTCGGGGCGGGGAACTATGGCATGGCCGGGCGCGCCTACCAGCCGCGGTTCCTGTGGACCTGGCCGAATTCGCGCATCAGCGTGATGGGGGGGGCACAGGCGGCGGGCGTTCTGGCCAGCGTGCGGCGGTCGGCGATCGAAAAGGCCGGTGGCACCTGGTCGGCCGAGGAAGAGGCGGAATTCCGACGCCCCACCGAAGAAATGTTCGAGACCCAGGCACATCCGCTCTATGCCAGCGCCCGGTTGTGGGACGACGGGGTGATCGACCCGCGCAAGAGCCGCGACGTGCTGGGCCTGAGCCTGCGCGCGGCGCTGAACGCCCCCATCGAGGAGACACGCTTCGGCGTGTTCCGGATGTAGGCGCATGGGCTGTTGGGATGCGGCGACCATCGACTGGTACGCCGAGACATATGGCGACGACCCGACCACCGGTCTGGTTGCAGATGCGGCCCGGCTTGGGCCGGACGACGACGTGATCGATGTCGGCTGCGGCACCGGTGCCTCGTTGCGCCATTTGCGGGCGCGCGGCGCGCGGGGGCGGCCGGTCGGGGTGGACCCGTTCCAGCGCATGATCGGGCACGCCCGGGCCCGCAGTGCCGGATCCGACATCGCCCTTGCCGTCGCCCCGGCCGAGGCGCTGCCGTTTGACAACGCCAGCTTTGACGGGGCGTTGGCGGTAAATTCGATCGCCCACTGGGCCGACCGGGCGGCAGGGCTGGCCGAACTTGCCCGCATCCTGCGACAGGGCGGCTGGCTGGTGATCGGCGGGGAATGTGTCGAGGACGATCAGGCCACGGCTGTCCCGGAGCTTTCCCGGGCGCTCGCCGCCGTCGGGACCAAGGCCATCGAAGACAGGGACATCCCCGGCGGTCATGTGACCGTTGCGCGCAAGGAGACATCATGATCCGCAAGTTGCTGATTGCCAACCGGGGCGAGATTGCCTGCCGTATCATCCGCAGCGCGCGGGCGATGGGGATGGCGACCGTGGCGGTGTATTCCGACGTGGATGCCGGCGCCCTGCATGTCGAGATGGCCGACGAGGCCGTTCTGCTGGGGGGCGCCGCGCCCGCGCAGAGCTACCTTGACGGTGCCGGTGTGATTGCCGCCGCGCTGGCCTGCGGGGCGGATGCGATCCATCCGGGCTATGGCTTCCTGTCCGAAAACCCCGACTTTGTCGCCGCCGTGGCGGCGGCTGGCCTGATCTTTGTCGGCCCCTCCGCCGATGCCATTCGCGGCATGGGGCTGAAGGATGCCGCCAAGGTGCTGATGGAGGCTGCCGGGGTTCCGGTCGTTCCCGGATATCACGGCGACAACCAGGACCCCGAACACCTTTCGGGCGCTGCCGATGCCATCGGCTACCCGGTGCTGATCAAGGCGGTTGCGGGCGGCGGCGGCAAGGGCATGCGCCGGGTGGACCGGGCGCAGGACTTTTTCGAGGCGCTGGCCTCGGCCCGGGCCGAAGCGCAGGGTGCGTTTGGCAATGCCGACGTCCTGATCGAGAAATACATCCAGCGGCCCCGGCACATCGAGGTGCAGGTCTTTGGCGACAACCACGGCGGCGCGGTGCATCTCTACGAACGGGACTGTTCATTGCAACGCCGCCACCAGAAGGTGATCGAGGAAGCCCCGGCCCCCGGCATGACCCCAGAGATGCGGGCGGCGATGGGGCAGGCGGCGGTGCGGGCGGCGCAGGCCATCGGCTATTCGGGCGCGGGCACGGTGGAGTTCATCGTTGACGGCTCGCACGGCCTGCATCCCGAAGGCTTCTGGTTCATGGAAATGAACACCCGCCTGCAAGTGGAACACCCGGTCACCGAGGCGGTGACGGGCCTCGATCTGGTGGAATGGCAGTTGCGCGTGGCGGGCGGCGAGCCGCTGCCGCTGGCACAGGATCAGATCCCGTTGCTGGGCCATGCCTTCGAGGCGCGGCTCTACGCCGAGGACGTTCCGGCCGGGTTCCTGCCGGCCACGGGCACCATCGCCCACCTGCGGTTCAGCGACCTCGCGCGCAACGACAGCGGGGTGCGCGACGGGGACGAGATCAGCCCCTGGTACGACCCGATGATCGCCAAGGTCATCACCCACGGGCCGACACGGGCGGTGGCATTGTCGCGGCTGACGCGGGCACTGGAGGAGACCGAGGTCGCCGGAACGGTCACCAACATCGCCTTCCTCGCGGCGCTGTCACGGCACGCCGGGTTTGCGGCGGGCGACGTCGACACCGGGCTGATCGACCGCGATCTCGCGGATCTGGTCGAAACCGGAGCGCCGCCAGCGGCGGTGATCGTGCGCGCGGCCTTGGCGGTCGCGGGCTGGGACGACATGGCCGATCCATTGGCCGGGGTGTCGCTCTGGGCGCCGCTCGGTCAGGGCGTGACCCTCGGGCGGGGGGACGACAGTCTCGCCGTCACCCTCTGCCCGCGTGGACCGTCGCGGGTGGACGCGGTGCTGGACGGCGCACGGTATCCTTGCGAGCGACGCCCCGGCGGTTGGTGGATCGACGCGCAGCCCGCACCCGCCTCGGCGGTGCAGCTGGCGGGGGGCGTCGTGGTCTTTGCCGGCGCGGCGTGGGCGTTCGATGTGCCCGACCCGCTGGACCGGGGCAGCGCCTCCGGTGCCACGGGCAACCTGATCGAGGCACCGATGCCGGGGTTGGTCAAGGCGGTCTTCGTCGTGGCCGGCCAGGCGGTCGCGACAGGCGACCGGCTCGCGATCTTGGAGGCAATGAAGATGGAACACGCCCTGACGGCCAGCCGCGACGGGATCGTGGCCGAGGTTCTGACCACCGAAGGCGCGCAGGTGGCGGCGCATGACGCGCTGATCCGGCTGGAGGACGACACCGAGGTGGAGGGCGCGGCATGATCCGGTTGCATCACAGTCCCCAGACCCGGTCGATGCGCTCGCTGTGGCTGCTGCACGAGATCGGCTGCGACTTCGAGGTGGTGACCCATGCCTTTGGCAAGAACCTGCGCTCGCCGGAGTTCCTCGCGTTGAACCCGGCGGGGCGGGTGCCGGCGCTGGAACTGGATGGCCGCAGGATCTGGGAAACCGGAGCCATCACCGAGGTGCTGTGCGAACGATTCCCCGACTGCGGCATGGGGCGGTTGCCGGGCGACCCGGAGCGGATCGACTGGTTGATCTGGCTGCATTTCTCGGAAACCGTCAGCCAGCATTCGGCGGCGCTGACCCAGCAGCACGTGGCACTTTACGAGGACTGGATGCGCAGCAAGACGGTCATGCAGCTGGAGCCGCGGCGGTTGGGCAAATGCTATGCCGCGCTGGAACAACGGCTTTCAGGGCGCGATTACCTGCTGGACAGCGGGTTTTCGGCGGCGGATGTCAGCGTCGGGCAGGCAGTCTACATGGCGCGCCACTTCGCCCCGCTGGAGCCGTTCGCGGGCCTGTCGGACTGGTACGACCGGATCACCGCGCGCCCGGCCTTTCTGAGATCGATGCCGCTGGAGGACGAGACCCGCCTGTACGAGCGCGCCTTCTATCCGGCGCCGGAGGCATGAATCGGGGCGCTCCCGCCCGTCTTCGACCCGCGGGGCGGGTCTCATCCCGTTGGGCATGGCGCGCGCTGCGCGCGCGTGCGCCCGGCGGACAGGGCAAGGCAGGACGATAGCGAAAGGGCAATCGTGATGACGGATCGGGTCGAGATTTTCGAGGTGGGCCCGCGCGACGGGCTGCAGAACGAGCCGCAGCCGATTTCGGTCGCACACAAGGTGGCGCTTGTCGACTGCCTGAGCCAGGCCGGGTTTCGCCGGATCGAGGTTGCCAGCTTTGTCAGCCCGAAATGGGTGCCCCAGATGGCGTCCTCGGACGAGGTGCTGGCGCGGATCGCCCGCGCTCCCGGTGTCAGCTATGCGGCGCTGGTGCCAAACCTGAAGGGGCTGGAGCGGGCGATTGCCGCGCACGCCGACGAGATTGCCGTTTTCGTCAGCGCCTCGGAGGGGTTCAGCCGCGCCAACCTGAACTGTTCGATCGACGAAAGCTTTGATCGCATCGCGCCGGTGATCGACGCGGCGCGCGGCGCGGGGGTGCCGGTGCGGGGCTATGTGTCCTGTGTGTCGGACTGCCCCTTTGACGGTGAAATTCCGCCCCGTCAGGTGGCCGCTGTCACAGCGCGCCTTGCCGGGTTGGGGGTGTACGAGGTCTCGCTGGGCGACACCATCGGCCGCGCCACTCCGGTGCGGATCGGCGCAATGCTCGACGCGGTTGCGGCCGAGGTGCCACCGGAGCGCCTGGCCGGCCACTACCACGACACCGCTGGCCGGGCGCTCGACAATATCGACGTGTCATTGGAGCGGGGCCTGCGGGTCTTCGATGCGGCGGTCGGCGGGCTGGGCGGCTGCCCCTATGCGCCGGGTGCCGAAGGCAACGTCGCAACCGAGGCCGTCCTGGCCCGGATGCAGGCCCTTGGCTTGCAAACCGGTCTCGACCCGAAGGTCGTGGCGACGGCCGCCGATCTGGCACGCGACATGCGCAAGCGTGTCTCCTAGAGGTGGGCAACGGAGGCGACCGGGCCCGCAGCGCCGCAGGCGCTGCCATGCCCAACGGGATGAGGCCCGCCCTGCGGGTCGAAGACGGGCGGGAGTGCCCCCGCCCACCTCACCGGACCCGTTCACCGCGGTCCGTCCGCCGGTCGCGCTGGCGACACAGGATTTCGACCCCGACATCGGGTTCAGCCTCCGGCCCCGATGCCGGACCGGCTTCCCGGCTCATCTGAACAGGAGGATCACGATGCCCCCGACCACCATCAGGATCGACGTTGACAACCGCGGTGTGGCCACCCTGTGGCTTGCCCGCCCGGAAAAACGCAATGCCCTGTCGGCAGAGATGTTGGCCGACCTGACGACGGCTGCCAACCGGCTGGGGCACGATCCGGGGGTGCGCGTCATCGTTCTGGCCGCCGAAGGCAAGACCTTTTGCGCGGGCGGCGACCTCGACTGGATGCGCGAACAGATGCAGGCGGACGCCTCCACCCGCGCTCGCGAGGCGCGGAAACTGGCGCACATGCTGCAGGCCCTGAACACCTGCGCCAGGCCGGTGATCGGGCGGCTGCATGGCGATGCCTTTGGTGGCGGTGTCGGGCTGGCCTCGGTCTGCGATGTGGCGATCGGCGCCGATACCATCCGAATGGGGCTGACGGAAACGCGCCTTGGCCTGATCCCTGCCACCATCGGACCCTATGTCATCGCGCGCATGGGCGAGGCCAGGGCCCGGCGGGTCTTCATGTCGGGCCGCCTGTTCGATGCCGCCGAAGCAGTGTCGCTCGGCTTGCTGGCCCGCGCCGTGCCGGAGGACGATCTTGACGCCGCCGTGGAGGCCGAGGTTGCCCCCTACCTGCAGACGGCGCCCGAGGCCGTGACAGCCGCCAAGGCGCTTGCCCGGCGCCTCGGCCCGGTGATCGACGAGGCGGTGATCGCCGATACCATCGACGCCCTGTGCCGCTGCTGGGAGGGCGACGAAGCGCGGCAGGGAATCGAAGCCTTCTTCGCCCGGCAGCCCGCGCCCTGGTCGCAACGCTGACCGCAGATCGCCGCAGCACCCGTCGAACCGCGGTTGGGTCCAGCAGCCCGCGCCCGATCGCGTGGCATCGGTCCCGGGCCGGCCCCCGTGCGCGCTGGACCGTGCTGGAACCGACACGCCCGCCGTGACGATAGGGACCGGGCCTGTCGGCGATCTTCCTGAGACCGGCGAGCTTGGGCAGACCTGAACATCGGTCCCGAGACCGTCTTCAGGGGTCCGGCCGCGCGGGTCTCAATTGGCGTGTTCGGGGGCAGGGGCGTCACCAATGCCGCGACAGGGTGCGCCCGACCGGCAATCCGACCGTCGTCCGTCCTGAAGACTCCCGGCAGGGGCACCCTGACGCCGATTCCCCGACGATGGACGCGCCAGGGACGGGCAGGGTGGCGCACCCAGATCGAACGAACAGCCATGCACCTCATTCTCGCGCGAACGAGCCGCGAGCGGCCTACGGCATCCTCGATTTCTGCCCCTGCCGGGATCAATGCGCCTGCCGCTCGCCCGGGCGTGCGGTGACGCTGGTCCAGATACCCTCCGACGGTTTGAAAGCCTGCCCGACAGGCGCAAGGCAGTGCCTGTTTCAGGCGGGTATCCGGCACAGCCATGCGGACCGGATACCGCGCTTTGCCTCAGGCAGGGCGGGCGATGCGGCATTAGGGCGCTGGGCACGGGCCGGTCGACCGTTGACCGATGCTTCTTTTTCCGGCTGCCTGCCCGTCAGGGTGTCAAAAGGGCGCCTTTGCCGCGACACGGCGCCGGTTGACCCCACCGGGCACCGCGCGTAAACCGCCAACTAGCCCGAGACCACCTGCGCGGGATGCGCTGGAAGACAAGGAGCCAAACGTGGACGATCTCCTCAGAGAGTACCTTCCGATTCTCATCTTTCTGGTCATAGCCATCGTGTTCGGCTTGATCTTTGTCATTGCTGCCTGGCTGGTGGCGCCTTCGGATCCCGATCCCGAGAAACTCAGCGCTTACGAATGCGGGTTCAACGCGTTCGACGACGCGCGGATGAAATTCGACGTCCGCTTCTACCTGGTCTCGATCCTCTTCATCATCTTTGACCTCGAGGTTGCCTTCCTGTTTCCGTGGGCGGTCTCGTTCGCGGACATTTCCATGGCGGCGTTCTGGTCCATGATGGTCTTCCTGGCCGTTCTGACCGTCGGCTTTGCCTATGAATGGAAAAAGGGAGCTCTCGAATGGGAGTGAGCACTGCCCTCAACGACGCTGGCCCCGACAAGGACGCCACGCTCGCGGCCATGAACAAGGATCTCTCCGACAAGGGGTTCCTGGTGACATCGACGGCCGACATCATCAACTGGGCCCGGACCGGCAGCCTGCACTGGATGACCTTCGGCCTGGCCTGTTGCGCGATCGAGATGATCCACGTCTCGATGCCCCGGTACGATCTCGAACGCTTCGGCACCGCGCCGCGGGCTTCTCCGCGGCAGTCCGACCTGATGATCGTGGCCGGCACGCTGACCAACAAGATGGCCCCGGCGCTGCGCAAGGTCTATGACCAGATGCCCGAACCGCGCTACGTGATCTCGATGGGATCCTGCGCCAACGGTGGCGGATACTACCACTACAGCTATTCTGTGGTGCGCGGCGTGGACCGGATCGTTCCGGTGGATGTCTATATCCCCGGGTGTCCGCCCACAGCGGAGGCGCTGCTGTATGGCATCCTCCAGTTGCAACGCAAGATGCGCCGCGTGGGCACGATCACCCGCTGATCGCAAGCCGGCAATGACGACAAGGACGACGCTGACATGAGCGAAGCACTTCAGTTACTGGGCGAATACATCGAGACCCGCCGCCCCGATTGCGTGGTCGGCTGGCACGTCGCCCTCGGTGAGTTGACGGTCGAGATTGCCCCGGCATCGCTGGTCGGCTTTATCGAGTTCCTGCGCGCCGACAGCAGCTGCCAGTTCACCCAGATGATCGATATCACGGGCATCGACTACCCGGAGCGCGAAAAGCGCTTCGTCGTGGTCTATCATTTCCTGTCGATGAAGCTGAACCAGCGCGTTCGCGTCAAGGCAGCGGTGCGCGAGGACGAGTCGATCGCCTCGTTGACCGGGGTGTTCCCGAACGCCAACTGGTACGAGCGCGAAGTCTTCGACATGTTCGGCGTGTTGTTTGCCGGCCATCCCGACCTGCGCCGCATCCTCACCGACTACGGCTTCCGCGGCCATCCGCTGCGCAAGGATTTCCCGACCTCCGGGTACACCGAACTCCGCTATGACGACGTGCGCAAGCGCGTGGTCTACGAGCCGGTGAAGCTGGTGCACGAATATCGCCAGTACGATTACCTGTCGCCCTGGGAGGGCGCCAAGTACATCCTGCCCGGGGACGAAAAGGCCGAGGAAAAACCGTCATGAGCACGCCGCTTGCAGGCCGCTGTCTCTGTGGCGCCTGTACCTTTACCGCCGAGCCAAAACCTCAGGCGGGCGTGTGCCATTGCAGCATGTGCCGCAAGTGGTCCGGCGGGATTTTCATGGCCACCGATTGCGGTGATACGCTGCGGTTCAGCGAGGGCGCGCCAGTGCGGACGTACCGGTCCAGCGACTGGGGGCAGCGTCTGTTCTGCGAGCGTTGCGGCAGCACGCTGGCCTGGCAGACCGCCGATGGCACACATTCCAGCGTCTCGATTCAGGCGTTCGAGGATCCGGGTGCGTTCACCATCGCAACCGAGATCTTCATTGACGACAAACCGGCAAGCTATGCGCTTGCGGGCGAGACCACAAAGATGACTGGCGCCGAGGTCATGGCCCTCTACGCGCCCCAGCCGGGAGCAGATCAATGATGGACGGTTCCAAAGGTTTCGACGACGCCCACACGGGCGAACAGAAGATCCGCAATTTCAACATCAACTTCGGCCCGCAGCACCCGGCTGCGCACGGGGTGTTGCGGATGGTCCTGGAGCTTGACGGCGAGATCGTCGAACGCGCCGACCCGCACATCGGCCTGCTGCATCGTGGTACCGAAAAGCTGATGGAGACGCGGACCTACCTGCAGAACGCGCCGTACCTGGACCGGCTCGACTATTCCTCGCCGATGAACCAGGAACACTCCTATTGCCTGGCGATCGAGAAGATGACCGGGGTCGAGGTTCCGCGCCGCGCCAGCCTGATCCGGGTGCTGATGGCCGAACTGTCGCGCATCGGCAACCACACCATGAACGTCACCACGCAGGCGATGGACGTTGGTGCCCTGACCCCGCCGCTGTGGGGCTTCGAGCCCGGCCGCGAGGAACTCTTCGTGTTCTTCGAACGCGCCTCGGGCGCCCGGATGCACACCAACTACTTCCGTCCCGGCGGTGTGCACCAGGACCTGACGCCCAAGCTGATCGACGATATCGAGGCCTGGTGCGACCGTTTCCCGGCGGTGCTGGACGATCTCGACGGCCTGCTGACCGAAAACCGGATCTTCAAGCAGCGCAACGTCGACATCGCCATCGTGACCGAGCAGGATGTCTATGACTGGGGGCTCACCGGCCCGATGGCCCGCTCTGCCGGCCTCGCCTGGGACCTGCGCCGCAGCCAGCCTTACGAATGCTACGACGAGTTCGACTTCCAGGTGCCGGTCGGCAAGAACGGCGACTGCTTTGACCGCTACCTTCTCCGCATGGAAGAGATGCGCCAGTCGGTCAGCATCGTCAAACAGGCGATCGTCAAGCTGCGCGAACCGGCGGCCCAGACCGACGTGCTGGCCCGTGGCAAGCTGACCCCGCCCAAGCGCGCCGACATGAAGACCTCGATGGAATCGCTGATCCACCACTTCAAGCTCTACTCCGAAGGCTTCAAGGTCCCGGCGGGCGAGTATTATTGTGCAACCGAAGCGCCCAAGGGCGAGTTCGGCGTCTACATCGTTTCGGACGGCACCAACAAACCCTACCGGGTCAAGCTGCGCGCGCCGGGCTTCACCCACCTGTCGGCCACCGACCACATCGGTCGCGGCCACCAGCTGGCCGACATGGCCGCGCTGATCGGTACGCTCGACATCGTGTTCGGGGAGGTCGACCGCTGATGCAGCGTCCGGCCCGTCCCCTTGTTTTTGGCACAAATACCCCCGCCGGAGGCTGCGGCGAAAGCCGCCCGTGCCCCGGCCGCATATGAAGGACCGCGCGTAATGCTCCGCAGGCTTCACTCCGAGCAGCCCGAAAGCTTTGCCTTCGCCCCGGCCAACCAGGCATGGGCCGAAGCGCAGATCACCAAGTACCCCGAAGGCCGCCAGGCCAGCGCCATCATCCCGTTGCTGTGGCGTGCGCAGGAACAGGAAGGCTGGCTGTCCCGTCCGGCGATCGAACATGTGGCCGACATGCTGGGCATGGCCCACATCCGGGCGCTGGAGGTTGCGACCTTCTACTTCATGTTCCAGCTCAAGCCGGTCGGCTCGGTTGCCCATGTTCAGATCTGCGGCACCACCTCCTGCATGATCTGCGGCGCCGAGGACCTGATCGGCGTCTGCCGTGACAAGATCGCAGACACGGCCCACGCGCTGTCGGCCGATGGCAAGTTCAGCTGGGAAGAGGTCGAATGCCTGGGCGCCTGCGCCAACGCGCCGATGGTGCAGATCGGCAAGGATTTCTACGAAGACCTGACGGCTGAGAGATTCATCTGGATCCTCGACGAACTGGCCGCTGGCCGGGTGCCGACCCCCGGGCCGCAAAATGGCCGTGCCGGTGCCGAGCCCCTCGGTGGCCCGACCGTGCTCAAGGATGGCAATATCGACGGGGCACAGAACGCCTCGGTGGCGCTGGCAACCTCGATCGGCGACACGATCAAGCGGATCGATGGCACCGAGGTGCCGCTGCTGACGCCTTGGACCGATCAGGGCGGTCGCGCCGTGGGCCTGGAAGCAGCCCCCAAGGCCGCCGCGGCGCCCGCGCCCGCACCCGCCGCCAAGCCGGCCCCGGCTCCCAAGCCGGAACCCGTTGCAGAGGCCGCCCCGGTGGCCGAGGCCGCGCCCGAACCGGCCCCTGCCGACGAGGCTGATCCCGGCGAACGTCCGGCCTGGCTCGATGGCGCCCGCGACGGCACGCCGGACGATCTCAAGCGGATCAAGGGCATCGGTCCCAAGCTGGAACAGGTGTGCCATTATCTGGGCTTCTACCATTTCGACCAGATCGCCGCCTGGACCGACAAGGAGGTCGCCTGGGTCGATCAGAACCTCGAAGGCTTCAAGGGCCGCGTGACCCGTGACAACTGGGTCGGGCAGGCCAGGCTGCTGGCCGCCGGGGGCGAGACGGAGTTCTCCGAAAAGGTGGACAAGGGCGACGTTTACTGAGGTGATGCAGGCAACCATGGCAGTCCCCACCGACACAGACAGGGCGTTTGCCCGCAGCGGGCGGATCGTGGCTGTCGTGATCGCCGCGGGTGGGCTGCTGGCGCTGTTTGCACCATGGCTGACAATCACGCTGGGCTTGCCGGCCCGGTACGAAATGCTGTTTTATTTCGCTGCACTTGGGGCCTTCGTCTGGGCCCTGGTGGTAGCGGTCCGGATGTGGCGCGCGCGCCAGCCCCGGTGACAAGGGACGTGAGAGGACAGGGACGATGCTGCAGGACCAGGACAGGATCTTCACCAACATCTACGGGTTGAAGGACCGCACCCTTGCCGGTGCCAAATCGCGCGGTTGCTGGGACGGCACCGCCGGTCTCATCCAGAAGGGCCGCGACTCGATCGTGGACGAGATGAAGGCCAGCGGCCTGCGCGGCCGTGGCGGCGCCGGGTTTCCGACCGGCCTGAAATGGTCCTTCATGCCCAAGGAAAGCGATGGTCGCCCGGCCTACCTGGTGGTCAATGCCGATGAATCCGAGCCCGGCACCTGCAAGGACCGCGAGATCCTGCGCCACGATCCGCACACGCTGATCGAAGGCTGCCTGATCGCCGCCTTCGCGATGAACGCCCACGAGGCCTATATCTACATCCGTGGCGAATTCATCCGCGAGCGCGAAGCCCTGCAGGCGGCCATCGACGAATGCTATGACGCCGGCCTTCTGGGCAAGAACGCCGCCGGCTCGGGCTGGGATTTTGACCTCTTCGTCGCCCACGGCGCCGGCGCCTATATCTGTGGCGAGGAAACCGCGCTGCTGGAAAGCCTCGAAGGCAAGAAGGGCATGCCGCGGATGAAGCCGCCGTTCCCGGCCGGCGCGGGCCTCTATGGATGTCCGACCACGGTGAACAACGTCGAGTCGATCGCCGTCGTGCCGACGATCCTGCGCCGTGGCGGCGACTGGTTCGCCGGTTTTGGTCGCCCCAACAACACCGGCACCAAGCTGTTCGCGATCAGCGGCCATGTGAACCGGCCCTGCGTTGTCGAGGAATCGATGTCGATTCCCTTTCAGGAGCTGATCGACAAGCATTGCGGCGGCATCCGTGGCGGCTGGGACAACCTGAAGGCGGTGATCCCCGGCGGCTCCTCGGTGCCACTGCTGCCCGCCGATATCGCCAAGGAAGCGATCATGGATTTCGACTGGCTGCGCGAGCAGCGGTCGGGCCTTGGCACCGCTGCCGTGATCGTGATGGACCAGTCCACCGACGTGGTGAAGGCCATCTGGCGGTTGTCGAAGTTCTACAAGCATGAATCCTGCGGCCAGTGCACGCCCTGCCGCGAAGGCACCGGCTGGATGATGCGGGTCATGGATCGCCTGGTAAAGGGCGAGGCCGAGATCGAAGAGATCGACATGCTGCTGGATGTCTCCAAACAGGTCGAGGGTCACACGATCTGCGCCCTTGGCGACGCGGCCGCCTGGCCGATCCAGGGCCTGATCCGTCACTTTCGCGAGGAAATCGAATACCGGATCAAGAACAAGCCGGGCATCGCCGCCGAGTGATGCCGGGCAGGGCGGCAGGCCCCGGGGGCCTGCACGCTGCATCAACAAGCTGTCGACCGAATCTGGCGGGGAGACCCGCGACAGGCTGCGCCGCAGCACCTGTTCGCCCGATCTGGGGCTCCGCTGGGCCGACACCTCCGCAATGACGTGTCGGTCGATCTGCCCGGGATGTGCACGGATCGTATTTGTGGTATTCGCCCTGTTCCAGGGATGGATCAGAGGGAGATTGCCGTCATGCGGTTGAACACGGTTTTTGGACTGGCCACCGCCAGCCTGGTTTCGGCGACGCTCGCCACCGCACAGGATGCGCCGGAAAAACAACCCGCACCGGACTATTTCATCGAGACCATTGTCGCGACGACCACCGCCCAGAACGTCGCGATGGCCTGTCCGACCCTGTCGTTCGAACTGCTGCTGGCGTCGCGTGTGTCCGGCGAGGTGATGGCCCTCCTCGCGGAGGCCGGCTTCGAGGCATCGAATCTCGAACAGACGATGGAGGACCCGTCGGAGGAGATCCGCGCCCAGCAATCGGCCTTCCTTGAGAAACACGGTCTGCAACGAGACGGGGCCGCCTTCGAGGATGTCTGTGCCGCCGGGATGAAAGAGATCGAGGACGGCACCCGGATCGGCAGTTTCCTGGTCGAGATCACCGGCGACGGGGCGGTTGATCCCACCAGGGACGACTCCAGCGAGACGAGCCAGAACTAGGGAAGACTTGCCGCAAAGCGTCGGCATTTTCCCATCGGGGCCGAGGGATGCCGGCGATTGGCCGCCCGAGGGCCTCTGTCGTCGTGACAGACAGGGATGCACCGGGCCTCGGCACCTCAAAGTGAACCGCACCACCGCGCCTGTTCCGGGCGCGTTGGCAGCGCACAAAACCCTTCTTCCAAAGGGGTTTCCCGTCGTCCCCGCCAGCGGTCGCCGCATGCGGCACCGCACCGATCCTGCGGACAGATCAACTTCCAGTGACAGGTCCGCCGGTCGGCAGTCCTTCGCCAAACCGGCCCGGAACCGGCGGCAACGTGCTGCCGCCCGGCCACGTTTGCGCCCGCCCGCTCACCGTTGCTATTGAATAACACCCCCTTTTCCCCCCATTTGTAGGGTGTCGCAGCGTGTTCTGCTGCGCGTTTTCAGAAAGGTACGTCCATGTTCCGGATTTTTTCGATCACTGCCGTGGTTCTTGTCGCGGTCACGTTGCTTGTTACGGCCACGCAAACCCATGCCCTGCCGGGATTGTTCTGACGGCGCGCGGGTTGCGATAGCGGCCCGGCGCTTTCGACGCGGGGCCTGCGGTAAATCGCGGCGAAATCGCAGATTGGCCTTCCGATAAGAAGCCGCTAGAGAGGGGTCCAAATGGGATCCCGGAGTGCGCTAACACCTCCGGTCTTGAATGGGAGCAGTCCCGCGAAGGAGCTGGAGGCAGCGCATGAGTGATCTACGCACCATCATGATTGACGGACAGGAAGTCGACGTCGATCCGGCAATGACCCTGATTCAGGCCTGCGAACAGGCCGGGGTCGAGGTGCCACGATTCTGCTACCACGAACGTCTGTCGATTGCGGGCAACTGCCGGATGTGTCTTGTCGAGGTTGTTGGCGGTCCGCCCAAGCCCGCCGCCTCCTGCGCGATGCAGGTCCGCGACCTGCGCCCGGGCCGCAACGGCGAACCGCCCGAGGTGCGCACCAATTCCCCGATGGTCAAGAAGGCCCGCGAGGGGGTGATGGAGTTCCTGCTCATCAACCACCCGCTCGACTGCCCGATCTGCGACCAGGGCGGCGAATGCGACCTTCAGGACCAGGCCGTGGCCTATGGCGTCGATTTCAGCCGTTTCCGCGAGCCCAAGCGCGCCACCGAAGATCTGGATCTCGGCCCGCTGGTCGAAACCCACATGACCCGCTGCATCTCCTGCACCCGCTGCGTGCGCTTTACCTCCGAGGTGGCCGGCATCACCCAGATGGGCCAGACCGGGCGCGGCGAGGATGCGGAGATCACCACGTATCTCGGGTCAACGCTTGATTCCAACCTGCAGGGCAACATCATCGATCTGTGCCCGGTGGGCGCGCTGGTCTCCAAGCCCTATGCCTTCACCGCCCGCCCGTGGGAACTGACCAAGACCGAGACCATCGACGTGATGGACGCGCTCGGCTCCAACATCCGGGTCGACACCAAGGGCCGCGAAGTCATGCGCATGATGCCGCGCAACAACGACGGCGTGAACGAGGAATGGCTGTCGGACAAGTCGCGCTTTGTCTGGGACGGCCTGCGCCGCCAGCGACTCGACACGCCCTTTGTCCGCGTTGATGGCAAGCTCAAGCCAGCCAGCTGGGCCGAGGCGCTCTCTGCAGTCGCCGCCGCGATGAAGGGCAAGAAGGTTACCGGCCTGGTCGGGGATCTGGCCCCGGTCGAAGCCGTCTTTGCGCTGAAACAGCTGATCGAAGGGCAGGGCGGAACCGTCGAGTGCCGCACCGATGGCGTCCGCCTGCCGGCCGGCAACCGCGCCGCCTATGTTGGCACCGCCACCATCGAAGACATCGATACCGCCGAACGCATCCTGATGATCGGCACCGACCCGCGCAGCGAATCCCCGGTGCTCAACGCCCGCGTCCGCAAGGCCTGGATTGCCGGGTGCGAGGTCGCCCTGGTCGGGCAGCCCGTCGACCTGACGTACGAATACTATCACGTCGGCAACGACCGCGCGGCCCTTCAGGAGGTCGTGGACATGGGCGGGTCCGACGAGATTCGCGGCAAGGCCTCGATCGTGATCGTTGGTCAGGGGGCGCTGTCCGAGGCCGACGGCTCGGCGGTTCTGGCCGCAGCGCAGAAGATCTGTGCCGAGACCGACAGCAAGCTGATGATCCTGCACACCGCCGCGGCCCGTGTCGGCGCGATGGATGTGGGCGCGGTTACCGAGGGTGGTATGGACGCCGCCATCGACGGGGCCGAGGTGATCTACAACCTGGGCGCCGACGAGGTCGACATCGCCGCCGGACCGTTCGTCATCTACCAGGGCAGCCATGGCGATCGCGGGGCGCACCGCGCCGACGTGATCCTGCCGGGCGCGGCCTGGGTCGAGGAACAGGGCCTGTTCGTGAACACCGAGGGTCGGCCGCAACTGGCCCTGCGCGCCAGCTTCCCGCCGGGCGAGGCCAAGGAAAACTGGGCCATCCTGCGGGCGCTTTCGTCCGAACTGGACGCGACTCAGCCCTGGGACAGCCTCCCGGCGCTGCGCAAGGCGATCCTTGCCCTGCATCCGCACCTTGGCGCCCTCGACGTGGTGCCGGCCAACGATGGTGCGGCGCTCGAACAGGACAGCCTTGGCGACGCCACCTTCCGACTCGCGGTCAAGGATTTCTACCTGACCAACCCGGTCGCGCGCGCCAGCCAGCTGATGGCAGAGCTGTCGGCACAGGCAAGGGCCCGTGCTGCGGCTCCGCTGGCTGCGGAGTGATCGAATGTGGCAGCGAACAGCGGGGGTGGCGATGACGCTCGCCGCTCTTGGCGGATGCACCCCGGGGGAGCAGGTCGCGCGGGGGGATCTTCCGTTTGACCCTGTCTACCGGGGAATCGAGACCCGTCTTCTGGACGGGGATCTCGTTGGGTTCGTTGTCGAAATGACGGGTGCGCGCGACGGCGAGGATGTCGTCGAATACGCCCGATGCGCGGCGGCGCAATACACGTTGATACGGGGCTACGGCTTTGCGCGACATGTGCGCACAAGAGTGGCACAAGAGTCTGGCGTTTGGCGCGCGGATGCGGTTTACACGGTCTCGCCAGCGCTCCCGCAGGGTTTGCAGACAATCGACGCCGAAGTGACGGTCGATGATTGCACCGCGCGGGGCATACCTACGGTCTGAGGAAGATGAGGCACCATGGCTGAATTTCTGCAAACGAATCTCGGGATCGTCGTGCTTGTGACAGCACAGATCCTGCTGTTTGTGACGATCCTTTTTGTCACCCTCGCCTTCCTGATGTACGCCGACCGGAAAGTCTGGGCGGCGGTACAGATGCGCCGGGGCCCGAACGTCGTTGGCGTCTTCGGCCTGTTGCAGAGCTTTGCCGACTTCCTGAAGTATATCGCCAAGGAAATCGTCGTGCCCTCGGGCGCCGACAAGGTGGTGTTCTTCCTGGCGCCGATGATCTCCTTCGTGCTGGCGCTGATCGCCTGGGTCGTGATCCCCTTCGGGGACGGCTGGGCCATCGCCAACCTGAACGTCGCCATCCTCTATGTCTTCGCCATGTCCTCGCTCGAGGTGTACGGCGTGATCATGGGCGGTTGGGCGTCAAACTCCAAATACCCGTTCCTCGGGGCGCTGCGCTCCGCGGCACAGATGATCTCCTACGAGGTGTCCATCGGCCTGATCATCATCGGCGTCATCATCTCCACCGGATCGATGAACTTTACCGACATCGTGCGCGCCCAGGACGGCAGCTTCGGCTTCTTCAACTGGTACTGGCTGCCGCACTTCCCGATGGTCTTCCTGTTCTTCATCTCCGCCCTGGCCGAGACCAACCGCCCGCCCTTCGATCTTCCCGAAGCGGAATCGGAACTGGTTGCCGGCTACCAGGTCGAATACTCCTCCACGCCCTTCCTGCTCTACATGATGGGCGAACTGATCGCGATCGTGCTGATGTGCGCGCTGATCACGCTGCTGTTCTTCGGCGGCTGGCTGTCGCCGATCCCGGGCCTGCCGGACGGCGTGCTGTGGATGATCGGCAAGATGTGCTTCTTCTTCTTCATCTTCGCCATGGTGAAGGCCATCGTGCCGCGCTACCGCTACGACCAGCTGATGCGGATCGGCTGGAAGGTCTTCCTGCCCATGTCGCTCGGCTGGGTCGTGTTCATCGCCTTCATGGCAAAATTCGAAATCCTTGGCAGCTTCTGGGCTCGCTGGGCGATTGGAGGCTGATCGATGACCACCATGGACTGGACCCGTGCCACAAAGTATTTCTTCATGCTGGACATCCTGAAAGGGTTCCAGCTGGGCATGAAATACTTCATGGCGCCGAAGGCGACGCTGAACTACCCGCACGAAAAGGGCGAGCTGAGCCCGAGGTTCCGCGGCGAACATGCGCTGCGCCGCTATCCCAACGGCGAAGAACGCTGCATTGCCTGCAAGCTGTGCGAAGCGATCTGCCCGGCGCAGGCCATCGTGATCGACGCAGAACCCCGCGACGACGGCTCGCGCCGCACGACGCGCTACGACATCGACATGACCAAGTGCATCTACTGCGGCTTCTGTCAGGAAGCCTGCCCGGTGGACGCGATCGTCGAGGGGCCGAACTTCGAGTTCTCGACCGAGACCCGTGAGGAGCTCTACTTCAACAAGGAGAAGCTCCTGGAAAACGGCGAACGCTGGGAAGCCGAGATCGCCCGCAATCTTGAACTGGATGCGCCGTACCGATGACCGACTTCAACGCCCTCTTTCAGTCCATGATGGAGCAGTCGCAGGACATGGCCAAGTCCATGAACCCGGCGCTGGAAAAGTTCCAGATGCCGGACTTTGCCGCGATGATGCCGACCATGCCGAAGGAATTCATGGAGATGTCCTTCGGCAAGACGTTCAACCCCGGCGGGCTGGATGCCAAGACGCGCCTGTTCGTGACCCTGGCCGCGCTGGTGGCGCAGGGCGCGCAACTGGACGACCAGATCAAGGTGACGGTCCGGCACGCGCTGGAAGCGGGCGCCACACCGCAGGAGATCGCCGAGGTCATCGGCCAGATGTCCGTTTTTGGTGGGGTACCGGCAATGACACAGGCGATGCAACTGGCGCAGGCCGTCATCGCCGAGCACGAGGAAGGCAGCTAACGTGAGCGTCTATGATTTCACATTTTTCCTCTTTGCCATCCCGCTGATCGTCGGTGGCATGTTCACGGTCATCTCCAGAAGCCCGGTGCACTCGGTTCTGTGGATGATCCTGTCGTTCCTGTCCGGCGCCGGGCTGATGGTGCTGCTGGGGGCGGAATTCGTCGCCATGCTGCTGCTGATCGTCTACATCGGCGCGGTCATGGTGCTGTTCCTCTTCGTGGTGATGATGCTCGACGTCGACTTTGCCGAGCTTCGCGCCGAGATGGCGCGCTTCCTGCCGCTGGCCGCCCTGATCGGGCTGGTGCTGCTGATGCAGCTGGCGATGGCCTTCGGCACCTGGGAGATCGGCGGCGGCGTCCATATGCTCGACTCCCCGATGGGCACCCCGGAGGGTGCTGGCACGCACAACACCGCGGCGCTCGGGCTGGTGCTCTTTGACAAGTATTTCCTGCTGTTCCAATTGGCGGGCCTGATCCTGCTGGTGGCCATGATCGGCGCCATCGTCCTGACGATGCGCCATCGCCGGGACATCAAGCGTCAGGACATCCTGACCCAGATGTACCGCGATCCGGCCAAGTCGATGGAACTGAAGGACATCAAGCCGGGGCAGGGGCTCTGAGCCTCTGACCGGTCTTACGGTCCGGGGGGCGACCCCGGGACCTTCGCACGAACGAAGCGTCCAGCAAGGGCGCACCGCACCGCCCCCCGGGCGAGGACAAGAACTGAGGGACCGCACATGGTCGAACTGGAACACTACCTGGCTGTCGCGGCGGCGCTGTTCGTCATCGGCATTTTCGGCATCTTCCTGAACCGGAAGAACGTTATCATCATCTTGATGTCCATCGAGCTGGTGCTGCTGTCGGTCAACATCAACCTTGTCGCCTTCTCGGCCTATCTGGGCGATCTGACGGGGCAGGTCTTCACGCTCTTCGTGATGACCGTGGCCGCCGCCGAGGCCGCCATCGGTCTTGCAATCCTCGTCTGCTTCTTCCGCAACCGTGGCACGATCGCGGTGGAAGACGTCAACAACATGAAGGGCTGAGGCACATGGCAACCATCATCCTGTTTGCCCCCCTGATCGGCGCGATCATCTGCGGTTTCGGCTGGCGGATCATCGGCGAAAAGGCCGGCCAGATCACCGCGACGGGGCTGCTGTTCCTGTCCTTCTTCCTCAGCTGGATCGTGTTCTTCACCCATGACGGCGTGACCGAGCGCATCTTCCTGATGCGCTGGATCGACAGCGGCTCGCTGGTGGCGGACTGGGCCATCCGGATGGACCGGCTGACGGCGATCATGCTGGTGGTGGTCACCACGGTCTCGGCCTTCGTGCACCTCTACAGCTTTGGCTACATGGCCAATGACCACGCCTTTCCCAAGGACGAGCCCTACCGGGCGCGCTTCTTTGCCCAACTGTCCTTCTTCACCTTCACCATGCTGGCGCTGGTCACCGCGGACAACCTGGTGCAGATGTTCTTCGGCTGGGAGGGCGTCGGCCTGGCCTCCTACCTGCTGATCGGCTTCTACTACAAGAAAGAGAGCGCCGGCGCGGCCTCGATGAAGGCCTTCATCGTCAACCGCGTGGGGGACTTCGGCTTTGCCCTCGGCATTGCCGGCCTGTTCTTCATGGTCGACTCGGTGGCGCTCAACGACATCTTCGCCGCCGCACCCCGGCTGGCCGAAACCGAAATCTCCTTCCTCTGGCGTGACTGGAACGCCGCCAACCTGCTGGCCTTCCTGCTGTTCATCGGCGCGATGGGCAAGTCGGCGCAACTGTTCCTGCACACCTGGCTGCCCGACGCGATGGAAGGCCCGACCCCGGTGTCGGCCCTGATCCACGCCGCGACCATGGTCACCGCCGGTGTCTTCCTGGTCTGCCGGATGTCGCCGTTGATGGAATACGCGCCCGGCGCGACCACCTTCATCGTCTACATCGGTGCGACGACGGCCTTCTTTGCCGCCACCGTCGGCCTGGTGCAGAACGACATCAAGCGCGTCATCGCCTATTCGACCTGTTCACAGCTCGGCTACATGTTCGTTGCCGCGGGCGTCGGCATGTACTCCGCGGCCATGTTCCACCTGCTGACCCACGCCTTCTTCAAGGCGATGCTGTTCCTTGGCGCCGGCTCGGTGATCCACGGCATGCACCACGAGCAGGACATGCGGAACTACGGCGGCCTCAAGGACAAGTTCCCGGTCACCTACTGGATCATGATGATCGGCACGCTGGCCATCACCGGTGTCGGCATCCCGCTGACCTCGATCGGCTTTGCCGGCTTCCTGTCCAAGGATGCCATCATCGAGAGCGCCTGGGCCGGTGGCACGACCGCCTCGTCCTATGGCTTCTGGATGCTGGTGATCGCGGCGCTGATGACCTCGTTCTACTCCTGGCGGCTGATGTTCATGACCTTCCACGGCAAGCCGCGCGGGGACAAGCACACCCACGAGAATGCGCATGAAAGCCCGCCGGTCATGTTGATCCCGCTGGTTGCCCTGGCCTTCGGTGCGGTGTTCTCGGGCATGCTCTGGTACGGCTCCTTCTTCGGGCACACCGACCAGGTCGCCAAGTTCTACGGCATTCCGCTCAAGGGCGAGGTTCACGCCGAGGCCTCGATGGAAGGTCACACCGACGCGACCCACGAGGCACACATGGCGGACGGCACGGCACAGGCCGAACACGGCGATGACGCCGCAACGGCCCACGCCACCGAATCCGCCGACGCCCATGCCACCGACACCGCCCATGCCGCCGACGCTGCCACCGACCACGCGGTCGAGGGCGAGCATCACGCGGCCTTTGGCGGCAAGCCGGGCGACGGTGCGCTGTTCTTCGGCCCCGACAACCACGTGCTGGACGATGCCCACGCCTCTCCGGTCTGGGTCAAGGTCAGCCCCTTCATCGCCATGCTGATCGGCTTCGGACTGGCCTTCCAGTTCTACATCCGGCGCCCCGACCTTCCGGGCAAGCTGGCCGAGAACCAGAAGCCCCTGTACCAGTTCCTGCTGAACAAGTGGTACTTCGACGAGATCTACGATGCGATCTTCGTGAAACCGGCCCGTGCCCTCGGCCGCTTCCTGTGGAAGAAGGGCGACGGGACGGTGATCGACGGTGGCATCAACGGTCTGGCCATGGGGATCATCCCGTATTTCACGCGGCTCGCCGGACGCGCGCAGAGCGGATACATCTTCACCTACGCCGCGGCCATGGTACTGGGCATCGTCGTCCTGGTGACCTGGATGACGATCGCGGGGAACTGAGCAGATGCAAAACCTAATCTCGATCATCATCTTCCTGCCGCTGATCGCGGCCCTGATCCTGGCCTTCTTCCTGCGCGGAGAAGACGAGGCGGCGCAGCGCAACGCCAAGTGGCTGGCGCTGATCGCCACCACGGCGACGCTGTTCATCTCGCTGTTCCTGCTGGCCGGCTTCGATGCCTCCAACACGGACTTCCAGTTCGTCGAGGACCGCGAGTGGCTGATGGGCCTGAACTACAAGATGGGCGTCGACGGGATCTCGATCCTGTTCGTCATGCTCACGACCTTCCTGATGCCGCTGACCATCGCGGCCTGCTGGCCCGTCACCCACCGGGTGAAGGAATACATGATCGCCTTCCTGGTGCTGGAATCGCTGATGCTGGGCGTGTTCACCGCGCTCGACATGGTGCTGTTCTACGTCTTCTTCGAGGCCGGCCTGATCCCGATGTTCCTGATCATCGGCATCTGGGGTGGCAAGGAGCGGATCTACGCGGCCTTCAAGTTCTTCCTCTACACCTTCTTCGGCTCGCTGCTGATGCTGGTGGCGATGATCGCCATGTACGTGGATGCCGGCACCACCGACATTCCGACCCTGATGGCCCACACCTTCGGCACCGAGAGCTTCTCGATCCTCGGGATCAAGATCGTCGGCGGCCTGCAGACGCTGCTGTTCCTCGCTTTCTTCGCCAGCTTCGCGGTGAAGATGCCGATGTGGCCGGTGCACACCTGGTTGCCCGACGCCCACGTTCAGGCGCCAACCGCCGGCTCTGTCGTTCTGGCCGCGGTGCTGCTGAAGATGGGCGGCTACGGCTTCCTGCGGTTCAGCCTGCCGATGTTCCCGGTGGGGGCAGATGTCATGGCGCCGCTGGTGCTGTGGATGTCGGCCATCGCCATCGTCTATGCCTCGCTGGTGGCGCTGGCGCAGGACGACATGAAGAAACTGATCGCCTACAGCTCCGTCGCCCACATGGGCTACGTCACCATGGGCATCTTCTCGGTCAACCAGCAGGGGCTCGACGGCGCCATCTTTCAGATGCTCAGCCACGGCTTTGTCTCCGCCGCGCTCTTCCTCGTGGTCGGGGTGGTCTATGACCGGATGCACACCCGCGAGATCGACGCCTACGGCGGCCTGATCGTGCGGATGCCGGTCTACGGGTTGATCTTCCTGCTCTTCACTATGGCCAACGTCGGCCTGCCGGGCACCAGCGGATTTGTCGGCGAATTCCTGACCCTGATGGCGATCTTCCAGGTCAACACCTGGGTGGCCGTGGTCGCGACCGCGGGCGTGATCCTGTCGGCCGGCTACGGGCTCTGGCTCTTCCGCCGGGTCATGCTGGGCCAGCTGATCAAGGAAAGCCTGAAGACCATCACCGACATGACCTCCCGCGAAAAGGCGATCTTTGCCCCGCTGGTCGTCATGACCCTGCTGCTTGGGGTCTACCCCGCGCTCATCACCGACATCATCGGCCCCTCGGTCGAGGCACTGATCGGCCAATATGAAATCGCACTGAATGACTTCGAGCCCGCAACCCAGCTGGCCCAGTCCGGAGACCACTGAGATGATGTCTGCTGACCTCGCAATCATCCTGCCCGAGATCTTCCTCGCCCTCTACGCGATGGCGGCGCTGCTCTTCGCGGTCTGGACCGGCAAGGATACCATCGCTGCGGCGGTCACCTGGGTCACGGCGGCCGTGCTTGTCGCCGTCGCGCTGTGGATCGGCCTCGGCAGCGGCGTCACCCGGGTCGCCTTTGACGGCATGTTCGTCGACGACAGCTTTGGCCGCTTTGCCAAGGTGGTGATCCTCGTGTCCGCGGCGATTGTGCTGGTGCTCTCCGAAGGCTTCTTCTCGCGGCGCAAGGCGCTGCTCTTCGAATACCCGATCCTCGTGACGCTGGCCGTCATCGGGATGATGGTCATGGTCTCCGCCGGTGACCTGATCGCCCTCTACATGGGTCTCGAACTGCAGTCGCTGGCGCTCTACGTCATCGCCGCCATCCGCCGCGACAGCCTGCGGGCGACCGAGGCCGGCCTGAAATACTTCACCCTCGGCGCGCTCAGTTCCGGCCTGCTGCTCTACGGGGCCTCGCTCACCTATGGCTACGCCGGCAGCACCGAGTTCAAGGCGATCTTTGCCGCCGCCTCCGAAGGCCACGTGGGCTTTGGCCTGCTGCTCGGGCTGACCTTCCTGATGGCCGGCCTGGCCTTCAAGATCTCCGCCGTGCCCTTCCACATGTGGACCCCGGACGTCTACGAGGGATCGCCGACCCCGGTGACCAGCTTCTTTGCCACCGCGCCCAAAATGGCCGCCATGGCGATGTTCGCCCGCATCATGTTCGACGCCTTCGGCGACGCCGTGGCCGACTGGCAGCAGATTGCCGCGCTCCTGGCGGTGCTGTCGATGTACCTCGGCTCCATCGCCGCGATCGGCCAGCACGACATCAAGCGCCTGATGGCCTATTCGTCGATCGCCCACATGGGCTTTGCGCTGGTCGGCCTGGCCGCCGGCACCGAGCGGGGCGTCGAGGCGATGCTGATCTACATGGCGATCTACGTCACCATGAACATCGGTACATTCGCCTTCATCCTGTCGATGGAACGCGATGGCCAGCACGTGACCCGGATCGAAGGCTTCAACATGCTGTCCCGCAAGGAGCCGCTCAAGGCGCTGGCCCTGATGGTGCTGCTGTTCTCGCTGGCCGGTGTGCCGCCGCTGGTGGGCTTCTTCGGCAAGTTCGCGGTGCTGACCGCCGCGCTGGATGCGGGCCTTGGCTGGCTGGCACTGGCCGGGGCCGTGGCCTCCGTCATCGGCGCCTTCTACTACCTGCGGCTGGTCTATTTCATGTATTTCGGCGATCCCGAGGCGGACACCGTGGACGGCACGATGAGTGCGGTGCAGGTGTCGGTGCTGATGGGCTCGGCCGCGATCATGGTGCTGGGGGTGATCAACCTGTTCGGCGTCGATG
This sequence comes from uncultured Tropicimonas sp., assembly GCA_947495685.1. GTDB lineage: Bacteria > Pseudomonadota > Alphaproteobacteria > Rhodobacterales > Rhodobacteraceae > Tropicimonas. Next base: position 141,510 of record CANLZY010000008.1, read on the forward strand.
GCCTTGCCGCCAGTGCGGCGGCCTCTCTTGTCGTCAACTGAGGGCTGGCCCGCCGGCTACCACCGGGTGGTGCTGCCGCAGGTCGACAGCACCATGGCCGAGGCCGCCCGCCGCGTGCCAACCCTGACCGGCCCCACCTGGGTGCTGGCACTTGACCAGACAGCCGCCCGCGGACGCCGCGGGCGCGCCTGGTCCAACCCCAGGGGCAACTTCGCCGCCACGCTGGTGATGCAACCGACCCACGGCGCCCAGCTTGCCGCGCTGCGCAGCTTCGTAGCCTCGCTGGCGCTCTACGACGCCATGGTCGCCGTGTCCGGGCGCACCGAACCCTTTGCCCTGAAATGGCCCAACGACGTGCTGCTGAACGGCGGCAAGGTCGCGGGCATCCTGCTGGAATCGGCCGGGCAGGGCGGTGCCCTCACCTATCTGTCGATCGGCATCGGGGTGAACCTCGCCTCCGCGCCCGACGCCTCGCAGGTCGAGGACCGCGCCCTGCGCCCGGTGTCGCTGCTGTCCGAGGTCGGCGCCGCGGTCGATCCGGAAACCTTCCTCGACGCGCTCGCCCCGGCCTTTGCCCGCTACGAGCAGCAGCTCACAACCCAGGGGTTTGCCCCGATCCGGGCGGCGTGGCTGGCCCGCGCCGCCCGCCTGGGCGAGGTCATCGTGGCCCGGATGGCCCGGGAAGAGATCACCGGAACCTTCGAGACGGTGGACGCCTCGGGCAATCTGGTGCTTGCCACCGCGACGGGGCGGCGTAGCATTGCGGCCGCCGACGTCTTTTTTCACTGACCGCAAAAGGGGCCGTCATGCTGCTCTGCATCGACACCGGAAATACCAATACCGTGTTCTCCGTCTGGGACGGCGGCCGCTTCGTCACCACGCTGCGCACGGCAACCGAACACCAGCGCACCGGCGACCAGTACTTCGTCTGGTTCTCGACCCTGATGCAGCACCACGGCCTGCCGGTCGACATCGACGAGGTGATCATCTCGTCGACGGTGCCCCGGGTGGTGTTCAACCTGCGGGTGCTGGCCGACCGCTATTTCAACTGCCGCCCGCTGGTGGTGGGCAAGCCGGACTGCCTGCTGCCGCACCCGCCGCGGGTCGATCAGCCGGCGCAGGTCGGCCCCGACCGCCTCGTCAACACCGCCGGTGCCTTCGACCGCCATGGCGGCGACATCGTGGTGGTGGATTTCGGCACCGCCACGACCTTTGACGTGGTCTCCCGCGACGGCAACTATATCGGCGGCGTGATCGCCCCGGGGGTGAACCTCAGCCTCGAAGCGCTGCACCTCGCCGCCGCCGCGCTGCCACATGTCGACATCACAAAACCGGCGCAGGTGATCGGCACCAACACGGTCGCCTGCATGCAGTCAGGGGTGTTCTGGGGCTATGTCGGGCTGGTGCGGGGCATTTGCGACAGGATTCTGGCCGAACGCGAACGTCCGATGAAGATAATCGGCACGGGGGGGCTTGCACCTCTGTTCAGCCAGGGTGATGTGTTGTTCGACCATATCGAAGACGATCTGACGATGCATGGGCTGACGGTCATCCATCGCTATAACAAGGAAAATCAAGAATGAGCGGTGCCGAACGACTGATCTACCTTCCCCTCGGTGGGGCCGGTGAAGTTGGAATGAACGCCTATGTCTATGGCTGGGGCCGTCCCGGCAAGGAACGCCTGATCCTCGTCGATCTCGGCGTGACCTTCCCGGACATGGACACGACGCCCGGCGTCGACCTGATCTTTCCCGACATGTCCTGGCTGATCGAACGGGCCGACCGGCTGGAGGCGATCTTCGTCACCCACGGCCACGAAGACCACATCGGCGGCATCGGACATTTCTGGAACGACCTGCGCGTGCCGGTCTATTGCCGCAAGTTCACCGGCCACCTTGCCCGCCGCAAGATGGAAGAGCACGGTGCCGACCCCGCGCAGATCGAGGTCGTCGAGGCCTATCCCGACACGGTCGAGGCGGGCCCGTTCTCGGTGTCCTTCCTGCCGGTGTCGCATTCCATTCCCGAAAGCTCGTCGCTGGTGATCGACACCCCGGCGGGGCGCATCGTGCACACCGGCGACTTCAAGCTCGACGCGGCGCCGATCGTCGGCGAAGCCTTCGATGCCGAGCTCTGGCATTCGGTCGGCAAGACCGGGGTCAAGGCGCTGACCTGCGACAGCACCAACATCCACGTCGAACAGCCGGGCCGCTCCGAATCGACCCTGGGCGACAACATCGCAGACCTGGTCCGCCAGGCCGACGGCATGGTGGTGGCGACGACCTTCGCCTCCAACGTGGCGCGGGTGAAGACCCTGGCCGAGGCCGGCCGCGACGCCGGCCGCTCGGTCTGCCTGATGGGGCGGGCGATGCTGCGCATGGTGTCGGCGGCGGTCGAAACCGGCGTGCTGACCGATTTTCCGCCGGTGATCAGCCACGAAGAGGCCGAGGATGTCCCGCGCGGCAACCTGATGATGATCGTGACCGGCAGCCAGGGCGAACGCCGCGCCGCCACCGCCCAGCTCAGCCGGGGCAAGTACCTGGGAATGAAGCTCGCCGCCGGCGACACCTTCCTGTTCTCGTCCAAGACGATCCCGGGCAACGAACGCTCGGTGCTGCGGATCGTGAACGCGTTTTCCGAGATGGACGTGAACGTCGTCGATGACAGCTCCACCCTCTACCACGTCTCGGGCCACGCCAACCGGCCCGACCTGGAGGCGCTGCACGACCTGATGAAGCCGAAGATGGTGATCCCGATGCACGGCGAACACCGGATGCTGCGCCGCCACGCCGAGGCCGCCGAAGCCAAGGGCATCGCCTCGATCATCGCGGTGAACGGCACGATGCTGGACCTGACCGGCGACAGCCCGGTGGTGGTCGAACAGGTGGAGACCGGTCGGATCTACCTGGACGGCACCCGCAAGATCGGCGCGCTGGATGGCGTCGTGCGCGACCGCATCCGGCTGGCGCTGAACGGCCACGTGCTGCTGACGGTGATCATCGATGTCGATGACGAACCGCTCGGCGATCCCTGGGCCGAGGTGATGGGGCTTGCTGAGACCGGTCGGTCGCGGTCGCCCCTGGTGGACCTGATCGAGGCCGAGGCGGCACAGTTCATGGCGCGCGCCGACGACAAGGTGCTGCTGAACGACGACAAGCTCGATTCCGGGCTGCGACGGGTCGTCCGCCAGGTCGCGGTCGAGGAGATCGGCAAGAAGCCGGAAGTCACCGTCGTCATCTCGCGTCTGGCCTGAGCCAGGGTCTCTCCGGTGGGCAGGGGCCAAGGGCTCCCGCCCGTCGGCCGCGCATCACGATGCGCGCCTCCCGTTGGGCGTGGCACGCCGTTGGCGTGCCGGCTCCGGGGGCAGGCGGCGTGCCCTCACGGCATAGGCCCGCGCAGCTTGCATCACCCCGCCCCATTTCCTCGCGGGTCTCTGACCGTCGCCCGGTGCGGACGACCGCCTGCAAGCGGCAGGGGGGCGATGCGGCAGGAGACATGCGGGCAGGCGCCAGGCGCCGCCGGGATCAGTTACGCAAATGTGACGATGCGGGGACCGGGCGCCCTGCCGCAGGCCTCCGCAGCGGAGGCGCCCCCCACTGGTCCAGCCAAGGGATTTATGAAAGAGAATCACGTCACGCACCGCAGGACCCGACAGGGTCAGCACCGCCGATGCAGATCGTCGGGCGCCCCGGATGGGGGCGCCCGAGATATCAGGAAAACGATCGCAGGATGAAATCCGGCACGTGGTCGCCCATGCCGACGACCTGGTCGTCGCGGCGCCCACGGGCGTTGCGGCGCTGGTTGCCAGACCCCTGTTCGTCGCGTGCCGGGCGCGGCTCCCGTGCGGGACGCGGCTCGCGGGCCGGACGTTTCTCCGGCTCGGCGGCGACCGTCGGCTTGACCGGGACGGGCTTTGCCTCTGCCGGCCTGGTGTCCTTGGGTGCGGCGTCGACGGGCTTTGCCTCCGTGGGCTTGGCGGCCGCGGATTTGGCCTCCGACGGGCGGCGCGAGGAGGAGGTGCGGCTCTCGGTCCGTGTCACCTCCGGCACCCCGATCTGCGGGATGGAAACGCCGAGCAGCGCCTCGATCGCCGCCACCGACTTGTCGTCGGCCGGGGTCGCGATCATGAAGGTCGCGCCTTCACGCCCGGCCCGCCCGGTGCGCCCGATCCGGTGAACGTAATCCTCGGGATGGTTGGGCACGTCGAAGTTGAACACGTGGCTGACATTGGGAATGTCCAGCCCGCGGGCCGCCACATCCGAGGCCACCAGCAGCTTGATCGACCCATCCCGGAAACCGTCCAGCGTCCGGGTCCGGTGCGACTGGTCCAGATCGCCGTGGATCGGCTCGGCGTTGAAACCGGATTTCTTCAGCGACTTGGCAACGACATCGACATCGACCTTGCGGTTGCAGAAGATGATCGCGTTGCGGAACTTGTCGCCCTCGCTCTTGATCAGCTCGCGCAACACGGTGCGCTTTTCGCTCGCGGTGCGGTCGCGGCGGGTCGGCTTGAACTGCACCAGCCCCTGGGTGATGGTCTCGGAGGCCGTCGCCTGACGGGCCACCTCGACCTTGACCGGCGCGTGCAGGAAGGTGTTGGTGATCCGCTCGATCTCCGGCGGCATCGTCGCGGAGAAAAACAGCGTCTGCCGGGTGAACGGCGTCAGCTGGAAGATCCGCTCGATGTCGGGGATGAAGCCCATGTCCAGCATCCGGTCGGCCTCGTCGACCACCATGATCTGCACACCGGTCAGCAACAGCTTGCCGCGCTCGAAATGGTCCAGCAACCGGCCCGGCGTCGCAATCAGCACATCGACACCCTTGTCGATCAGCTTGTCCTGCTCGCCAAAGGAAACGCCGCCGATCAGCAGCGCCTTGGTCAGCTTGGTGTGCTTGGCATAGGCTTCGAAATTCTCGGCAACCTGTGCGGCCAGTTCGCGCGTCGGCGCCAGCACAAGGCTGCGCGGCATCCGGGCGCGGGCGCGTCCGCGGCCCAGCAAAGTGATCATCGGCAGCGTGAAGCCGGCGGTCTTGCCCGTGCCGGTCTGGGCAATGCCCAGAACGTCCTTGCCTTCCAGGGCGGGCGGGATCGCGCCTGCCTGGATCGGTGTCGGCGTGTCATAGCCAGTCTCTTCGATGGCTTTCAGGACCTTGGGGCCCAGGTTGAGGTCGGAAAATTTTATCATGTACGTCCAGTTCTGGTGACCCTTTGGGGCCACAATGGAATGGGACGTGAAACTCAGACGCCCCGGCGGCTCGTGTCCACGCGGCTCGCAGACTTGATGCCGTTTACCGCAGGTTCCCCCGGGGGTCAACGGATCGCCCGACCTCCGGCCCCAGAGTGGCAAAAACAGCGGGCAATCCGGCTCCTTTCCGCCGTTTGCGGGGGAAGATGCCGGAGTTCCGCATAAACCGGGGGTATAGGGGGCCGGAATAAACCTCGGTTGAATTGCCCGGACGGTGCATGGCGGCGACCGTGGTGCGCACCGGGGCGGCATGCCCCCGGGCGCCATGTCTGGAGGAGACCCCATGGGAACGATTGTCGGCACAACCGCTGCGGAGCAGCTGATCGGGACCCTGGGCGACGATCTGTTCCAGTCTCTGGGAACGCAGGCCGCCGGAGAGGTCGATCGGCTGGTCGGGCTGGACGGGGCCGATATCTATGACCTGTCGGGCGGCACGATCCACGCCTATGTGATCGACGACCGGGGCAGGGATGGCGGGATCGATGAAATCGTCAACGCCGGCGCGCTCTACCAGTCCGCCAGCCTCGGCTACCAGGGTTGGGCCACGGCCGAACAGGTCGGCGACGACCTTGTCCTGCACCTGCCGCACCGCCCCTACCGGTTCCGCAAGGTGGCGCGCCCGGCCTACGAGATCGAGATCGTCGACCACTACGCCGGCACCGGGGTGGAGACCCTGACGGCGGGCGGCGTGCTCTATCACCTCGCCACCGGGCCGCTGGGCTCGGCGCTGCCCGACATCCTCGCCGGTGGCGCGGTCGATGACGTGTTCGACTCGGGCGCCGGCAACGACTTTGTCACCGGCAATGACGGCCAGGACGCCCTGCGCCTCGGCAATGGCGCCGATGTCGGCTTTGGCGGCGCGGGCGACGACAGGATCCTGGGCGGGCGCGGCCATGACAAGGTCCATGGCGACGACGGCAAGGACACGCTGCTGGGGGGCAAGGGGAACGACTGGATCGACGGCGGCGCGGGCAAGGACGTGCTGCGTGGCAACGCTGGCACCGACTGGATCACCGGCGGCGGTGGCACCGACCGGCTGTTCGGCGGCACCGGCACCGACACGCTGGACGGTGGCCGTGGCAACGATCTGCTGATGGGCGGGCGCGGGGCAGACATCTACGCCATCTCGCTTCCGGAGGCCGACGACGCCAGCGCCGGCAGCGACGTGATTGCCGAATGGGGCGAGGCCGGCACCTGGACGACGCATGACACCATCGAGCTGCGCGGGCTCTACGGCCCCTCCGGCAGCTCGGTCCTCGAAACCCTTGCCGCGCTGCGCTTCACCCGCGAGGGGGACGACATGGTGATGGAGGTGACTGGAGGCAGCCGCGCCCATGTGACCGTCGAAGACATGTTCAACGCCGCCACCCATGACAAGACCTTCGTGGAGGAACTGTCGCTCAACGGCGCCTATTGGGCACCGATGACCTTCATGTTCCTCGATTCCGTGACCGGAGACATCGGCGACGACCGCTCGATCTTTTCGACCTATGGCGCGGACCTGAACGAGGTCATCTTTGGCAGCGCGGATGACGACGAGATCTTTGGCGGCACCGGCACCAACTTCATCTGGACCGGCGCGGGCGCGGATGTCCTGATCTACAAGGTCGGCGACGGCCAGAAACAGGGGGATCTGGGCGGGGCGATCTCGCGCGATATCGTGCAGGATTTCGACCCGAGTCGCGACCGGCTCGACTTTACCGAGGTGGCCAAGGACATCGGCGTGCAGGTCGACGCGCTGGTGATCGGGGCGGATGCCGATGGCGACGCGACGATCTTCCTGGACACCGGAGATTTCGAGAAGGCCGACATCTCCATCGAACTGCGCGGTGTCGCGATGGCCGATGTCACCGAGGATCTGTTCCTGTTCTGATCCTCCCGGATCCGGCGGCGCGCCTGCGGCGCAATCCTCCTGCCTCGCGCCGCCCCTTCGGGCGGCGCTCAGGCGGGCGCTGGCGTCCAGCGCGCGCGCCGTCTCAGACCATCATTTCCTTGGTCGCCGACAGCGTCAGGTCCGGGTAATCGCGTTCGATCCGGTCGATGTCCCATTGCAGCCGTGTCAGGTAGACGAGGTCGCCGTCGTTGTCCTGCGCCATGTGCCCCTTGTTGGCATTGGCAAAGGCATCGACCTTGTCCTTGGGCCCGGTCACCCAGCGGGCCGAGGTGAACTGCGACGGCTCGAACCGCACCGGCAGCCCGTATTCCTGCTCGATCCGGCTGGCCAGCACCTCGAACTGCAACTGCCCGACCACGCCGACGATGAAGCCCGAGCTGATCACCGGCTTGAACACCTTGGCCGCGCCTTCCTCGGCAAACTGCATCAGCGCCTTTTCCAGGTGCTTGGCCTTCATCGGGTCGCCCGCCCGGCAGGTCTGCAACAGCTCCGGCGCAAATGACGGAATGCCCGTCACCCGCAGCGCCTCGCCCTCGGTCAGCGTGTCGCCGATCCGCAGCTGGCCGTGGTTGGGAATGCCGATGATGTCGCCGGCCCAGGCCTCCTCGGCCAGCTCCCGGTCCGAGGCCAGGAACAGCACCGGGTTGCTCACCGCCATCGGCTTTTTCGTCCGCACATGCGTCAGCTTCATGCCGCGCCGGAAATGCCCCGACGCCACCCGCAGAAACGCCACCCGGTCGCGGTGCTTGGGGTCCATGTTGGCCTGCACCTTGAACACGAACCCGGTGACGTTGGTCTCCTCGGGGGCAATCGCGCGCGGCGTCGCCCGCTGCACCTGCGGCTCCGGCCCAAAGGCGCCGATGCCGTCCATCAGCTCCTTCACCCCGAACGAATTGATCGCCGACCCGAACCAGATCGGCGACATGTGCCCCTCCAGCACCGATTGCGGGTCCAGTCTGGGCAGCAGCTCGCGCGCCATCTCCAGCTCTTCCAGCAGCGTCTCCAGCAGGTGCGCGGGCACATGCTCGCGCAGCCTCGGGTCGTCCAGCCCGTCGATCTTGATGCTTTCGGCCACCTTGTTGCGATCCGCGCGGTCCATCAGCTCCAGCCGGTCGCGCAGGATGTCATAGCAGCCGATGAAATCCCGCCCCTGGCCGATCGGCCAGCTGGCCGGCGTCACGTCGATCGCCAGGTTCTCCTGGATCTCGTCGATGATATCGAACGTGTCGCGGCTCTCGCGGTCCATCTTGTTGCAGAACGTCAGGATCGGCAGGTCTCGCAGCCGGCACACCTCGAACAGCTTGCGCGTCTGGCTCTCCACGCCCTTGGCGCCGTCGATCACCATCACCGCGGCATCCACCGCCGTCAGCGTGCGATAGGTATCCTCGGAAAAATCCGAGTGGCCGGGCGTGTCCACCAGGTTGAACCGGAAATCGCCAAAATCGAACGACATCGCCGAGGCCGACACCGAGATCCCCCGGTCCTTCTCCATCTGCATGAAGTCCGACCGCGTCCGCCGCGCCTCGCCCTTGGCGCGCACCTGTCCGGCCATCTGGATGGCGCCGCCATACAACAGGAACTTTTCCGTCAGCGTCGTCTTGCCGGCGTCGGGGTGCGAAATGATCGCGAATGTCCGGCGACGGGCAATCTCGGGCGGCAGGTCGGGGCGATTTGAGGCGGTGTCCAGCATGCAGGCGATATAGGCGAGCACCGCTCCGGGTGCAATTGCGCAGACGCGCCGACCAAAACGCGCCGCCTCTGGTCCGGCGCCCTCGTGCCGCGATGCAGCAAATGCATGGCGGGCAGTCCGGCTCAACAGTGGTTTAGCGCTAACAGGGCGCCTATGTTCAAGTCATCGGAAACACCCCGACAGACACCAGACCGGAGACACACACATGACCCTGATCACCGCCATCCGCGCCACCGCCGCCAAACGCGCCAGCTACCGCCGCACCCTGCGCGAACTGCGCGCCATGTCCCCCGACGTCGCCCTCGACCTGGATATCGACCGCGCCGCCGCTGAAAAACTCGCCCGCACCGCCGTCTACGGTGGCTGACGGGATGCGGCCGAGCCCCGGCGCGCGCCCCGCGTCCCCCTCCAGCGCCCGACAGCGCACACCCTGATGGGCAGCCCCGCGGCTGCCCATTGTCGTTTCAGGCCAGCGTTACTCCGGCGGGTCGGTCAGCAGGTTGATCACCGTCGCGCCCAGGATCCAGATCCCGAACATCAGGAACGTCGCCATCCCATAAGAATACAGATGGCCGACATAGCCTCCCAGCCCGGCCACCACCCCAAGCGCCCCGTTCACCCCCTGCAATTCCCGCCGCTTCGACTTCCAGTCCATCCCAAGCCCCCCGCATGAGTCGCCCGCCCCCAGCCTCTGCCGGCGCCCCGGTCGATTCAAGCCAGCCGTGTCGCTTGGGCCTGCCTGCCTCCATCTGCCGCTGTCGCCATCCCGTGGGAATGGCGATGACCGACAGGGACACCCAGCTTGGCAAGGCCCCCCCCCGGCGGCAGTCGACACAAAGCATCGGGTGCGGACCTTCCGCCCGACACCTCGAACGACGGTAACCTGCTGCGCATTGCCGCCGTTGGGTAGCATTTCACCGACACCCAATTTGCCCGCCCCTCAATCGCGGAGCGGGCATTGTCAGGCCGTGTCAGGCCCCGGGCATTGCCATCTTGCGGTTCACTTGACCGGAAGGTTCGTGCAGTTCGTCCTCCACGAACTCGAAACCATAGCGTTCATAGAACGGACGCCCGATTTTGTTGTCGCGAAAGACCTCCACCTTCAGCGGCCCCTTGAGGGCAAAGGCGTGATCCACAAGTGCCTTGCCATATCCCTTCCCGTGCACTGCCGGGTCGAGAAACAGGCCGCCGATTTCATTGCCGAGAAGAGCGATGAAACCGATAACCCTCCCATCTTCCTCCAACACGTAGGTTTCCGCATTGGGAAGGTAGATGTCGCGCATCGCCTGGTGCACCTCGGCTACGAAGTCCGGGGCGAGAAATGGATGCGCGATGGCATTGGCCCTTTGCCAGATGGCAATCACGGGTTCGATGTCGTCAGCGTGGTATGGGCGGATTGATTGATTGATGTCTGTCATTGTCTTGAACCTTGTTATCGTTGGTTGAGTTGCGCGCGGACAGATTTGATGCCCAGCGGCGATGCGCGATAGGGGCGTCCGTTCTGCGAGCGGATAAGGCGGCGTCTCCAAAGACGTTGGAACACGTCAAGCGTGCAGTCTGTCAGGACATGACCTTCACGCGTGTAGCAGGTGATGTCGCGTATCTTGCCGTTCTCGCACCGTTCGTGGTGGATGGCTCCACCGAGGGCGAGTTCATGCAAAACACGCTGTTCGTGCTTTGAGATATTCAACGGAGTGTCTCGATTTCATGAGAGTACAGAAACGGGATCACTCAGCCCTTCGCGTGAGTGTCCTTGTCGTAACTGGTGTTCCTGAAGCCTGGTTGGTCAGGAACGGGCGTCAGGCCCGGGACTCTTGCATAAAATCTCCATTACAAAAGGCGGATTGCCTCTCGCTGCGCGGCACGTACTCCTCGTTGCGAGACGGGGCAAGTGGCGTGGTTCAGGGACATTTGAACGTGCTCGAATTGCCACAACCAGTTTCGCGATAGGCCAACAACTGCAGTATTTCCGGCCTAACTCGCTTTGCATCTGGCAAGGCAGGTGAGTACCAGACGTTCGCGATGAAACGCGCCAAGGTCAAAACAGCGGACAAAGCGGACCTTTCGCCCGACACCTCGAACGACGGTAACCTGCGCAATCCCATCATCGCATCGCCTTCGGGCAATGTCCGCTATGCGAACGCTCTCGCCAGCGCCACGAGCGAGAAGCCTATGAAGATCGTGTGACGAGATTCGCAAAGTCTTTTTCGTGTTGGTGCTCTAGCTGAACGATTTTGGCCTCCAGTTCCTCACATGCGGCATCGTATTCACCTGTAGACGGCCATCGAGGAACAAGGATGTGTTTTGCAAAAAAAGCCAAATGCTCTCGGTGGCTTGTATTTGACCTGCCTGCCTCACCCAACAATTGAAATGCCACGAGATACCTTGCTACGAGACCATTTCTGTTCCACGCTTGAAAGAGACAGCGGCTTTTTCTGTTTCTGGGTGGGTGCGCCATGCCTTGAGTGATCTCAATGAAATGCTCTTTGAGTTCGGTGTCGCTTAGATGCCGATCTGTCCAGTTATAGGCTGGAGGGTTTGCTGGAGGGTCAAATACTTCAAGATCCCACGTTGGTATACTAGTTGACCGTTTGACCGATTTTCTGGCCACTTTGCTTGATGCCTCGCTCACTGAACGCCGCTCGACATTCAAGTCGGGCAAATCCACGTCGGCCACTTTCAAAAGGAACCTGAGCGCATCCCGGACGCATTTTTCAGCCTCATCTGGAGCCACGAAAAAGAGCTCAGTATTGTTTGATACGCGCTTGTCGGCAAGAACCCTATGAACGTGCCTCTCAACATCCTCGGCATATCCATCAGGCACAGCAATCACGATTTGCTCTTCGTGCGCTACGCCGCGTTCACGACTGTAGCTTCGACGCCGAGCGTCCGGATCGTCGCCTTCGTGCGATCCGATTTTCACGTCCGGTCTTTCAGACCCATGATTTATGTAGACAAACGCCATCACATGATCTCTTTGAGAAGCTCTTGGAGTGATGTAGCAGGCGAGCGAGGAAACCGAAAGTCGCGCAATTCGGTGACCTTCCTTATAGGTAGGGGAAGTTGGTCTCGAAGCGGTCATCTGAGTTTTTACGCTGAGTGACTGCACAGTCGGCACCCCCCAGTTCGCGCTGACCGCAGCATCCGTCACAATGGGCTCTTCCCGGTCCTTGGTCGCACCGACCACGAATGGCAGCTTCCGGTTTGAATGATGATGCTGCGCCAGCGAAGCGGCTCAATCCGACCAACGTCTCCCTATCGGACATCCGATCAAATTCGTCGGATGATCGCAAGGTCGTCAAACTCCCTGTTCGCGCTGACCGCAGCATCGGTCACAATGGACTCTTTCCCGCCGTTCGCTGTTCCGACCACCAAGGTCGGTTCCGCGCCAGAGGCTCGGAACAAGGTGCCTCTGCGCTCTGTGGGCGGTCCATGCCGTGACCCTGTCGCGGCGTCCGTCGAGGGAGTGCGGAACTGAAAATGGCGGCCTGTCGATGGCGGGGGCCAGCCCGGAACCGGCAAGCAACCGGGGCAATGCGGGAATTGGTCGTTCTTGTCGGTCGTTCCGACCCGAATACCGGTCGAAACGCGGCCTGTGCCCGTCCGCCTCCGCGTCCTGTGGTCACTTCGGCCTCGGGTTTGCGCAAAACGACCGGAATTTGGGGCGTTTCGACCGCCCAACCCTGCCAATTCGACCGGAACTCTCACCCGACACGCCGTTGATCTCCCTGAAAATGTATATACAACGTCTATACAAACGATATGCGTGGAGCCGTTATGGCGGACGAGTGGAAGAAAAAGAAGAATGACGGGCAGTTGATGATCCGAATCCCGGTCGAGGACCGCGACAGGTTCGTCGCCCTGTGCGAGCAGCTGGACACTTCGGCGGCCCGCGAAATTCGCCGCTTCATCCGGCAATTCGTTGATATGGAAGAACAAAAAACGAGGGAGGAGAGCCGATGAAGACCGTACTCATCGCCAATCGCAAGGGTGGCTGTGGCAAGACGACAACGGCGATCACGCTGGCCGCGGCGCTGGCCGAGGGCGGCTGGAAGGTCGCGCTGGCCGACGCCGACCTGCAAAAATCCACCACCCGCTGGCTCAAGCGGCGTCCGAAAACCGTCAACAAGATCATAAACTTGGATTGGACTTCCAATCGGTCGCTGGGCGAAATTCCCAAGGGCATCGACTGGGTTATCATCGACGCCCCCGGCGCCCTTTACGACGAGAACTCCCAGAACCTCGTCGCCGAAGCCCGCGCCGTCCTCTGCCCCGTGATGCCTTCTTTCTTTGACGCAGACAGCACCCGCCGGTTCCTGCGCGACCTTCAGGACATCAAACGCATCCGCAAGGGCAAGGTCGGGATAGAGCTGCTGGCGAACCGCGTGAAACCGCGCGGACGGGCGACTGCGCGGCTCGACGGGTTCTTTGAAAAAGTCGGCCAGCAGCCGGTGGCGCGCATCACTGAACGGGCGGCCTATGGCGACCTGGCCGAAGACGGGCTGTCGATATTCGACAAGCCGCAGGCGTTGTTTCGCCCGATGCGGGCGCAATGGACGCCGGTCATCAACTCTCTGGTTTGACAGGGAAAAAAGGGTTTCTCCCGCCCGATCAAGGTGTCTGCCGACCCCCTGATCCGTTGGGCCACGCACCTGCGGTGCGCGGTGCCCCACAACGAACTCGCCGCCGACCGATCACGCCGGGCACGTAGGTTCAACGATGTTTGCCGCGTTCTTTCAGAAGGCGTTCGCGGGTGAGGCGGGCGGCGGTCTTGTCGGCCTCGGTGCCGAAATGCGGCCGGTGGTCGAGATCCGGCAATTCGGCACCGACCTCGCGGGCGATGTCCTCGGGCAGGCCGGGACGGGTGGCGGCGCTCAATTCGAGGCTCTCGACCGGAATGCACTCCGCATAGATGACCTCGTGGTGGTCAAAGACCAGCGTGTAGAAATCCGTGTACCCGCCGGGGCGGAGGAAAATGCGGTCTTCGTCCACCAGGTAGGCGGCCTTGACCAGCATTTCGGCGGTTTCGGTCAGCCGGTTGTGACCGCGCTGATAGATGAACAGCCGTTGCTGTTGCGACAGGATCAGGTCGCCGGCGTTACCGATCGTGTCCTTGGGGATCACCACCGGGGCGAAGGGCCCGACGGCACGCACCGTGCGGTGCAGGATGTGGCGGAGCGGTTGCCCCCCATGATCACGGGTCAGCACTCGGTCGCCCGGAGCAAGCGATTCGACCTGTCTCTGGTGCCCGTCGGCCATGGTGATGTGGGTGCCAAAGCCGAACGCCAGCGACGAAATGTCGGCCAGGCGGACCGGACCGGGGGCGGTGTCGATGCCGATAAGGGTGTGATTGCGTCCGGGCTCCACGGGTTCGAGGGGCAGCACCGTGATCTCGGTGCCGTCATCCCGTGACAGTTCGACCAGAAGCAGGTCGACCTTGTGGCCTTCGGGCGCGAGGAACGTCAACCGGGCGGTCAGGTTCAGCGCAGCGCCGGGCGTGCCCGCCTCGGACCCGGGCGCAACCACCTGTCCGACCGCCTCCGGGACGAGCACACGCCCGCCTGTGCTGGTGCTGTCGGCGACCGCCAACCGGAGGGCCTGGGTGCCGGGTGCCATGCGATACACATCGCCGGCGCAAAGGTCTTCGACGCCCAGCAGTGGGTCGCCCAGATTGGCGCCGGAGATGACCTGAAAGGCGATCCCGGGAAGGACGTGACAGTGATAGTCGGCAGTCGGGGATGGGGTATCGGACATGGGCCTGCTGTTGCGATCCGCCGGGGCGCTGGAACGCGCGCGGGTGCCCTTGGGATAGCGCCCCGCGGGGGGGATGGTCAATCGCTGCCGGGGCTTGCGGGGCAGCAGTCTGCGGTGCACGGTGCCTGACGGAGCGGTCGGGACCTACGGCCGCAGGTAGGACACCGCAGGGAGCACCGTGATGGATCTTGGAATTTCGGGAAAGCGGGCGCTGGTGACAGCGTCGTCGAAGGGATTGGGCCGGGGCTGTGCCGAAGCGTTGGCGGCAGCCGGGGTCGAGCTTGTGTTGAACGCGCGGGGCGCCGATGCGCTGGAGGCGACGGCCGAGGCGATCAGGGCCGCGCATGGCGTGCAGGTGACCACGGTTGTCGGTGATGTGACGGACGCCGCCGATCGGGCCGCCGTGTTGGATGGCGCGGGACAGGTCGACATCCTTGTCACCAATGCCGGTGGGCCGCCGCCGGGCATGTGGACCGATTGGGAGCGGGACGATTTCGTCAAGGCACTGGATGCCAACATGCTGACCCCGATTGCGCTGATCAAGGCGCTGGTGCCGGGCATGATGGAGCGCGGCTGGGGCAGGGTGGTGAATATCACGTCTGTCTCGGTCAAGTCGCCCGTGGCAGTGCTGGGCCTGTCGAACGCGGCCCGCGCCGGCCTGACCGGGTATGTGGCCGGCACGTCGCGGCAGGTGGCTGCCAGCGGCGTGACGATCAACAACCTGCTGCCGGGGATTCACGCCACCGACCGGGCCGTGAGCCTGGACGCCGGGGTCGCTGCTGCCGCCGGCATCACGGCAGACGAGGCGAAAACCCGACGGGAGGCAACGATTCCCGTGCATCGCTATGGCACGCCGGAAGAATTTGGTGCGACCTGCGCCTTTCTGTGTTCGCAGCACGCCGGGTTCATCGTCGGGCAGAACATCCTGCTGGACGGCGGCGCAACCAATACGACGATGTGAGCGAGGCGCCGTTCAGCCTGAAAGACCAGTTGTTCAACGCCGACAAGGTCGCGTGCCTTGCCGGATGGATGGGCGCGGCCGACCCGGGGTTTCCGGTGTCGGCCTTTCAGGCGCGGGTGATGGCCCGCTTGCACGAGTTCGAACTGAAGGCTCGGATCGACTGGATTGCGACCTGCCTTCAGGACCACCTGCCAGCGACCTTTCCGGCGGCGGCCGAGGTGATCGTGCGTGCACTGCCCCCACCGCTGGACCCGGCGCGCGTGGATGACGATTTCGGCGATTTCATCCTGGCGCCATTCGGGGTGGTGACAGAGCGGATGGGGCTGGAGCGGCATCCGGAGTTGTCGTTGGACCTGCTGGAGGCGCTGACCTGCCGCTTTTCGATGGAATTTTCGCTGCGGGCGTTCGTGAACCGATGGCCAGATGTCGTGATGGAGCGGCTGGTGGCCTGGGCCGGGCATCCGAACTATCACGTCCGTCGGCTGGTCAGCGAGGGTACCCGGCCCCGGTTGCCCTGGGGCAAGGGGATTGACCTGCCTGCGGGCGCGACATTGCCGTTGCTGGACCGGTTGCATGCGGACAGAACGCGGTATGTCACGCGGTCGGTGGCAAACCATCTGAACGACATTGCCCGGAGTGATCCGGATGCCGCGGTGGAGCGGTTGACACGGTGGCGTGCCGCCGCGCGTCAGGACCCGGCGGAAATGGCGTGGATGACGCGGCATGCGCTTCGCAGCCTGATCAAGGCGGGCGACCCACGGGCGATGGAGGTGCTGGGGTACAGGGCAGATGCCGGCGTCGAGTTGATCGCCATGGAGGTCGCGCCGCAGGTTGTCGCGATCGGCGAGGAGATCGAGATTGCGCTGACCCTGCGCGCCGAACACGACGAACCGGTCATTGTGGACTACGTGGTGGATTTTGCCGGCGCGCGGGGAATGCGCCGGAAAGTGTTCAAGATGAAGGACATGCGGCTGCCAGCCGGAAGTGCGGTCAGCCTGACGAAACGACACCGTTTCAAGGGCGGCGCAACCACGTTCACGCTGATGCCGGGCCCGCACGCCGTGCATCTGCAGGTGAACGGTCGCCGGCTGGGCACGCGGGCGTTCGTGCTTGTGGCGGGTGGCGGCCCGGCTCGGACGGCATAAGCCGCCCTCGCCGGGCCGGGGCGACGGCGCGCCCGTCGGCAGGGGGAAGCGCGGCACCAGGAGCAGTGCGGAACGACGGGCGCGGTGGAGGGGTTTCTTGCGGGCGAGAAATCCCTATATGGGGGCGATGACCGCGTTGAAATTCGCCAACCTGGCGTTGCTTGTCCTCTATCCGATCGCCTGGTTCTCGCCGTTGATGCGTGCCGGGTTGCTGCCGATGTTCGGCATGCATGAAGTGTCGGTGATCTCGGGGCTGCAATCGCTGTGGAGGACAGATGTCCTGCTGGCGTTGTTGGTGACGGTGTTTGCCCTGTTCGCACCCTATCTGAAGACCCTGGGGGTGGCGCTGGTGCAGTTTCGACTGGCGCGGCGGCGGGTTCTGCCGGCCCTGCACCTGCTTGGAAAACTGGCTATGGCCGATGTGTTTCTCATCGCGCTGTATA
Organism: uncultured Tropicimonas sp.; assembly: GCA_947495685.1. Lineage (GTDB taxonomy): Bacteria > Pseudomonadota > Alphaproteobacteria > Rhodobacterales > Rhodobacteraceae > Tropicimonas. The sequence goes on from CANLZY010000008.1 coordinate 158,640, forward strand.
TCCTTGTCGCCAAGGGCGTTGGTGTCGGTTCGGTCGAAACAGCGTGGGGGTTGTATCTGTTCACGGGGTGCATCCTGGCGTCCCTGGTGATAAGTGCCCTGACCGAACAGACGGCCCTGGGCGTGCGGGACACGGCGGGCGGCGCGGTTCCGCCAGAGCCGTAGAGGCGTCGATGGGCCAAACCATGGCCTATACAGGTGATTTCCTTTGAATGGCCTTGATTTGGCAACAAACAGGCCACGTGATGTCCCGACGATACCGGGACGAAGTTCAACAATGGACGAATCGGTGACTGATTTTATTTACATTGCGGCGGTGTTGGTTCTGTGTGCCGTAGCTGGGTCGGCTGGGCGAAGGGCCTGGTTGTCCGACTCGGACAACAAGCAACTGTATGTCCTTGCCTCAGGCGCGGCCGGGATCGGCCTGTTGGTCAACCTCCTGCTGTTGGGCCGCGTTTCCGTCGTGATCCCGGTCCTGTCAGCGGGGAGCGCGGTCTGGTACTGGAGCCATGTGCGACGGATCTGCTCGCAACGGCGCCGGGCGGCCTGGGCCACGGAGCGCGACGACGATCGGTATTGATCCCTGTCACGCAATCTACCGGCCAGAACGCTGTGCGCGTCTGGTCTTGCCGACGGCCGCTGGGTGCGGCAGGTAGAGGCATGGCAAAAACCCAGACCTTTACCTGCTCGGAATGCGGCGCCAGCCACCCGCGATGGTCGGGGCGGTGCGATGCCTGCGGGGCGTGGAACTCGATTGTCGAGGAAGTCCCGCTGTCGACGGGCCCTGCAAAGAAGACCCTGGGCGCGTCCAAGGGCCGGAGCCTGTTGCTGATGGATCTGGCCACCGAAGAGGCCCCGCCGCCGCGAACCTGTTCGGGAATGGACGAGTTGGACAGGGTCCTTGGCGGTGGGCTGGTGCCTGCCTCCGCCATTCTGGTGGGCGGCGATCCCGGTATCGGCAAATCCACCCTGCTGTTGCAGGCGGCGGCGCGGTTCGCCGAGGCGGGCCTGTCGGTTGTCTATGTCTCGGGCGAGGAGGCCAGCGCGCAGGTCCGGATGCGGGCACAGCGGCTGGGGTTGGGCACGGCGCCGGTGCGGCTGGCGGCAGAAACCAACCTGCGCGACATCCTGACGACACTGGACCGGGAACGGCCCGACCTGGTGATCATCGATTCGATCCAGACCATGTGGTCGGACAATGTCGAGGCGGCGCCGGGCTCGGTCAGCCAGGTGCGCAGCGCCGCCCATGAACTGGTGACCTTTGCCAAGCGGCGCGGCACATCGGTGGTGCTGGTCGGCCATGTCACCAAGGACGGGCAGATTGCCGGCCCGCGCGTGGTGGAGCACATGGTGGACACGGTGCTGTATTTCGAAGGCGAGCGCGGTCACCAGTTCCGGATCTTGCGGGCGGTGAAAAACCGTTTCGGTCCGGCGGACGAGATCGGCGTTTTCGAGATGACCGGCGGCGGCCTGGCCCAGGTGTTGAACCCCTCGGCATTGTTCCTGTCGGATCGTGAATCCCGCAGCGCCGGTGCGGTGGTCTTTGCCGGGGTCGAAGGCACCCGGCCGGTGCTGGTGGAGTTTCAGGCGCTGGTGGCGCCCAGCCCGACCCCCCAGGCGCGGCGCACGGTGGTTGGTTGGGACAGCGGGCGGCTCGCCATGATCCTTGCGGTGCTGGAGGCACGGTGCGGGATTCCCTTTGCCGGGCTTGATGTCTACCTGAACGTGGCCGGAGGGATGCGGGTCAGCGAACCGGCCGCGGACCTCGCGGTTGCCGCGGCGCTTCTGTCGGCGCGCGAGGATGCGGCATTGCCGTCAGACATGGTCGTTTTTGGGGAAATAAGCCTCAGTGGCGCCCTGCGTCCGGTGAGCCAGACAGAAAACAGGTTGAAAGAAGCGCAAAAACTTGGTTTTTCGCAAGCGGCGCTGCCGGAGCGGTCAAGTGGATCGGCTCCGGACGGTGTTTCGATGCGTCAGATGTCAGATCTGACGACCTTTGTGGGTGAAATGTTCGGCGCGGGATAAGCGCCGCAATCAAAACTGTCCCGGGGGCAGGAAGGCAAGCGAATGGAAGGCTTCACTCTCGTAGACGCAGGCGTCGCGGTCATTATCGTGTTTTCGGCGATCCTCGCCTATTCACGGGGCTTCGTGCGCGAGGCGCTCGCCATCGCAGGCTGGGTCGCGGCGGCCGTTCTGGCCTATATCTTTGCCCCCCAGGCAAAGCCGTTGATCGAGGAAATTCCGGTTCTGAGGGATTTCCTGGACAATTGCACGGCCTCCACGATTGCGGCCTTTGCAGGCGTATTCGCCTTGGCGCTGGTGGTTTTTGCCCTGTTCACGCCGGTGTTCTCATCGATGGTGCAGCGGTCCGCGCTGAACGCGGTCGACCAGGGGCTCGGGTTCCTGTTCGGGGTTCTGCGCGGCATGCTGCTGGTCGTCATCGCGCTGGTCATCTACGACTTCGCGGTCGGCGCCGATGGGATCGACATGGTGGAACAGAGCCGATCTGCGCAGGTCTTTTCCTCGATGAAGGAGAGTGTCAGCGGCGAGATCGCGGACCAGGAAACGGCGCTGGCCTGGTTGACCGGTCGGTTTGAAAGCCTGATCGATTCCTCCTGTGGTATCAGCGGGGCGTTCGCCAACTGACGCAGACTGGGTGTCGCGCCCCCCAACGAATCGATTCTGAGCAGGGCCCGGTTTTCCGGGCCTCGCGTCGTTTTGGCCCTTTGCGCTCGATCACTTGTTGTAGATTGGACGCCATGATGTCGGGGAAGCTCGCCGGATCGACCACGTGACACGTGCGGGCGAAACGGGGCGATTGCGGCAACCTTGCCGGGCGATTCCCGCCGTTTGCGAGGGAATCCGTCGACGCCGGCCCGCCGCCGATGCCGCAATGCAGAAACATCGGCCACCTTCCGCGTCGTGACTGTGACAAAGGGATGACAGGTGCGACGTTAACCCGTACACAGGCCCCGCTGCCCAAAGCCGGATTCGGAGCCCTCTGCCATATGACTGCCGCGCTCTCCAACGCCAAACCCTTCCTTGCCCACCCGTTCGATGACGACAAGCTTCGCGAGGAATGCGGGGTCTTCGGTGTCATCGGCACGGCGGACGCCTCGAACTTCGTCGCCCTTGGCCTGCACGCGCTGCAGCACAGGGGGCAGGAGGCCGGGGGCATCGTCACCCATTCGACCGAGACGGGGTTCCACTCTGTTCGCCGTTTTGGCTACGTGCGCGACACCTTCACCAGCGCCAAGTTGATGGACATGCTGCCCGGCAGCCTGGCCATCGGGCACGTCCGCTATTCCACCGCCGGATCCAAGGGCAAGACCGAGATCCGCGACGTCCAGCCGTTCTTTGGCGAGTTCTCGATGGGCGGGGCAGCGATCGCGCACAATGGCAACATCACCAATGCCCTGGCGCTGCGGCGCGAGTTGATCGACCGCGGCTCGATCTTTCAATCCTCGTCCGACAGCGAATGCATCATCCACCTGATGGCGCGCAGCCTGCAGCAGGACATCCCGGAGCGGATGAAGGATGCATTGCGCCGGGTCGAAGGCGCGTTCTCGGTCGTGGCAATGACCCGGACCAAGCTGATCGGTGTGCGCGACCCTCTGGGCGTGCGGCCACTGGTGCTGGGGCGGGTCGGCGACGGCTGGGTGCTCAGCTCCGAAACCTGCGCATTGGACATCATCGGCGCCGAGTTCGTCCGCGAGATCGAACCCGGCGAAATGGTTGTCATCAGCCCGAGCAAGGGGGTTGTCAGCCACCGGCCGTTCGAGGTTCGTCCGTCCAGGTTCTGCATCTTCGAACATGTCTATTTCAGCCGTCCGGATTCGATCCTCGGAGGCCGCTCTGTCTACGAGACCCGCCGCCAGATCGGCGTGGAACTGGCGCGCGAGGCTCCGGTCGACGCCGATCTTGTCTGCCCGGTGCCCGACAGCGGCACACCCGCAGCCATCGGCTACAGCCAGGAAAGCGGCATTCCGTACGCGATGGGGATTATCCGCAACCAGTACATGGGGCGGACCTTCATCGAACCGAGCGAGCAGATCCGCAACATGGGGGTGCGGTTGAAACTGAATGTGAACCGGGCGCTGATCGCTGGAAAGCGGGTGATCCTGGTGGACGACTCGGTGGTACGTGGCACCACCAGCCGCAAGATCAAGGAAATGATCCTGGATGCCGGCGCGGCCGAGGTCCATTTCCGTATTGCCAGTCCGCCAACGGCATGGCCCTGTTTCTATGGGGTCGACACACCGCAACGCGAAAAACTGCTGGCGGCGACGATGTCCGCAGAAGAAATGCGCCAACACCTCGCGGTGGACAGCCTGAAGTTCATCTCCTTGGACGGTCTCTATCGGGCGGTTGGCGAAGCCGACGGCCGCGACCCCGCCAACCCGCGCTATTGCGACGCCTGTTTCTCGGGCGAGTACCCGGTCGCGCCGGCGGACATGCTCGCCAGCGGTTTCAAGCTGAAGACCGCCGCGGAGTGACACCTTCGGGCCATGCCTGCCCTTGACGGTGGTCAAGAACCCACCGGTCATTCGCGGCGATGGTGCCTCGGCGACGTCAATCTTGCACCGCATCGATTTCTTCTGTCGATCCATCTCCCCGCCGGAGCCATGCTCCGGAGGGCGTTCGCCTTCCCGTCAGCCCCAGGCGACCTGAAGGGGCAGGGGCGGCTCCCGCCCGTCGCCGACGCATCGGAGATGCGCCGCCTCCCGTTGGGCCAAGCCGCGCGTTTCACGCGCGGCGGTCGCGTTCACCCGAGATGTGGCGCTTGCCTGAGCCGCGACGGCAGAGGGGCCAGCGGTGCAGGTTGTCGGTCAGAACGGGAACACCAACGGAATGACAAACAGGGTCGTGACCATCACCAGCACCGTCAACGGCAGGCCACATTTCAGGAAGTCGATGAACTTGTAGCCGCCGGGATTGACCACCAGGGTCACGACCGGGCTGGACACGGGGGAAGCGAAACCGGCAGAGCCCGCGATCAGCACCGCGATGGCCATCGGCATCGGCGAGACCCCCATCGACAGCGCGGCATTGACGGCGATCGGGGCGACCAGCACCAGCGTTGCGGTATTGGAGAGGATCCAGCTGAGCGTCATTGTCATGAAGAACAGCGCGAACATCACAGCCCGTGGACTGTCGTTTCCGGCCAGGCCCAGCAACGCATCCACGAGGATCTCGGTGCCGCCGGTCTTGTTCAGCGCGGTGGACAGCGGCAGCATCCCGGCGATCAGCACCAGCGTCTCCAGGTGGATCGAGCGATAGGCCTGGTTGGTCGTCACGGTTCCGGTCAGGACGGCGGCAATGGCGGCGAGGATCACGGCGATGGTGATCGACATTCCGCCCAGCGACACCGCGATCATGCCGAACAGGATGATCAGGGCGATCCACAGCTTGTTGGAATTGGGCACCGACAGCGCCCGTTCGTGCGGCTCTTCGAGGATCACGAAATCCCGTGTCGTCTCGTTGATACGGTCGAGCCGGGTCCAGTCGCCGGCCAACAGCATCCGGTCGCCCTTGCGGATCGGTTCGCGATCCATGTTCGCGACCGGGCTGGAACCTCGCATCAGATCAAGAACTTCCAGGCCGTACTTGGAGCGAAACTCCAACTCTGAAATGGTGCGGCCGCGCACGCTGGCCTCTGGGTGGATCATCACCTCCATGATGCCGAGCGTGTCGATCCAGGTGTTCATGTCATCGTAGAAACTGCCGACATAGGCCACGCCGGGCAGGTCCTTGAAAGTGGCAATGGCGGCATTGGAGCCGGTCACGACAATCAGGTCGCCAGGTTGAAAATCCATTCCCGGAGCGAAGAGCGACACATGTGGATTGCCCCGGGGGCCGCGCCGTTGCCGGGCCAGGATGTGCGGTGCCGAATGCTCGAAATCCTGTGCGGCCGTGCCCTCGAAGGTTTGCTCCAGTCGCATCACCTCGACGGTTTCCAGCCCATGCGCCTTGTACATCTGCGCAAAGGTCCGGGCACGGGAGCGGGGCTGATCGCTGCCGTCTGCCATCTTGGGGCCGAGCAGGTGGCGACCGACAAAGACAAAGAACAGGACGGTGCCGGCAAGAACGATGAGCCCGATGATCGAGAAGCTGAAGAACCCAAGCGGTTGGCCCGTCCCGTCCCGAAGTGCGTCCGATACCGCCAGGTTGCCCGGCGTTCCGATCAGGGTCAGCATGCCGGACAACAATGCCCCGTAGGACATCGGCAACAACAGCCGGGCGGCATTGATGCCAGTGTCGCGTGCAATCCGCATCACGATCGGGATGAAGATGGCCACGACGGCAGTCGAGGACATGACAGAGCCCAGCAACGCGGCACCGACGCACAGCGGAATCATCAGCCGGACCTCGTCGCCCTTTCCCTGTTTCAGGATCAGGTCGCCAACGGTGCGGGCGACACCGGTGCGATCCAGCATCTCGCCCACCACAAACAGGCCGGCGACCATGATGATGATGGTGGCACCAAACCCCGCGACAGCCTCGCTCGGCGTCAGGATGCCGGTCAGCGACAGCGTCACGAGGACGAGCAGCGCAATCAGGTCATATCGGACACGGTTGGAGGCCATCATCACGGCAGCAAGGCCGATCAGGTAGAACACGAGAGTTGCATCGCCTGGCATTTCTGTACCGACCCCGCTGGCGAGCCTGACGATCTGTGCCGGCCCGACGAAAATGGCTTGGTTGGACATTACCGTTGGATGGCACGGGGGGCCATTGTTTTCCGACTCGGTGGCGGCGTTGCCCGAGCGCATGTGGGCACGGATCGCACGAGCGTGATGCGCTCCTCCGGGGTAACCGCAATCACGGGCGGAATACCGCCGCCGCGCAACGCGTTCCCGGCAAGATTCCGACCGATCTCCGGGTCCCGCGATCAGGTGACTGTCGGCTGCCCCGAGGCGCTGATAGAGCGCGACCTTGACCGGACCAGACTGCAGCAGACCGTGTGGCCGGCACCATTTTTCGCAACTGATTGCCGACTCCCGGAGGGGGCCCGCCGAGGGCACCGCACCCGTGGAATCGGCTGATGCATGCACAGGGGATCGGCATGTCCGAAACTTCAAGATTGGCCGGGAAGCTGGCCACCGTCGACAATGAACTGGCACTGAACAAACTGGCGTTGATCGGGACCTTTGGCACCGAGACCAACCGACGGGCGTTGGTTCGCCATTCCACCGGGCGAGTGGAGACGGTCAAGATGGGGGAACGCGTCGCGGGCTCCCGGGTGGTGGCGATCAGTCAGGACACGCTGTTTCTGAAATCCGGCTCCAAGACCCGGAAACTGGAGATGCCGTCTGGTTGAGGGCCAATCTAGGAGCCTTCCGCTTGACCTTTGGCACCCTGTCGGTGCACATCCGCCACCATGACCAGACTTGCCCTTGTGACAGGCGCCAGCCGCGGCCTTGGCGCCGCCATCGCCGAAGCGCTCACACCCGACTATCACGTCCTTGCCGTCGCCCGCACCGTGGGCGGACTGGAGGATCTGGACGACCGTATCAAGGCGCGCGGGGGGCAGGTGACCCTTGCGCCGCTGGACGTGACGGACGATGGCGCGATGCAGCACCTGTGCCGGTCGATCCATGAACGGTGGGGGGGGCTGGACCTGTGGGTCCATACGGCGATCTATGCCGCGCCCTTGACGCCCACCAACATGGTCGAGGGCAAGAGCTGGGACAGCTCGCTTGCCGTCAACGTCGAGGCCACCCGGCGCCTGATCACCTATGTGTCACCCTTGTTGCAGGCCCGGGAGGGCGCACGCGCCGTGTTCCTGAACGATGACCGGGCAGGATCGCCCTTCTTTGGCTGCTATGGCGCGACCAAGGCCGCGCAAATGGCGCTGGTGCGATCGTGGCAGGCCGAGACGGTCCGCACCGGACCGGACGTCAAGATCCTGGAGCCGGAACCGGCGCCGACGGCGGTTCGAGCCCGCTTTTTTCCGGGAGAGGACAAGAGCGTGTTGGCCAATATCCTCGACGAGGGGCAGCGGCTGGTGTCGCTGCTCTAGACGAGCCGGGGCCTGAATGGTCCGGGCGATGGCTGGAAAAGCCTTGCTTCGCTGGGACTCATTGCCTCCGCCGGAGGTATTTTCCCCAAGACGAAGGCCGGGTTCTTGCTCCCTTGGCGGTGCCGGTCTAATCAGAGTTGGAAGGTCCCGGGACACATCATGCGCATTCTCATTACAAATGACGACGGAATCAACGCCGAGGGGCTTGGCATCCTGCTGGCCATAGCCGGACAGGTTGCCGGACCGACGGGCGAAGTCTGGACCGTGGCGCCGGCGTTCGAACAATCCGGTGTCGGGCATTGCATCAGCTATACCCACCCGACGATGATCGCCAAGATGGGCGAGCGCCGGTTCGCGGCCGAGGGCAGCCCTGCGGATTGCGTACTGGCCGGATTGCACGATGTGATGAAGGAAGCGCCGCCGGACCTGGTGCTGTCTGGCGTGAACCGTGGCAACAATTCCGGCGAGAACACGATGTATTCGGGCACCGTGGGGGGCGCGATGGAAGCGGCCCTGCAAGGGTTGCCGGCGATTGCCATGTCGCAGTTCTATGGCCCCGGCAATGTCGAGCTGGAGAACCAGTTCGAGGCCGCGGCGGCCTTTGGCGCGAGGTTGGTGCAGGACCTGCTGGACCGGGGCGACTGGGGCAACAACGGCGGTTACCGGACGTTCTACAACGTCAATTTCCCCGCACTGCCCGCCGCACAGGTCAAAGGGCGCAAGGTGACGATCCAGGGGCTTCGCCCGGGCACCCGGTTTACCGTCGAGCCGACCAAGGCACCGTCGGGGCGTCGGTTCCTGTGGGTGCGGGGCGGCGAGCAGGATGTTCCGACCGGTGCGGGCACCGATGTGCAGGCAAACATCGATGGCTATATCTCGGTTACGCCGATGCGGGCGGACCTGACGGCACACGACCGGGTGGAGGGTCTGAGGGCCGCGCTCGAATGAGCTGGACGGCCGAACAGAAAATGCGACTGCTGTTCGCCCTTCGCTCGAAAGGTGTGACCGACAAGGTCGTTCTGACGGCGATGGAGCAGGTCGATCGCGGGCTGTTCGTGCAGGGATTGTTCGCGGATCGGGCCTATGACGACACGCCGCTGCCGATCATCTGTGGCCAGACCATCAGCCAGCCGTCGATCGTGGGATTGATGACGCAAGCGCTGGAGGTCACGCCGCGTGACAAGGTGCTCGAACTGGGCACTGGCTCCGGCTACCAGGCCGCGATCCTGTCTCACCTGGCCCGCCGGGTCTATACGGTGGATCGGTTCCGCAGGTTGGTGGCGCAGGCGCAGGGGGTGTTCGATCAGCTTGGGCTGACCAATATCATCACCTTCACCGCCGACGGCAGTCATGGCCTGCCGGAGCATGCCCCCTTCGACAAGATCATCGTCACAGCGGCCGCCGAGGACCCGCCCGGGCCGCTCTTGGCGCAATTGAGGATTGGCGGTATCATGGTCTTGCCGGTTGGCCAGTCGGACGCCGTTCAGAGCTTGATACGGGTGCGGCGCAGCGAGACCGGGTATGAGTACGACGAGCTGTGTCCGGTGCGTTTCGTGCCGCTTCTGGAAGGCCTCGGACGCGAGTAGGTAGCCTGCCGCGATACGCGCGGCGATGACGATTTCCAGCGGATGCCCCGACAAGAGGGTGCCGCGATTGAGGAGTATGAGCCAATGCGGCCGATCCTGAGCCTTTGCGCAGCCACGCTCGTTCTGGGCGCCTGTTCCAGCGGGAACCTTGACCTTGACCTGAGGGACGTGGGCAAGGGGTTTGACACCTCTTCCTCGATCACCGCGCAGACAGCCGCGCGTCCGACGCCCGACAACCGCGGGGTCATTTCCTATCCGAATTATCAGGTTGTGGTGGCCCGGCGCGGTGACACGGTGGCCGATGTGGCCGCGCGCGTGGGGATCCCTGCCGAGGAACTGGCCCGTTACAACGGCGTTCCAGTCGGTTCGGCCCTGAACCAGGGCGAGGTTCTTGCCCTGCCCAAGCGGGTGGCCGAGCCATCGCCGGCCACGGGTGCGACGACAACAGGACCGATCCGCCCTGCCGAGACCGTCGACATCCAGACTCTGGCGGGCGACGCCATCACGCGGGCAACGCCGACCAGCGCCGCAGCCGCTCCCGCACCGAGCCGGGCGGCGACACAGACCGGCAAGGAACCGGTGCGCCACAAGGTTGAATCTGGCGAGACGGCCTATTCGATCGCCCGGCTTTACGGCGTTTCCGCCCGCTCGCTGGCCGATTGGAACGGCCTCGGACAGGATCTGGAAGTACGCGTTGGCCAGTACCTGCTGATCCCGGTCGTCGTCAAAGCCCCCGAAACCAAGGCCAAGACCGGCACACCGACCGCGACGACAGAGCCGGGGCAGGGATCCCCGACGCCGACCCCGCCCAGTGCCGCAACCCCGTTGCCCAAGGAAAAGACAGAACCGGCCGCCAAGGCCGCAGCAGGGGCCAGCGCCGCCGCGCCCAAGGGCACACCGGAATCGCCCGATCTGGGCAAGGACGCCACGACGGCGTCGGCCAGCTCCGGTCGCATGACATCGCCGGTTTCCGGGAACATCATCCGCGACTTCCGCAAGGGCAAGAACGACGGCATCGACATCGCCGCGACCTCTGGCGCGACCGTTGTGGCCGCCGATAGCGGCGTTGTTGCCGCCATCACCCAGGACACCGACCAGGTGCCGATCATCGTGCTGCGCCACGACGGCGGTTTGCTGACGGTCTATGCCAATGTCGACAATCTGAAGATCGCCAAGGGCCAGGCGGTGAAACGCGGGCAGAGCATTGCCACGGTGCGTGCGGCAAGCTCGCCGTTCCTGCACTTCGAGGTTCGCGACGGGGTCGAGGCGGTTGATCCGAACGAATACCTGAACTGATCCGGGGAACGGCACCCGCGCCGCTGAGGCGGGGTGCCGCGAGTCCGACAGGAATGGACCGAAGCGCGCGACCTGCGCTGCTTGCAGGGTGGGTGCACGACAGACTGACGCAATAGCGGCGCGTCGTCGGCGGTGTGATCAGGTGAGCGAGACGCCCTTGCGACCGGCCAGGTCGACAAAGAACTGCCAGGCCACGCGGCCTGAACGCGCGCCCCGGGTTGCCTGCCACTCGATGGCCTCTGCCCGCAGGGAGGCGTCGTCGATCGATACACCGTGGGCGTCGCAATAGCCCCTGATCATCGCCAGGTACTGATCCTGGGTGCAGGGGTGGAACCCGAGCCACAACCCGAAGCGATCGCTCAGCGAGACCTTTTCCTCGACGGCCTCGGAAGGGTTGATCGCGGACGACCGCTCGTTTTCGATCATGTCGCGCGGCATCAGGTGGCGCCGGTTCGACGTGGCATAGAACAACACGTTCTCGGGGCGACCTTCGATGCCACCGTCCAGAACCGCCTTCAGCGACTTGTAGTGCTGGTCGTCGTGGCTGAAGCTGAGGTCGTCGCAAAACAGCAGGAAACGGCACTGGGTCGCCGTGCGCAGCAAGGCCAGAAGCCGGGTCAGCGAGGGAAGATCCTCGCGCTGCAGTTCCACGATCTTCAGCGGCAGCCCGCGCGCTAGAACTTCGGCATGTATCGCCTTGACCAGGCTTGATTTTCCCATGCCGCGTGCCCCCCACAGCAGGGCATTGTTGGCCGGCAGGCCGCGCGCGAATTGCTGGGTGTTCTCCAGCAGCGTATCGCGTGCCCGCTCGATGCCGATCAACAGGGACAGGTCGACCCGATTGACCCTTTCCACCGGATGCAGGCTGTCAGGTGACGTGTGCCAGACAAAGGCCTCCGCCGAGGTGAAGTCGGGCGCGGCGGCAGGGGCCGGGGCGATGCGTTCCAGCGCTGCGGCGATCCGGTCCAGTTCTTCGACAGTGAAATCCATCACGCCGCGGGCTCCTCGCTTTCGTCCTCGTCATCCAGCAGGCCCATTGCCCGCAGCTCGGCATTGCGCTTTCTCTCGACCCGACGGACGAGCAGGATCGACAGTTCGTACAGCGAGTAGACAACGACGAACAGGATCACCTGCGTGATGACATCCGGCGGCGTGACCACAGCGGCGAGCGTCAGGATGCCGACGATGGCGTATTTGCGGACGTTCCTCAGGCCCTCGACGGACACCAGTCCGGCCTTGCCCATCAGGGTCAACAGGACCGGCAGCTGGAAGCACAGGCCAAAGGCGATGATGAATTTCAGCGACAGGTCAAGGCTTTCGCGGACCGAGCCGAGGAAGATGGTGCGCAGTTCCTCGTTCTCGACATCAACCGGGATGTTCTCGCCGGTGAGCATGGCCGTCAACGCCGGGATGGCGTCGGAAAAGCCGATGAAGAAGTTCATCGCCAGCGGCGTAACGACCAGGTGCGCGAAGGTCGCGCCGACCATGAACAGGATCGGCGAGGCCACAAGGAACGGCAGGAACGCGTTCTTTTCGGACTTGTAGAGCCCCGGTGCCACGAAGCGCCAGAGTTGGAAGCCGATATAGGGGAAGGAAATCGCGAGACCGAAGATCAACGAGATCCGGATCAAGACGAAGAACTTTTCCTGCGGCGCGGTGAAGATAAGCTGAGGGTTCTCGCCCCGTGCCCGCAGGATGTCGGCGATTGGCTCGACCAGCAGGTTCAGGATCGGCTCGGCGACAAAGAAGCAGGCGACCATCGCGATGAAAAAGGCGATGACCGAGCGGATCAACCGGGTGCGGAGTTCCGCGAGGTGTTCGATCAACGGGGCAGAGCTGTCGTCGATATTGTCTTCGGGGCGGTCGCTCATGAAGGGGTGCTCATGCCTTGTTGGGGTCGGCGTCTGGTGTGGCTGCTGCCGGTTCGACCGGCGCTGGCTGGTCTGCGGCGGCCTTTGCGGCGGCTTCGGCTTCGAGCCGCGCGGTGGCCTTGGCGGCGGCGCTGTCACGGATTTTCTGCGCCGCTTCGGCGCGTTCTTCGGTCAGCTTCTGCGTTTCGGGGCCCCGGGTCGGCTTTGCGGATGTCGTGGAAGCCTCGTCGGCAACCTCGTCATCCTCGCCGAAAGGGTCGAAATCGTCAAAGTTTGTCGCCTTCTTCAGCGCGTCGACGCCCATCGCCTTCGGGTTGGTCATCGACTTGAGATCCTTGGCGACGTCCTTCACTCCAGCCTGGTCGGCGGCGTCCTCCATGGCGCGCGTGAAGTCCCGCGCCATGGCCCGCAAGCGTGCCGTGGCCTTGCCCAGTGTGCGAAACATCACAGGCAAGTCCTTCGGTCCCACCACGATCAGCGCAACAACGCCGATCACCAGCAGTTCGCTCCATCCAAGGTCCAGCATTACGTGTCACCCTCGGGTCCGGACGGCGGCCCCATCGGGGCCGGCTGTCAGACCTTGTCCTTGTCGGTCGTCTCTTCGGACGAGATATCCTGAACGATGTCCTCGGACTTGTCCTCGATCTCTTCCTTGCCTTCGGCCACGCCCTTCTTGAAGGCGGTGATGCCCTTGCCGACCTCGCCCATCAGCGACGATACCTTGCCGCGCCCGAACAGCACGAGCACCACGACCGCGATCAGGATCAGGCCGGGAACGCCGATATTTCCGATACCCATCTGTCTCTCCCTTTGCGGGTCCTGCCTGGTGGCGGCATCGAACCCGATGTTGATGAAGTCCGGACTTACTTAGGAGTTTAGAAGCGGAGTTCAAAGCCCCAAACAGCGTTGAGGCGCGAATTTTTCTTGCGGCAGGCCGTTCATGTTCGCAACGAAAATGCGTTGTTTTGGGTATGCGGGGGCGGATTGGCGGGAATCCGGGCGCCCTTTCGCCGGATCGACTCGCGGGGGCATGGGATGCGCTGCGCCCGCAGGGCGCCCGGCCCAACGGGAGACCTTGCATCCTTGATGCCGGGTCGACGGGCGGGAGGCCCCCGATGGCTGATTGTCTGAACGTGATGGATGTCAGGCTGGAAAGACGAAGCATCGGTCGCGGCGGAGCGTCAGCCACAGGGCAGTGCCCGGCTTGGGCAGAAACACCGCCGGGACTGTGGCGCGCAGTTCAGTGCCATCGTGGTCCATCACGAATTCGACCAGGCTTTCCCGCCCCATGAAGCGCGCACGTTTCACCACGCCGCGTGCGGCGGTGCCGTCCGTGGGGGTCGGTTTCGGGCCATGTCCTTGTCGGTCAAAGTCGATTCGCAGGTGTTGGGGCCGGATGACGATCTCGACCGGGGCGCCATCGGCGTGGCCCGGCGTCAGAAACTGGCCAAACGGGGTCTCGGTCAGCGCCCCGTGAGAGGTTCCGCGCACGATATTGATGTCGCTGAAGAAACCGGCTGCGGCGCGGTCGCGCGGGTTGTTGTAGATCGAATAGGGCGCGCCCTGCTGGACGATCCGCCCATCCCGCATCAGGGCAATCTCGTCGGCCATGCGCATGGCTTCGTCCGGCTCGTGGGTGACCAGAAGAACGGCGGTGTTCTCCTCCTTCAGCAGGCCAAGGGTGCGGTCGCGGATATCGTCCCGCAACCGGTTGTCGAGGCCGGAAAACGGCTCGTCCATCAGCATGATCGCCGGGCGCGGAGCCAACGCGCGGACAAGCGCGACCCGCTGCTGTTCGCCGCCGGACAACTGGTGTGGGTAGACGTCGACGAAACCGCCCAGGTCAACCCGGTCGAGCAGGTCGAGCACGCGCGACCGGTTGGCCCGCATGCCGCCATCCAGCCCGAAGGCGACGTTCTCGCCAACGTTCAGGTGGGGGAACAGGGCAAAATCCTGAAACATCAGGCCAATGCCGCGGCGCTCGGGGGGCATGTACTGGCTGTCATCCGAGACGATGACCCCATCCACCAGAATCCGACCGGTCGTCTGTCGATCCACCCCGGCGACGATCCGCAAGGTGGTGGACTTGCCGCAGCCGGACGGGCCGAGCAGGCAGGTCACCTGGCCCGGCGCAACCTGAAGCGACACGCCGGCCACCACGTCGCGCCCGTCGAAATGTCGGGTGATCGAGTCGATTTCCAGTCGGGGCGAGATCGGCACGGGCGGTCCTGGTGAATTGGCGATGGTTTCCGTCGGGTTTGGGCAGGCGTAACAGCGCCGGTGCAGGGGGGCAAGGGGCAGGGCGCTGCGCCAACCGACCGGGGTGCAGGTTCCGGGAAATCGCGTCAGGTTGGGGAGAAGGATCCAAGGAAGCGGTGCAAGGGGGGCTCCCGCCCCCGGTGCGGCGCGGGCAAGCCGCTTGACCGGGGTTGGGCGTGGCGCCCGCCAATGGCGGGCGCCGCTGGTTGCGGGCGGCGGCGCGCTGTGGCCGCAGGGCTTGCGGTGCATCTGGTCTTCGGGCCTGCCTGCCCGTAGGTTGCCGGGCAGGCAGCGGAAGGCGACCCATGGCAGACCCGATCGAGCACAGCGAACGACAGCGCGGGATGAAGGTTCTGCGCGACGTTGGCCCCTATCTGTGGCCGGACGGGGAGCCGGAAGTGAAGGTGCGGGTCGTACTGGCGCTGCTGGTGCTGGTGCTGGCCAAGCTGGTCGCCGTGACGACGCCGTTCTTCTACAAGCAGGCGGTGGATGCGCTTGCCGGTGATGCGCCCGACGGAGCGACCTTGCTGGCGCTTGGCGCGATCGGGCTGACGGTGGCCTACGGGATGGCCCGGCTGCTGAACATCGCCCTGCAACAGCTGCGTGATGTCATCTTTGCCAGTGTCAGCCAGGGGGCGTTGCGCAAACTCGCATTGCGGACCTTTCGGCACATCCACGCCCTGTCCCTGCACTATCACCTGAGCCGCAAGACCGGTGCGCTGAGCCGGATCATGGAACGCGGTGTGAAGGGGGTGTCCTTCCTGCTGCGGTTCCTGCTGTTTTCCATCGGGCCGCTTCTGCTGGAACTGCTGCTGGTCGGGGCAATCCTGGTGACCGTGTTCGACTGGCGATTCCTGATCGTCCTGGTGGTGACCATTGCGCTCTACGTCTGGTTCACCTTTGCCATCACCGAATGGCGGGTGCGGATTCGACGGCAGATGAACGAGCAGGACAACGAGGCCAACCAGCGGGCCATCGACAGCCTGCTGAATTTCGAAACGGTGAAGTATTTCGGGGCCGACTCTCGCGAAGCGGATCGGTACGATCAGGCGATGGAAGGCTACGAGAGCGCGGCGCTCAAGACGGCCTATTCGCTGGCGGTCATCAACCTGGGTCAGGGCGTGATCATCAACGCCGGTCTGGTTGCGGTCATGGTGATGGCGGCACAGGGCGTGACGTCTGGTGAATTTACCGTTGGCGATTTCGTCATGGTGAACGCCTACATGATGCAGATCATCATGCCGCTGAACTTCCTCGGCACGGTCTATCGCGAGATCCGCCAGAGCCTCGTCGACATGGGCGAGATGTTCGACCTTCTGGAGCAACCTGCCGAAGTGGTCGACAAGCCGGATGCGACGCCCCTGGTGGTGACCGGCGGCGAAGTGGTCTTTGACGATGTGCAATTCTCCTATGATCCGGAACGGCCAATCCTGAAGGGCGTGTCGATCAGCATTCCGGCCGGTCACAGCCTTGCCATCGTCGGCCCGACCGGCTCGGGCAAGTCGACCATCGGGCGGTTGTTGTTCCGGTTCTACGATGTCGATGGCGGGGCGCTGCGGATCGACGGTCAGGACGTGCGCGATGTAACCCAGAACTCGCTGCACTGCGCGATCGGGGTGGTGCCGCAGGACACGGTGCTGTTCAACGACTCGATCTATTACAACATCGCCTACGGGCGGGCCGATGCCACCCGTGCCGAGGTCGAGCAGGCGGCCAGGGCGGCCGAGATCCATGACTTCGTGATGACGTTGCCCAGAGGCTATGACACCCAGGTGGGGGAACGTGGGCTGAAACTGTCGGGGGGCGAAAAGCAGCGGGTCGGCATTGCCCGCACGATCCTGAAGAACCCGCCGATCCTGCTTCTGGACGAGGCGACCAGCGCGCTGGACACCCACACCGAACAGGACATTCAAGCCAGCCTCGCCGCAATGGGCCGCGGGCGCACGGTGATCATGATCGCGCACCGGTTGTCGACGGTGGTCGAGGCGGACCAGATCGTGGTGCTCGATGGGGGCGTCGTGGTGGAACGCGGCAGCCATGTGGACCTGATTGCCCAACAAGGGCGCTATGCTGCCATGTGGGCGACGCAACGGGCCGAGGACGAAGGGGCCGACGCGGCCTGATCGGGGCCTGTCCGCCAACGGACCCTGAGGGCGGAGGAAGGACCTGTCGACGGCGATCCCACAGTTTTTGGCCTAGGGGCAAGCCATTCCAAAACAGGTGGTTGTGTGCTAGAATAAGGGCGTACAGGAACAGGCCCGCGACTCGCGGCCTGTCGGACGCGCATTGATGTCACTTTGGGTGGAGCCGGTATCTGCGGTTGCCCCAAGACAGAGGTGAGCGGAACCATGACCACATATACAATGACAGCGTATCATGAATTTGTCGGCGACCCTTACATGGTTGGCGCAGATGAGCCGAGCCTCGAAATGGTCAAGCTCAAGCTCAGGGTGGCTGGTGACGACACGGACTTCAGTTACAAGGTCTCGGACTGGCTGCCCGACAGCCGCCATGGCGTCGATCTGACCAAGACCAAGATGATGCAGTTGATGGCGGGGAGCGACGACTTGCTGGGCGCTGGCGAGCGCACCTGGGTGGTGCAGGTTGGCTGGGGCGCCGAGCTGAACACCGCCCCCTTTACCGAGGGAAATTACCCCGCCCGGATCACCGCTGAATGGGGCTCCATCCCGGATGCCGACGCGATGACGGTGTTTCTGGCGATAGGTGGCTCCACGGACGTTGGCACCTATTACATCCCGATCGGTGGCGACATGCCGTTGCAAGTGCAAAGCCATGCCCAGCAGACCATCGTCCAGATGCTGATGGAGGATGGCGACCAGCAGGCCGTTGGCGCGGGGCCGTTCGGGCCGGGCGAAATGTTCAGGTACACCGAGTTTGCAACCACAACTGGCCAGGCGCGGGACATGCTGCGCGGCGGGGACGGGGATGATGAGTTCGGCGGGGGCGATGGCAATGATCGTCTTTGGGGCTTTGGTGGCGACGACCGCATGTACGGCGGCAAGGGCGACGACAAGATGTACGGCGGCAAGGGCGACGACGACATGGATGGCGGCAAGGGCCGCGACTTCATCAAGGGTGAAAAGGGTGCTGACACGCTGCTGGGTGGCGGTGGCGACGACGAGCTTCGCGGCGGCGGCGGTGCTGACACCCTGGACGGTGGCAAGCAACGCGACATCCTGTTCGGTGGCGCGCAGGATGACATCCTGCTGGGCGGCAAGGGCAAGGACATGCTTGTCGGTGACGACGGTGCGGACATCCTGGACGGCGGTCGCGGCGACGATGACATGGAGGGGGGAAACGGCGCGGACGAGTTCCGGTTCCACGATCGCGATGGCGGCGATGTGATCATGGATTTCGAGTTGGGCGTCGACCGACTGGTCTTTGACGCGGCATTGCAAGGCACCCTGTCGGTCGAGTCGGACGAGTTCATGACCACGGTGATCTATGGCACCGGCGGAATGAACGAGGTCACGATGTTCAACTTCGAAGCGACGCTGGCGGAACTGAACGTCGTCTTTGTCTGATCCGATCGCTCGCGCAGCCGTGCCCCGCGCGCGTGCCAGCCGCGATGCGGTTGGATCAGTAGGGGGACAGGGTGCGGCGAGAGGGGGGAGCTTTCGCCACATTCAGCGGTTTCCCCGGGAACCGCCTTCCCCGTGGCGAAGGAGGCGGGGCGGCGCGAGCCGCCCCGTCGATTCTCTGGTCCAATCCCGGTGATCTTTCTAACGTCCGCAGCCGCGCGGCCTATTCGGCAGCCCGCATTGGTGTTGGTGGGGGCTGATCCTCGGACGGTTGGTCGCCGGACGGGCTTGCAGCCTCCGAAGGCAGGGGCTTGGGGCTGGGATCCATCGTTTCGGCGGGAGCGGCTTCTGCGGTCTGAGGTTCGTCAGGCAGCCAGATCAGCTCCGGAGACCTGACGCGGCGGGCGGCGCGGGTCAGGGCGACGTCCTGAGCGATGCGGCTCTGTCTGCCCAGGCTGATGGCGCCCAGACCGCGCAGGCTGCGATAGGCGCCGTCCCAGAACCAGACGCGCAGGGCCAGCATCGATGGCGTGAAGACCAGCGTCAGCACGGTTGCGATCCCCAGCCCGAACACCACCGCCGTCGCCAGCTGTTTCCACCACAGCGCCGTCGGGCTGTCGAGCGAGTAGCCGCCATTGAAGAAGTCGAGACTGATGCCCAGCATCATCGGCGCCAGCCCCGCCATCGTGGTGACCGTGGTCAGCAACACGGGCCGCAGCCGCTGTTCGGCGGTGCGGATGATCGCCTCGATCTTGGGCATGTACTTGCTGAACTCCTGGTAGGTGTCGATCAGCACGATGTTGTTGTTCACCACGATCCCGGCCAGCGCCACGATGCCCGTCCCGGTCATGATGATCGAGAACGGCTGCTGCATCACCATCATCCCGATCAGCACACCCGCCGTCGACATCACCACCGCCAGCAGGACCAGGGTGGCGTTGTAGAAGCTGTTGAACTGGGTCAGCAGAATGATGAACATCAGCCCGAGTGCCCCGGCAAAGGCGCTCTGCAAGAAGGCCTGGCTTTCTTCCTGGTCTTCCTGGTCGCCGGTCCATTGCCATTTGACATCGTCGGCGAAGGGACGTTCGTCTTCCACCCACTGCGTCAGCGCGCCGATCCGTTCGCTGGGGGTCACAGCCACGACCGAGAGGTTGTCCCGGGCGATCCGCTCGACCATCGCCGGGGAGTCCTTGGCCGCCGAGGCCGAGACCATGTCCACGGTTTCGCCGTCGCCATCGACCAGCCTCACAAGGTTGGGGGCAACGTCTGCCTTCAGGTCGTAATACCGGGTGGAATCGACCCGGTCGATCCGGGCCAGCTTGGGCACCGGTTGCCAGGTGACGAAGTTCGACAGCGGCACCAGCCCGTCCAGCGTACGCAACTTGAGCGACTCCAGCGTCGACAACAGCCGGTCCTGCTCGGGCAGGCGCACGCGGATGTCGATTTCCTCGTCGGAACTGTCCACCCGCATCGTGTCCAGCAGGATGCCTCGGGTGACCAGCTGCACCATCGCCCCGACGGTCGCCACGTCGGCGCCATAGCGGCCGGCCTTTTCGACATCCACGTCGATCTGCCAGTCGATGCCGGGCAGGGGGAGCGTGTCTTCGATGTCGATCAACCCGGGAGTTTGCTCGAACTTCGCGCGGGCGGCGGCGATGCCGGCCTGCAGGCTCTGCCAGCTGTCACCGGTCAGCCGCAGATGCACCGGCTTGCCGGAGCCGGGCCCCATCGACATGTTCAGCAGCTCGACATAGATCCCCGGGATCTTTGCCAGTTCGGTGTGCAGGCGCTCCATCACCAGGTCGCCATCCAGTTCGGGCTGGTCGGTGCGGTCCTCCCAGCGGATCATCTCGATCTGGATCTGGCCGATGGTGTCGCGCGGGTTGGAAGCGCCGCCGGTGTTGGCGTTCAGCCCGCCTTCGCCCGCAAAGGCAAAGGCACTGTCGACGCCCGGATCGGCCAGTACGACCTGCTCCACCTGCCGCACCAAGGCGTCCTTTTCGGCGATCGACAGGTTGCCGCGCGCGCGAACATAGACGATCGCCTGTTCCGGTTCGGAGTTGACGAAAAACTCCACCCCGTAGTTGTTCTCGCCATAGAGCTTGAAGGTGGTCATGACGAAAAAGCCCACCAGACCGATGGTGACCAGCGGCATGATCGGGTTGCCGGCGATCAGGCGGATGACCTGGCCGAACGGCGTGCGCCGGTACCCGGACCGGATCCGCTTGCGCCGCCAGGTTGGCTTGGCGGCGTCCACGGTGATCGAGGTCAGGAACGCGCCGGCAAACAGGATCAGCGCGCCGAGGATGCGCCCGGCCAGCGTTCCGGCGTCGGCGGGCAGGATGTAGGCCGGGTTCAGAACCTGCATGGCGCCAACAAAGATCAGGTACATCGACGGTGGCACGAGGATTGCCTTGATCAGCCAGGGCCAGGGCCGGATGGCTTCGGCGATATGATGGAACGTGCGGGCCAGACGCCCGGAAACACCGCCCATGACTGGCAGGAACACCAGTGCCACGATCAGCGAAGCCGAGAGCACGAAGATCAGCGTCACCGGCAACATGCCCATGAACTGACCTGGCACGCCCGGCCAGAACAGCATCGGCAGAAAGGCGCAGAGCGTCGTCGCGGTCGAACTGACGATGGGCCAGAACATCCGCTTGGCGGCCTCGACATAGGCATGCATCGGGCCGGTGCCGGCCTGGATGCGTTTGTCAGCGTATTCGACCACCACGATGGCCCCGTCCACCAACATGCCCACCGACAGGATCAGGCCGAACATCACGATGTTCGAGATCGTCACGCCCATCAGCGCCAGAAAGCCGAAGCACAGCAGGAAGGAGGTCGGAATCGCGAAGCCCACCAACAGCGACGGGCGGGTGCCGAGCGTGGCCAGGATCACGATCATAACCAGCCCGATGGCGGTCAGCACCGACCCTTCGAGCTGGCGCACCATCGATTCCACCTGGACGGACTGGTCATTGGAGGCGCCCACGACAATCGCCTGCTGCAATTCGGGCGGCCACTTGGCGCGTTCCTCTTCCACGGTGGCCCGCACCAGCGCGGCGGTATCGATGATGTTGTAACCCCGGCGCTTGACCACCTGCAGCGCGACGGTCTTGTCGCCGTTGAACCGTGCCGTACCGGTGCGGTCCTCGAAGGTCAGCGAGATCGTCGTCAGGTCGCCCAGCGTGACGACGCTGTCGCCGTTCACCTTGACCGGCAGGCCATAGATATCTGCGGTGGTGCTGAAGGACGACGGGATCTTGACCGCGAATGCGCCGCCCGATGTCTCGATTTCGCCCGCCGCGATCAGCTGGTTGTTGTTGACCACGGCATTGATCAGCTCTCCTGCCGTGACGTTGTAGGCCTCCAGCTTCAACGGGTCGATGGTGACCTCGACCATCTCGTCGCGATGGCCGGCAAGGGCGGCCTCCAGCACCGGTTCCAGCCCCTCCAGCTTGGTCTGCAGGTCGTTGGCGACCTTCAGCAGGGTGCGTTCGGGCAGGGGACCGGACAGGTTGACGATGATGATCGGGAATTCGGAAAAGTTGAATTCGTCGACGGAATAGTTCTCGGCCCCGGCCGGAAACTTGGATTCCGCCTTGGTCATGTTGGCCCGCACGTCGGCCAGGGTCGCCGCCTTGTCCCACCCGAATTCGAACTCCAGCACCAGGTTGGCATAGCCTTCGATGGCCGTGCCGGTCATGGTCTTCAGCCCGTCGAGATCGGACATCTCGGTTTCCATCGGCTTGACCAGCAGTTTCTCGGCGTCTTCGGCCGAGATCCCGGGGAAGGGGACGGAAATGAAGACCGCCGGGATCTCGATATCCGGTTCGCCCTCCTTTGGAAGGCTGATGTAGGTCGCAGCGCCGACCACGATGGACAGCACGATGAACGCAAGGATCATGCGCGTGTGATGCGAGGCCCAGTCGACGATACCGGTCATGGTGCGGTTCCTTGCGGGCGGGTCATTGGGTCAGCGACGGTTCGCGAAACGTCAGGGTCAGCGGCACGCCATCGGTGACGTATTCCTGACCGACGACGATGATGTCGACATTGGACGGCAGCCCGGCCACATAGACGCCCTCGGGCGTGTCCCGCAGGAATTCCACCGGCGTGAATGTGGCCACGGGGCCAGTGTCGGGGGCGCGGGTGACGATCCGCAGACCCAGGGCACCGGAATCGTCCAGTGTCAGCGCCGATGGCGGTACTAGGTGGGCGGTCTCTCCGGCTGCGGCAATCGCGATGTCGGCGGTCTGTCCGTCGCGGATGCGCAGGGCCGGGTTGGCGATCTCGATCTCGACCCGAAAGGTTCGGGTCAGCGGGTCGGCAGATCGCGACAGGAACGTCACCTGACCAGACACTTCACTGCCACTGACCAGGCGGGCCCCTGCCGGCGCTCCGACGGTGACCTTGTGAACCTGGGTTTCGGGGACGAAGCCGACCAGCTTCATCGGGTCCAGCTGGATGATCGTTGCACAGGGCGACCCCATCTGCATCAGCGCGCCCAGTTCGGCGGTGTCGGTCTCGAGCAATCCGCCGAAGGGGGCTTCGATCGTCAGCCGTTCGATTTCCTTTTCGACCAGGGCCACTGCGGCGGCGGCGGCCTCGACGGTCGAGGCGGCGGCCTCCAGCCCCGAACGGGCGGCCTCCAGGCCGGCGCGGGCAGAGCTGACGGCGGCGCGGGTGGCGGCAACACGGGTTTCAGACGCGTAGCCGCCCTCGATCAGCTTGGTCGAGGCACGGTTGTTGATCTCGGCTTCTTCCAGGAGGGCTTCGGCTTCGGTCACGCGGGCGGCGGCAACCGGCTGCCCCGCCAGTGCAGACGCCAACCGGGCGCGGGCCTCTGCCAACTGGGCGTCCCGGGTGCCGGAATCGACCTCGCACAGGGTCTGGCCGGTTTCGACCATCGTGCCCTTTCGCAGCGGCGGCGACACGATCTGGCCCGAGGTTTCGGCCTTCATCTGGACCTGCCGGACGGCTTCGGTGCGTCCGCGCAACTGGATAGCGCTGTCGATGACCTGTGCCGTGGACGCCAGCACAACCACCGCCACGCGGCCCGATCCGGCGTCCTGTTCCGGCGCGTCGACGGCGGGCGCCTCTGCAATATCCTCCGTCGGTTCCGGCACGAACCCGGCAAACCGAAACACCGACTCGCGCTCCATCACCAGTAGATAGATGAGTCCCGACACCAGAACGGCCAGCAGCACCGAAAACCACCTCATGTCGCCGTTGCCTTTTGCTGCATCGTGAAACCTCTTGCCACTGTTCATCTGACAGGTGAAATGGACCGGCCATGGCGCTTTGGCAAGCGCGGACGCTGGCCATGGAAACACTTGATGGTGAACCGACCGGTTCAGTTAACACGTTCCCTCGCTTTTCTGCAAGCCGAAGGGTTCCCGCACGGGCCGCACGGGCGGCCCTTGCAGGTCTTGGCATCCCTGCGGGCTTCGGGGTAAGAGGGGGCGTTTGAAAGGGTGACCTGCCACTTGCGGCGGGGTCCCACAATGACACGGACGGGAACGCATGAGCGACTCAGACAGCTTTATCGACGAGGTCAACGACGAGGTGCGTCGTGACAGCCTGTACCGGAGCCTTCGGAAATACGGCTGGATCGGGATTCTTGCCGTCGTGATCATCGTGTCCGGGGCGGCCTGGAACGAATACCGCAAGGCATCGGCAGTGGCCTCGGCCCGGGCGCTTGGCGAGACCCTGCTGGGGGCCCTGGAACAGCCGACACCGGACGAACGGGTCGCCGCATTCAAGACCGTTTCGGCCGAGGGCGACATGCAGGGCGTTGTCGCGTTGCTGGCCGCGGCCGAACAACTGGCCGACGAAGACCCCGTAGCCGCGGTTGAAACGCTGACGCCGCTGGCGCAGAGCACCGATGCCCCCGCGGTCTACAGCGACCTTGCTGCCTTCAAGATGGTGATGATCGGCGGCGAATCCGTCACGCCGGATCTGCGCTCACAGCTTCTGGAGCGACTGGCACGGCCGGGCGCCCCCTATCGCGCGCTAGCGATGGAACAGCAGGTGCTCGACCTTGCGGCCACAGGCGAGACCGATGCCGCCATCGAGGCCGCACGCGCCTTGCTTCAGGAGCCGTCTTTGACACCGGGCTTGCTTCGCCGCATCTCTCAGTTGATGGTGGCCCTTGGGGCCAATGCCGGAGAAAATGCTGGCTGAACGGTCGGTTGACAGCTGCCGCGCCGCGGGCTTCGAGCCAGCGCGCAACAGGACAATGACGGGGGAACGAGCAGTGAAGGCACTGGGATCGACAGCGGGATTTGCAATGATCGCCCTGATGCTCGCGGGGTGTGGCGGTGATCCACCGCTTCCGGGAGAACGGTTCGATGTTCGCACGCCGCTGGCGCTGTCCGCCGAGGGCGATGCCACCGCCGCTGCGATCGAAGGGCAGGCCCCGTCATCTGCTATCACGCGGGATGTCTCGATCTCTCTGCCGGCACAGGTCAATCACACCGAATGGACCCACCGTGGCGGCTCGGCCACCCACCGGCTGCAACATCCGGCGCTTGGCACCGGCCTGACCCAGATCTGGTCGGCAGACATCGGTGCCGGTGACAGTCGCAAGGCCCGCGTCACGGCCGACCCGGTCGTGGCGGGCGGTCGTATCTTCACGCTTGATTCCCGCAGCAAGGTCATGGCCTTCGGTACCGGTGGGGCGGGGCAATGGTCGCGAGACCTGACCCCGGCCTCGGATCGCAACAAGGACGCGTCCGGCGGTGGGCTGGCCTATGGCAACGGACGCCTGTTCGTCACCACCGGGTTCGGCGAATTGCATGCGCTTGACCCGGCCAGCGGGCGGACGCTTTGGGTGCAGGATTTCGACGCGCCGGTTTCTGGTGCGCCAACGGTCAAGGGCGACCTTGTCTATGTGGCGGGGCGCGACAACCGCGCCTTTGCCGTACGTGCCAGCAATGGCCGGCTGGAATGGCAACTGCCGAATGCGCCGAGCACCTCATTCACCGTGAACGGCGCCGGACCGGCGGTCAACGACCGGGTTGCGGTGTTCCCGTTCGGATCCGCCGAACTGGTGGCGGCCTTGCGCCAGGGCGGCCTTCGGGTGTGGAGTTCGAGCCTGGCGGGTCAGCGGCGTGGCCGCGCCTACGCCGGGATCTCCGATATCTCGTCGGACCCTGTCATTGTCGGTAGCACGATCTATGCCGGATCGCCCTCCGGGCGGATCGCGGCGATGGACGTCAACAGCGGCGAACGTCTCTGGATTGCCACCGAGGGTGCGCTGAGCCCGGTTGTGGTCGAGGGCGGCTCGGTCTTCGCGGTCACCGACATCCAGCAACTGGTGCGACTGGATGCGTCCACGGGCGAGGTGATCTGGGCGCAGGACCTGCCGGGATTCAAGAAGGACAAGCCCCGCAAGAGGCGCGATGTCTATGCCCATTACGGCCCGATTCTGGCCGGTGGACGCCTGATCGTGGCATCGGACGACGGCAACTTGCGCAGCTTTGACCCGCGCAACGGAAACCTGCTGTCGGCGGTGCCGATCCCGAATGGCGCAACGACAAACCCGGTCGTGGTCAACCGCACGCTGTACGTGGTGACAACAAAAGGTCAACTCATCGCTTTCCGTTAGGCCGCGGCTCCTGTAAAGGGACGGATCTTATCCGAGTCCTGAAACCCGCGAGCACAAGATGAGCTTCACCCTGGCCCTGGTGGGCCGACCCAATGTCGGAAAATCGACGCTGTTCAACCGTCTGGTTGGCAAACGACTGGCCTTGGTCGATGACCAGCCGGGCGTGACCCGTGACTTGCGCGAAGGCGAGGCGCGGCTTGGCGACCTGCGTTTCACCGTGATCGACACGGCCGGGTTGGAAGAGGCGACAGACGAAAGCCTGCAGGGCCGGATGCGCCGGCTGACCGAGCGCGCGGTGGAAATGGCGGATGTCTGCCTGTTCATTCTGGATGCGCGCGCCGGCGTGACCCCGGCAGACGAGGTGTTTGCCGACATCCTGCGCAAGAAGTCCGCGCATGTGATCCTGGCGGCGAACAAGGCCGAAAGCAACGCGTCCGAGGCGATGATCTACGAGGCCTACAGCCTTGGCCTGGGCGATCCGGTCCGGATTTCCGCCGAGCACGGCGAGGGCATGGCCGATCTGCACGCAATGCTTATGCCCCTGGCCGACGAGTTCGAGGAACGCGCAAGGGCGATTGCGCCCGAGGTCGATGTGGACCTGCACGAGGACGAGGACGACGACGGTTTTGACGGAAAGCCCCTGATCACCGCCGCGCGGCCGTTGCAGGTGGCGGTCGTTGGCCGGCCCAACGCCGGCAAGTCGACCCTGATCAACCGGATCCTCGGCGAGGACCGCCTGCTGACAGGGCCGGAGCCCGGGATCACCCGCGACGCCATCTCGCTGCCGATCAACTGGAGCGGCACGCCGATGCGGATCTTCGACACCGCCGGGATGCGCCGCAAGGCCAAGGTGCAGGAAAAGCTGGAGAAGCTGTCCGTTTCCGACGGGCTGCGCGCGGTGAAGTTCGCCGAAGTCGTGGTGGTCTTGCTGGACGTGGAGATCCCGTTCGAGCAGCAGGACCTGCGCATCGCCGACCTGGCCGAGCGCGAGGGACGCGCCGTTGTGGTGGCGGTGAACAAGTGGGACCTGGAGGACGAAAAGCAGGAGAAGCTGGCGGAGCTGAAGGAATCGTTCGCGCGGCTGCTGCCACAGTTGAAGGGCGCCCCACTGATCACCGTTTCGGCCAAGACAGGCCGGGGCCTGGACCGGTTGCACGATGCGATCCTGCGCGCGCACGAGGTCTGGAACCGCCGGATCCCGACCGCGCGGTTGAACCTGTGGCTGTCCGGGATGGTCGAGTCGCATCCGCCGCCCGCGCCGGGGGGCCGCCGGATCAAGCTGCGCTACATGACCCAGGTCAAGACGCGCCCGCCGGGGTTCGTCATCATGGCGTCCTTCCCGGAAAAGCTGCCCGAAAGCTACAAGCGTTACCTGGTGAATGCGCTGCGCGAAGACTACGACATGCCCGGCACGCCGATCCGGATGACCTTTCGCAGCCAGTCGGATCAGAACCCGTACAAGGACAAGAAGAAGTCCACGCCATCCCGCCTGCGCAAGCATCTGGGCAAAGGGCGAGCGGACGACAGCTGACCCAGCGGAGCGCCTGCGGCGCACGCCTTTTGAGCCCGGCCCGGGTGGCCGGGCGGTGGGCGGCGGCTTTCAGTCCTGCAGGTCGGACAGGCGAAACGCGCGGCGGACCCGAACGGCGGCTCCGAGGCCAACCGCGTGGCGCTCGGCATAGCGGATCTTGAAGTCGCCCTTGCCCTTCAGGTTGTACCAGTTGTTGCCGTGGTTCACCGGGTAGATCATGGCGGGAAACGGGAACTGCTCGACCGGCATGCCGAAACAGGCCAGCGTGTGATGGATGCCGCTGTGCCCCTTCGTCTGTTCCAGCAACGGCCAGAGGGCGTCTCCCTTGCGGAAATCCACTCGAAACAACGCGGCCGACCCGCAGTGTTTGTGGAAGTCGGACGGTTGGCTGAACCGGAACGGGCGTTTGTGCAGATAGGCCAGCCGGTCCTGCCCGACGTCCAGCATGTAGCCCTTCAAAATCAGGTACCCCGCAGGATTGCGCAATTTCAGGGCCGTTCTTACCAGATCGGGATGGGCGACGTCATCGGCGTCGAGCCGCATCACATAGCCGTCGGCCGGGTCCTGCGCCATCATGTGACGATAGACCTGCGCCAGTTTCAGCTCCCGGTCGAAGGGCGAGCCTAGGCTGCCGTCGGCAGCGCTTTTCAGGAAGATGATGCGCGGATCCAGATCAATGCCGTCAGCAATGTCCTGGCAACAGACGTAGGACCTCCAGTTCGCAGAGGTCTGGTGCACAAGGCTGCGAAGGGTCTGCCGGAGGTTCCGGCAGACCATGTCCCAGTCCGGCGCCTTGGCGCGCGAGATCACGGCCGTGACAAACGTGACCCGCGCGTCCGGCCCAAGGGGCGTCAGAGGGTGCCTGAGCCGCCTAGGGCGGGCCAAGCGCCTGGGATCGTTCGTTGGAACGTGCGCACGCACCCTTCAGACGGTTGCCGAACAGGGCCACCCGGCTAGACCATCTTGCCATCGGCAGAGATGCGGGTCTTGCCGCCCAGCCACGGGTGCAGCCCCTCTGGCAGGTCGATCGAGCCGTCGGCCTGTTGGCCATTCTCCAGCACCGCGATCAGGCAGCGTCCGACCGCCACACCGGAGCCGTTCAGCGTGTGCACGAACTCCGGCTTGCCGCCAGCCGTCGGCCGGAAGCGGGCGTTCATGCGCCGGGCCTGGAAATCACCGCAGACCGAGACCGAGCTGATCTCGCGATAGGCATTCTGACCGGGGAGCCAGACCTCGATGTCATGGGTCTTGCGTGCGCCAAAGCCCATGTCGCCCGTGCAGAGCACGATGGTGCGATACGGCAGGCCCAGCTTTTCCAGGATGCCCTCGGCGCAGCGTGTCATGCGCTCGTGCTCATCCCGGCTGGCGTCAGGGTGGGTGACCGAGACCATCTCGACCTTTTCGAACTGGTGCTGCCGCAGCATGCCCGATGTGTCGCGCCCGGCACTGCCGGCCTCGGAGCGGAAGCAGAGCGAATGCGCGGCATAGCGGCGGGGCAGGTAGCCTTCGTCAAGGATCACGTCGTTGACAATGTTGGTCAGCGTCACCTCAGAGGTCGGGATCAGCCACCAGCCCTCGCGCAACTTGTAGCTGTCTTCGCCGAACTTGGGCAGCTGACCAGTGCCGAACATCATCTCTTCGCGCACCATCACCGGGCCGTTGACCTCGGTCAGGTCGTTCTCGGTGGTGTGGGTGTCGAGCATGAATTGCGCCAGCGCCCGGTGTACGCGGGCAACGGCCCCCGACATCAGCACGAAGCGGCTGCCGGCCAGTTTTGCGGCGGTCTCGAAATCCATCCCGTCCTGCACGCCGGCAAGCTCGAAATGCTCCTTGGGTGCAAAATCGAACACGCGCGGGGTGCCCCAACGGCGCAACTCCACGTTGTCGTTCTCGTCCGCACCTTCGGGCACGTCGTCGAACGGCAGGTTCGGCAGCGTGCTCAACATCTCCTGCAGGCGGGCATCGGCGGCCTTGGCGTCGTCGTCCAGCCGCGCGATCTCGGCCTTCTTGTCGGCAACCAGCGCGCGCAGGCGTTCAAACTCGGCCTCCTCGCCCTTGGCCTTGGCGGCGCCGACCAGCTTGCTGGCGGCGTTGCGGGCGGCCTGGGCTTCCTCGGCGGCCAGGATGCTGGCGCGGCGTGCGGTGTCGATGGCCAGGACGTCGGACGATGTCACCGACACGCCCAGCTTCGCCATGCCGGCGTCAAAAACGTCTGGGGTTTCGCGGATCATGCGAATGTCGTGCATCGGGTGTCTCCTTGGGGCCCATCAAAACAGGTGCCCGCGCTATGCCGCAAACCGGCGCAGGAGGGAAGGGAAAAGGCGGATCTAGTGCGCAGGCGGGCGGGCCACGGTGCCCAGCGGCACCAGCGGGGCCAGCGACCTGATCGGCCCGCTGTCAGAGACCGCGGCGGCCACCAGCGCCACCACCCGCCAGCCCTGCGGCGAGGCCCAGAGCACCGGCCCGCCCGAGGCCCCCTGTATCACCGCGCAGTCCAGACCGATCTGGCCGGGCTCGCGAAACACCATGTTGCACCCGTCCTGCCGCGAGGGCGCATGGGGCCGGTCGCGGCGGTAACCGATCAGCGTCAGCGGGGGCGGCGTGTCGGGCAGGGCGGCCAGCGCGATGGGGGCGATGGTCTCGGGCAAAATCGGGCTGTCGAGCACGACAAAGGCGATGTCGTCGGTCAGAAACGTCGCCAGCGGCGGCAGCGACGGGTCATAGTCGGGGTCCAGATGCAGCTCGGCCCCGGTGCGGTGGGCGGCAAAGGCGCCGCCGCGCCACCCGGCGACAAAATGCACATCCTCGGGCCGCGCTGGCTGGCCATTGGCGCGGTGCAGGCAATGCGCCGCCGTCAGCACAAGGTCGGGCGCGACCAGCGTGCCGGTGCACATGCCGCGCGTTTTCAGCCCGGCGATGTTGACCCGACCAATGGCATTCCAGGCGGGTTGCTCGGCCTCGGGCAGCAGGGTCTGCGCTGTGGCCAGGGGTGCTCCGCCCAGCAAGGCCGCCGCAAAAAGGAGACCGGCGCGTGTGATCATTCCGGCGGCTGGTCGTCGAGGGACCTTTGCCATGCGTGCCATTGGTTCTCGAAGTCGTCGAAGCTCAGGTCCTCGTCCGACCAATGTTCCAGTGGGGCTTTGCCGGGGACAAGGCCGCAGGGAAGCTTGACCGAGGCATCGCCGAAGGTTTCAGCCAACAGGGGCACCAGTCTGGCGCAATCTGTGGTAAGGGTGGTATAATCGACCTCCTTCAACCCGGCACCTCGCAGAGTAGCCGGGTTGAAGGAGGTCGAAGAGTCCATCTCCGCCCCCCTGAGGTTCGCGCCCTGCATCTCCGCCCACCCGAGGTCCGCGCCCTGCATCTCCGCCCCCCTGAGGTTCGCGCCCTGCATCTCCGCCCCCCTGAGGTTCGCGCCCTGCATCTCCGCCCACCCGAGGTACGCGCCCTGCATCTCCGCCCCCCAGAGGTTCGCGCCCTGCATCTTCGCCCACCCGAGGTACGCGCCCTGCATCTCCGCCCCCCTGAGGTACGCGCCCTGCATCTCCGCCCCCCTGAGGTTCGCGCCCTGCATCTTCGCCCACCCGAGGTCCGCGCCCTGCAGCTCCGCCCCCCAGAGGTTCGCGCCGTTCATCTTCGCACCAAACATCTGATCGCCCTTCAAATGCGGCCAAC
>CANLZY010000009.1 GCA_947495685.1 uncultured Tropicimonas sp.
TTGGGTCTCTTGATCGTCATCTATGGTCCTCCGCTTCCTAATCATAGGGGCGGACCACTTCATTGGGGGAGGCTCAGCTCTTGTTGTTCATCCCGAAATCAAACGGCAACTCGAAGCGGGCACCACGGAAAGCTGCGATCTTGACATGCCTGAGCTTGGTCATCGTCAGTCTCCTGCTGCCATGTCGTCCTTGAGTTTGGCCTTGCGGGCCTCTTCAAGTTGACGCAGGAGGTTGGTCTTGCTGAGCTTGCCTTCCTTGCGCAGGGACATGATGGCGGACATGCTCGCCGCATTCAGTTCTTCATCCTTGGCCTGCTCGTCCATAAAGTCCGTGAGAACCGTGCTCGCTGATTTGATGTTTTCGGTGGTCACAATCGGACCTCTCGCCTAAGGTGCTGTAATGAATATTATTTTTACAAGAACCTACAACCTGAGGGAGCAAGAGGTCAAGTTCGTTCAGGGGGTGTCCGGTATCTACTTCATCTTCCTGACGGATGTCGTCATCGCTTATCCGTTTGAAGTCTCGCGCCTGATCTACATCGGGATGAGCGAGTCGCGGCAGAACAGCATTGCGATGCGTCTGCGCGGCCATCTTACAGGTCAGTCCGGCAATCTCGGGATTTCAAACTACGCCAAGACGCATCCGGTGAAGTTCACGTTCTACTCAGCAGATGTTCTGCGAAATTACGGCAACGACAATGTCTTCGACATGGAAAGCTTCTTCTTGAGTGATTTTCAGGAATGCCACGGCTCATTTCCCATTTGCAATGGCCAAGCGGGGCATCAACTCTCCGACGAAAGGAAGAAGATCACTGCAGATGTGGACTGGAATTTCTTTCAATAAGACAGAAAAGGTATCCGAAAGCGGCCTTGTCTTAGTGGCGGCTTCGCGGAAGCCGCGTCGCAGCGACCTGACCCTTGGCCAAGTTCCGTTATGGGCCGAGAGTTACGTTTCCGCTCAATTACCCGCGCGCTGCATCATCATCTCGTGGACAGCCTGCATTCCGCGATCGGCCATGTCTGAGACCTCAGCAGCATGAACGTGCAGCGCCGTGACCATTTCAGGATCGTCAGAGGTCTGAACGACCACGATTCCCTCATCAGTGACGTCAATTTTGGTAACAATCGCATTGCCACGGAGGAAAAAGATGTCAAGGGTTGGGCTTTGGATCATGATCTGCGGATCATCGCCGCGCTCAACCCGCCCGATCATACCAGCAACGTGGCTCGCCAGCGCACCCATCACTGCCTCGTCTGAAGATATGGTCACGGTACGGATACCATTCGGCAGATCGACGACCTCTCGGGAAAGGGTCTGGAAACCACGAAACATCACGGCCAGTTCAGTGCTTTCCTCCGACGTTGCATTCATCCCTCGAAGGCCAGGCATATTGACTTCATCGTGACCCGTTCCGTCAGCGCCATGGCCATGCATGCCTTGCCCCATTCCGTGGTTCTGCATCTGGGCCTGAGCGTTCCAGTGACCGAACCCAACGAGGCCTACAATTGAAACAACAGCGAAAACACCCAGCAGAAATGCGCAACGAACGCTATTGATTGACTTCACTGGCATTTGGCGAACCCTCTCTTCGACCTTGGACGGAGTCTCTATCAGTATTTTGCCGCGATGACACGGTGCAAACTCTGCCCGCGAGGGGCGTGGCACCGGGCCTCTGGGAGCCACCCGAAAGCGATGGTTGACACCTTTGATGTCGAAAGGCGGCCTTGAGATTTGAGCCCCTTTAGCTGGCCGGTTTGAGGAAGCTGCGGCGCGGCATCGGACTCTTCTGCCAGCGGCGGCACTGGGCCGTTCACGCGCTCTGATCCTTTGCTGCACCTACGAAGTGCCACCACTGACCCGAAGTCAGCAAAGTGCAGTCAGCCGACCTCGCGAAGAAGTCTTCGAGAGAGAGTTCTGCAAAGGCGGCTTGTGAATTGCTGCCAAATGCCCAGCTCACAAAGAAGTTGCCTCGCCAGGCAAGTGACGGGGCCTGTCAGTGTCAGCATTGCCGCGGGGGCCGACGACTGAAGGCTCTCCTCTGGATCGTGTGGGGGCGTCCGGAGGACAAGCGGTAGCTGCCTTTCGTGGTCACGCAAAGCGGCATGCAACGCAGCAGTCATTCGCGCGGCGCAATATGGAAGGCAGAAATGCACGGATTTTGAAGGGCGAAGGGCAGCCGGGAGAAGCGCCGAAAGGTTGCCCTCGGTCCCTTTCAGAATGCCGGCTACGACCGGGCTTCCGAGAAGCTTGCAAGAGACCTTTCAGTTCCTTGATGGATGCTGGTCGGAACCCCGACTTTAGCCATTTTCGCGGCCATAGGGTCCCGGTAAACTGGTGGGTCGGCCGAAGAGGCCAAGCACCGAGCCGTGGTGCGTTCGGGAACTTTGGTCGGGCGGAAACGACGTCGAATTCTGAAGTCCGGGTGATGGCGGGCCGCATTCGAGGCGGTCACGGAGTGTTTTTCGATGCCGTATCACCCGACGCGCTGCGCCGAGTGGGGGCATAGAACGTCGGATCGGCATGCAAGGAAGTGGCATAGTATGCCGCTTTTCGGATCTGCCGAGCAGAATGCCACCCAAGTGCCGAAGATCGGCTTGGGTTCTTATATCCACAATATTCAAGGGGTTAGTGGCGGAGAGACAGGGATTCGAACCCTGGGAAGGCTTTCGCCCTCAACGGTTTTCGAGACCGCCCCGTTCGACCACTCCGGCACCTCTCCGCGATCCCTTGGTCAGGGTGCGCGCGGTGTAGTTGCCTTGTGCGGCCGGTGCAAGAGGTTTTTGCCGTTCCCGGCAACAGTTTGTTCCGCGGGCCGTCACCGGACCGCCGGGACTTGGCATTTCGTCTCGACCTGCCTACCGATAGGGGTGGCAACTTGGAGATCGTTCATGCTGTTTCGCAGGCTCTTGCTCTCGACCCTTTTCGTGTTGGTCGCCGCTGGCGTCGGAGCCCAGACAGTGCCCGATCCGGCACGGGCGACCGAAGAAGCCCGTCAACGGATGACGCCGCTGCTGGACGCAATGCGGATCCCGGCCTTGCTGGAGATCATCCAGCGGGAAGGCCTGAAGCACGCCGAGGATCTTGAAGCAGACATGTTTCCCGGACGCGGTGGCACACAATGGCCGCAGATGGTTGCGCAGATCTATGGGCCCGCGCGGGCGCAAGGCATCATGCTGGACGAGTTGGCGGCCGATCTCGAGCCCTGGCACATCGATCCCCTGATGGACTTCTTTGAGTCTGAGTTGGGGGCGCGGATCGTTTCGCTCGAAATCTCGGCACGGGAGGCAATGATTGATCCGTCCGTGGAGACGGCGAGCAACGAGTTTCTGGACGGAATGCGGGCAGGCGGGGCAGGGCGGTTGGACCTGCTGGAAGCATTCGTGACGATCAACGACCTGATAGACATGAACGTGACCGGGGCGTTGAATGCCAACTATGCCTTCT
Organism: uncultured Tropicimonas sp.; assembly: GCA_947495685.1. Classification (GTDB taxonomy): domain Bacteria; phylum Pseudomonadota; class Alphaproteobacteria; order Rhodobacterales; family Rhodobacteraceae; genus Tropicimonas. The sequence goes on from CANLZY010000009.1 coordinate 3,446, forward strand.
ATTCAGGGTTGAACAATGCCGGCGCCTTCGACCGGTTTCTCGGCGAAGAGGACATGCTGCGGGAGGTCTGGAGCCAGGAAGCAGACATTCGCGACGAGACCGACCTGTGGGTTCATTCCTACCTTGCGCTGGCCTATCAGCCGCTGACAGACGCCGAACTGGAAAAATACATCGCAATGTCCGAGACCGAGTCCGGAAAGGCGTTGAACACTTACCTGTTTGCGGCCTTTGACGAAGTGTTCCAGACTCTGTCCTATGACTTGGGGATGGCGGCGGCCCGGTTCATGTCGGGCGAAGATCTCTGACCCTCCTTTGAACAGGGACGAATGTCGCTCAAGGTGATGCCAGCAGAGCCTGATTTTCGACCGGTGCTGCCACCGTTGACGTGCCAAGAAGCGCTTGACTGACAGGGAATTCTGCTTCATACGCGGCACTCCGTTGGCGGATTCTCTGCCGCGGGAACCAAGAATTATGCCCCTTCGAAGGGCACGCTGTCCGAGGTGCCGGTCTTCCGGCAAGAACGCCCGAAAGGGGACCACAAGGACGCGGAAGACGAAAAGGAATGACCCATGTTTGCGGTCCTCAAGACCGGCGGCAAGCAATACCGCGTCCAATCGGGCGACATGCTGCGCGTCGAAAAGCTGGCGGCCACCGCCGGTGAAACCGTTCAATTCAATGACATCCTTATGGTTGGTGCCACTGTTGGTGCACCGCTGATCGAAGGCGCGGCCGTGCAGGCCGAGGTGATCGATCAGATCAAGGGCGTCAAGACGATCAACTTCGTCAAGCGCCGCCGGAAGCATGGCTCCCAGCGGACCAAGGGACACCGTCAGCAGCTGACGCTGCTGCGCGTCACCGACATTCTGGAAGCAGGTGCGGACGCGACCGGTGTCAAGGCTGCCGTTGGCGCCGGATCCGTGGCTGGTGTTGCGGTTGCCGCCGTGAAGGCTGAGGCCCCCAAGGCCAAGCCGAAGGCGAAGGCTCCGAAAGCCGCCGCCGCCGCTGGCGCGGATGACCTGAAGGTGCTGTCGGGCGTCGGCCCTGCACTGGAAAAGAAGCTGCACGAAGCTGGCGTTACCACATTCGCGCAGATCGCCGCCTGGACCGAGGCCGATATTGCCGAGATGGACGAGAAGCTGTCCTTCAAGGGACGCATCGAGCGTGAGGGTTGGGTCGAACAGGCTCAGGCCATCGTCAACGGCTGATCATAGGAGACAAGCGATATGGCACATAAAAAAGCAGGCGGTTCATCCCGTAACGGTCGCGACTCCGCTGGTCGTCGCCTCGGTGTAAAGAAATACGGCGGTGAAGCCGTCATCCCTGGTAACATCATCGTTCGCCAGCGCGGCAACAAGTGGTGGCCGGGCGAGGGCGTCGGAGAAGGCAAGGATCACACGATCTTCGCAGTCTCCGAAGGCAACGTGAAGTTCCACAAGGGCCTCAAGGGCCGGACCTTCATCTCGGTTCTCCCGGTAGCGGAGGCCGCTGAATAAGCCGCAACCACCCGGGTTAAGTACTTCTCAAGGGGGATCGGCGAAACAGCTGGTCCCCCTTGGTGATTCAAAGAGGACTCTACAGGCATGACCGTCGCCGCGGGCAACAGCCAGGAAATCTTTGTCCCGTCGCGCATCATTGCGCGGCCTGCGGCCATGCGCCCTGTGTTGTGGGCGTTGGTCTGGGCGTCGTTGGCACACCTGTGCTGGACGATCCACAAGGTCGGCCAGGTCCGGATGCAACCGGATGCGATCGCGACCGGGGTGCCGGGCTTCATGTTCCGGATTGTGGCCGGACCGCTGGAATGGTCCATGCAGACCATTCACACAAACGATCCCGTGATGCTGTCCTTGCAGGCCGGGTTGATCGTGGCCATCTGTGGAGCAACACCACAGCTGCCGCAACGCCTGGTTCGGTCTTTGGGAGGAGACCGCGCCGGAGAGAACGACGCTGCGGACTGACGTCCGCTTCCCGGGAGGAGGGAAACGACATGCAAGTCAAGACGATAACCGGACAACCTGTCATCCAGGCCGAGCGCGTGGTGCTGCGTCCATTGCAGAAATCCGACCTGGGGTTGCTGGACCTGTACACCGGTGACGCCCGCGTGGCGAAGTTCACCAGCACGATCCCCCATCCCTTGCCACCCGGCTCGTCAGAGGCGTTCATTGCCCGCAGCCTGGCCGAAGATCGCAAGGAAGACGTCTGGGCGATGGACGGCAGTGGCGGTGGCCTTGGTGAACTGGTTGGCGTGGTCAGCCTGACCCGGATGGACGGTGCGCCGCGCCAATCCGAAATCGGCTACTGGGTTGCGCCTGTCGTGTGGAACACGGGGTTGGCGTCAGAGGCCGTGCAAGCGTTGATCGACAACAATCCGCAGGACTGCGACACGATCTTTGCCGAGGTGTTCCAGGACAATACGGTTTCGGCGCGCGTGCTGACGAATGCCGGGTTCGAGTACCTGGGCGATGCAGAGACGTTCTCAGTGGCGCGCAACGCCAGTGTTCCGACGTGGACCTACCTCAAGAAGCTTAGGTAACGCGCTGAAATTAAAAGCATCTTCGCGACACCTCCGACGCGAAGATGCCCGCGGCCTGCCGCGTCGTCAGGTGTAGATCAACGGTGAGGCTCGGAACTTGTCCCGGCGCGGACTGGCCTCCAGAAGGTTCTTCAACTCCGTCAATTGCGTGTCCGCACGGCCCTGCCGGCCGTCGTCCTGCCGAAGCAACCCTGCCTGGCTGTCTTGTGCCATCGCGTCGGCAACGCGATCCTGGGCCTTGCTGTCCAGGGGCGTCCCCAAGAGTCGTTCGACCGAGGCATGCGGCGCCGAGATCAGCGTTTCGTAAGGAATGAAGGCACTTAGCAAGCCAATTTCGCGCAGGTGGTCGTGGGCCGCAACGGCATTGGTCAGGTTGCGCAGCATCTGCTCGGCTGTCCAGTTGAACACCGTCGCATAGGAGCGCGACCAGGGTACGAGGTTGCGGCTGAGAAAGACAAAGCGTGCCCTTGGAAAACACTGGGAAAACCAGCGGATGTCTCGATTGCTGTTGGTCCGCAGCTTGACGACGATCGGTTGCCGTCCGGCGTGTCGGTGCAACATCCCAACGACTGACCGCAGCAACCGTTCGACCCGGGGCCTGGCGCCGGGGCTGGTGAAATCGGGCAGGCCCAGCACGGCGTCCGGCTCGGAATAGGCGGTGACGCCCGCGGCCTTGGCCAGATTGGACACCAGCGTCGAGCCGCAGCGCCCGATGGAAAACACGAAGGTAACGTCTGGTTCCGCGACTTCGCCAAGGTCAACCGGGATGTGGCGCAGGCGCGTCTTCACGCAATACCGCGCCCGTTCGAACTGCGACAGGTACAGGAACGGGTCGGACTCCACCTGTGCGCGGCTTGTATCGACCATCATCAACCGCATCGCGTGATAGTCGGCGGCATAGGGCAGCACGGTTTCCGGGTCTACGTCGGGAAGCGTGGTCGCGACCCCGGTGTCGAAATCCCCAAAGGCGGCGCTGTCAAACCGATATCTTTTCCGCCGGCCGGTGATGAAGGCATGTTCAAAGGCCTCTCCCCCCTGATGGCGAGCCTTCAGCACGCCCTGAGCGGCGACCGAAACCTCACGCGCCGTTTCAGCGTCGAGATACGTGGCGGCCCAGTCCGAATACCGTGGCAGATCACCGACCCCCGCAGAACCCGTGGCCGACAGGCGACGCGCAAATGTCGACGCATCGACAACCGGATACAGGATCCCGGCAGGGAACTCTCCCACCGCATCGCTCAGGATCAGTCCATCCCGCCGGAGCGGGTCGGTGTCGGGGGCAAAGAACCGCGCCAGCGAGCGTTGCATATCGCCATCGGACAGGTCCGGATCGTGCCGTACCATCGACGCGAGAAACGTCGCGCCATTGGCACATGGCGTCGCCTGATGGTCCGCGCGCCACTGTCGGAAATAGCGCATCCGTTCGGGCAGCAGCGCGTCCAGCGCGCGCCCGGAGACACGCAGTATCGTCCCGCCGCACAGAACAGCGGATCGGTCGAACCACGCCATTGCGTCGATTTGCGGATCATCCGACGACCAGGGACGGCTCCGGCGCGAGAGGAGATCCTGAGGAAGCCATTGTGCCGCTGCAAAGAAATCGGACGCCGCCACCCCATGAAAGACGACCTCGGGATCGATCAGCCAATATCGGTCATAGTCTGGAAAGGCCCGTCGCGCGGCGTGGAGAAAAACGTCCGGGCAGGTCCACGCCCAGTTATCCGGCGGCGTCAACTCCAGCTGCCGGATCAGGTTTTGCGACACCCGCAGGGTCGGACCGATGTCATCGGGAAGCATCCCGACCCGGTCCGGCCCGGCGACAATCGTGTCATCGCCAAAGACCTGCTGCAACACGTCCAGGGCCCGGCGCTCGGGCGCCCCGAACGACTGGACCCGAAGGATCGCGACGGTGCGGAAGGTCTGGGACATCAGGCGGTGTCCTGTTGGGGGTGTGCAGGCATGGCATTGCTGTTAGCAAGGCCCCCCAACGATGTAAACGCGCCCTTGACCGGTAGAAGTTCGCGCAGGCTGCTTGTTCCCGGCTGGCTTTGGCAGTATCGCAGGGGATGTTTGAAACCCGGGACCAATCATGAAATTTCTCGATCTTGCCAAGGTCTATATCCGCTCTGGCTCTGGCGGCGGCGGCGCCGTCTCCTTTCGTCGCGAGAAGTACATCGAATACGGCGGCCCGGATGGTGGCGACGGCGGCAATGGCGGCAGCGTCATCGCCGAGGCCATCGAAGGGCTGAACACCCTGATCGACTTCCGATACCAGCAGCATTTCTTTGCCAAGAACGGCACGCCGGGAATGGGACAGCAGCGCACGGGCCCAAGCGGCGACGATATCGTGCTGCGGCTTCCGGCCGGAACCGAGATCCTGGACGAGGACGAGGAAACCGTCATCGCCGATCTGGCCAAGGTAGGGGATCGTGTCGTGCTTGCCAAGGGCGGCAACGGCGGCTTTGGCAACCTGCACTTCAAGACGTCGACGAACCAGGCACCGCGCCGGGCCAATGCCGGTCAGCCGGGCATCGAACGCACCATATGGCTGCGGCTGAAACTGATCGCCGATGCCGGGCTTCTGGGCCTGCCCAACGCAGGCAAGTCCACCTTCCTTGCTGCCACGTCGAATGCGCGGCCCAAGATCGCCGACTACCCCTTCACCACCCTGCATCCCAACCTTGGGGTGGTTGGTGTGGACAACTCCGAATTCGTGGTTGCCGACATCCCGGGCCTGATCGAAGGCGCCCACGAAGGCCGGGGCATCGGCGACCGGTTCCTCGGTCACGTGGAGCGGTGCCGGGTCTTGCTGCATCTGGTGGACGGGACATCCGAGGACGTCGCGGCGGACTACGCAACCATCATCGGCGAGTTGGAAGCCTATGGCGGAGCCCTTGCCGAAAAGCCGCGCATCACGGCGTTGAACAAGATCGACGCGCTCGACGAGGAAGAGCAGGCAGAAAAGATCGCCGCGTTGGAGGTTGCCTCGGGGGGGCGGGTCTATGCGATGTCGGGTGTCAGCCGCGAGGGACTGACCCCGGTGCTGCGCGCGGTGCGCTCCGAAATCGACGCCGGCCGCAAGGCCGAAGCTGCCCTGGAGGCCGGCGAAGAAGAGGGACCTCAGGCATGGCATCCCTGACGGAAATCCGCCGGCCCAGCCTGACTGACGCGCGACGACTGGTGGTCAAGATCGGCTCGGCCCTTCTGGTGGATCGGTCAACAGGGTTGCTACGCGAAGACTGGTTGACCGGCCTTGCGCAGGATGTGGCGCAGGCCCAGGCCCGCGGGGTCGACGTTATCCTGGTGTCCTCGGGGTCGATCGCCCTGGGCCGCGCCACGCTTGGTCTTGGAGCATCCTCCCTGCCGCTCGAACAATCTCAGGCCGCCGCTGCCGTCGGGCAGATCGAATTGGCCCGCGCCTACCAGACCGCCCTGGCCCCGCATGGGATCCGCGCCGCGCAGATCCTGGTCACGCTTGAGGATTCAGAGGATCGTCGCCGGTACCTGAACACCCGTGCCACGCTGGAAACGCTGCTGGCGCTCGGCGTCGTTCCGATCGTCAATGAAAACGACACGATTGCCACGGACGAGATCCGGTTTGGCGACAACGACCGGCTTGCAGCACAAGTCGCGGTGACCGTCGGCGCCGATCAGTTGATCCTGTTGTCGGATGTCGATGGGTTCTATTCCGCCAATCCCGGCGAAGACCCCACCGCGCGTCGCTATGACGTGATCGACGAGATCACGCCCGAGATCGAAGCGATGGCCGGCGATGCCGCCTCGGGCCTGTCACGCGGCGGAATGAAGACCAAGGTCATGGCCGCCAAGACCGCCACGCGCGCCGGCTGTGCCATGGTCATCACCGAAGGCTCGGTGCGGCGTCCGCTGAACGCGCTGGAACATGGTGCCAACTGCACCTGGTTCACAACCCATGGCGATCCGCAAGTTGCCCGCAAGCGGTGGATCGCCTCGATGAAATCGCATGGCGAAATTACCGTGGATGCCGGTGCCGCACGTGCGCTGATGTCCGGCAAGTCGCTGCTTCCGGCGGGCGTCACCAGTGTGCGCGGAACCTTTGGCCGCGGCGAACCAGTCGAGATCGTCGGACCAGATGGAAAGCTCGGGCAGGGGCTGTGTCGCTACACCAGCGCCGAGGCCGAGGTCATCGCCGGCCACAGATCCGCCGACATTTCAGATCTGCTAGGATATCCGGGGCGGGCGGCACTTGTGCACCGGGATGACATGGCCGTGTGACACGCGCCGTCTTCTTGGTAAAACGATCCGAATCCGTCCCTGAAGCCGAAAGCCCGCCATGACCGTTCAAACAGATATCCCCGCCCTGATGGCCGACATCGGGGCCCGCGCCAAGGCCGCTGCGGCCGAACTGGCCTTTGCCTCTGCCGAACGCAAGCACGCTGCCCTGATTGGTGCGGCTGAGGCCGTCTGGACCCGCCGCGCCGAGATCATCACGGCCAACGCCGAGGATCTTGAGTTTGGCCGCGCCAAGGGGCTGAGCGACGCCATGACGGACCGGCTGATGCTCGACGAGGATCGCATTCGCGGAATCGTCGATGGCCTGCGCACGGTGGCAGAGCAGAAAGACCCGGTCGGGGAAACGATCTCGGAATGGGACATGGCCAGCGGGCTGCACATCCGCCGGGTGCGCACGCCCCTGGGGGTTGTCGGGGTGATCTACGAAAGCCGTCCCAACGTGACCGCCGACGCCGGTGCGCTGTGTCTGAAGGCCGGCAATGCGGTGATCCTGCGCGGCGGCTCGGAAAGTTTCCATTCCTCGGGGGCGATCCACGCCTGTCTCGTGGACGGTCTGACATCGGCCGGTCTGCCCGGCGATGCAGTGCAACGGGTGCCGACCCGCGACCGCGCTGCCGTCACCGAGATGCTGCACATGGTCGATACGATCGACGTGATCGTTCCGCGGGGCGGCAAGGGGTTGGTCGGGTTGGTACAACGCGAAGCGCGCGTCCCGGTCTTTGCCCACCTCGAAGGCATCTGCCATGTCTATGTCGACAAGGCCGCCGATCCGGACAAGGCGCGCCGGGTCGTTCTGAACGCCAAGACACGCCGGACCGGGATCTGCGGCTCTGCCGAATGCCTGCTGGTACACCGTGATGTCGCCGCGACGCTGGGCCAACAGATCGTCGATGATCTGATGGCCGCCGGGGTCGAGGTGCGCGCGCAAGGCCTGAACGGGTCCGTCCCGGCGACAGAGGATGACTTCGGCAAAGAGTTTCTGGATATGAAGATCGCAGCGAAAGTCGTTGATAATGTTGATGAAGCCATTCAGCATATTCGCACATACGGCTCCAGCCATACCGAAGCGATCCTGACCGAGGACGACATTGCCGCAGACCGGTTTTTCCAGCGTGTCGACAGCGCAATCCTGATGCGCAACGCGTCGACTCAGTTCGCAGATGGTGGAGAGTTCGGCATGGGGGCCGAGATCGGAATTGCCACAGGCAAGATGCATGCCCGTGGCCCGGTTGGTGCCGAGCAACTGACCAGCTTCAAATACCTGGTTGATGGGGATGGCACCACGCGCCGGTAGCCGCGCGGGGCAGGGTCAGAACGTCAGCCGGACCGACGTGTCGGTCTTCGATACCTCCAATGTGCGATCGATCTGCCGCAATGCTTCCGGTAGAAGGGCGAAATGAACGACCGGTGGGGTCAGTGCGGTCATGTCGCCGTCCAGCACCGCCCAATGGTCCGGGTCGATTTTCAATTTCGTGGCGGTTCCGGTGATGTTCCAGGTGCCGTCCTCCTTGGAAATCCGGACGTCGCCGCCGAAGGGCATTGCCGATTCCAGGCACATCAGAGCCAGGCAGGCGGGCTTGGCCTCGTCGCGCCGACATTCCGACGCCACATCCCAGGTCACCTGGAGTCGGCTGCCGGTGTAGGAATCGCGCAGGATCGACAGGATCTCGGCCCGACCGGTGCCCTGACCCCTTGAGGCCTGCCCGAAAGCGATCCGGAAAAACCGGATACGGGCGTTGGCATTGTTGACGCTGTCCGTGATCAGCGCAACTTCCGGGGCATTGCTGCCGCCATTCGCCATCGCCAGCAGCTCCAGTCCGTTGCCAACAGCGCCGATCGGGCTGATCAGGTCGTGGCAGATGCGCGATCCGATGAGGGATGGAAGGTCGGGTCGTGTCTGATCGTGATCACTGGACATCAGCGGTTGTCCCTGAATGAATGGGGCCCATGATTGACCTCAACGCCTTTCTGGAACCCGGGAACCTGGTGCGCCACCCGTCGCGGCCCGACTGGGGGCTTGGGCAGGTGCAATCCAGGATTGGCCATCGGATCACTGTGAACTTTGAACATGCTGGCAAGGTTGTCGTCGATGGAAGAGTCATTGGCCTCGTTCCGGAGGAAGGGTGAACGTCTTACAAACCCTCAAAATCATTTCAAAACCGATTCAACCTTAACGTGAACATGCGTGCCGTCAACCCGCTGGAATTGGGGAGTGTTGCAAAGAGTAGCGCCACGGCCTAAACCCGCCCGACAACCTTCACAGGGACAGGGATCGCGACCCGCATGACGCCTGACCACCCGCATTTCCAGATTCGATTGGCCGAATCCGAACAGGACCTGCTGGCGGCGCAGAGGTTGCGCTATGCGGTCTTTGTCGAGGAACTGGGCGGCGACGGCGAACTGATCGATCACGCGGGCCGTTTCGAGCGTGATCGCTATGACGCATTCTACGATCACCTGATCCTGGTGGATGGCCGACGCGACCCGGCTGCGCTGGACCACGTGGTCGGGGTCTACCGGCTGATGCCGGGCGACCGGGCGGTCGATGCCGGGGGGTTCTATTGTGCCAGCGAATACGACCTGACACTGCTGGAGCAGAGCGGGCGCCGGCTGCTGGAACTGGGCCGCTCCTGCGTGCACCCGGCCTATCGCGGTGGCACCGCATTATACCATCTTTGGAACGGTTTGGGGGCCTACGTGGCGGAACGGGACACCGAAGTCCTGTTTGGCGTCGCCAGCTTTCATGGCACCGATACGCAGGCCCTGGCCGAACCGCTGTCGTTCCTGCATCACAACTACCTTGCCCCCGAGGCGCTGCGGGTGCGGACGGTCGAGGGACACCTCACGGCGATGGACATCCTGCCGCCGGATCAGGTGAACCGGCCCGCCGCGGTACGGGCGATACCGGCCCTGATCAAGGGGTATCTGCGCCTGGGCGGCTATGTCGGCGAGGGGGCGTTTGTCGACCATGCCTTCAACACCACCGATATCTGCCTGGTGATGGACACGACCAGGATCAGCGACAAGCAGCGCGCGTTCTATTCAGGTGGGCGCGGATGAGCCCGACCTGGAGGTCCGACGACTTGCCGGACCCGCCGGCGCCGTTGACGGCCCGGGATTGGCTGCGGGTCCTGCGACGCGGGGTGCCGCTGGTGCTGGTCCTGTTCGGGGGCCTTGGCCTGTTGCTGCTGGCGCGGCTGGTGGAGCGCCCCCTGTTCGGCTTGCGTCGACCGTGGACCCCATGGATCACGCAGTTTGTCTGTCTGTCGGCATTGTTCTTGCTGGGAATTACCCGTCACGTGCGCGGCACCCCAAGCAATGGCCCAGGGGCGATCGTCTCGAACCACGCGGGCTGGTTGGATATCCTGACGTTGAACGCCTCCGGACGGCTGTATTTCGTTTCGAAGGCCGAGGTGGCGGGCTGGCCGGGGATTGGTTGGCTGGCTCGGGCCACAGGGACGGTGTTCATCAACCGAGACCGCAAGGAGGCCCCCGCGCAGGCGCGAATGTTCGAGACCCGGTTGAATGCGGGCCACAGGCTGTTGTTCTTTCCGGAAGGCACCAGCACCGATGGCCTGCGGATGCTCCCCTTCAAGGCGACCCTCTTTCAGGCCTTCTTCAGCAAGGATCTGCGGTCCGATACGCAGATCCAGCCGGTTACGGTGACCTACACGGCTCCTGAGGGCGAGGATCCGCGGTTCTATGGTTGGTGGGGCGACATGGAATTTGGCGAGCACAGCCTGAAAGTGCTTGCCTGCAGGCGACAGGGCTCTGTCGACGTGATCTATCACGACCCGATCCGGGTCGTGGATGCCGGAGACCGCAAGGCGCTTGCCGCGCGGTGCGAGGCGGCTGTCAGATCCAGCCTGCCACAGCGCACGATGATCCAGGACGGGGAGGCTCCCGCCGGGGCTCGACACTGACGTGTCTCGCCCCGTTTGGGCCAGGCGCGCCTGCGCGCGCCCCGCACAGCGTCACCGGCACAGCCTTGCCAAACGCAGGGCCGGACCCGTGGTCTGAATGGGTCGGCCTTGATCATCTGATCCAAGGAAAGTCGGGCCGCCGAAAGCCGAAACAGCACTCGGCAAGCTCGAACACTTAAAGCCCCGCCAGATTGCAGGGAATCGGGTGTCGCCCTGACGGGTTGGGTGATCAGTCGGCGGCCGCCATGAGGGCGGTCATCGCGGCAACCGGATCGTCGGAAGACCAGATTTCCTCCCCGATCCCGAAGAAATCGGTCACCGCGACAAGATCGGCCACGCGTTCTGCGGTCAAGGCACCTTCGGCGACGATGGGAACCTCGATCATTTCCGACCACCAGGCGAACAGGTCAAGATCGGCCATGCTGCCATCTCCCAGACCGGTCTCTGCCACGGGTCCGAAGGCGACGTAATCCGCGCCAGCCTCGGCCGCGTTCAGCCCGCTGTGGCGGGAGGCGCCGCAATAGGCTCCGACAATGGCATCCTCGCCGAGTTCCTTGCGGGCGTCGCGAATGTTGCGGGATCCGTTCAGGTGCACGCCGTCCAGCCCCAGCCGCTCGACCAGACGCAGATGGGTGTCGATCACCATGGCGATGTCGCGCTCGTGGCAGACCGCGCGGCAGGCATCGGCAGCGCGGGCGATCCGGTCCTCGTCCTGGCTCGACAGGCTCAGCCGCACGCAAGCGATCTCGCGCGCGTCCAGCACACGGGCCAGCGTGGTGGGAAACAGGTCCAGTTCGAACTCGGGGGGCGTGATCAGATAGATCTGCGGCTTCTCGGGTTCTTCCATCTGTCTCTCCGACGTCGTGTGGGTAGGGTACTGCCCTATACCGCCCTTTTTCGACCTGCGCCATGGCTGCTTGAAGGCAGATGCGGGGCGGCGTATCAGGTCCGGGTCCAATCAGCCACGGAAGCCCGCATGCAGCAGCCAACCATCATCCTTGTCCGGCCCCAGATGGGCGAGAACATCGGCGGGGCCGCGCGCGCCATGTGGAACTTCGGGCTGGACCGGATGCGACTGGTTGATCCGCGCGATGGCTGGCCAAACCCGCGCGCCGTGGCGCTGGCCAGCGGGGCCGGGCGGTTGCTGGACGAGGCCGGGCTGTATGGCGACGTCAAGGATGCCATCGCCGACTGTACCCATGTTTATGCGACGACCGCCCGCGTGCGTGGGTTGACCAAGCCGGTGATGAGCCCCGAGCAGGCCATGGCGGAGGCCCGCGCGGTGACCGAAGCGGGCGGCAAGGTCGGGATCATGTTTGGCCCCGAGCGGGCCGGGTTGGAGAACGAGGACGTGGCCCGCGCCCGTGCGATCATCACGGTACCGGTGAACCCGGAGTTCTTTTCGTTGAACCTGGCGCAATGTGTGCTGCTGACGGCCTATGAATGGCGCCGCCAGACCGCCGAGGCGCAGCCCGCACCCGATATCGAACGCGCTGCCGCCATCGAGGTGGAAAAGCTGGGCGATCACTTCGTGGAAAAACTTTCGACCGCCGGGTTCTTCTTTCCCGAGACCAAGGCGCCGGGAATGAAGCTGGCCCTGCGCAACATGCTGTCACGGCTGGCGCTGACCCGCGCCGATGTGCAGATCTTTCATGGCATGCTGCGGCAGCTGACCCGCACGCAACCGCCCCGCAAACCCGATGACAGCGACGCCTGAGCCAACGCCAACAGGAGACTGAGATGGCCGCCAAACGCAGCATTTTCGAAGAGGTGAGCGAGGAGACGCGCTCTGCGCAGGTTCCGAGCACGCCCAAACCGGGCCTGATCGACCGCGCGAGTTCTGGCGCCCGCAGGGCAATCCGGGCCTGGCTGATGGTGTTGTTCGCGATGGTCGTGGCGATGATTGTCGTCGGCGGGCTGACCCGGTTGACGGATTCCGGGCTGTCGATCACCGAATGGGCGCCGATCACCGGTGCGGTGCCGCCGATGTCCGAGGCGGCCTGGACGGCGGAATTCGAGAAATACCAACAGATCCCGCAATACGAACTGATGAACGAGGGCATGACCCTGGCCGAGTTCAAGGGCATCTATTGGTGGGAATGGGGCCACCGGCAGTTGGGCCGGTTGGTCGGGTTGGTCTGGGCGGTGGGCTACCTTGCATTTCTGGCGCTTGGCAAGATCCCGACCGGCTGGACCGGGCGGCTTGCGATCCCCGGCGCGCTTGGCGGCCTGCAGGGCGCGATCGGCTGGTGGATGGTGTCCAGCGGCCTGGGCGGCGAGATGGTCTCGGTGGCATCCTATCGGCTTGCAATCCACCTTGGCCTGGCATTTGCGATCCTTGGCTTGCTGGCGTGGTACATCTTCAAGATGTCCCGCCGCGAGCGGGACCTGATGCAGGCCCGCCGGGCCAAGGAACCCAAGCTGTGGGGGCTGAGCACCGGGCTGATGCACCTGGTGTTCCTGCAGATCCTGTTGGGCGCGCTGGTGGCAGGCATTGACGCCGGCAGGGCCTTTCCCGAATGGCCGACGATGGGGGGCGGGCTGTTTCCGCCCGATCCGTTCCAGCTGAGCCCGATCTGGCGAAACTTCTTCGAGGATGCCGGTCTGGTGCAGTTCATGCACCGGATGGTGGGGTACCTCGCGCTTGGCTTTGGCATCTTTGCCTGGATAAAGGGGCGCGCCTCCGTGCATCGTCGCACCCGGCGGGCCTTTCACTGGGTGCTGGCCGTTCTGGTCGGGCAGGTGGGGCTGGGCATCGTGGCGGTGCTGACCTCGGCGCAGTTGCATGTGGCGATCACGCATCAGCTGATTGCCGTCGTCCTCTGGGTGGTGATCCTGCGGGCGCGGTTCCTGAGCGGCTATCCGGTCGCCAGCTCTGTCAGAGAAGGTCTGTAGCTCATGCGCGCTTATGAAAACCTCATGCTGCACGCCCGCGACACCGCGGCGCTGAAGCAGGTGCTTGGTCGGTTGGGCTGGGACCAGGAAACGGTGATGCCGCGTGGCGCGGCCCCGCAACGGGCCGAGGAAATGGCGGCGCTGGACCGGGTCCTGCACGCCCGCAAGGTGGACCCCCAGGTGGCAGACTGGCTGGAGGCCGCTGACCCGGCCGACGCGGAGGAGGTGGCGCAACTGCACCAGATCCGGCGCGAATTCGACCGGGCGACCAAGGTGCCCGCCGACCTGTCGGCAGAACTGACGCGGGTCACCAGCCTCAGCCAGGGGATCTGGGCCGAGGCCCGGGCCAACGATGATTTCAACGCCTTTGCGCCGACGTTTTCCGAGGTGTTGTCGCTGCGCCGCCAGGAGGCTGCTGCGTTGGCCGGGGGCGGCGACGATCTTTATGACGCGCTGCTGGATGACTACGAGCCGGGCGAGACATCGGAGAGCCTTGCCGCGATGTTTGCCGCGATGCGACCCCGGCTGGTGGCGTTGCGCGAACGGATCCTGGGCAGTGGCAAGGCCATGCCGCGCCTGAGCGGGTGCTTTGACGAAGCGGTACAGATGCAGTTGACCGAAGCCGCCGCGCGCGCCTTTGGCTATGATTTTGACCGTGGACGGCTGGACAAGGCGGTGCATCCGTTCTCGTCCGGGCAGGGGCTCGATTCGCGCATCACCACCCGCACCAGTCCGCACGATCCGCTGGGGTGTTTCTATTCGACCATCCACGAGGTCGGGCACGGCTGTTACGAACAGAACGTGCGGCGTGATTTCCTGCTGACCCCGATCGGCGAAGGTGTGTCGATGGGCGTGCACGAGAGCCAGAGCCGGATCTACGAGAACCAGCTTGGCCGGGGGCGGGCCTTCACCGGCTGGCTCTACGAACGCTGCCGCGACAGCTTTGGCGACATGGGGCTGGCGGATGCCGAGGCTTTCCATGCGGCAGTGAACGCGGTGGATTCGGGCTTTATCCGCACCGAGGCCGACGAGGTGCACTACAACCTGCATATCCTGCTGCGGTTTGACCTGGAGCGCGCGTTGATCCGGGGCGAGCTGGAGGTGGACGACCTGGAGGCGGCGTGGAACGACCGGTTCGAGGCCGATTTTGGCGTGGCCGTCGACAAGGCGTCCAACGGGGTACTGCAGGATGTGCACTGGCCGGTTGGGCTGTTCGGCTATTTCCCGACCTATACGCTGGGCAATGTCTATGCCGGATGCCTGTTCGAGGCGCTGAAGGCGGGCGTTCCAGAATGGGAAAGTGGTTTGGCGCGGGGCGATGCCGGGGCGGCAACCGGCTGGCTGCGAGAGGCCGTTCAGCAGCACGGGTCGCTGTACCACCCACGCGAGGTGATCGAGCGGGCCACCGGCAGGCCCGTGTCAGTCGAGCCACTGCTGGCCTACCTGGAAGAGAAATTCGGGGCGCTCTACGATCTGTAGCAGGCAGACCCGGGGCACTCCCGCCCCTTTGCGCCGCCCTGACGGGCGTAACAAAGCGTTGGGCGTGGCACCCGCCCAAGGGCGGGTGCGGTCGCGCGTCAGTCGAGGCTGAAGGCGCGGGGGTTGACGGTCAGGGTGCGTCCAGCCCGTTCAACGCGTGCCGCAGATTGGCCACGCACCCGGTCCCCGGTGGCCGGGTTCAGCAGGTAGACATCGTTTCCGGACCGCTCCAGCACCATGGGCTGGCCGGCGACCGTCACCGGCTGAAGTGTTCCGCCCGCGTCCGCGCCCGTGTCAGTTAAGGCGATCGCCACCGGGCGATCCGCAAGCTCGAAGTAGTACTTCATATCGCCGGTGTCGGTCCGATAGTAGTACTTGATCGGATAGGGCTTGATGACGGAGATGACATCGCCGTCGGAATCCCGGTTCTGGGCCAAGGCAGGCACGGCGACGGACAGGCACAGGGCGGCCAGAAGGGGCAGGGTTGTTTTCGCTGGTCTCATCAAATCCATCCTCACTCTTGAAATCTCAGAACCGCAACACCGTCACGCCAAGCGATCCGGTCAGGCGAGGACCGTCGCCGCTGTTTCCGGTGACGTCCCGTACGCCGAGCCTAACAGAAATCCCGTTGCCTGGAAACCGGTAGCCAACCCCCAGTGACAGGTTCCGCCCGTTCCAGTCGGCGATCAGGTTGGCATTTTCGCCAACTTCCACCGCGAGGGCCCCGAACAGGGCGGTGGCACTGTCACCTTTGCCCTCGACAATGTCGCGTTCTGTCATGTTGGCGAAACGGCCCGATCCCGCCCCAAGGGTCAGCACGCCGTCGAATGGCAGGGCAGAGCTGTCCTGATCGAAAGCCCAGCTTCCGACCATGTAAAAGCTTTCCTCGCCATCCGTCTCCTTTACCAGGAGGTTCTCGCCGCCAACCGACAGGGACAACCCGTCCCAAAGGTAGCGGCTGAGCTGGAACGAGAGCGAGACCCTATCGGAATTGCCAATGTCGGACAGGTCGTTGAAGGACAGCGCGACAGAGGCGCCCACGGTCTCGAAGGCGTTCCCAAATCCAAGGCCGATGGCGACGCCACCGTCCGGGTCTTCGGTATAGGGCACCCGGCTGACACCGCCGATGCCGAGGCCCAGGACCGGGCCTTCGCGTTGGCCTGTGAAAACGGCCGGACCATAGCCAGAGGGCACCGTCAAAGTGTGCGCGGCTGCGTTGGGCAACGGCACATGGGCCAATCGATACAGATCGCGGATCGGGCGGGTTTCGACGTCGGGAACGGCATTGAGCGCCCGGCCGAGCTGGCGTTCGGAGGTCACCGATGGATTGAACGAGAACTTTTGCTGTTCGGGGTCGTAGACCAGCAACCCGGCCGCGATCAGGCGATCAATGTCGTCCAGCGCGAGCACGACACCGTTGACCGTGATGGCATCGTAGGCGCCGCCGTCCCGCAGGTCGTCGGACGGCGCGGCCCCGACCGGCGCCGTGGTTGCGATACCGAAAACCACGGCGGTTGCTGCACATACGCGTCCAAACACCAGAATCCACCCTCAAACAATACCAAGGAACGATGCACAGCTTGCCAAGGAAGGGCAAACACTAAACGCACGCCACGGCAGCTTGCCCAACGGGTGTGGGGCAGGCGCCGTGGGTGATCTGCCAAACGGGTGACTGGTTACTTTTCGGGAATCAGCCCGCGTGGACTGAACCGTAGCACCAGCAACAGGACAATCCCCATCGTCAACAGACGGATGTGTTGGACCGAATCCAGAAGGTGTTCCTTCAGTCCGCTGCCATCCGGCAGGGGCAGGGTGATGATGTTCATGAGCGCCCCGCCGATCGGCTCGACCTGAATCCACAGCCACCAGATCAGGAACCCTCCCAGAACCGAGCCCCAGTTGTTGCCGGACCCACCGACGATCACCATCACCCAGATGAGGAAGGTAAACCGCAGCGGCTGGTAGGTGCCCGGGGTCAACTGACCGTCCAGCGTGGTCATCATGGCGCCGGCCATTCCGCAAATTGCCGATCCGATGATGAAGATCTGCAGGTGGCGGCGGGTGACGTCCTTGCCCATCGCCTCGGCTGCGGTCTCGTTGTCGCGAATGGCGCGCATCATGCGCCCCCAGGGCGAATTGAGCGCCATCTGGGTCAGCAGGATCAGAACCAGCAGCACCGAGGCAAACATGCTGGCGTACAGCAGCTTGACCCAGAGTGACGACGCGATGGTCGGGTCCAGTCCCAGTCCGACAGCCCGATCCACGAACGACGCGCTGTCCTGCAGATCGACCTCGTAGGGCACCGGGCGGGGCAGGCCGACGACGTTCTTGACGCCGCGCGCCATCCAGTCTTCGTTCTTCATCACGGCGATGATGATCTCGGCGATGCCCAGAGTCGCGATGGCCAGATAGTCGGAACGCAGCCCAAGGGCCGTCTTGCCGATCAACCAGGCCACGCCCCCCGCCAGCAACCCGCCCAGCGGCCAGGCAAACACGATGGGCAGGTTCATGCCCCCGAGGTAGCCGGTCACCGAAGGGTTCACGCTTTCGATCGCGTCGCGGGCCGGGTCGAACAGGCCCCGGAACACCACGAATCCGACCACGAAGATGGCAACGACCACCAGCGTTCGCCGCCGCCCGGGCTGCATCCGCTTGAAGGCAAGCACACCGCCGGTGACGGTGGCGGCTCCCATCGCCAGCGCGACGATGATGCGCCCTCCACCGGCCGCCCAGGCTTCGGTGACGGGCGGCATGGCGACGAACACCGTGGCCAGACCGCCAAGGGCGACAAAGCCCATGATGCCGACGTTGAACAGGCCGGCATAGCCCCACTGGATGTTCACCCCAAGCGCCATGACCGCCGAGATCAGGCCCATGTTGAAGATCGCCAGCGCGGTGTTCCAGCTCTGGAACATGCCGGTGGCGATGTAGAGGACCGCGACGAAGCCAAACAGAAGCGCGTTCTTCATACCGCTTTCCCCCGGAACAGCCCGTAGGGCTTGAAGATCAAGACCACGACAAGGATCGCAAAGGACACCGCGAACTTGTAATCGGTGGACAGCAGTTGCACGAGCCCGTCAGGCTTCAACGACTCGGGCAGCACGTAGACCGCGACCTTTTTCCAGGCATAGGTCAAGGTGACCTCGGAAAAGGCGATGATGTAGCCGCCTGCGATCGCGCCCAGCGGATTGCCCAGCCCGCCAACGATGGCAGCGGCAAAGATCGGCAGAAGCAACTGGAAATACGTGAAAGGCTTGAACGCCTTGTCGAGCCCGTAAAGCACCCCCGCCGTGGTGGCGAGGATCGCGGCGAGGATCCACGTGACCCGCACGACCTTTTCGGGGTTGATGCCCGACAACAGCGCCAGATCCTCGTTGTCCGAATAGGCACGCATCGATTTTCCGGTGCGGGTGCGGTTGAGAAACCAGAACAGCGCGATCACGGCGATCACCGTCACCACGATGGTGATCCCCTGGCTGGACTTGAAGGCCAGACCTTCCTTCAGGCCGGTCATCACCTTGAAATCCTTGGCCCTCATGATGAACCGCGCGCCATCGTTGAAGTTCTGTTCGCCGGGGCCGATGATGACCCGGACGACGCCGTTCAGGATGAACATCACCCCCAGCGACACCATCACCAGGATGATCGGCTTGGCCTTCTGTTCCCGGTAGAAGCGATAGACCCACCGGTCGGTGGCAAGCATCATCAGCGCGGTCCCCGCGATGCCGAACGGTAACGCCAGCAGCGCGGTGGGCAAGGGATAGATGCTCAGCCCCATGGCCTGGAACAACCAGGTAACCAGGATCGTCACCATCGCGCCAAAGGCCATCGTGTCGCCGTGGGCGAAGTTGGAGAACCGCAGGATGCCGTAGATCAGCGTGACCCCGAGTGCGCCAAGCGCCAGTTGGCTGCCATAGGCGGTGGCGGGGATCAGTACGAAGTTGGAGAGCGCCACGAAGGCGTTGAGGAAATCCATCAATCTTCCTTAAGGCAGGTTCTGGCGTAGTTGACCATCATGGCGTCGTCGCCACCGTGAACGGACATACGAGCCTGATCGGCGTGAACGGTCACCATCATCGGGCCGAAATCCGAGACGAGATGAAACAGCCACCCGTCCTCGCCAAGCGCGTAGGCGCTGCCCGGGAAGGTGCCGTCGGCGGCGGTTGCTTGCACGGCGCGGTCGCCGTCGGTCTCATTGGCCAGCGCGATCGACAGCGCGTACCCGCTTTGGGCGCAGGGCTCGGTTTCGAAACACTCGGTCTGGAACGTGCACCCCAGCTGCGCCACGGCGGCGGCGCTGCCTGCGGCCGGCAGGGCCAGCAACGCCGCGGTCAGGCCGGTTAGCAGGATATGAGACATCACGTGCCCCCCAGAAAGGTCCGGCGGACCTCGGGGTTGGCCAAAAGCTCCTTGCCGGAGCCGGTATGAGCGTTGCGCCCCTGTACCAGAACGTACCCTGTATCAGCGATTTCAAGCGCTTGCCGGGCGTTCTGCTCCACCATCAGGATCGAGATCCCAGTGCGGGCCACCTCGATGATCCGGTCGAACAGCTCATCCATGACAATGGGGCTGACGCCGGCGGTAGGCTCGTCGAGCATCAGCACGGAGGGTTGGGTCATCAAGGCACGGCCAACGGCAACTTGTTGGCGTTGACCGCCTGACAGTTCGCCCGCCGCCTGCCTGCGCTTGTCCTTGAGGATCGGGAACAGGGTATAGACCTGCTCCATCGAGTCCGTCATGTCGTCTTCGCGCAGGAAGGCACCCATTTCGAGGTTCTCCTCGACGGTCATCGAGGTGAAGATGTTGTTGTTCTGCGGCACGAAGGCCATGCCCTTGGCGACCCGTGCCTGTGGGCTCAGCGCGGTAATATCCTCGCCGTCCAGCCGCACGGCGCCTTCGCGCACGTCCATCATGCCGAAAACGGCCTTCATCGCGGTGGACTTGCCGGCACCGTTGGGGCCGACGATCACCGCGATCTCGCCCTTTTCAACCGCAAGGGTGCAGCCATGCAGGATATTCGGACCCTGGCCGTAGCCACCCGATATCCGGTCACCGATCAGGAATTTCTCGTTCATCTACTGATCACTCCGTCGAGGGCAGGGCGGCGCATTCGCCGAGGTATTGCATCGGGGTCAGCGTGATCCCGTCGATCTTGTGCGTCGAATGCACAGCCTCGCCGTTCATCAGCTTGATCGTGGTCACATCGACCGCGCCCGAGATCTGGTAGGCGAGGAAACTGACAGACCGGTCACCGATGTGAACGCCGATCTGGTCCAGCGGGCTGCGGCCCAGAACCTCGGCCTCGTTGGTATCGGTGTTGTGCTTGATCCGCAGGTCAAGGTCTGCGTCGATGCACTTGCGGTTCGGATCGCATTTCCAATCGAAGAAGCACTTGAACAGGATCACTTCGTCGGCCTGCGCCGGAACTGGCGAAAACGCGATAACCGATGCGGAAACAATGCCCTGGAGGATGAACTTCAGGCGCGTCATGCCTCCTCCTTCTTCTTGTTCTTCAGGCCGGTGCCCAGGTAGGCCTCGATCACGCGATCGTCCTGCATGATCTCGGCGGCCTTGCCGACGGCAAGGACCTTGCCCTCGGCCATGCAGATCACCGGATCGCAGAGCCGGGCGATGAAGTCCATGTCGTGCTCGATCAGGCAGAAGGTATAGCCGCGTTCCTTGTTCAGGCGGATGATGGCATCGCCGATGGTGCGCAGCAGGGTGCGGTTCACACCGGCGCCGACCTCGTCCAGGAACACGATCTTGGCGTCCACCATCATCGTCCGGCCCAGCTCCAGAAGCTTTTTCTGGCCGCCCGACAAGTTTCCGGCGCGCTCGTCGGCCAGATGGTCGATCGTCAGGAATTCAAGGACTTCGTCGGCCTTGCGCTTCAGGGCGACTTCCTCCCGGGCGATCTGGCCCCGCTTGACCCAGGTGTTCCAGAGGGTTTCGCCGGATTGCCCTCCGGGCACCATCATCAGGTTTTCGCGCACCGTCATCGAGGAGAACTCGTGGGCGATCTGGAAAGTCCGCAACAGCCCCTTGTGGAACAGCTCGTGCGGCGGCAGGCCGGTAATGTCCTCGTCGCCCATGTAGACCTTGCCCGAGGTGGGCGGCAGGACACCGGCGATGACATTGAAAAGCGTGGTCTTGCCGGCCCCATTCGGGCCGATCAGCCCGGTGATGGAACCCTCGGCGATCTCGATTGACGCGCCGTCGCAGGCGCGGAAACCGCCAAAGTGCTTGTGGAGAGTCTCGACCCGGATCATTCTCGCGTCCTTCGGTTCATGGCGGGTGGTCTTATGGCAAGCAAACGGCCCGGGAAAGACCCGGGCCGCCTGTCGTTACGTCAAGAGTAACGGGACGGCAAGAGCGCCATCCGCGCGGGCCCGATCAGTGGTAGCCCACCGTCTCGAACTTGCCATCCTTCATGATGACTTCGCGGAAGGAGCCTGCGGAATCGCCATTCTCAAGGAATTCGACCGCGGTCCCACCGACGTAGTCGATTTCGCCACCAGCAGCGAGAATGTCGAGCGCCTTGCCAAGCTCACCGGGAAGAATCTCTTCGCCGGGACCATTGGCAACATCCATGACCTTGTCCTTGTAGACCTTGGGATCGGCGGACCCGGCGGCCTGCATGGCGAGCAGCAGGATCGCGGCGGCGTCATAGGACTCGGCGGAGAAGATCGCAGTGGAGTCGAAGGCGTCGCCAACAATTTCCGCGAACTTTTCGGCACCCGGGCTGTCGGAGCCGGGCAGCTGGCCGGCCGAGCCGTCAACATCCGCGCCGAACTTTCCCGTGGTCGCATCCGACACCATGCCGTCCGGGAAGTGGAACATGTCGAACGCGCCGGTGTCCAGCGAGGCCTGTACGATGCCCGCACCGCCACGATCGGCGTAGCCGGCCACGACGAGCAGATCGCCACCAGCCGAGGCCAGCGCGCCGACTTCGGCGGAGTAGTCGGCCTTGTCGTCCTCGTGGGCTGCCGAGATGGTGATCTCGCCGCCCAGTTCCTTGAAGGCGCCTTCAAAGCTTTCGGCCAGACCCTTGCCGTAATCGTTGTTGGTATAGGTCACGGCAACCGACTCGACGCCCTTGTCCATCAGGATATTGGCCATCACAACACCTTGGCGGGCATCCGACGGAGGTGTGCGGAAGAACAGGCCATCGTCCTCGGCCTGGCTGAGGGCCGGCGAGGTCGCCGACGGCGAGATCATCACCATGCCGTTGGCACGGGCGACGTTGGCCAGAACGGCACCGGTCACGCCCGAACATGCTGCGCCCATGATACCGGCCACGCCATCGGAGGTGATCAGGCGTTCGGCGGCGGCGGTGGCGGCCGCGGAGTCGATGCAGGTCGAGTCGGCCCGGACAGGAACCACGGTGGAACCGCCCAGCAGCTTGCCGCTGTCGTTCACTTCCTTGATCGCCAGTTCGGCGCCGGCGCCCATGGCAACGGCCATGGATTCGATCGGCCCACTAAAGCCAAGCAGCACGCCCAGTTTGATTTCCTCGGCGGTGGCGGCGGTGGCCAGCAGAGTGGCGGCGCTTGCCAGCAGCAGTTTTTTCATTTCGTTCATCTCCCAAATGGAACTCAATTCCGGCGCCACGTTATGGGGCAATCGCGCAAATGGAAAGAACCCCGTGTGCACAGAAGGAACCATATCGCCTTCGCAGAGCGCTCCGAAACGCCATCGCCACGTGACGCGCACCGCAGACCTCCTCCTGCAAGGTCGCCGGGGCCAGGTTTGGCCGGCTTCCCGAACCGCAGGGGCCGGGTAGGGGGCTCGGGGGCATCTCTTCGCCGCAGGGGCGGAAATGAACGCGGCATTCGGCACGGCATTGGCTAGGATGCCGGCAACAGAATCGGAGGTTTCCCCATGCATCGTTCCCTGTACATCCCGCTTGTTGCAGCGGTGCTTGCCTGTCAGCCCCTGTCGGCAAGTGCCCAGATCCGGAATTCGGTTTTCGCGAGCTACGAAGACTTCACCACCTTCATCGACGAAAAGATCAAGAAACGGCATTTTGGAGCGTTGTTCCAAAGCTTTGGTGGCAACAACCTGTCCTTGACCGATATCCAGAAGATTACCACCCAGGCCCAGAAAGGCTTTCCGGTCGACTTCGAAGAGGTCTCCGTGATGCGCCGCCAGGAACTGGAAAACGGGTTCGTGCAAGAAGCCCGCGCCTATTGGGTGGGGGACTTTTATGCCTACGTCTATGTGCTGCTGCACCAGCGCGGCGATGAACTGGTGGTGGTCAATTTCACCATGAATGCACAGCCGGGGCCTGTGATGGCCTTGTTCTGAGCAAAACCGGGCCGCAAGCTGGCGCCGCTAGATCGACAGGCGGCTCGAATGGGCACCGCGCTCGCGATAGGGCGTGGTCTGATAGTGCGCCCGGTAGCATTTGGAGAAATGGCTGGGCGAGGTGAAGCCACAGGCGAGGGCCACGTTGATGACGCTCATGTCCGTCTGCATCAGCAGGTTGCGGGCCTTTTGCAGGCGCAATTCCATGTAGTAACGCTTGGGCGACCGGTTCAGATACCGGCGAAACAACCGCTCCAGCTGTCGCGTGGACAGCGCAACACCGCGGGCAAGTACCGCAGGCGAAATGGGGTCTTCCAGGTTCTGCTCCATGATCTGGATGACCTGACTCAGCTTGGGATGGCGCACACCGATCCGGGTCGGAATCGACAGACGCTGCGTGTCCTGATCGGTGCGGATCGAGGAATAGATCAACTGATCCGCCACGGCGCCGGCCAGATCCTCGCCATGATCATCGGCGATGATCTTCAGCATCAGATCGATCGAGGCTGTGCCGCCGGCCGTGGTGATCCGGTTGCCATCGGTCACGAAAACCGACTTGGTCAGCGTGACTTCTTCGAATTCCTCCGAAAAACTGTCCTGGTTTTCCCAGTGAATGGTGGCGCGTTTGCCGTCCAGCAGACCAGCGCGTGCCAAGGTGTAGCCTGCGGTACACAACCCGCCGATCGTGGCACCGCGCCGGGCCTCGCGCCGGATCCAGTTCAACAGACGCTTGGTGGTGGCAGCCTGGATGTCGACACCACCGCAGATCAGGACCGTGTCGTCCCGGCTGACCACGTCGAGATCCGTGTTCAGCATGACCTCCACGCCGTTCGAACTGGTGGTCCGTTCTCCCCCCTCGCCAGCAATCGACCAAGAATACAACGACTTACCGGACACTCGGTTGGCGATGCGCAATGGCTCCATGGCACAGGAAAACGACAACATCGTGAACTGATCAAGCAGGACAAAGATGAAGTGACGGGTCTTGCCGCTCTCGTGAGCGACCTCGACAAGTGTGTCTGGAGGGGCGGGACTCTGGCTCATGTGCACTCGCTCGGATCGGTTCGAACAACAGAACAGGAAAAGGACTTTGCCCGCAATAGCCGAACCCCCGCGACGTGGCCGTCCGTTGCCCGCAATTCGGCCTGCTCACCGGGGGGGCGCAGGTCGGCAGCGATGCGGGGCAGACATTTCTCGTTTTCATCCCGCAGACTGGCGTTTATACACCGTGAACCATTACGCTTACAGGGCTGGAGAACCATATGACACGGGTCTGGAATAAATCTGACTGGCGCGCCAAGCCGCGGGTGCAGATGCCCGACTATCCTGATCAGGATAAACTCGATGCCGTCGAGGCCCGTCTTGCAAAGTATCCGCCGCTGGTCTTTGCCGGCGAAGCGCGGCGCCTGAAAAACGAGCTTGCCAAGGCGTCCCGCGGTGAGGCCTTCCTGTTGCAGGGCGGCGATTGCGCCGAGAGCTTTGCGGAGTTTTCCGCTGACAGCATCCGCGAGACCTTCAAGGTCATGCTGCAGATGGCAGTCGTGCTGACCTATGGTGCCAAGGTGCCGGTGGTGAAGGTCGGCCGGATGGCCGGTCAGTTCGCCAAGCCGCGCTCGGCGCCGACCGAGGTCAAGAACGGTGTGGAACTGCCCAGCTACCGTGGTGACATCATCAACGAACTGGATTTCACCCCCGAGGCCCGCAACCCCGATCCCGACAAGATGCTGCAGGCCTACACCCAGGCGGCGGCCTCGTTGAACCTGTTGCGCGCCTTCTCGACCGGCGGTTTTGCCGATATCCAGCGTGTGCACAGCTGGACAACCGGTTTTGCCGAGGAAGACAAGGCAGAGCAGTACCGGGCGTTGTCCAACCGGATCTCGGATGCGCTCAGCTTCATGACTGCGGCTGGACTGGATTCGGAAAGCGTCGATGCGATGAGCTCGGTCAGCTTCTACACCAGCCACGAAGCGCTGCTGCTGGAGTATGAAGAGGCCCTGACACGGGTGGATTCGACGACCGGGCAGATCATCGCCGGATCGGGGCACATGCTGTGGATCGGGGATCGGACACGCCAGCCCGACGGCGCGCACGTGGAGTTCTGCAAGGGGGTCATCAACCCGATCGGGATGAAATGCGGCCCCTCGATGACCGCGGAAGACCTGAAGGTGTTGATGGCGTCGTTGAACCCGGAGAACGAGCCGGGCCGTCTGACCTTGATCGCCCGTTTTGGTGCCGGACAGGTCACCGAACACCTGCCCCGCCTGATCGAGACGGTGCGGGCCGAAGGTGCCAATGTTGTATGGTCCTGCGATCCGATGCACGGCAACACGATCAAATCCGCCACCGGTTACAAGACCCGGCCCTTTGACCGGGTTCTGAGCGAAGTGCGCGAGTTCTTTGCCGTGCACCGCGAGTACGGAACCATTCCCGGCGGCGTGCATTTCGAAATGACGGGGCAGGACGTGACCGAGTGCACCGGTGGTGTGCGCGCGGTGACCGACGAGGATCTGTCGGACCGCTATCACACCGCCTGTGATCCGCGCCTGAACGCTTCCCAATCGCTGGAACTGGCGTTCCTGGTCGCCGAAGAACTGTCGAACCGTCGCGAGGCATCGCGGGCCGCCGGCTAAGTCAGGTCGCCCCGCAATCCGACACTACGAATCAAACGGCGGCACCCCTAACAGGGCGCCGCCGTTTCCATATGTTCGAACCCTGCGCAGCCCTTTGGGTGAGACGGACAGAGACCCTCGGACCTTGTGGCTGCGGGCGACAGGCAAACAGTGCTCAATCGTCTGATTTGACCAGGTAAAGCTGCGGTTTGTCGGTCCGCTCGGGGCGGTGGGGCGATGGATTGAACCCGACCGCTGGCTCCTGAAAGCCATTGACGACCTCGTGAGGCGGTGTCGCGGCGGCCGGAGTCTGCCAGGTCTCCGGCGTCATGTCAGGCACCGCCATCGACCCATTGGGCAGAATCGGCGTGACCGCCGCCGTGCGCACCACGAACCGACGGGGCGTGCGGCCGACGGGGCCGAGACTGGCCAGACATCCGAGCGCCCGGGTGATTTCGCCCTGATCGCTTTTCAGCGGCAACAGCATCATGCAGGCGTCCAGCGGCGGCTTGCCGAGTCCCCGGTCACCCGCCAATGTCAGCCAGGCCTTGGCAGGGGTGGAAAAAACCTGTTCCAACGCCGAGCTCACACGGTCGCGGGCTTCCGGCATGTAAAGCGTGGTCAATGGCATCCCGCGAATTTCCATGCCCATCAGCTCCGTCAGGTGGCTGCCGGCCAACCGGAAACGGGCAATTCCAGGCGCAAGGCGTTCCAGTATGAACGCGGAACGCAGGGCTTTTTCAATTTTTCGCGGATCTACATCCGCGCGAAACGGAATCGCATGGTCGCCCCGCAGGGCGTCCCAATATGACTCGACTTCCTGCAAGACCGGAAACCGCATCGCCACTCCTTTGGCGTCCCCCAGAGACACCACATTTCGACCTCGGACGGCATCATCCGACATGGTCCTGACCTCTTTTGCTCCCGAGTGAGACCGCAAATGCCGACTCACTCTAGCCCCGTATTGTTGTTCCCACGGTAAGTGTCTGTTAACCCATGACTCAACAATACTTACCCAAGTATTAAGATGCCATGTTTTGGCGGTTTTGTGGGGAAAAAGAGGCAAAATGGTTAACTCGATGACCGGCTTCGCGGCCAGGACCGGACAGTCCGGAGAGTATAGCTGGAGCTGGGATCTCAGGAGCCTGAACTCCAAGGGCCTGGACCTGCGGATGCGCGTGCCGGACTGGATCGACGGGTTGGAGGTCGGTCTTCGGGGCCAGATCACCGGCGTGCTGAAACGCGGCAGCCTGTCGCTGGGTCTGAAGCTGAGCCGGGAGGCGCCAGAGGGGGCTGTCGAGATTGATCCGGCGGGGCTCGACCGGGTGCTGGGCGCGCTTGCCCATGTGACCCTCGCGGCAGAGGCCAGGGGCGTCGCGCTGGCGCAGGCAAGGGCCAGCGATATCCTTAGCATGAAGGGCGTTCAGCGTGCCGAGGGGCTGGCGTCCGACACCACCGTTCTGCGCGATACCCTGCTGGCGGACTTTGCACCGCTGCTGAAGGATTTCCTGGAGATGCGCGCCCGAGAGGGCACGGCGCTTCAGGCCATCCTGTCCGAACAGCTTGACGAGGTTGCGCGCCTGCGCGACGGCGCCGTGGAATGCCTGGCGGCCCGGGCAGCCAAATCGGCCGCTGCGCTGAAGGCCGCGCTGACCCGCGTGCTCGACGCCGCCGAGACCGTCGATGACGCTCGTGTGGCCCAGGAATTGGCGATGATTGCCGTTAAGGCTGATATCACCGAAGAGCTTGACCGACTGGCAGCACATGTCGTAGCGGCACGCGCCCTGTTGCAGGAAGATGGTCCCATCGGTCGCAAGTTGGATTTCCTGACCCAGGAGTTCAACCGCGAAGCGAACACGCTGTGCTCGAAGTCCCAGGATGTCGCGCTGACCCGGATCGGCCTTGACCTCAAGACGGTCATCGACCAGATGCGCGAGCAGGTCCAGAATGTGGAGTGAACCCAATGCAGTCTGATCGTCGTGGTCTGCTGATCATCTTGTCGTCGCCCTCGGGCGCGGGAAAATCAACCTTGGCCCAGAGGATGATGGAGTGGGACCCGACGCTGTCGTTTTCGGTTTCGGCCACAACCCGGGCGCCGCGTGACGGCGAGCGCGACGGCGCGGATTATCATTTCCTGTCCGTTCCCGGATTCAAGGAAATGGTCACCGCTGGAAAGATGCTGGAACATGCCCACGTCTTTGGCAATTTCTATGGATCGCCGCAGGCACCGGTCAGTGCCGCCATCGAGGCTGGGCGGGACGTTCTGTTCGATGTCGACTGGCAGGGGGCACAGCAGATCCGCAATTCGGATCTTGGCAAGCACACACTGTCGATCTTCATCCTGCCGCCCTCGATCACCGAGTTGCGCCGACGCCTGATTTCGCGTGGCAAGGACACGCCGGATGTCATCGCCAAACGGATGCAGAAAAGCTGGGACGAGATCAGCCACTGGGACGGGTATGATTATGTGCTGATCAACGACGATCTGGACGAGACCTTCCAGCGATTGAAGACCATCGTGAAGGCAGAGCGGATGCGCCGTCCGCAACAGCCGCGCCTGCAGGAACACGTCCGCGGGCTGCACATCGAGTTCGAGGAGGGCGAAGAATGATCTACACGCTGGATGGAATTGCGCCCGACGTGGACGCCGCCGCCTGGATCGCGCCGGATGCCAACCTGATCGGTCGGATTGTCGTGGAGGCGGATGCGTCGGTCTGGTTTGGCAGCACGTTGAGGGGTGACAACGAGGCGATCCGCGTCGGGCGGGGCAGCAACGTGCAGGAGAACAGCGTTCTGCACACCGACATGGGCTATCCGCTGGAGATCGGCGCCAACTGCACCATTGGCCACAAGGCGATGCTGCACG
The DNA here is from genome assembly GCA_947495685.1 of uncultured Tropicimonas sp. Taxonomy (GTDB): domain Bacteria; phylum Pseudomonadota; class Alphaproteobacteria; order Rhodobacterales; family Rhodobacteraceae; genus Tropicimonas. The sequence continues at coordinate 32,324 of CANLZY010000009.1, forward strand.
GCTGCACGATCGGCGATCAGACGCTGATCGGCATGGGCGCGACGGTGTTGAATGGCGCAAGGATCGGTCGGAATTGCCTGATCGGAGCCTGTGCGCTGATCACCGAGGGTAAGGAAATACCGGACAACAGCCTCGTGATGGGCGCTCCGGGCAAGGTTGTCCGGCAACTGGACGAGGCCGCCATCCAGGGGCTTCTGGCCTCGGCCCTGAACTACCAGCAGAACGCCAGACGGTTCCGCAAGGGACTGGCTGCCGTCTAGGCCGTTTCCGGAGTGCGCACGGATGCATCGGGCTTGGCAACGCGGTGGGATGGTGGTCGCAACGGCCCAGTATGATGTGGGAATACGTGCGACGTAGCCCCCGATGACCGACCTGCGCCGCGAGCCCCCCGTCGGGAGCAGTCGGCCACGCCCCCTGGCCAGACGTGACATGGGAAGGCAATGCTTTATGGAAGATGCAGACCAGCCGCGTCGACAGGGGCAGACAGGATGAATTCGTCTCTCACGGAAAGCCTTCTGGCCGGCATTCCGATGCCGTTGGTTCTGATCGGCCCGGACCAGCGTATCAAGGCGGTGAACTCTGCTGCCGGAGAGATGTTCGGGGCAACGGCCAAGGGGCGCCCTTATCAGGCAATCCTGCGACAGCCCAACCTGATCCAATGCATCGAGACCGGTCTGAGCAGTCCGACGACCAGCACTGCGCGGTACGTCGACCGCACCATGACGCGCGAAACCATTTATCTGGTGCGGGCGGCGCCGGTGCAGTCGACGACGGGGCAGGGGGTCATCGTTTCGTTCCATGACACCACCGAGAGCGAACGCGTCGGAGAGATGCGGCGCGACTTCGTCGCCAATGTCAGCCACGAGCTGAAATCACCGCTGACGGCGCTTCTGGGGTTCATCGAGACATTGCGCGGCGCGGCGCGGGACGATCCGGACGCACGCGACAGGTTTCTGATCATCATGCAGCGTGAAGCCGAGCGCATGAACCGGCTGGTGTCGGATCTGCTGTCGCTCAGCCGGGTCGAGTCCAGCGAACGTCAGGTGCCGACCGGGCGTGTGGACGTCAGGGAGCTTGCAAATTCGGTCAGAACGTTGCTGTTGCCCCAGGCCGAGGCCAAGGGCATGACGCTGGAGGTTGCCCCCGAGGAGGCCGGCAGAATTGCACCGCTATTGGTGGCGGGCGACCGTGACCAGTTGCAGCAGGTGCTGGTCAACCTGGTCGAGAACGCCATAAAATATGGCCGGTCGGGAACCAGCGTCAAGATCCTGCTGTCGGGCCAAGAGCGGGAGCTTGCCTTTCGTGGTCCAGGCGTGCGGATCGTGGTTGTCGATGACGGCGACGGGATCGATCCGATACACATCCCTCGGCTGACCGAACGGTTCTACCGCGTCGACAACCACCGCTCCCGAGAGATGGGGGGCACCGGGCTCGGCCTTGCCATTGCCAAGCATATCGTGAACCGGCACCGTGGCCGGCTCCAGATCGAGAGCGCGCCGGGAAAAGGTGCACGATTCACGATCCTGCTGCCCGGCCTGACCTAGCACGCCGGCACCCGGCGATTGATCCGTCAACCGGCGACGTTTCGAAAAACTCATCACAAGGTGCTCCGAGACGCCCTGCTTTACGTTTGGAAAACTGCCAGATTTCGTCATATCCCGCGCACTGTCATAAAACTGTTACCTGCGTGTCACAAAACACCAACGCAAGCTGCCTAGGAAGCCATCACAGCCGTCGGGGAGCGACGGCATCTTACCTTCTGCCTTGGAGAACGACATGTCTCTTTTTAAGCTGACCGCATCGACCGTGGCGATCGCCGCCGTTTCCGCCACTGCTGCGATTGCGCGTGACAATGTTCAGGTTGCCGGTTCCTCGACGGTGCTGCCCTATGCGTCGATCGTTGCCGAAGCCTTTGGCGAGAACTTCGATTTCCCGACCCCAGTGGTTGAATCCGGTGGATCCTCGGCCGGCCTCAAGCGCTTCTGCGAAGGCGTGGGCGAGAACACGATCGACGTTGCGAACGCGTCGCGCAAGATCAAGGAAACAGAGATCGCGGCCTGCGCCGACGCCGGTGTGACCGACATCATCGAAGTCCGCATCGGCTACGATGGAATCGTCTTTGCCTCCGACATCGACGGCAACGGTTTCGAGTTCACCCCGATCCAGTGGTACAAGGCCCTGTCCGACAAGGTCGTGGTTGATGGCGCGCTGGTCGACAATCCCTACACCAAATGGAATGAAGTCGATGCGGCGCTGCCCGACCAGGAGATCGCGGCCTTTATCCCCGGCACCAAGCACGGCACCCGCGAAGTGTTCGAGGACCAGGTGATCCTTGCCGGTTGCGAAGCCTCCGGTGACTTCGACGTCTTCAAGGCCGCCAATGGGGACGACACGAAAGCCGCCGAGAAAGCCTGTATCTCGATCCGGACCGACGGGGTGTCCACCGACATCGACGGCGACTACACAGAGACCCTCGCTCGCATCGAATCCAACAAGGACGGCATCGGTGTCTTTGGCTTGGCGTTCTATGAAAACAACACCGACAAGCTGCAGGTCGCAACCATGTCCGGCGTCGTTCCCTCGACCGAGTCCATCGCAACCGGCGACTACCCGGTCTCGCGCCCGTTGTACTTCTACGTGAAACGGGCCCACGTCGGCGTGATCCCCGGCCTGCAGGACTACGCGTCGTTCTTCGTTGCTGACGAGATCGCCGGCCCCGACGGTCCGCTGGCCGCATATGGCCTGGTGTCCGACCCTGAACTTGCCGCGACCCAGTTGATCGTCGAAGAGCTGAAGCCGATGAGCGAAGGCATGTAAGCTCCGGCTTCCCCTGCCTTGGGAGGGGGAGGCTGATGTCTCCCCTTCCGTCTACGAAGTGCCTGTTGACCCGCCACCGTGATACGGACCGGCGGGAAAGGCGTTGGAACCGCCGGGACGATACGGCCGTTACGACGCAACGAACTGGAAAGGTTGCCCGATGCCGGTGCTCTGGATCGTCCTTGCAGTCTTCGGACTGGGATTGATCGGTTATTTTGTCGGGCGTCTTCGCGCCCTTGGCTCCGCCGGTGGCGACGCCCGAACCCTTCATTCGCTCCCATCCTACTACGGCTGGCATGCGTTCATGCTGACGGTGGCGCCGGCGCTGCTGGTGCTGGCTGCATGGAGCCTTCTGGCGCCCAACCTGATCGACCGGTCGGTTTCAGAAACGATCCCCGAAGCGACAATCGCAGACGCCAGCAACGCGAGTCTCGTCCTGGCCGAGGTGCGCCGCGCCGCAGGGGCGCTCGACGCCGCTGTCGCGCAGGGTCTGGTCGACCAAGAGACGTCGCGCAATCTTCACACCGAGTCGACCGATGTGACGGCATTGCTCAAGGAAACCGGCTCGGTCATCACCTCCGCAGTGACCCAACCGATCCTGCAAGCCGCGCAGGAGTTCCGGGCTCTGACGAAGCGCTCGAACCTTTACCGGACGATCACCACCTTCGCGCTGGCGCTCATCGGTTTCGGGTTTGCGATCAAGCGAACGCACAAGGACTTCCGCGCCCGCAACGTCGTGGAAAACGGGATCATGGTGATCCTGGTTCTCGCCTCGTCAATCGCCATTCTGACCACGGTCGGCATCGTCCTGTCGATGCTGTTCGAGACCAGTCACTTCTTCGGGCTGTATTCGTGGCGGGAGTTCTTCCTTGGCACCAAGTGGTCGCCGGATTTCCGGGGCGACTCGCAGCTTGGAATCCTGCCGTTGTTGTGGGGCACATTGTACATCTCGCTCGTGGCGCTGCTGGTGGCGGTTCCGATCGGGTTGTTCGCGGCGATCTACCTGTCGGAATACGCCGGGCCAAGGCTGCGCGCAGTGGCCAAGCCGATGATCGAGATCCTCGCCGGCATACCGACCATCGTCTATGGCTTGTTCGCGTTGATTACCATCGGCCCGATGATCCGGGACTGGATCGCCCAGCCGCTGGGCCTCGGCAACTCGTCCAACTCGGTGATGACCGCTGGCCTGGTGATGGGGGTCATGCTGATCCCGTTCGTGTCGTCCCTGTCTGATGACATCATCAACGCGGTGCCGCAGGCGATGCGCGACGGCTCCTTTGGCCTTGGCGCCACCCATTCCGAGACCATCAAGCAGGTCGTGTTGCCGGCCGCCCTGCCGGGCATCGTCGGCGCCATCCTGTTGGCCGCCTCGCGCGCCATCGGCGAAACGATGATCGTTGTCATGGGGGCAGGGGCCGCGGCCGCCCAGATGGACCAGGGGCTGGGAGAGATCATCAACCCGTTCCAGGCCATGACCACGGTCACGGTCAAGATCGTGTCGCAACTGACCGGTGACACCGACTTTGCCAGCCCCGAGACCCTCGTCGCCTTTGCCTTGGGTCTGTCCCTTTTCGTCATCACGCTGGGCCTGAATGTCCTCGCCCTGTATATCGTGCGCAAGTACCGGGAGCAGTACGAATGACCGACGCGACCTCCAACGGGCCAACCGCTCGGGCGAAAAAGGAGCACGGTTCGCTGCTGGTTCAGGACGCCCTGACCAAGCGACGCAATGCGTCCGAACGGCGTTTCCGGGCCTACGGGCTGACCGCCATCGGAATTGGTGTCGCGGCCCTGATCCTGCTGTTGACCTCTATCCTGAGCCAGGGCCTTCCGGCCTTTCAGCAGACCTTCGTTACGCTGGATGTGGTGTTGGACGAGGCCAAACTCGACAAGAAGGGCAATCGCAACATTGACGAGATCAAGAAGGTCACCACCTTTGGCTATGCGCCGCTGATCAAGAACGGGCTGAAGTCCCGGATGGAGGAGCTGAACATCTCCATCGACGGGCTCAGCGACAAGGATGCGGGGGGGATCATCTCCAAGGAGGCCGCCGGCCAGCTCCGCCGCTATGTTATTGCCAATCCAGACGAAATCGGCAACTCCGTGGAGTTCAGGTTTCTGGCCAACGGCCGGATCGACGGCTACTACAAGGGCCGCGTGACGATGCAGAGCGCCGAGCGGGACAACAACGTCAGCCCTCAGCAGCTTCAGCTTGCCGATGCCTTGAAGGACGGTGGCGCCCTGGTGACCCGCTTCAACTGGGATTTCATCACCAAGGCGGACGCCTCGGAGAACCGCCCCGAAGCCGCAGGCATCGGCGTGGCGATCATCGGGTCGCTTTACATGATGATGATCGTGCTGGTGCTGGCGCTGCCGATCGGCGTCGCGGCCTCGATCTATCTTGAGGAATTCGCTCCCCAGAACTGGTTCACCGACCTGATCGAGGTGAATATCTCGAACCTCGCGGCCGTGCCCTCCATCGTCTACGGCATCCTCGGACTGGCGATCTTCATCAATTACGGTGGCCTGCCACAGTCGGCGCCCATCGTCGGCGGGCTGGTGCTGACGCTGATGACGCTGCCGACCATCATCATCGCCACCCGCGCGTCGTTGAAGTCTGTTCCCCCGTCGATCCGGGCCGCCGCCCTCGGCGTCGGCGCATCAAGGATGCAGTCGGTGTTCCATCACGTTCTGCCACTGGCGATGCCCGGCATCCTGACCGGTACCATCATCGGACTGGCGCAGGCGCTTGGCGAAACCGCGCCGCTGATGCTGATCGGCATGGTGGCCTTCGTTCGCGATTTTCCGTCGGCTCCACCCGAGGGCTTCTTTGACCCCGCCTCGGCGCTGCCTGTCCAGGTTTACAACTGGACAACTCGCGCCGACCCCGCCTTTGTGGAGCGGGCGTCGGGCGCCATCATCGTCTTGTTGATGTTCCTGCTGTGCATGAACATGATCGCCATCATTCTTCGCCGCCGCTTCGAGCGTCGCTGGTAGGAAGGACCCCGAACCATGAACGACATGCGACACCTGGAGCGAACAGCGGACACCAAGGACATCAAGATCTCGGCCAGGAATTGTCAGGTGCACTACGGTGACACGCACGCCATCAAGGATGTGAGCGTGGAACTGGAGGACAAGACGGTCACGGCCTTCATCGGCCCGTCGGGTTGCGGCAAGTCCACCTTCCTGCGCTGTCTCAACCGGATGAACGACACCATCGACATTTGTCGGGTGGAAGGCGATATCCTTCTGGACGGCGAGGACATCTATGACAAGCGGGTGGATCCGGTCCAGTTGCGCGCCAAGGTCGGCATGGTGTTCCAGAAACCGAACCCGTTCCCCAAGTCGATCTATGACAACGTGGCCTACGGCCCCCGCATCCACGGGTTGGCCCGCACCAAGGCAGAACTGGACGAGATCGTCGAGAACAGCCTGCGCCGCGGCGCGATCTGGGACGAGGTCAAGGACCGGCTGGATGCACCTGGCACCGGCTTGTCGGGCGGGCAACAGCAACGTCTGTGCATCGCGCGGGCGGTGGCGACCGAACCGGAGGTCCTGTTGATGGATGAGCCCTGTTCGGCGCTCGACCCGATCGCCACGGCCCAGGTCGAGGAATTGATTGACGAACTGCGCGAGCGCTACTCGGTGGTGATCGTCACGCACTCGATGCAACAGGCCGCGCGGGTCAGTCAGAAAACCGCGTTTTTCCACCTAGGAAGCCTGGTGGAATACGATGAAACGGGACAGATCTTTACCAACCCGAAGGACCCGCGTACCGAAAGCTACATCACCGGCCGGATCGGCTAAGGGGAGCGACACGTCATGCATGACAATGAACAGCACATCGCACGTGCCTTTGATCGTGACCTGGAAGCGATCCAGGCGCACATCATGAAAATGGGAGGGCTGGTCGAGGCCGCCATTCTCGATGCCGCCGAAAGCCTGGCCACCCGCGACGAGGAACTGGCCGAACGGGTGCGCAACGGCGACCATGCCGTCGACCAACTGGATCTCATGATCAACGAGCAGACCGCGTTGCTGATCGCGCAACGCCAGCCCATTGCCTTTGATCTGCGCACCGTTCTGGCGGTGATGAAGGTGTCCAGCAACCTTGAACGCATCGGCGACTACGCCAAGAACATGGCCAAGCGCACGGGTGTGCTGGTCCAGATGAACGAGATCGAGGGCGGAAATTCGGCCGTGCGCCGGATGGCAAAGACCGTTCAGGTGATGTTGAAGGACGCCCTGGACGCGATGATCCAGCGGGACCCGGAACTGGCCGAGGATGTCCGCCAGCGTGATCTTGAAGTCGACCAGATGTACAACACGCTGTTCCGCGAGTTCCTGACCTACATGATGGAAGACCCGCGCAACATCACGGCCTGCATGCACCTGCACTTCATTGCCAAGAACATCGAGCGCATGGGCGACCATGTCACCGCCATCGCCGAACAGGTAATCTATATGTCCACCGGCGCGCTGCCGTCCGAAGAACGCCCCAAGGGGGACCGGACGTCGACCGACACGACCGGAATATCCTGATGTCACAGCCGGAAAGACCAAGAATTCTCGTGGTCGAGGACGAGCCGGCCCAGCGGGAGGTTCTCGCCTACAACCTGGAGGCCGAAGGCTATCAGGTCAGTCGGGCCGAAAACGGCGAGGAGGCGCTGCTGCTTGTCGCCGAGGACGCGCCCGACGTGATTGTCCTGGACTGGATGCTGCCCAATGTATCGGGGATCGAGGTCTGTCGACGCCTGAAGGTACGTACGGAAACGCGCACCATTCCGATCATCATGCTCAGTGCCCGTTCCGAGGAGGTCGACCGGGTGCGGGGGCTGGAAACCGGTGCGGACGATTACGTCGTCAAACCGTATTCGGTGGTGGAACTGATGGCGCGAGTCCGCGCTCAACTGCGCCGGACCCGGCCGGCCAGCGTGGGAGAGCGGCTCAGCTTCGAGGGGATCGTTCTGGACCCCGAAACCCACAAGGTTCTGCGCGACGACAAACCGTTGAAGCTCGGTCCGACCGAGTTTCGCCTGCTGAGCACCTTCATGGAAAAGCCGGGCCGGGTCTGGAGCCGGGAACAGCTTCTCGATCGGGTGTGGGGCCGGGACATCTATGTCGATACCCGCACCGTGGATGTGCACATCGGGCGGCTCCGCAAGGCGTTGTGCCAGCACGGCGGCGACGACCCGCTGCGCACGGTTCGCGGCGCAGGCTATGCCTTGGGGTAGAGCGCGTGCGGGGCAGGGTGGCCTGTCACTTCAATTGGCTGTCCTTGCTGCCCCGCCGATTGATGCCGCCACGGGATGTCTTGTGCTGATCGTGTTCCTGCTGGCAATCGATGCAGAGCTTGACGCCGACAACCGCCAGACGCCGGGCTTCCGGGATCGGGTCTCCACAGTCGGCGCAATGGGTCAGGCTCTCGCCGGCGGGCGCGCGATGCGCCTGCATTCGGGCAAGCTCGTCCTTGATGGAATCCTCGATCTGTTCGTTCACCGCGCCATCGCGCGCCCATCCACCGGCCATGCCAAATCTCCTCCGACCTCAGGATACCACCCAGATGGATGTCGGTTCAATCGGTGTGAGCGAGAGGAACGCCTCTGTTCCTGGACCAGGTGTGTCAAGACACATGGCCCAGGATCTCTGGCGAGGAAGCCTGGAGTGATTTCAGGCTGATTCCGGCCAGGCGTCAAAGGGTTGTTTTGCCAACTGCATACTGCCATCCGCGCCTTGGTAAATATTGATCCAGGCCCGCCAGTTCGCATCGTCCGTTTCAGGGTAGTCGAGCCGATAGTGGCTGCATCGGCTTTCCGTTCGCATGAGGGAGGCGCGCAGCTTCATTTCAGCCGACAGGACCATGTTCGACGTCTCGACCGCCAGCCGCAGCTCGTGCATGTCGGCGGCGCGAAGCATCGGCAAGTGATGGTCGCGCAGTTCTTCGACATAGGCCAGTGCGGCCCGCAACATGCTGTCTTTCTTGATGTAGAGCACGAAGTTCGGGATCATTATCCCCTGAAGAACCTGTGTTACCCAGGCAGGGCCATACCCGGCCTCACGCCGCAAGGGGGCAAGGATTTCTTCGCGGATGCTGGTCAACTGCGTATCCGGAATGACTGTCAGCTTGGTCGACATGGCCAAATCTGCGGCGGCGGCGCCTGCAATGGCGCCCTGAACCGCCGACCCCGCCAGCGACGAACCGATCTGGGTGTAGATGCCACCGGACATGTGGGAGCCGAGCGCATCGCCCGCCGCGTACAACCCGGGCACGGTTGATGCGCCCCGGTCGTCGATCGGCACCAGGCCTTCGGATTTGTGGATGGACATGCCCGCCGAGGCTCCCCCCATCTGCGGTGCATCCATCGGACCGGGCGCACCACCCTTGCCGGCACCAGGCGGGCCGCCCCGACCCCCACCGAGCGGCGGAGGTCCCGCGTCACCGTCTTCGGGTGCACGGCGTTCAAACTCCGCAGGCGTCGTGGGGCCGCCGCCGATGCGACCATCGGCCAGCACTCCCGGTGGTCCACCGGGCAATGGGTTGCCAGTTTGGTAGGCGACATAATTTGCATCGACGCCAAGGTCATGGTGCACCTCGACGCCGTTTGTCCCGGGAACTCGGTCGAACATGTCGCCCCAGTTGTCATAGCAAGCTGCCGGATTGACCGCGCGGGTCGAATGCCCGTCATTCCATTCCTTGCCGGTGATCCGCGCGCCGATCTTGTAGGCCATGATCGAGCCATCGTGGGTCAGGTCGCATACCGGAAACCCGCTCGGCTTGAAGCCACCCGCGCCGGTGCACAGGATCACGGACTTGGCCCGGCACACGACGATTTCCTCGCCGTCCAGACGGAACCCCGCAGCACCGGCGATCTGGTCGTCATGCTTGATCAGGTGGGTGATCATCACTCGTTCCATCACGGGGATCTTTCGGTCCGCCATGGGTTTCAGGAAAGCCCGGTGACACAGGGTCTGATCGAAAAAACCCCAGTCTTTCAAATCTCTTGCACGATCCAGCGCATGTTCGGCAAGCTGTCGCGTGAACACCGGGTTGTTGGTGCCAAGCGCAGAGCGATTGACCTGTTCGGTGAACTCGTCAATCGACAGGGTCTCCTTGGTGGGGTCGAAGACAAAGAACCCCTTGGCAAACGGCGTCAATCCGGACGCCCCAAGGCGCCCCTTGGACACCATCAGAACCCGCGCGCCGGCATCGTGCGCCTTGACCGCTGCGAACAGGCCCGCCATTCCGCCACCGATCACCAGCACGTCGGTGGTGTGATCCGTACCATTGACCGTGGAGGCATCGACCTGCGGTTGGTTCTGGGCCCATCCTGCCGACGCACCAACGGCCGCCAGACCTGTCAAGGCGCCACCGAACGCCAGGAACTCGCGGCGCGAGGGGCAGGGGGTGGAAACAGGTGAAGTCATGTTTTTGCTCCTTGGGGCGTCGGCGCATGGCGCGGCAGTTCTCCGTGGTACCGCCGGGCCAACAGGCCGATACCGGTGACCGCAAGCACGATGAACAGGCCACTCATCACCAGGTCGGTGTGCCGGCCAATGTCGATTGCGTGCCACAGGGCCAGCCCCACGAAGCCGGAGGCCAGACCGGCGTGGATGTATCGCCAGGTGCGGTACCGGAGCGCGAAATGCTTCATCAGGCGCAACCGGAACAGCGACGTCAGGCCGAGGGCGATCATCACCACCCAGGCCGCAAGGCCCAGAACGGTGCCCAGGTTGTCGAACGTGGTCAGCATCGTGATGAAGGCGTCCTGCGGTCTTACCCCGGCTTCGAAGTAACGGGGCAGCACGATCAGGACGGGATGCAGCAACAGCACGCTGAGGGCGCCATAGGCGATGGCCTTGTGAAGCCATTGCAACCTGCGTGGTTGGATCTGCCCCTCGACGACCGGGTTGCAGCGGGTCAGATGGAATTGCCCCAACACCAGCGCAAACGACGACAGCGTGAGGAGCGACAAGGTCTCCTTGAGCAAGGACCTGCGCGGGGCATCGCCAATCGCATAGCAAACGAATGTCGTGGCAAGCAGCAGCATGATGGCGGCTGTGACGAGACGGGTTCCAAGGTCAGGTTTCATGTCTATCCCCAGGCGACAATGACGGGGATGGTCTTGTCCGGCGATATCTCGATGGCATCGACCGGGCAGTACATCCGGCAAAGGTGGCAGATCTGGCAATCGGCGGGATAGGCGATGACTGCCTTGCCGGTGGACGGATCCAGGCGGATCACGTCGCAGGGGCAGGATTTCACGCATTCCCCGCAACCGATACACCCGTTGATACTCTTGATGGTCATGAACTTGCCTGCTCATTGCATTCAGACGGTTCGGCCACCCAGGTTGCGGCGTGCCCTGGGGCAGACGTCCGATTTCATCCGTGAGATTGATCCCGGATTGTGCAGCGAGAACGAAGGAACCGCAAAATCCAGCAACGTGTTGAAGGAACTCCGCAGGCGTGTGGATTGTGGTTTGGAATCAATGAGATTTCGCCCGACCTGATCGAGAGGCCTCAGCCCTGAACACGTCAGGAATCGCGGGCCTGCACATTCAAACCATACTGGCGCCGTCGGCGAAGCGGGGCCGCAACAGGTTGAGCGTATGGAAGTGGACGGGTGTTCGCCGATGTGCCAGGCGGCGTCTGGGCGAATGGATGCGGTATCTTCAGGTAACAGTCGAAGGCGGAAAAGGGCAGATCGCCATGCGCTGCAGGGTAAGGCGTTTGTGTGCACTGAATGTTGCAACCATCCAGAAATGTCACCGGTTGTGCAAAGCAGAAACGTCACCCATAAGGCGGAACAGAGCGTGGCCTGACTGGGCGGAGACCTCATGTATCGCAGCCCAGGCTGGCCACGCGTTTCGCCTTCGCAGCCTTTGCCCGTTTTGAGTTCCATCCGTCGTTGCGGCGCCCGTTGGGCGTGTAGCGTGTCTTCTGCTTTCCCGCACGGCGCTTCTTTGGAGGCGCCTCGGCCTGCTCGGCCTTGATGTGTTCCAGAACGGCGCTCAGGTGCTTGTTCTCGGTGATCGCGGCGTGGCTCACGCGCTGATCCTTGTCGAAGGCGGAGTAGGGGAGCGAGATACCTTTCCAGCGAATGTCCAGCCGCCCGTCTGCAAACTCGTAAGTACCGACGTACTTGCCAGCCAGGCCACGGGTGATCTCGCTTTCTTGCAGGATGATCCGCTTGCGCTCGTAGGACAGCGCCAGCTGTTTGCCGACATAACGCTCGTCACGCAAACAGAAGATATCCCGCAGTCGATCTGGCCCCATGTTCAGGGCGCGGTGAAGGTTGTCAGCACGGCGCGGAACCTTGGAAAACCGTGCGTTGTAGCGTTCCATGAAGGCAGGGAGAAATGCGTTTGCAGCATCGATATCTGAAACCCCGGCAAGGCGAAGCTCCTTGACCAGCCGATCCTGCAATGTCCGGTTTGCCCGTTCCACACGCCCCTTGGCCTGGGAGGAGTTGGCGCAAAGGATCTCGATGTTCAGCTCGTTCAGGGCGCGCCCGAACTGGGTCATCCCGTGGCCGGTCCTGGCGGCCTGTTGAGCAACCCGGAAAACGGTGTGCTTGTCGGAATAGAACGCAACCGGACGCCCATGTGCCGCCAGATACAGCTCCAGCGCCTCGAAATAGGAGAACGTGCTCTCGGACTTCACGAAACGCAGTTGCATCAGCGTGCTGGTGGCATCGTCGATGAAGACCAGCAGCGTGCAGGACGGCGCGCGATCCTCAAACCAGCGATGATCCGAGCCGTCGATCTGGATCAGCTCGCCATAGCATTCCCGACGCAGGCGCGGCTGGTGGAAGCTCTTTCTTTGCTTCCGTGACAGCCACAGGCCATCTTCGATCATCCATTTGCGCAATGTCTCACGCGACACTTTCAAAGAATGACGGGCTTCGAGTTGCTCAGCCGCCAACGTCGGACCAAAATCGCATAGTTCTCTCGCACCAGGTCGAGCGCGTAGACCTTCAATGAATCGCGATACCGCTTGTTCGGCGGCTTGCCTCGGGCCTTGTGCCGGATGGCCGACGGCCCATCTTCTCGGAACCGGCGCAGAAGGCGGAACACCTGGCGACGCGTGACGCACAGCAGGTTTGCTGCCGCCGCCACATCCAGCCTTCCATCCTCAACTTGGCTCAGAACCTCGATCCGATTCAGCTCGCGCTCGCTCATCACCACCAGTCCCATGCCCGGTCCCCACGTCTTTTGTCATTGACGGGGAGAGTGACATTCCTGAATTGCTCATCCGTGACATTTTAGCTTTGCGACTACACTGAAGAGTCGTATAATCAGTATTATGTAATTTTCGGAATTGATGAAAAACAAGCCTGATGCACACAAGGTCACTCTCCCTGCATCAGGCTTGTCGGATCAGGCTGCCGCTTGGCGCTTGGAACGACGCCGCAAACCACCAAGGACAAGAACCCCGGAGCCAAGGAACATCACTGATGTCGGAACCGGAACCAGTGCAAGGTCTCTGGCGACGGTGGCGTAGCCAAGGTCGTCAAAGCTTGCCACTGTCGTGTTCGACAGGGTCGTCGGAAGAGTATCGAGGAACCCCGTCATGAGTTCGGGATTCTGGGAATTGCCGGTCGCCGCCAGATGGCCGGCAAACAGATCCTCGTCCCAATGCGCAAACGCTGTGCCCGGGCCGCCATTGTCTTCGACGGGAACGAACAAATCGCTGTTGCCGTACTCCCGATTGTACATGGCCAGTCCTATTTCACCTACGTACGACGTGTCTGTGCCCGAACCGTCCGTTGCGGCCACGAAGTCCCAAAACAGATCCGTGAAACCAATGACATGCGCCATCTCGTGACGGATGACGGCGGCAAAGGACCCAGCGGTTTCAAGGCCTGGAATGTCGGCCGGGTCAAAGTTCATGGCACCTGCAATCGCCACGATGACATTGGCGGGATCTGCGGCAATCCCAGTGAAACCACCTGTCGCCGCAACACTTGTGGCACCCGCAGATCCCAGAATTCCTCCAGGTCCATCGATAGTCGAAAACAGATCTGCTGTGATCTGCAGCTGTGGGAAATTGGTCGAGATGAACGCGGCAAGCACCGGGTCCTCGTACCCAAGGATGCGGGCCTCCCAAAAGGTCGCGGCATCGTCAAAGGCCGCTTGCTGCGTCACGCTGGGCGTTCCGTTGATAAAGGACACGGCAATATCGAAAATGCCGAAGCTGGCCAGGCTGCTCGTCCCGCCACCCGTCCCGGCCGACAATGACGAGATCGGCGGAAGCGCAATCGCGGTTTCCAGAGGGACTTCGTCAAAGTATCCAAACGGTGCCGCCACCGCCTCAAGTCCAAACAAAGGACAAAACGCAACGGTCAAAACAAGGCTTTTGCTATAATCTTTCATTGGGCCAATCCTGAGTTCCAGATCTACTGCTCACGACCTGCACACCTGTTTTTCGGGAGGTGCATCAGGACATTGAACGTAGCGTAAGCGAGACAGAGGATTCTGGCAACATTGCCATATGGACACCCCATCTGGTCCGGCCGCGACAGGACGCGGCCGTCTGGAAATCTGAACGAACGGGATGTCAGGGCCGGGCGCCCTGCCCCGTCAGGCCCGTTTTACGCCTACGACCTTTTGGTACAGCCCACCAAAGAACGTTTCCTTGCGCCACTCGAAGGCGTCGCTCTCGTCGACGTATTCCTTCAACTCATGGCTCCACAGCGCCTTTGCAAAGGGTTCCAACCATTTGAAAACCAACCAGATGATCGGTCGCATCGGATGCAGGAATGCGGGCTCGTGGTAGTCCACGAACATCAGCTTGCCGCCCGGACGGACGCGGCTGGCCAGGTTGTTCGCGATGTCGCGTTTGTAGTCGTCCGGCACCTCGTGCATCAGGAAATAGCAACAGACCGTGTCGTACAGGCCGTCGCCCGTTGTCCGAGCGTCGCTGATGCCCGTCCGGGTCTGCGGCAAGGTTCCGATCTTGCGATTCACATGTTCGATCTGGACGTTCTGGATGTCGGTCACATGATATTCGCCCTCGGGGCCGATCTTTTCGGCCAGATGTGACACCAGTTTTCCATATACCGCTGCCGGTTGCAGAACACGCGACCCCGGCTCCAACTCGTCTCGCGCGGCGCGCATCAGCTTGTTCTGCTGGCACCACAGGATCGTCGCGACGACGAGTTCCCGGTCCAGCAGCTCCACGTTCGATGGAGCGACATACGCCCAGGTGTAGACGTCAACGAGATAGTCTGGGAGTTGGGTGGCCGCGGTCGCGGCGACCGCCTGGGACTCCGCGGGTTTCGGGTGCCTGAAGTCGACGCTGGCATTCATGGCTGAACCTTTCCATTCCTGTGGTGGCACGGTGCCCCTGTCTGGCCGAGGCGCATCGCCCGAGAGATCTACGCCGCAGGATGGTCGGGTTTCACGCTCGAGGCGGACCCTAGTCCCCTCGCCTCCCGGAGAAAATGCGGCAAACCCGCTAAACACTTGCAATCACTGCATTTCGGACTTAACGCAGACGCAAGGCTTTGCCCCTGTTCAGCCGGCGGAGGTCCATGCCAAACCGGCGACGTTTCGCACGGTTGCTTCCAGGGACATCAATTCAAATCAGATAGCTGCGGCGCGTCCCTGAATTGGCTCGGTCCCTCGCCAGCATGTCGCCTCGCGGGCCAATTGCCCCCTGTTGTCGGCATTCCAAACGGCGCTGATCGTGTTGCGCTCGCAACGTCGGTCAGATCTCGACAGCCTGTGGTCCGATCCTTATGCTCAAATGAGCAAAAAGGACATTTTCACTCATGACATCTCTTTTGGTCCTCAACGGTCCCAACCTGAATCTGTTGGGGACACGCCAGCCAGAGGTCTATGGCGCCACAACCCTCGCCGAGATCGAGGCCATGTGCCAGGCCACCGCCGAACGCCTGGGCATCGGTCTGGCGTTTGCACAATCCAACCACGAGGGCGTCCTGATCGACACGATCCACGCCGCCAAGGGGGTCCACGACGGCATCGTGGTGAACGCGGGGGCCTATACCCATACATCGGTTGCCTTGATGGATGCCATCGCTTCGGTGGAACTGCCGGTCATCGAACTTCACCTCAGCAATGTGCACGCCCGCGAACCGTTCCGCCATGTGTCCTATATCTCCAAGGTAGCCGTCGGGCTGATCTGCGGGTTCGGACCGGCGGGGTATTCGCTTGCCCTTCAGGCGCTTGCGGACAGACTGGAGGATCATTCTTGATCCTGGACTATATCGAACGGGTGACGTCGCTGTCCGAAGTTCAGGACGTCTGGGAGTATCACAAGGAAGTCATGGAGTCCTTCGGCTTCAACCGCGTGCTCTATGGCTTCACGCGCTTTCGGACAGAGAACTCTCTGGGCGACCCGCAGGACATGCTGATCCTGACCAACCACGATCGCAGCTATATCCGGCCGTTTCTGGACGACGGTCTGTACATGAAGGCGCCCATGACGATCTGGGCGCTCAACAATGTCGGCGCAAGTTCCTGGCGCGAGACCGACCGGATGATCCGCGACAAGACCCTGAACGACAGCGCCCGACGGATCTGGGAATTCAACCGCAGCCAAGGGTTCGGCGCAGGTTTCACGATCAGCTTTCAGACCAATTCCACCCGGGCCAAGGGCGCCGTCAGTCTGACCTCGATCCCGGCCCTGTCCTTTGACGAGGCAGACGCCATCTGGGCCGAACATGGGCGGGCGATCGAGGCGATGAACAATGTGCTGCACCTGCGGCTGATTTCGATGCCGAACCCGGGTGCCCGCCGTCCACTGACACCGCGCCAGCGGGAGGTTCTGGAATGGGTGGGCGACGGCAAGACGACGGCGGATATTGGTGCGATCATGGGGCTGACATCCGCAACTGTCGAAAAGCATCTGCGCCTGGCGCGTGAGGCTCTGGATGTCGGCACCACGGCTCAGGCGATCCTGAAGGCCTCGTTCCAGAATCAGATATTCGTCATGGAGCACTGACGGGTGTCAGGAGCAAAGCGCTCCTCCGGTCGCTCCTTGGATTCCGTCGGAAAAGGGCAAAAAAAGACCAAAAGTCAGGGATTCCGTACTTCCTTGACCAAAGGTAAACGTGCAAGATAATCGTGTTCCGTGAGTGGTGGCAATTAGCCAAGGAACTGCGAACCGGTCGATCCCGCGATTTCGGGTAGACAGGCAAGCTCCGGGAAACCGGATTGTCGATCCGAGGGCTTATTGTTCGGTCCTCGGGTCGACGCCTCTCCATGAGCAGCGCTTCATCCCCATTAAGCGCGGCGAGCAAAGTGGACATGAAACGGCGCAGCCTGCCCGTGCTGCGCCGTTTCTGACTCTCCGACCCTGTTTCAGAAATCCCGTCTCAAGTGCGGCGCCGGCGCGACAGCGCGGCACCCCCGACCAACGCGCACAGCAACGAAAGCCCGGTTCCTGGCAGAGGCACCTGCGACCAAAGGACAAGCTCGTCGATTTGCGAGACGTCGATTCCCGACACATTGTGCGTGAGCGAATAGGTTTCGCCAGCAAGGAAGACCGGAATGGTCCCCATGTCGAAACCGAAATCACTTATCGCGTCGAAATCGTTCCAACCGGAATCACCATTCACGCCGGACAACATGAAGGCCGCGGTGTTTGTCGGGTCTTCAAGGAACACGTAGTCGATGTCATAACTCAGGATGACCGTGTCGATCCCAAAGACCAGATCCATGGAAACAACTGCAAAATCAAACGGATCCACGCCAAAGAAGATTCCGTCAGAATCGACCTGGGCACCCGGCAATCCGTCGCTCGTCACGACATTTGTGAAGGTGATCGAAAATGGCCCGGCAATGGCACTGTCGCCGTTGTCGAGGGTCTCGTCCGCGAAATCTGCCTGTCCTTCGGGAGGCAGGTCATCGTCCAGGTTCATCGTAACCGTCAAGGCGTTTGCCTGAGATGCAGTCAGAGCCAGAGCAAGTGCCACCCCCAAGAGCGGTATCGTCATAAGCCTCATCTGTCGCGTCTCCTGTTGCGGTTCATCCAGCGTAGAGGATTGATCCAGAGGCGTCTACCAATGCAGCCGTCAAACAGAGAAAGGGCGCGCCGATACCCAGGCGCGCCCCTATTTCATCTCGGAAGCAGTGGAAGGGCGGATCAGCCCTGCATTGCGGCAACTTCGGCAGCGAAGTCGTCCTGCTTTTTCTCGATGCCTTCGCCAACTTCCATACGCACGAATGCGACAACCTCGGCACCGGCCTCCTTGGCGGCCTCGCCAACGGTCAGGTCCGGGTTCACGACAAAGGACTGACCCAGAAGCGTCACTTCAGCCATGAACTTCTTCATGCGGCCAACGATCATCTTCTCGATCACGGCTTCCGGCTTGCCGGATTCGCGGGCGATGTCCATCTGCACATGCTTTTCGTGCTCGACAACCGACGGGTCCAGATCGGCTTCGCTCAGCGAGGCCGGGTTGGCAGCTGCAATGTGCATCGCAACCTGCTTGCCAAAGGCTTCGTCGCCGCCTTTCAGCGCGACCAGAACGCCAATCTTGCCGAGCCCGGGAGCCACGGCGTTGTGGACGTAGGAGGCGACAACGTCCCCCTCCACAGCGGCCATGCGGCGCAGCGACATGTTTTCGCCGATGGTGGCGATTTTCGCGGTCAGGACTTCGGACACCGTCTGGCCATTCAGGTCGGCACCGGCCAGGGCCTCGACGTCGGAAACGGTCAGTGCAGCTGCTGTGATCGCAGATACCATTTCCTGGAATTCGGCATTCTTGCCAACGAAGTCGGTCTCGGAGTTCACTTCGACGGCCACGCCCTTGCCGCCCTCGACCTTGACGCCGACGAGTCCTTCGGCCGCGGTGCGGCCAGATTTCTTGGCAGCCTTTGCCAGGCCCTTGGTGCGCAGCCAGTCGATAGCTGCTTCGATCTCGCCTTCAACTTCGGTCAGCGCCTTCTTGGCGTCCATCATGCCTGCGCCGGTCAGGTCGCGCAGTTCCTTCACCAGTTTCGCGGTGATAGCCATCTTGGCTCTCCTCGATTGGGGGTAGCTTTGCGGCAGGCTTTCGCCCGCCGCATGTGTCAGGTCCGTGACGTTTCGGTCCCGGACAGAAGGCATCAGCTTGCGGCAGGAGCCTCTTCGGCGGCCGGAGCTGCCTCTTCGACGGCCTCTTCCACCAGAGCGTGTTCCATCTCGCCAAGGTCGATGCCGGCGGCATCCATCTGAGCCGACATGCCGTCCAGCGCCGCGCGCGAAACCAGGTCGCAATAGAGCGCGATGGCACGGGCCGCGTCGTCGTTGCCGGGGATCACGTAGTCCACGTCGTTGGGCGAAGCGTTGGTGTCGACGATGCCCACAACCGGGATACCCAGCTTCTTGGCTTCGGCGATGGCCAGATCTTCCTTGCTCACGTCGATGACGAACAGCAGGTCGGGCACGCCACCCATTTCGCGGATGCCGCCCAGCGACGCCTGCAGCTTGGCCTGGTCACGTTCCATGTGAAGGCGCTCTTTCTTGGTGAGACCCTCGGCGCCCATCGCCATCTGCTCGTCGATGTTCTTGAGGCGCTGGATCGACTGGGAGACGGTCTTCCAGTTGGTCAGCGTGCCACCCAGCCAGCGGTGGTTCATGTAGTACTGCGCACAACGCTCGGCGGCATCGGCGATCGGCTTCTGCGCCTGACGCTTGGTGCCAACGAACAGGATCCGGCCGCCACGGGCGACGGTGTCGCGTACGACGGTCAGCGCCTGGTCCAGCAGGGGGACCGTCTGCGTCAGGTCGAGAATGTGAATTCCGTTGCGGTCACCATAGATGTACTCGCCCATGCGGGGATTCCACCGCTGGGTTTGGTGACCGAAGTGAACGCCAGCTTCAAGCAGCTGACGCAGAGAGAACTCAGGAAGCGCCATGTAATATCCTTTCCGGTTTCGCATCCTCAACGGGGCATACAGGGATCTCTCCCAACCGGCGGACCGAACGAGGATGTCTCCCCCGATGGCCCAGGCCCCGTCTGTGAAGTGCGCCGCAGGTACTGCATTGGCGGGAGTGGTGCAACCCCCTGCCCCGGTTTTTCGACCCAACTGGAAAAAACCTGCTATGTTCGACCGATCCAAGGAGGATTTTTCATGAAACTCCCCGATTTCCTGATGGCTTTGCCGCGCCTGGATGTCCCCTTTCCCATTGATGTGGTCGAGAGCCGGGCCATGAGAACCGACGATGCTCTTGTCGTCTTTTTCATCTTTCACAAGGATGCATCCCTGCCTCCGCATTCACACGGACCGCAATGGGGCACCGTCCTGCATGGCGAGGTGACCATTACCATGAACAGCGCGACGCGAACGTACCACCCCGGCGAAACTTATGACATCGGGGACGGTGTCGTGCACGCGGTGGAGGTCAAGGCCGGCACGATTGCCATCGATGCCTTTGCCGAGGCCGACAGGTATCCGCTGAAGGGCTGAGGTTCGGCCGAAAGCTCGTTCCTCCGGCGGTATATTTCCGGACAGAAGGCGGAACGCGCTTGCGCTTGGCTGCGTGGCGCGGTCATTTGATGTCATGGAACAAAAGGCAGATATTCTGTGTATCGGCTCGGTGTTGTGGGACGTCATCGGACGCACTCCGCGGTACATGGCCGTCGGGCACGATGTGCCGGGCAGAATCACGCGCTTGCCCGGGGGCGTGGCGATGAATATCGCGATGGCCCTCGTACGAGAGGGTCTGCGCCCCGCCTTGCTCACGGTTCTGGGCGAGGATGGCGAGGGGCGCGACCTGGCGCGGGCCGCCGAAGACATG
This sequence comes from uncultured Tropicimonas sp., assembly GCA_947495685.1. Taxonomy (GTDB): domain Bacteria; phylum Pseudomonadota; class Alphaproteobacteria; order Rhodobacterales; family Rhodobacteraceae; genus Tropicimonas. The sequence continues at coordinate 52,895 of CANLZY010000009.1, forward strand.
GGCATGAACACCGGGCATGTAACCTGGTCGGATACTCTGCCCACGGATCAGTACATGGCGATCGAGGGCGAGAACGGGCTTGTCGCGGCGATTGCCGATGCCCACTCGTTGGAACGGGCCGGGGATCGGATCCTGGAACCGCTGGCAGATGGCCGGCTCGGCTCCATCGACTCGCCCTATGCCGGCGTTGTTGCGCTGGACGGCAACCTGACCGAAGAACTCCTGTCAAGAGTGTCCGACAGCCTGTTGTTTTCACGCGCCGATCTTCGAGTCGCGCCGGCATCCCCCGGCAAGGCCGGGCGTCTGACCCCGCTGTTGCGACATCCCGGGGCAACCGTGTACGTCAACCGGATCGAGGCTGGCCTGATCTGTGACAAGAAGGTCCGCACGGCCCGGGCGGGCGCCGAAGCGCTGATCGAGGCCGGGGCGCAGCGGGTCCTGGTCACCGACGGCGCCGACCCGATGGCGATGGCCACGCCGGACCAGATCCTGACAGCCAGCCCGCCACAGGTCGCGGTGACCCGTGTCACCGGGGCCGGCGACACGTTCATGGCCGCCCATATCGCCGCCGAGGCCCGCGGGCTCTCCGGCATCTTTGCCATCGAAGCCGCTCTTGGCATCACCGCAGCCTATGTTTCGGAGTCCGGATCTTGACCCTTCCCCTTACCCTGTCGTCCGAGGTGGCCGAGGCCACAGCAAATGGTGGCGCCATCGTTGCGCTGGAAAGCACAATCATTACCCATGGCATGCCTTGGCCACAGAACCTCGAAACCGCGCGTTCGGTCGAGGCGACGGTCCGTTCCGCAGGTGCCGTGCCTGCCACCATTGCAGTCCTGAACGGACGTTTGCATGTCGGGCTGGAGGGGGACCAGCTGGAACAGTTGGCGCAGGCCAAGGACGTTGCCAAGGTCAGTCGCGCCGATCTGGCGGTGTGCATGGCATCCGGTGGAAACGGGGCAACCACCGTCGCCGCAACGATGATCGCGGCACAGCTGGCCGGTATCCATGTCTTTGCCACCGGCGGGATCGGCGGTGTGCACAAGGGAGCCGAGACAACCTTTGATATCTCGGCCGACCTTCAGGAACTGGCTCAGACCCCAGTGACGGTTGTTGCCGCGGGCGCCAAGGCGATTCTTGACATCCCGAAGACGCTGGAAGTACTTGAAACTCTTGGTGTTCCGGTAATTTCCGTGGGGCAGGACAACATGCCGGCCTTCTGGTCGCGCGACGCCGGCCTGCGGGCACCGTTGCGGATGGACGATGCCGCAGCCATTGCCGCCGCTCACCGGATGCGGGTGGCACTTGGGCTGCCGGGCGGTCAACTGGTGGCCAATCCTATCCCGGTCCCTGCAGAAATCGCTGCTGACACGCTTGCGCCGATCATCGCCCAGGCCCAGGCCGAGGCAGAGGCGCAAGGGGTTGCGGCCAAGGCGGTGACGCCTTTCCTGCTGAAGCGTATCTTCGAGTTGACCGATGGCAGTTCGCTGGTCGCCAACATCGCGTTGGTGCTGAACAATGCGCGTCTTGCGGCGGCAATCGCCCGCGAAATCACCGCCTCAGGGTGAAACCCGGAACGAGATGAGGCGACAGCCTTGCGATGCAGTTACTGGGCGCTTAGCTAAGCGCCAGTGCTTTATTCAGGAACATCATGCCACACCGTCAAGGCCCCGAACACCATCCGGACCCGCACGCCCCGCGCCGCCGACCCGGGCTGTTGGCCAACCTGAGATCGTCTTTCCTGACCGGTCTGGTCGTGATCGCTCCTGTGGGCTTGACCGTCTGGCTGATCTGGACCGTCGTTGGCTGGTTCGATGCCTTCGTGCTGCCCTTCGTGCCCGACGCCTACAAGCCGGAAACCCTGCTGCGGCTGTTGTTTGGCGAAGAGTCCACGGTCAATGTCCGCGGCGTCGGCGTTGTGGTGTTCCTGATGTTCACGGTGATCATCGGCTGGATCGCCAAGGGCGTGATCGGCCGGTCGTTCATCGCCTGGGCAGAGCGCCTCGTCGATCGCATGCCGATCGTCCGCTCCATCTACAACGGGGTGAAGCAGATCGCGGAGACGGTATTTGCCCAGACGGATACCAAGTTCGACAAGGCCTGCATGATCCAGTACCCGCGTCCCGGTCTCTGGGCCATCGCCTTTGTGTCGACGTCCGCCAAGGGAGAAATCAGCCGACGGGTGCCACGGGACGAGTCGATCGTTTCGGTCTTTCTTCCGACCACTCCGAACCCGACATCCGGCTTCCTGTTGTTCGTTCCCGAAAGCGAAGTGATCTATCTGGACATGAGCGTCGAGGACGCAGCCAAACTGGTGATTTCGGCCGGGCTGGTCTATCCCAATGATCGCAACGGCGAGGTTCCGGCCGTTCCTGGTGATGACACGCCGGTCGAAATCAAGGGCGCGCACGAGCCGGCCCGGTTGGATGCCTGAGCGGCGCTAGCGGAACATCGCTTCCAGATCCGTTGATGCCCGCTGGGTCAGATCGGCCTTGTGATCAACCAGAAACGCGTCGGCGGCCGCGCGGCCGGCCTGCTTCAGCCGAGACAGGATCACCGGCGACGGCACGATCTTGGTCCCGACCGACAGGTCTTGCATGAAGGCATCGTCGGCAATCATGTGGATGCGCACGTCCTTCATGCTGCCCTGTTCCACCCGCCCATCGGCAATCAGTTCGCGCACGAACTGGATCGACCGCAGTTCTCTCAGCAGGGAGGAATTGAAGCTGATCTCGTTGATCCGGTTCTGAATGTCCGCGGCACTGCGCGGCACATCCGGTCGGTACAGCGGGTTGATGTTGACGATCACGATGTCGGCCGGCAATTCCGGATCGAACAGCGGAAACAACGCCGGGTTTCCGGTGTACCCACCGTCCCAGAACGCCTCCCGATTCCCGGTTTCCGAATCGTCGATTTCGACCGCCTTGAAGATCGTTGGCAGACAGCCGGACGCAAGGATGACCGACGTATCGATCTCGGTGCCCTGGAAGACCCGGATCTTGCCGCTGCGCACATTGGTGGCCGACACGAACAGCGCCGGCCCGGTCGCTGCACAGACCCGATCAAAGGCAAACCGGCTGACGATCCGCTCCAGCGGATTGGCGTAGAACGGTCCATAGCTGTAGGGGCTGATCGAGCGGCTCGCGGCATCCGCCACCGCGTACAGCGGCGAGGCCTCGATCACCTGCGAATAGACATCGCTTGGTGGGGCAAAGGGGGCGAACCAATGGGTCAGCCGAAGGTCCCGTACTCCGGCAACCTGATGCCACAGCCAGTCGAGGTTGGCCTTCGCGGCCTGCCGGTCAGCCCCCGTACCGTCGCTCACCAGCCCGGCCTTCAGCGCCGCTCCGTTCAAGGCGCCCGCCGAGGTGCCGGAAATGCCGGCGATCTCGATGTCGTCCTCTTCCAGCAGCCTGTCGATCACGCCCCAGGTAAAGGCACCATGGGCCCCACCCCCTTGCAGCGCCAGGTTGATCCGCTTCACTGCTGCCATGGGTCTGCTTTCTGTTGCGCGGGAGGGTCCCGGTGAAAGGGTTGAACCGGGGGTGTCCCCCGGCTCGGCTTGGCTTATAGAGCGGTCCAACCGCCATCGACACTGATGGTTGTCCCGGTGATCTGGGCGGCCGCATCCGAGCACAGGAATATGGTGGTCCCACCCAGCTGCTCGGTCGTGGCAAATTCCTTCGAGGGCTGACGCGCCAGCAAAACGTTGCGGATCACTTCCTCCCGCTCCATGCCGTATTCCTTCATCGTGTTCGGGATCTGCTCTTCGACCAGCGGTGTCAGCACATAGCCGGGGCAGATCGCGTTGCAGGTGATCGGTTCCTCCGCCGTCTCCAGCGCAACGGTCTTGCTCATGCCCACCACACCGTGCTTGGCCGCGATGTAGGCCGCCTTGAAGGGCGACGCGGTCAGACCGTGTGCCGAGGCGATATTGACCACCCTGCCCCAGCCAGCCGCGCGCATCATCGGCAGTGCCGCCGCCGTGGTATGAAAGACCGAAGTCATGTTGATCGCGATGATCGCGTCCCACTTGTCGACCGGAAATTCATCGATCGGCGCGACGAACTGGATACCGGCGTTGTTCACCAGGATATCACAGCGTCCGGCCTGGGCGATCAGGTCCCGGCATTCGGTGCCTTTCGACATGTCGGCCTTGATGTACCGCGCCGTCGTGCCCGTCTCCTTGCTGATCGCTGCGGCAAGTGCGTGATCGGCTTCGGTGTCGGTAAACGAGTTCAGCACCACATCCGCGCCCGCCCGGGCAAGCTCCCGCGCGATACCCAACCCGATGCCCGAATTCGACCCGGTGATAACGGCCGTTTTCCCCTTGAGTGACATGTCGCTCTCCATCTATGTCCGTCCCGGACGCACCATACATGCTGCAGGCGCGAAATGAAGCGCCCGCGTCCCTTGGCCGACTTCTGGAAGAGATTGCGCTGGCTGCGTCAGGCCCCGTGACGTCGCCGTCTGCTCAAAGTTTCAGCAAGATCTCTGCCACAGGACCAAAAAAAACGCCCGCACAAGGCGGGCGCTAAGTCATTGAGGCAGGTTTCATACAGGCAAGAAACCTATCGAGCAGTGCCCTCTTTATACCCAAACGATGGGCTCAGGCCAAGTTAAAAGTTTGAAATGCTTGACTTGCACGACTACGCTCTCATCCAAGAATACAAGGGCAGAGAGGGATTGTTGCCAAAATGCTATCTGATTATTTCGTCCGGCGGTCGATCATCGCGACGGTTGTGACCATCCTGGCAACCGGGGGATTCGTTAACGCGGAGCCCGCACATGGCATAGCTATGTATGGTGAGCCAGCGCTTACACCTGATTTTGTGTCTCTCCCGTACGTCAACCCGCAGGCACCCAAGGGCGGCAGGATCGTCTTGTCGGAGGTCGGCAGCTTCGACAGCCTCAACCCGTTCATCCTGAAAGGGAACTCGGTTTATGGTTTCCGCTCCTATGGGTTCGAGACCCTGATGGGCCGAAACTGGGACGAACCGTTCACCTTGTACGGGCTTCTGGCCGAGTCGATCGAGACCGGACCGAATCGGGAGTGGGTCGAATTCACCCTTCGCCCGGAGGCCCGGTTCTCGGATGGCAGCCCGGTTACGGTCGAAGATGTGCTCTGGTCCTTCGAAACCCTCGGCACCCTCGGCCATCCCCGGTATCACGGTGCGTGGAAAAAGATCGAGACCGCCGAGGCGGTGGGCGAGCGCACCGTGCGCTTTACCTTCAACACGATCGACAACGAGTTGCCGCTGATCCTGGGCCTGCGTCCGATCCTGAAAAAGGCCGAATATGACGACCGGCCGTTCGACGAAAGCTCGCTGCAACCGCCGGTCGGTTCCGGACCGTACGTGATTTCCGACTTCGAAGCCGGGCGCTATGTGTCGTTGAAGAAAGACCCGGACTGGTGGGGCGCCGCCCTGCCCTTCAACGCCGGTCTGCACAACATCGGCGAAATCCGCTATGAATGGTTCGGCGACAGCGATGTCGCTTTCGAGGCGTTTCGCGCCGGCGAGGTCAGTTCCAACCGCGAGGGCAATATCGCAAAGTGGAAGACCGCCTATGATTTTCCGGCGGTGCACTCCGGCGAGATCGTGAAATCGACCATCCCGCACCAACGTCCCTCGGGCATCCGTGGCATGGTGATGAACACGCGCCGCGCGCCATTTGACGACTGGCGGGTGCGCGATGCGCTGATCCACGCCTTCAATTTCGAGTTCATCAACAACGCCATCAACGACGGCGAAGAACCCCGGATCACGTCGTATTTCTCCAACTCCGTGCTGGGGATGTCGGACGGCCCGGCGGAGGGCAAGGTAAAGGCGTTGCTGGAGCCCTTTGCGGACGAGCTGTTGCCAGGCGCGCTGGAAGGGTACGCCCTGCCTGCCTCCGACGGCTCGGAGGCCAATCGCAAGAACACCCGCAAGGCGTTGAAGATCCTCGCGGATGCCGGATGGTCCGTTCAGGATGGCGTGATGAAGGACGCGAATGGCGCCGCACTGGAGTTCGACATCCTGCTGCGGTCCGGTGCCACCCAGACGATCAACATTGCAGAGCTGTATGCCGAACAGCTCAAACGCATTGGTGTGGTCGCCAACCTCGTGACCGTGGATGCTGCCCAATACAAGGAACGCACCCAGAACTACGATTTCGACATGGCCTATTACATCCGCTACATGTCCCTCAGCCCGGGCAATGAGCAGAACCTCTATTGGGGTTCGGAGGGCCTGACCAAGCCCGGCACCCGCAACTGGATGGGGGTCGCCTCGCCTGCAGTAGAGGCGATGATCGACGCATTGCTCAACGGTGAGAGCCAGGACGACTTCCGGGCCGCGACCAAGGCGCTCGACCGGGTGCTGACGACCGGGCGCTATGTGGTGCCAATCTGGTATTCGCCGGTCAGCCGGCTCGCCCATCAATCGACGTTGAAATACCCGGAAGGAAAGACGCAGATGTATGGTGACTGGATCGGCTTCCAACCCGACGTGTGGTGGATCGAACCCTGATCCGGGCCACAGGCGATCAACGACAACGGCCCTGGAGTGATCCGGGGCCGTTTGGTGTTTGGGGGCACGTGAAACGGGGCCGCGAAACCCGTCAGCCCATCTGACCGACCGCCAGCGCCAATCCGTCGACCACTGCGGTAAAGGCGGCGGCCTGCTGGACATCGGCTGTGGGAAACGCCGCCTGCATCTCGTCCACCACCAGCCGCATCAGGCTGGACCCGCCAACAAAGATCACGCACCCGACGTCTGACGGCACCAGATTGGCCGCCGCGACCGGTGCGAGGGCTGCGGCGCGCAGGTCCGGTCCAAAGGGCGCCAGCGTCGCCGCCAGCGCGTCCGGCGAGATCGGCGCGATCAGCCCCGCCTCGACCATGTGCATGTCGATATGCGCCCCCGCCTGCGCGCCGTTGGCGGCAATCTTGCCCGCCTCCACCGCGAAGGCCAGCGAATGCCCGGTTTCGTGTTCGATCACCGCTCCCAGACGGGCCAACCGGCGCGGCTCCACCGCAAGTCGCTCCATCGCGCGCACGTCCCGCAACGCCTTGGGGCCATAGACGAACGGGATCTTTTCCCAGGTCGCCAGGTCGCTGTAGATCGCATTTGGCACCGGCACGAGGCCCGCGCCCATTTCCCGGCGCAACTGGCCACCGCGTCCCAGCAATGGCATGGCCTGTCGGACGGACACCGCGTGATCGAAGTTCGTCCCGCCCAGACGGATGCCGTGGCTGGCCAGAACCTCGATCGACGCGCCCGTCCGCCGGAACACCGTGAAATCCGAGGTGCCACCGCCGATGTCGACCACCAGCCCGATCCGGCCATCGGCCACCGCCGCATGGCTGGTCAGCGCGGCGGCCTCGGGTTCGAACCGGAAGGTCACGCGCGAAAACCCTGCTGCCTCGTAGCAAGCCCGCAGATCCGCTTCGGCTTGTTGGTCCCGCTGCGCATCGGCGGAGTGAAACCGCACCGGCCGCCCCGACAGGACACCGTCAAACTGCTGCCCGGTGACGGCCTCCGCCCGGCTCTTGACCTTGATCAGAAACGCCGTGACGACCTCGCTCAACGTCTGCCGCCGCCCACCGATCGGACGTTTCTCGTGCATCAACTCTGTGCCCAGAACGCTTTTGATCGCCCGCATGTAGCGACCTTCCTCGCCGGCAATCAGCGCTTCGTTGGCCGCCGATCCCACCAGCATTCCTTGGGTGCCGGGGCGAAAAAACACCGCCGTCGGGATCGTGTCCGAGCCCGGTTCCAAGGGAACTCGGCGCAGGCCGGGGCCTTCGGGAATGGCAGCTGCGGAATTGGACGTGCCAAAATCGATGGCCAGGGTTCGCAAAGACATGGGTGCGCTCTTTGATCAGCTCGGAATAGGCGGTGGATTTACCGTCGGACGGGCCGCCGGAAAGACCGGGCTTCTAGAAAGAAGCCGCCGGCCTTGCAAGCCCAACCGCAAAAGTGGGCCACGAAAAGCAGAAAGGGCCGCGCGATGCGCAGCCCCTTCCAGAAAATCGTCTGATCGCAGATCAGCGCTTGGAGAACTGGAAGCTCCGACGCGCCTTGCGACGACCGAACTTCTTGCGTTCCACCACGCGGCTGTCGCGGGTCAGGAAGCCTGCAGCCTTCAGAGCCGCCCGCATGGACGGATCGTACAGTTGCAGCGCCTTGGAGATGCCGTGCTTGACCGCACCAGCCTGACCGGACAGACCGCCGCCCTTGACGGTGGCAATCACGTCGAACTCGCCGACGACGCCAGCGATCTGGAACGGCTGGTTCAGGATCAGCTGCTGCACCGGACGGGCAAAATAGACAGACATGTCACGACCGTTGACGGTGACCTTGCCGGAACCCGGCTTGATCCAGACACGGGCGACCGCGTCCTTCCGCTTGCCGGTGGCATATGAACGGCCCAGTTCGTCACGGACCTGCTCGCGCGGAGCGGCCAACGAGACTTCGCTGGTGGCGATAGCGCCTTCAGCAACGTCGCTCAGCTCGGCGAGGGATTTGATTTCTTCGACCATTGTCCTCAGCTCCGGGTGTTTTTCTTGTTCATGGACTTGACGTCGAGCACTTCGGGCTGTTGGGCCTCATGGGGGTGCTCGGTGCCGGCGTAGACGCGCAGATTGGTCATCTGCTGGCGGCTCAGCTTGTTGCCGGGCAGCATGCGCTTGACGGCCTGCATGACCACACGCTCGGGGTACTTGCCCTCGAGGATCTGTCCGGTGGTCCGGAACTTGATGCCACCCGGATACCCGGTGTGCCAGTAGTTCTTTTCCGTGCGCTTGTTGCCAGTGATCTGCACCTTGTCGGCGTTGATCACGATGACATTGTCGCCCATATCCATGTGCGGGGTGAACGTCGCCTTGTGCTTGCCGCGCAGGCGCATGGCGATGATCGAGGCGAGGCGGCCAAGGACGACGCCTTCGGCGTCGATAATGATCCACTTCTTGTCGATCTCCGCCGGAGTCGCAGTGTAGGTTTTCATGTTATTGCTCTTGTCTTGACGGGGGACACGGGTGTGCCCGAGCGATTGATCAGGCGGTTCTAAGGATTTGAGCGCTCCGGTCAAGTGCAATTACTCCGATTTAGTCAAGCAAATACAATAGGTTGAAATTACGGTATCTTTATACCCCATTTTCGTGGGGTCATCCGGGCGAAACTCGCGCCCGATTGTGCCCGCTTTCGCCCTCTGCCGCCCCCCGCTTGGCCGGCCAATCCCCGGTCAAGCGGCGCCGGCGATCACCGTGGTGTCAAGCGCAGCCAGATCCCGTCGCGTGCACGCACGGTCAGGTGGGCAACCGGCACCGGTTCACGCCCCTCGACCGGCTCGATTCGGAACCGCCGGACGATCATCGCCAGCAGCAGGGCACCCTCGATCATCGCGAACCCGGCGCCGGTACAGACCCGCGCGCCCGAGGAAAACGGGATATAGGCATCGCGCTGGCACTGCTTGCCATTCTCGGTCTTCCAACGATCCGGATCAAACCCGTCCGGGTCGTCCCAAAGCCGCGGTGTACGGTGCAGGTGCCAGGGCGACACGACGATCTGGCTGCCCCTTGGCACATCCCTGCCCCGGAAGGTTTCCGGACAGGTCGCCTGCCGCACCATCATCGGCACCGGCGGGTACAGCCGCAGCACCTCGCGAAAGACATCCCGGGTGAACGAGAGCCGCGATACCATCGAAAACGTTGGCGTCGCAGGGTCGATTCCATTCAACGCCTCGGCCGCGACCCGATCCTGAACCTCCGGATAGATCGCCAACAGGTACAAGGCCCAGGCCAGGGCCGACGCCGATGTCTCGTGCCCGGCCAGAAAAAAGATCGCCACCTGGTCCACCATCTCGGCCGGTTCGAACACATCGCCGGTGACCGGATCACGGGTGGTCATGATCTTGGTGGCCAGGTCGTCTGGTGCCCGCCCTTCGGTGATCTCCTGCTGGCGCGCCTCGGTCAGCCGCGCGATCAGCTTGCGAATACTCTCGGCGCTGGCCCGGGTTCGGCGGGCGTGCAGCCGGGGCATCCAGCGCGGGATCGGCAGGAACGCCGCCAGGTTCACCAAGGGCTGGGTACGTTGATAGGTGCGGAATTCCTCGAACACCCCGGCTGCGATCTCGTGTTCGATCGGAATCGAGAACAACGTGCGAAAGATCACGTCGGCGGCGGCGTGGCTGGTTTCGGCCTCGATCTCGATCGGTGCACCGTCGGCCCGGGTCGCCAGCCGGGCCAGCGCCGCCTCGGTGGCCTGCCACATCGCCGGAAAGGTTTCCTTCAGCCGCCCGCCCTCGAAGGCCGGGTCGATGATCCGGCGCTGGCGTTTCCAGACCTCGCCGTTGGTGACAAAGACGCTGTTGCCCAGCAGCGGCGCCAACCCTTCGCGAACCCGGTCGGATTTGGGAAAGTCGTCGGGCCGCTCGTTCAGCACTGTCTTCACCAGCGATGGCTCGTTGATCATGAAACTGCGGAAAAAGGGTGTGCGAAACTCGGCCATTCGGGCGCGGTAGAGCTTTTGCGGTTGGGCCGACAGGATATCCTGTCGAAACAGCCGGACATAACGCCAGAGCGAGACCTTGTCGGGGCGCGACGGGGGCTTGGGAGGTGTGGGGCGGGTCATGTCAGGCCGCCATACTGCGGCAGCGCGACACCGCCATGCGTTTGCAACTCGCCGACGATTTGCGGTGCGCGAACCGCTGGCCAAGGGTCTGCGGCCCGGCGGTGATCCGAAAGTAATCGTACTCCCCCGGTTGATCGAAGGCGCACAGGTATTGAAAATGCAGCCGGAAGAACCGCCACCGCAGCGCCTTCCACCGCGCCGGGCTGAGGGTCTGGCTGAAGGCAGCCGACAGCATCAGCGGCCATTTCTGTCCGTCCGGGGCAACGCCGCTGACGCCCACCGGGTCACACAGCGCAAAGGCGCAGCCATCGCCGGGGGCCGTGACGTCGATCCAGACGAGCTCCCGCCGGGTGGACAGGAAATTCAGGTCCGCCCGCAGCCGATCCGCCGTCGGCAGAAAGGACACCATCGGGATCACATGGCCCAGCGTCAGGACGGACAACACCGGGCCGCCCTCGGGCACCCTGCCCGTCCGGATCAGGTCGGAAAGGATCGACACGGCCAGATGCGCGCCCGACGAGTGGCCGACCACCAGGACCTCGTCGACGTCAGACGCCAGGGCCTCGGCCACGACCTCGGCAAAATCCGCGATCCGCGCCTCCAGTTCGGGCGGGTTGGCGCCGCCCAACTGGGCCGAAAAGGCGTAATTGTGCATCAGGTAGCGGGCCAGCAGCAGGTTGTCGTGCCGGGCGAACCAGTTCAGCACCGGCGGCACCACGGCCAATCCGACCACCCCGGCCCACCACGGCGCAAACAGGCCAATCACCGTTCCGACGCCCCAGGCGATCAGCAACGCGATCACCAGTTGCAGCATCAGCAGTGCCAACGGATACAGTGCCGCGATCACCGGCCCCTTGCGCAGCATCAGCACCCCCGCCAGCGCGCCGGATCGAACGTAAATCCGGAAGGTGTGCCAAGCCTGGACATAGGTCTGCCACAGGCCCCGATCCATCGACTGCTTGACGATGTCCGACCATCCCAGCACCAGGATCTCGGTTGCGACCTCCGCCCCCTCGATCCGCGCGTCGACATGCCAGCCATAGGGGTCGCTGCGCCCGCTGGAGGTCACGGTCAGATCGTATTCGGAAATCTCCGCCTGCAACCGCGATTGCTTGCGGTACAGTTCCCGATAGCGGCGGGCATGGAACGGATCGTAGCCGGGGACGTAGATCACCCGTCGCCGGCGCACTGGCCCGGAGGCCGTCTGGATCTCGGAGTCAGTTTGCTCCATGGCACGTTCTAGTCCGCAAAGCGGCTGGTTTCCAAGTGGTTGTCCCGAATTTGATAGATCGTCGCACCTCCATGGCCGTTCCGGCCCAGCGACCAGCGGCTGGCATCTATCGACAGCCTCGCCATCGCGGGCTAGGGCTGACAGTGCGCAACAGGGGAACGGCATGGCACGGGTACTGCTTTATTACGCTCATCCGGGACACCGGCACTCGCAAGCAAACCGGGTGATGTTCCGGGCCGCGCGCCGGATCGACGGCATTTCGGCTCTGGACCTCTATGCGCGCTATCCCCGCCACGACATCCAGATCGATGCCGAGCAGACACTGCTGCGGGATCACGACATCATCGTGCTGCAATACCCGATCTTCTGGTATTCCTCGCCCTCGCTGGTCAAGGAATGGCTGGATCTGGTGTTGGAACGCGGATTTGCCTACGGCGATGGCGGCAATGCCCTGCAGGGCAAGACGCTGCTGCTGGCGGTAACCGCCGCCGGCCCGGAAGACGCCTATTCGGACACCGGCTATCAGGGCTTTCCGTTGCGAACCTTCCTGACCCCGATGCAGCAGACTGCGCGGCTCTGCCAGATGCGGTTCGCCCCACCCTATGTGCTGTTCTCGGCGCTCGAGGCCTCTGCCACGGGCGAGGTCGACCGGCATGTCACAGGATATGTCAGGCTGCTGGAGGCCCTGCGCGATGACCGGCTGGATTTTCAGACGGCGGCCAATCACGACGTTCTGACCCACGCCACCCTTCCCCTGAAACCGGAGGCCTGAGCCATGGACACCTTTCTGCTAACGGCCTTCCTGTTCCTTGTCGCCGGTGTTGTCGCCGTCCCGATCGCGTCTCGGCTGGGGCTGGGCTCGGTGCTGGGATACCTGATCGCGGGTATCGTGCTTGGCCCGATCCTGAGCACCCTGGGGGTCGATGTTGTCGGGTTGCAGCATTTTGCCGAGTTCGGGGTCGTCATGATGCTGTTCCTCGTCGGGCTGGAGCTTGAGCCACGCATGCTGTGGGACATGCGGCACCGCCTGCTCGGGCTGGGCGGCCTTCAGGTTGGCGTTACCACAGGGCTGATCATGGCCGCCGCGATCTTGCTGGGCCTGCCATGGACCATCGCCCTCAGCGTCGGCCTGGTGTTGGCGTTAAGTTCGACCGCCATCGTGCTGCAAACATTGGGTGAAAAAGGGTTGATGAAAAGCGAGGGCGGTCAAGCCAGCTTTTCGGTGCTGCTGTTTCAGGACATCGCCGTCATTCCGATGCTGGCGCTGATCCCGCTGCTGGCCCTGCCGGAACTGGCCGAGACCGGACATGCGGTTGCGGCGCACGGCGCGACCGACGCCCATGGTGTGGCTGCGGATCATGGCCCCAGCCTGAACATGACCGACGGCCTGCCGGGTTGGGCAACGGCGCTGATCACACTGGCGGCCATTGCGACGGTCATCGGCATCGGCTCCTACCTCACCCGCCCGCTGTTCCGGTTCATCGCCGCCGCCCGCCTGCGGGAACTGTTCATCGGCGCGGCGCTGATGCTGGTGATCGGCATCGCGATCCTGATGTCGATGGTCGGCCTGTCCCCGGCGCTCGGCACCTTCCTGGCCGGTGTCGTTCTGGCCAACAGCGAGTATCGCCACGAACTGGAAAGCGACATCGACCCGTTCCGCGGCATCCTGCTGGGGTTGTTCTTCATGACGGTTGGCGCGCTGATCAATTTCGAGCTCCTGTTCGCCAATTTCGCGTCGATCCTCGGCATGACGCTCGGTGTGATCGCGATCAAGGCGCTTGTCCTGTTTGGCCTGGCGGTGGTGTTCCGGCTGCGGGGCGCCGACCGGTGGCTTATGACACTCGGGTTGGCTCAGGCGGGTGAATTCGGCTTTGTGCTGGTGTCCTTCACCGTTACCAACAACGTTCTTCCACAGGCGCTGGCCGACCAGTTGTTGCTGGTGGTGGCGCTGTCGATGCTGCTGACCCCGGCGCTGTTCATCCTCTACGACCGGGTTCTCGCGCCGCGCTTCGTGCAGGACCAGTCGCGCGAGGCGGACGAGGTCGACATGTCGGCCCGGATCATCATCGCCGGGCACGGACGGTTCGGGGGCGTCATCAACCGAATCCTGCGGCGCAATGGCCACGACACGGTGGTGGTGGATCATTCCTCGGAACAACTGGAGATCCTGCGCAGTTACGGGATCAAGGTGTTCTTCGGCGATGCCTCCCGACCGGACATGCTGCACGCCGCCGGGATCGAAGAGGCAAAGGTGCTCGTCATCGCCATCGACGACCGCGACCAGACAACGGCCATCGTGCACGAAGTCGTGCGCCACCATCCGAACGTTCACATCGTCGCTCGGGCGTTCGATCGCCATCACGTCTATGAACTCTATTCCGCCGGGTGCCATGACATCATCCGCGAGGTCTTTGACAGCTCCCTGCGGGCCGGGCGGTCGGTCCTCGAAGCGTTGGGCGTGCATCCCTTCGAGGCGGAACTGGGTATTCGCGATTTCAACAGCCACGACCGCCGAGTCCTATTCGACCTTGCCCAGGTGCACGACCCGGATGTGCCGGGACACCTCAACGAGGCCTATGTCGCGCGTGTCGCGGCGTTGAACGCCGAAGAGGCGGCAGAGATGTCCGGATTGACCCGCCGCTTCGGCTCCCGGACGGACCGCGGCTGGGTGCCGCCGACGGCGCGCGATGTCGATGCCGCAGCCACGGACTGACCAAATGCATTGATGCCGTCAGTGGTGAATGCCGCGCCGACTGAACCCTGCCGCCCACGACCGGGCAGGTCTGACGTCGCTGCGACCAGCGGACATGGTGGCTGGATCGATTTCCACGTCGGGGGGGCGTGTCGTCGAGCAGCCAAGGAACGCCCTGCAAGGATCTGGCACCGTGTACCCACCGCCGGGATGCCCGTTCGTGCAGGCCACCGACGACAGGACCGATCCCGCCATCCCGCCCGGAGGCGCGGCAGGTCCGCGTCCGCCCCGTCAGCCAAAGAGGAAATCCACCGAGGTCAGGTCTTCCGTGAACCCCTCCAGGAAGATCAGCGTGGCCCCGCCAAAGCCGATCTCGGTGCCGGTCGCCGTGGTGTTGATGTATTGCAGGTCGTGGAAGTCCTTGGCGCCGTTGGTGATCTCGATGATGTCCAGACCAGCGGCAAAGTCCTTGATGACGTCCCGGCTGGCGTCATTCTGGAAACTGAAGGTATCCGACCCCGCGCCACCGTACAGGATGTCATTGTGAAACCCGCCGCGAAGATGATCCCATCCCTTGCCGCCGCGCAAGACGTCCTTGTCGTCACCGCCCATGAGAAAATCAACGCGATCACCACCAAAGAGGCGGTCGTTGCCCGGGCCTCCGTCCAATCGATCGGATCCGGCCCCTCCCTTCAACAGGTCGTGGCCCTCGCTACCATTCAATCTATCCTCACCGTCGTCCCCGAACAGGCTGTCGCCACCGGGGCCACCGGTCAGCCTGTCATTCCCGGGATCTCCGTGCAGGACATCCGAACCGTCATCGCCCTGCATCAGGTCATCGCCCCGTCCGCCACTGAGAACGTCGTCGCCACTCAGGCCCAAGAGCCTGTCGTCTTCGTTGCCCCCGAACAACGCGTCCGCGCCGCCCCCGCCGTTCAGAATGTCTTCTCCAACCCCACCCTTCAGCAGGTCATCCCCTTGACCGCCAAGAAGCAGGTCGGGCCCGTCCCCGCCAAGCAGCCGGTCATTGTCGAACTCTCCGAACAGCTTGTCGGCCCCGCCGTCTCCACGGATCACGTCGTCTCCTTCACCGCCGCGCAGGGTATCGTCCCCGGTGCCGCCCGAGATCGTGTCCCGACCGTGGTAGCCGTCGATCTCGTCTGCACCGCTGCCGCCACCGATCGTGTCATTGCCGATGTCGCCCAGGAGGGTGTCCCGACCGGCACCACCGGAAATGGTGTCATTGCCAAGGCCACCGTTGATGGTGTCATTGCCGCCCGATCCGCTGATAATGTCGTTGTCGGCCCCGCCCCGGATGATGTCACGCTGCTCGCCACCATAGATCCGGTCATCGCCCGCCTCGCCATAAAGGAGATTGGCCGGATCTCCGCTGTACCCGCCGCCGAAGATCCGGTCATCGCCGGAACCGCCGTAGATCGTGTCGCCCCCCCGCATGCCATAGAGCTTGTCATTGCCGCCGAAGCCCTTGACGGAATCGTCCGAGCCGCCGGCATAGATCACATCCTGCCCGTTGGAGCCGGTGATCGTGTCCTTGCCGCTGATGTCCCAGACGGGCAAGGTCGCCGCATCCCAGGCCGTCTCCTTCGTACCGTCATAGGAAACCTCGTTCACCCCCATGTCGGAGATCGCGATGCCCGTGAGAGTCGTCAGATCGTGGAAATTGATCGACGTCACCTTTGTATTCTTCACCGGCCCCGAAACGCCGCAGTTGACGGAGGTGAAGGGACCGCTGCTGAAAAACTGCGACTCACCCAGGGTCGTGGCCGCAACCTGGGTCAGAACATCCGCTTCCGTCCAGCCGAGGTCCTTCCGCAGGGCCATCCAGTATTCGTAGAGTTGCTTGCGGGTGGTGCTGACCCCGTTCGGGTCGATGATCAGCTCGGGGACGGAGTCGAACAACAGCACAAGGTCATTCGACCACACCCCCTGCTTGTCCTTGATGACTCTCATATTCAGCGGGCCGCCGAATGTGGACATGACACACCCTCCATGGCCGCTCGTGCCGTCCTCGTGAGGACGCGACGGCACGGGCGCATTCAGCGCGTGTCCTGTGGTATCATACCACGTTAAGCGTCAGAAATCAGCCATCCGTGGCGCTCATCCCATCTTGCGAAGGCGCGCGAAGAGCGAGGAGGTATCCCAACGCCCGCCGCCCATCTTCTGCACGTCCTTGTAGAACTGGTCCACCAACGCCGTCACCGGCAGGCTGGCGCCTGTCTCGTTGGCCGTCTCCAGGCAGATCCCCAGATCCTTGCGCATCCAGTTGACCGCGAACCCGTGTTCGAAATGGTCGTCCAGCATCGTTTCGTACCGGTTGGACATCTGCCACGATCCGGCCGCACCCTGGCTGATCACCTCGACCACCGCACGCCCGTCCAGACCGGCCTTTTCTGCGAAGTGCAGCGCTTCGGACAATCCCTGAACCAGGCCGGCGATCGCGATCTGGTTGCACATCTTGGTCATCTGGCCGCTGCCGCTTTCGCCAAGACGCCGACAGATACGGGCATAGGCGTCGATGATCGGCTCGGCCCGCAGATAGGCGCCCTCGTCACCGCCACACATGACAGACAATGCGCCGTTTTCGGCCCCCGCCTGCCCGCCCGAGATCGGCGCATCGACAAAACAGATCTGTCCGATGTCAGCGGCGGCGTACATCTCGCGCGTGACCAGAGCGGAAACCGTCGTATGGTCGACAAAGACGCTGCCGGGCGCCATCGTCGAAAACGCGCCATCCGGACCCGTGCAGACCATCCGCAGATCGTCGTCGTTGCCGACACAGGAAAACACGAAATCGGCGCCGTTTGCGGCCTCCGCCGGGGTCTTTCCCAACGCGCCGCCAAATTCCTCCACCCAGTTTTCCGCCTTGGCCGTGGTGCGGTTGTACACGCATACCGCGTGGCCCGCCTTGGCCAGATGTCCGGCCATCGGGTAACCCATTACCCCAAGACCCAGAAATGCCACCTTCGCCATGTCTTTCCCCTTCGTCAGGCTTGTTCTACGTTGCCACCAGACCTACCCGCCTGCGGGCAAGGGTCAATAGAAAGGGGCAGGATGGAACGGGTTTTTCGCTGGACGGTACGGCTGGCAACAGCCGTGATCGTGGTGATCGGTCTGGCCGTTGGGCTGGTCTATTTCTTCGCATCACGCTCCCTGCCCGACTACGATGCCACCTATCGGCTGGACGGGTTGACCGCGCCGGTCGAAATCGTGCGAGACAACGCCGATGTGCCTCATATCTTTGGGGAAACCGACGCCGACGTGTTCTTTGGTCTGGGGTTGGCCCATGCCCAGGATCGGCTGTGGCAGATGACCCTGCTGCGGCGCACGGCACAGGGGCGGCTGTCCGAACTGTTTGGCGCCCGCACGGTCAAGACCGACGAATTCCTGCGCCGGCTGGATCTGTACCGGGCTGCCGATGCCTCGGTCGAGGGGTTGGACGCGGACACCCGGCAGATGCTGAAATCCTATGCCGCCGGGGTGAACGCCTGGATTTCCACCGTCAACACCGAGGCGCTTGGCCGAGGTGCGCCGGAATTCTTCCTGTTCCAGCCCGAAATCGCCCCCTGGCAACCCGCTGACTCGATCGCCGTGGCCAAGATCATGGCGCTCGACCTGGCGTCGCACATGCAAAACGAGATCCTGCGCGCCCAGGCATCATTATTGCTGCCGCCCGAACGGTTGATCGACCTGATGCCCGACGTGCCTGCCGACGCAGCCGTCGATTATGGCGCCCTGTTCCCCGACCTGCCGAGGGTCGCGAGCGCCCCGGACTGGAACAGTTCGCCGTTGCTGCCGGTGCACCCGCCAGAACTGGCCGGCGCCTCCAACGTCTGGGCCGCTGCGTCGAACCGGTCCGCTGCCGGCGGCACGTTGGTGGCAAACGATCCGCACCTGAACTTGAGCGCCCCGACAATCTGGTACCTCGCGCGGCTGGAGCTGTCCTCGGGCGGTGTCATCGGCGGCACCATCCCGGGCGTGCCGATCGTTCTGGTCGGGCGCACGCAGTCGCTGGGCTGGGGCATCACCTATGCCTACGCCGACGACCAGGACCTGTACATCGAAGAGCTGAACCCGGCCAATCCGGAAACCTACCGGACACCCGATGGCTGGAAGCCCTTTCGCACCGAGCGCTCGATAATCAAGGTCGCGGACGCGCCGCCGGTCACCATCACCCTGCGATGGACCGAAAACGGCCCTGTCATTCCGGGCAGCCACCTGAACCTGCGCGACATTACCCCCCCGGGCCACGTGGCCGCGTTGTCCTGGACGGCGCTGTCGGATCGCGACACCTCGCTGCAATCGGCGCTGAAGCTGATGCGAGCCCACAGCGTCGAGGCCGGGATCGAGGCCGGGCGCGATTTTGTTGCCCCGGCGCTCAACGTCGTACTGGCCGACAAGACCGGCATCGCACTGCAGGTCTTTGGTGCCCTGCCGGACAGGGACCCGGAGCACTACAGCCAGGGGCGCATGCCGTCGCTTGGCTGGCAGGCCCAGAACCGCTGGCGTGGCACGCTGGACTATGCGCTGAACCCACGGGTCGTGTCGCCGCGCGACGGGATCATCGGCAATACGAACAACCGTACCAGCACCCGCCCCTTTCCGGAGCATGTGAGTTTCCGCTGGGGCGACACCCAGCGGATCCAGCGCCTGCACAAGTTGATGGCAGAGCGCGAGGTGCACACCCGTGAAAGCTTCATCGCGGCGCAGTTGGACACCGTGTCCTTCACCGCCCGCTCGCTGTTGCCGCTGATTGCGCGGGACATGTGGTACACCGGCGAAGCCGCGCCGGACGGCACACCGGAACGTCAGCGCCAGAAGGCTCTGGAGTTGCTGGCCAACTGGAACGGCGAGATGAACGAGCACCTGCCAGAACCGCTGATCTATGCCGCATGGCTGCGCCAGTTGCAGCACAAGCTGATCGTGGACGATCTCGGGCCGCTGTCCGAGGCCTTTCCCCGACCCGATCCGATTTTCCTCGAACGGGTGTACCGCGATATCGACGGGGCTTCGGCATGGTGCGACATCCGCCAATCGACCATGGTCGAAACCTGCACCGACACCGCCCGCATCGCGCTGGACGAGGCACTGCTATGGATCGGGCGAGAGCATGGAAGCGCGCTGGAGAGCTTGCGATGGGGCGATGCGCACCAGGCAACCCACAACCACCAGGTGCTTGGCGACGTCCCGGTGCTGAAATGGTTCGTGAACGTCCAGCAATCCACCTCGGGCGGCGACAACACGTTGCAGCGTGGCCGCACGGTGGGCACAGGCGCTGCGCCGTTCACCAACGTGCACGCGGCGGGATATCGCGGAGTGTATGACTTTGCGGACCCGGATGCCTCGGTGTTCGTCACGGCCACCGGACAATCCGGCCACCCGCTCAGCCGCCACTATGATGATCTGGGAGAGTTGTGGCGTCGGGGCGAATACATCCCGATGACGCTGGACCCGGAACTGGCCCGCGCGGGCGCCGTGGGCATCACCCGATTGGAACCGCGCTAGGCGTCCGGCCATGCGGTTCGTTTGCGCCCGCATGGCCGTCGTTTTCACAGAGTGACCTGTAACAGCGCGCCCACAGGGTGCGCGTCAGCCCTCGAACCGTTCGAAAGCCTCTCGCTGGCTGGTCGTCCAGCGGACGGTGACTTCCCAGGCCTCCTCGGTCTGGACCTCGTCGGTCACCACCCGGTGTTCATGCAACCAGGCGCGCTTGCGTCCGGCGGCAAAGTCGAGCGTCAGGGTTTCCTCGGTGCGAACACCGTCCACGGCCTCGGTGATCGCTTCTACAAGCCTGTCCATGCCAGCGCCGGTCCAGGCCGACAGCGTCAGCACGTCCGGGCTGCGGGCGGCGAGAGTCTCGACAGGGTCGCGATCTTCCGGCGGCAACAGATCGATCTTGTTCCAGACCTCCAGCCGCTGGGTGTCCTCGGAGACGCCTAACTCCTGCAGGATGGTTTCGACGTCCTCGGACTGGGCTTCGGTGTCCGGATGACTGATGTCTCGCACATGCAGGATCAGATCCGCCGACAGCACCTCTTCAAGGGTGGCGCGGAACGCGGCCACCAACTGGTGCGGCAGGTCCGAGATGAAGCCCACCGTGTCCGACAGGATCACCTTCTGGCCGGTGGTCAGGGTCACGCCCCGCATGGTCGGGTCCAGCGTCGCAAACAGCATGTCCTTGGCCAGGACATCGGCCCCCGTCAGGCGGTTGAACAGGGTCGATTTCCCGGCGTTGGTATAGCCGACCAGCGCGACAACGGGAAACGGCACCTTGGCTCGTGACGCCCGGTGCAGGGCCCGGGTTTTCACGACCTTTTCCAGCTGGCGACGGATCCGCATGATCGCGTCATCGATCGCGCGGCGGTCGGCCTCGATCTGGGTCTCGCCGGGGCCGCCAACGAAACCGAGCCCGCCGCGTTGGCGCTCAAGGTGAGTCCAGGCGCGGACCAGCCGCGTGCGCTGATAGCTCAGCGCTGCCAGTTCGACCTGCAGGACCCCTTCGCGCGTTGCTGCGCGGTCGGCAAAGATCTCGAGGATCAGCCCGGTCCGGTCCAGGAGCTTGACGCCCCATTCCTTTTCCAGGTTGCGCTGCTGCACCGGTGTCACCGGCCCGTCGATCAGGACCAGCCCGATCTCGTCGGCCTCGATCCGGGTCTTCAATTCCTGCAACTTGCCGGAACCGAACAAGGTGCCCGGCTGCGGTTTGCGCACCGATACGACATCACCCCCGGCCAACTCGAGACCGGGCAGCGCGGCGGCAAGGGCTATCGCCTCTGCCAGACCAGCGGCCGCAGGCCTCCGGTCCTTGTCCGACTGGATGTCGGGATGAAGAACAAGTGCGCGTACGTCGGGACCGGCTGTGCCCTCTTCCCCGGAAATTCGTTCGCTCAGTCTTCGCCCTCGTACAGATTGATCGGCTGTGCCGGCATGATGGTGGAAATCGCGTGTTTATAGACGAGCTGCGACTGTCCGTCGCGGCGCAGCAACACGCAAAAATTATCAAACCACGTAATCACGCCCTGCAACTTGACGCCGTTGATCAGGAATATGGTCACCGGAACCTTGGTCTTGCGAACATGATTAAGGAATGCATCCTGCAAGTTCTGCTTATCTGCAGCCATTATTCTTGCCTTGTTTTGTTATAGTTAGCGGGTCGCCGTCTGTGTCTTCGGGCGTCAAACCACCCTTCGGGGCCCACTATGATATGTGTTCGTGACAGTTTCCACCCATAACGTGAAAGCTGGCCAAGTTCGTTGTGCGGATGCAGCATCACCGCACACTCAGCGGCGCCAGAATTGCGGGTTGAACAGCGCCAGAAGCGCCAGAGTCTCGAGCCGTCCAAGCGCCATCGCCAGCACAAGAATGAACTTTCCGGGATCGTCCAGCATCGTGTAGCTGAGTGGATGGTCCAGCACCACGCTGGCCGCAGGACCGGTGGTGGAGAGCGCGGCAATGGTCATGACCACCGCTTCGTCGAAGGCCACGCCGGTGGCCGCAAGCGCCGTCGCGATCCCCGCCATGCTGAGCGCGAACAGCATGAAAAAGATCCATGCCACGTAGGCGCCCTGCCGGCGCACCCGCCGCGCCTCGTCGCCCGCACCGCCCACCGAGGACGGATAAACCAGCTTTTCCAGTTCGCGGGACGAATGCTGGTAAAGCGCGAACACCCGCAGCAGCTTGACCCCGCCGGCCGTCGTGGCAACCCCGCCGCCAATCAGCGCCAACCCCAACAGCACCATTCCGGGCGTTTCCAGCCCCGACCACGCCCCCGAAACATTCCACTGGCTGCTGACGAATCCGGTGGTCGACAGGAACGACAGAACGCTGAACGTCGCGCCCCAGAGCGCCGACAGCGCCAGGGGAAGCTCCCCCACGGTATCGACCTCGTAGGCGCCGATCCAGTGGCGCAGGAACAGCAGGCTCGGCACCAGGATCACCAGTGCCAGGCCGATCCGTGCCTCCGGATCATGCACCAGGTTGCTGGCGCCGCGGGGCGTGAACGCTCCCGAAAAGGTCTGGCGGGTGATTGCGAAGGAAAAGAACACGAAGATCAGCATTTCGCCGGCCAGGCCGGCGTTGGCCCCGCCCATCCCGCCTACTGGGCTGATGCCGCTTGTGGCCATGGTCGACATGGCATGACAGGCCGCCGTGAGGGCCTCTTCGCCCAGGAATGCCAGCCCAAGCGCCAGGATCAGGGTCAGCCCGGTGTAGATCGGGAACAACTGAACCGAAAACCGCAGCAGGCGTTCGCGCGGGTCCCCAATGCCGATCCCGGCGTGCCGCCGCACCGGTCGAAAACCGGCCCCGACCCGGTCAGACGAAATCACCTCGAATCCGCCCAGGTTCATCGGCGCAAGCAGCGCGAATGCAGCCACCCATGCCAGGAACCCGCCCATCCAGCCGACGATTGCCCGCCACAGGTGCAGCGATGGCGCCAGCCGTTCTGTCGGAAACAGCGTTGCGCCTGTGGTCGTCATCGAAGAGACCATCTCGAACCAGGCATTGGTGAAGGTCGTCGACTGCACCCCTTGCTGGAACGGCACCGCCAGCATCAGCGGCAATACCGTGTAGGCCGCGACCAATGCCGCGAGGTGACTGCGCGCCAGGCTGCGCGAACGATACCCTGCCAGCGCAATCCCGAGGATGGCGGTCAGGAACAGGAACAGCACGGCCGAAAGACCGAAAACATGCGCGATCCGATTGTCACCCTGATTCAGGGCGACGAAAGCCGGGACCAACATGGCAGCGGCCCCGATTCCCATCAGCAGCACGATCATCGGCAGGGCGAACAGGCGTGTCATGGGTCAGAAGAAGTCGATACTGACCTGCAACAGCCGTTCGACCTCCGGCACGTCGTCGGTCATGGCAAAAATCACCACAATGTCGCCCTCCAGCACCCGGGTGGAGCCGACCGGCTTGATCACCTCGTCATTTCGCATGATGGCTCCCATCAGCGCCCCTTCAGGGAAGTCGATCGAGCGGATGGCCTTGCCGGCGATGGGTGAGGTCGACAGCACCTGCGCCTCGATCACCTCGGCCTCGGCGTCCCCGATCGAATAGACACCGCGCACCCGTCCGTGCCGCACGTGCCGCAGGATCGAACTGACTGTCGTGGCCCGCGGGTTGATGTAGGCGTCGATATTCAGCGGTCCCATCAGCGACACCATGGTCGGGTCGTTCACCAACGCGATGGTCATCTTGCAGCCGGCGGTCTTGGCCCGCACGGCGGCCAGCAGGTTGACCTTGTCGTCGTCGGTCACGCAGATCACCGCATCGGCGCGGTCCACGCTGGCTTCGTTGAGGACATCGCTGTCCAGACCGTCACCATGCAGCACAATCGTCCGTTCCAGCGCGTCGGCGGCCTTCTCGGCGCGCTGCCGGTTGCGTTCGATCACCCGGGCCCGAATGCGCGTCTCGCTGCTCTCCAGCGCCTTGGCCACCGCCAGACCGACATTGCCGGCCCCGATGATCACCACGCGTTCCGGCTTGCGCGACGGCTTGCCAAAGATCTCCAGCGTACGTTCGACATCCTCGCGCACCGAGGCGACATAGATCTGGTCGTCGGCAAACAACTGGTCGCCGGGTTCCGGGGCAAACAGCGTGCCTTCGCGACGCACCCCCACCACGACTGCGCGCAGGGTCGAGAACAGGTCGGTCAACTGCCGCAGCGGCGTGTTCAGAACCGGGCAATCTGAATCGAGCTGGATGCCCAGCAACTTCAGGCGCCCGCCCAGAAAGCTCTCGGTGTCAAAGGCGGACGGTGCCGCAATGCGTTGCAGCGCCGCCTCCGCGACTTCCTTCTCGGGGCTGATCACCACGTCGATGGGCATGTGATCGCGTTTGTAGAGATCGCGATAGATCGCCTCGAGGTAGGATTGTGCCCGCAGCCGGGCGATCTTGCGGGTGACCCCGAAGACCGAGTGGGCCACCTGGCAGGTGACCATGTTGACCTCGTCCGAATGGGTCGCGGCGATGACCATGTCGGCGTCCCGCGCGCCAGCACGATCCAGCACGTCCGGATAGCTGGCAAAGCCCGCAATGCCTTGAACATCAAGGGTATCGGTGGCCAGACGAACCAGTTCGGGGTTGTTGTCAACCACCGTCACGTCGTTCTGTTCGTTGGAAAGATGACGGGCGATCTGCCAGCCGACCTGGCCCGCCCCACAGATGATGACTTTCATCGTCCCCGATCCCGAGTTTCAGGTGGTTTGCACAGCCATGGCAGAGCCGACGCGGGGCGTCAACGCCCCGCCATGCGGCGGCCGGCCACCTCGGTGCTCACCGCCTCGCCATTTCATTCCGCAGCTTGCGACGACTCCTCGAGGTGCGCCACACGGGTGCCCGCCTTGGACGACGTCACGACCCCCAGCGATTTGAGCTTGCGGTGCAGCGCTGACCGCTCCATCCCGACAAAGGTCGCCGTCCGGCTGATATTGCCGCCAAACCGGTTGATCTGTGTCAGCAGGTATTCCCGCTCGAACAATTCGCGCGCCTCGCGCAGCGGCAGGGTCGCCAGCGCCCCGGCCAACACCACGCGGCCGTCCTCGACCTCGTTCGGCTCCGCCCCTTCCAGCTCGCTGGGAGAGATCTCTCCGCCGGTTTCTCCAAGGATCAGAACACGTTCCACCACGTTCTTCAATTGGCGTACGTTGCCGGGCAGGTGCATCGTCTGAAGCAGCGCCACCGCCTCCTCGCTCAACGTCCGCAGCGGCAAGCCCTGGCTGGCATTGAAGCTCTCGATGAAGTGAGCGGCCAGTTCCGGGATGTCTTCGCGCCGCTCATCCAGTCCGGGGACCCGGATCGGAACGACGTTCAGTCGGTGGTAGAGCTCCTGGCGGAAGTTTCCCTCGGCGATTTCGGTCTCCAGGTCACGGTTGGTAGACGAGATGACGCGAATATCCACCCGCACCTTGTCGCCGCCCCCCACACGCTGGAACTGTTGGTCCACCAGCACGCGCAGGATCTTGGACTGCGTCCCCAGCGGCATGTCGGCGATCTCGTCGAAATACAGCACCCCGCCATGCGCCTCTTCCAGCAGGCCGGGCTCCACGCCCCGTTCCGAGCCTTCGCGCCCGAACAGCACTTCTTCCATGCGATCAGGCGCGATCGAGGCGGAATTGACGCTGACAAACGGTGCATTCGCCCGGTTGGATTGTGCGTGGATATAACGTGCCGAGACCTCCTTGCCGGCACCCGCAGGTCCCGTCAGCATCACGCGACCATTCGATCTCGTCACCTTGTCCAGGTTTGATTTCAACGACTTGAAGGCCGCGCTTGAGCCGATCATCTCGGCCGTGGTGACGTCCTTGCGACGCAATTCCGTATTCTCGCGGCGCAGCCGAGAGGTTTCCATTGCCCGCCGGATCACCACCAGAAGCTGGTCGATGTTGAACGGCTTCTCGATGAAGTCGTAGGCGCCCTGTTTGATCGCCGCGACGGCAATCTCGATATTGCCGTGGCCGGAAATGATCACGATCGGGATCTCGGGCCTGTCGCGCTTGACCGATTTCAGGATGTCGATCCCGTCCATCTTGCTGTCCTTCAGCCAGATATCGAGGATCATCAGCGCCGGTGGCTCCTGTTCGATCGCATTGATGCATTCGTCGGAATTCGCCGCAAGCCGAACGGCAAACCCTTCGTCGCGCAGGATGTCGCCCACAAGTTCGCGAATGTCGCGTTCGTCATCGGTGATAAGAATGTCGCCCATATTCCTGATCTCCCTCAATTTTCCATCACTCGGCTGCTTGTCCGAGTTCGATTGCCATCGGCAATCTTATCTCCGCCATCGCACCTCGGTGCGCATTCCCTTCGAACACGGGCGCGTCGATCAGATCCAACGTTCCGCCGTGTTCTTCGATAATCTTCTTGACGATGGGCAGGCCAAGACCTGTCCCCTTGGCCCGAGTGGTCACGTAGGGCTCGAACAGCCGCCCGCGATCCTCGGGCAGGCCGATGCCATTGTCCGAAATCCGGATCACGGCCTGGCTCCCTTCTGTCACCAGGGAAACCCGGACCTCTGGCACATAGCCGTCCGGAATTCCCTTTTCCTCCAGGCTTTCAATCGCCTCACCGCCATTCTTGATCAGGTTCGTCAACGCCTGCCCGATCATGGTCAGGTCCACCAGAACCGGCGTTGTCGTGTCCGGCAGGTCCCAGCGAAGCACCTCGCCCAGCTGTTGGCGTTGCAGCGTCACGGCATCCGTCACCAGCTTTGTCAGATCGGCGTCCTGTCTATCCGGTTCCGGCATCCGGGCGAACTTCGAGAATTCGTCCACGATGCGGCGCAAGTCGTTGGTCTGGCGCACGATCACGTCGGTCATTGCGGTCAGGGTCTCGGCGTCTTCCGTGTCCAGCTTGCGCGCGAACTTGCGCTTCAACCGCTCCGCCGACAGCTGGATCGGGGTCAGCGGGTTCTTGATCTCGTGGGCGATCCGGCGTGCCACGTCCCCCCACGCCGCCAGACGCTGTGCGGAAACAAGCGCGGTGACGTCATCGAAGGCAACCACGAAGCCCTCCAGTTCGCCATCGATCGAACGCCGCTCGGCCAGTCGCACCAGCAGGTTTTCCAGCTTTCCATCGCGGGTGATCCGAATTTCCTCCTGGGTCACACCGCGATCACCGCCGCGCAACTGCGCGAGGACACCGGCAAATTCCGGCACGGTCTTGGCCAGCGCGTCATGGTGGTCCCCCGCATCGGCGTCCAGTTCCAGCAGGCGCACGGCCGCCGGATTCATGAAATCAACCCGGCCGTCCGGGTCGAGCCCGATCACGCCGGCGGTGATCGAGGTCAACACGGTTTCGAACAAACGCCGCCGATCCTCGATCTGGGCATTGGTCTCCAGCAACGTCTCGCGTTGGGCGCGCAATTGCCGCGTCATCTGGTTGAAGACCCGCCCAAGGGTCGAAATCTCGTCGTCGCCCTCTTCCTCCCGCACCTGCACCGACAGATCGCCTTCGCCCACCCGCTCGGCCGCCCCGGCAAGCTGCCCGATGGGGCGTGACAGGCGTTCGGCAAACCACAGCCCCATCCAGATCGCGGCCAATATCAGGATCACGGCAAACCCGAGGTACAGCAGCGAGAATTCGAACAGGATGCGCCCGCGTTCATTTTCCAACTGCGTGTAGAGACGTATGGATTCCTGAGTCTCGTCCAACAGCGCAAGGATATCGCCATCGACATCCCGGCTGACGTAAAGATAGCGATCCACGAACGCCGACAGCTTGATCAGTGCCCGGAATTCGTTGAAATCCCAGTCCTCTATGATCACCGTCTCGCCGCTTTCCGCTGCGGCGATATCGGCGGCACTGGGTTCTTCGAAGTCGAACAGGTAGGAGCGCTCCCCGCGAGCCCGGATTTCTCCCGAGGAATCGATCACATAGGCCTCGCGCAAGCCGCGTTGTACCTGGCTCTGGCCCTGGGTCAGCACCTGGCGGACTTCGCCGTCCGACAGGGCAATCCGGGTGGAGCGCGCGACGTTCAGATAGGTCGCCAGAACGCCGGCGTCGGCCTTCAGGTCGCGGACGTGTTCCTGCTCGTAGGCCTGGGCCGCCGACAGCGAGGCGCCCACCACGTTGCGCACCCTGTCGGAAAACCAGCCTTCGAGGCCGATATTGATTGTCAGCCCGGCAAAGATCGCCACCAGCACGGCCGGCACAAGCGCGATCAACGCAAAGGCGCCAGTCAGGCGCATGTGCAGCTTGGAGCCAGCAGATTCGGCCCGTCGCGCCGAAACCATTGCCAGAACCCGGCCAAGAACCAGCGCAGCAACCACCAGCACGTAAACGAGGTCGGTCAGCAGTATCAGGCGCAACGCCGGCGATCCGGCACCCTGCCCCAGCGGCCCCATCAGGTAGAAGGTCGAGATGACGAGGATTGGCCCCAGCACGACCAGCGTAAAGGTCGCGACGTTCTGCACGCCCCGCTGCCGTCGCAGCCGGGAGAGTCCGTCCCAGTTGAACCGCATGGTTGCGCCTGACACCGTTCGCCCCGTGATGTTAATGCCACCCAGATCTGGTAAGATCCGGGCTGCTGAACCGCCATATTCCGTGATCGTTCCGAAGGGCGTGCCTTCGATGTCACGGCTCTGTTGCGGTTTTACATCAATTTGCGGCGTCGTGTCACGCGAATATCGAGGTCAGTGATCTTCTTGCGAAGGGTATTTCGGTTGATGCCCAGAAGATCGGCACATTTCGCCTGATTTCCGCCGGTTGCGTCCAGTGCGATCTCGATCAGGGGGATTTCGACCTCTTTCAGGATGCGCTGGTACAGGCCCGGAGGCGGCAAGACTCCGCCGTGCAGGTCGAAATACCGGCGCAGGTGCTTTCCGACCGAGGCCGACAGCTTCTCGCCATCGCCGCCGCCGACCAGCGGCTCGATCTCGGGTTGGTTGCCCAACACCATCTCCACGTCGGCGCGCCCGATTTCCTCTCCGGGCGAGGTCAGCACCAGCCGGCGGATGGTATTTTCCAGTTGCCGCACGTTTCCCGGCCAGCTGTAGGCCCGGATCAGGTCCATGGCCGAGACCGCAAACCGCCGGGTTCCGGCACCGCTGCGCTCGCCACGGGCCAGGAAGTGTTCGGCCAGCAACGGGATGTCATCCACCCGTTCCCGCAGGCTCGGCACGTTCAGGGTCACGCCGCCAAGGCGATAGAACAGGTCCTGCCGGAAGCTGCCGTTTTCCATCCGCTGCATCAGGTCGCCCTGGCAGGTCGCCATGATCCGAGGCGCGGTATCGGTCAGGGTGTCCAGCATCCGCACGATGCGGCCCTGGGTTTCCAGGTCAAGGTCCCCGACCTCGTCAAACAGGACAGACCCGCCACGCGCCCTGGCCAGGACAGTCGAGGGACCGTCCAGCGAGCTCAGCTCCTCGGCCCCTGCCACGACGAACGGCAGCGTGCGGCGGTCGGAAAAATCGTGGATGGCGCGGGCGATCAGGGATTTTCCGGTGCCGGACTCGCCGGTGATCAGTACCGTCAGGTCGGTGTTCATCACCCGCGCGACCAGCCGGTAGAGCTTTTGCATCACCGGGGTACGCCCCACGAGCGGCAGATCGTCGGAGGCGACGCCCGCAGTGTCCTCGGCGGGCGGTCGCGTCAGGTTGGCGCGCCGCTTTGTCTCCAGCGCCTTTGCCGCCCGCTTCATCAGGTCCGGCAGGTCGAAGGGCTTGGGCAGATAATCGTAGGCGTCCGCCTCGGCGGCCTGGATCGCCGTCATGATGGTGTTCTGGGCCGAAATCACGATGACCGGCAGGCCCGGACGTTCCGCCGTGATCTTGGGCAGGGTCTCCAGGCCGTTGCCGTCGGGCATGATGACATCCGAGATCACCAGGTCGCCCTTGCCCTCCTCGACCCACCGCATCAGCGTGACCAGCGATGATGTGGCGTGGACCTTGCAGCCTGCCCGGGTCAGCGCCTGGGTCAGCACGGTCCGGATTGTGCGGTCGTCGTCAGCGACTAGAACTGTCCCGTCCATCGTCAGGTCTCCTCGTTTTCATTGGGGTGCGTGTCCTTTGGGGCCACGGCAAGCGAGATGCGGAACACGGTCCGCCCGGGAACCGAATCCACGGTGATCCATCCCTTGTGGTCGGCGATGATCTTGCTCACCAGCGCCAGCCCCAGCCCGGTTCCGTTTTCATGGCCAGACACGAAGGGTTCAAAAATGTCGTCGGAAATCTCGGGCGGCAGGCCCGGGCCGTCATCGATGATCTCCACCTGCAACGGAACCCGGGCCGCCGTGTCGCCCTTGCGGCGCACCCGTAGCGACGGTTCATAAAAGGTGTGGATCCGGATCGTGCCCGGCGCCCCACCAGAGGCCTGGGCGGCGTTCTTGAGCAGGTTCAGGAACACCTGCAACAACTGGTCGCCATCGCCATAGGTTGGCGGCAAGGACGGGTCGTAATCTTCGACGATCTTCATGTGGGCCGCGTAGCCCATCACCGCCGACTTGCGGGCGCGGTCCAGAAGGTCGTGAATATTCACCGGCTTTAGCTGTGGAGGGCGCAGGTTGCCGAATTGCTCGACCTGGTCCAGCAGTTTCACGATCCGCCGGGTTTCCTCGACGATCAGGTCGGTCAGTTCAAGATCTTGCTTGGGCAGGTTCATCGACAACAATTGTGCCGCGCCGGAAATGCCCGCCAGCGGGTTCTTGATCTCGTGTGCCAGCATCTCGGCCATGCCGATGGCAGATTTGGCCGCCTTGTCCGCCGACATCGAGCGGCCAAGGCGCCCGGCAATCTCGCGCGGAGAAATCAGGAACAAGACCCTGTCGGTA
Organism: uncultured Tropicimonas sp.; assembly: GCA_947495685.1. Lineage (GTDB taxonomy): Bacteria > Pseudomonadota > Alphaproteobacteria > Rhodobacterales > Rhodobacteraceae > Tropicimonas. The sequence continues at coordinate 83,719 of CANLZY010000009.1, forward strand.
TCCATCGAGATCGGCGCGATCTGGATGTTGCACTGCACCGGTGCGCGCTCGCCGGTGCCCACGTCCACATCGTTGACGAAGATCGGCGACCGGTTCTTGCGCACCCGTTCCAGGGCGTCCTCAACCGGCGCGTCGATCGCCAAACGGTCATACACCAGATCTCCGGCCAGCGACTTGAGCGTCCGGTTCAGGAACAGTTCGGCGGCCGGATTGATCGCCGTGATCCGGTCCTGTGGGTCCAGCACCAGCGCCGGAATGGGCAGCGATGCCCAGATGACTCCCGATCCGGGCATTACGCGGCCTCCTGCGTTTCAGTGTCAAAGGCATCCGCGATCAGGCGCAGCACCTCGGTGGTGTCGGTTTCGGTCAACAGGCGGCGGCGCAGACCAAGGGGATCGCCGGCGTGGTCGAGGTACCAACCAAGGTGCTTGCGGGCCATCTTGTTGCCCAGCCCTGGTCCGTAGAATTCAAGCATCGCTTCGTAGTGATCTGACACCATGGCCACCAGCGCGGCGCCACGGGGCACTGTCGGGGCATCGGTGCCGAACAGATCGCTGGCGATCCGGGCCAACAGCCATGGCTGCCCCTGCGCGCCACGCCCCACCATCACGCCATCGGCGCCGGAGGCCGCGAGCGCCGCCCGCGCCGTGGTGCTGTCGACGATGTCGCCGTTGGCGATGACCGGGATGCCGACTGCCGCCTTGACCTCGGCAATCGCCGCCCAGTCGGCGTGACCGGTATAGAATTGCTGCCGCGTGCGTCCGTGTATCGTGACCATCTGCACGCCGGCGGCCTCGGCCCTGCGGGCAAGGTCTGCGGCATTCAGGCAGGAGGCATCCCAGCCCAGGCGTGTCTTCAACGTCACCGGGATGCTCACGGCGCCGATGACCGCCTCGATCAGGCTCAATGCATGGTCGAGGTCACGCATCAACGCCGACCCGCTGGCCCCGGCCCCGCCGGAACTGGTGACCCTCTTGGCAGGGCAGCCCATATTGATGTCGATGATCGCGGCGCCATTGGCCTCGACCATCCGGGCGGCCTCGGCCATCCAGTGTGCCTCGCGCCCGGCCAGCTGCACAGCGGTGTTGCCTTCGGTGAACCCAAGCTCGGCTTTCTCGCGCATCCCCGGACTGGCCTGCACCATTTCCTGGCTGGCGACCATTTCGGACACGACCAACCCGGCCCCGAACCGGGACACCAGTTGCCGGAACGGCAAGTCGGTTATCCCCGCCAGCGGAGCCAATAAGACCGGAGGCGAGAGGGTCAAGTCTGCCACGCAAACCGTCAAGTGATTAATCCTTGTGCATCTGGGCACGTCCTACCGCGAAGCCCCCCGCACAACCAAGATACAAACCGCAGCAAAGTGCTGCGAAAACCGACTTTGCCTACTTTTTAGGCGCATTGACTGCGCGTCGGCTTGTCCGTTGCCCTGACTTCGGTCAGCTATTAGACGGATGGGATGACCGAGCTGCCCAATCAATCATCTGCAAACCCGACGGACCGCATCGTTGCCGCCCTCATCGTCGCCGCTGGACGCGGGGTGCGGGCCGGGGGGGATATTCCAAAGCAATATCAGGTTATTGCCGGGAAACCGGTGCTACGGCACACGGTGGACCGGTTTCGAGATCATCCCGATGTGGATGCGGTGGTGGTTGTGCTCAACCCCGACGATTCCGCGCTGGCGGACGCGGCGCTGCCCGATGACGTTGCGCGGGTGCCCGGGGGCGACAGCCGGGCGGCGTCGGTGGCCGCCGGGCTGGCCGCCCTGCCCGCCGGCACAACGCATGTTCTGATCCACGACGGCGCCCGCCCTCTGGTGACCGACGCGGTGATCGATCGCGTGCTGGTGGCGCTGAAGTCCGCTCCGGGAGCGGCACCCGCATTGGCAGTGACCGATGCGCTGTGGCGTGGGGGCGACGGGCGCGTTCTAGCGCCGACATCTCGTGACGGGCTGTTCCGGGCGCAGACGCCACAAGGGTTCGACCTGTCGGCGATCCGTGCGGCCCATGCCGCCCACGCCGGGGACGCCGCCGACGATGTGGAGGTCGCACTGGCCGCCGGGCTGGACGTCACCATCGTCGAGGGGCATGAAGACAACATAAAGGTGACCCTGCCGGGCTGTTTTGCCCGTGCCGAGCGGTTGCTGACGAAAGGGCAGACGATGGATGTGAGGCTGGGCAACGGCTATGATGTGCACCGGTTCGGACCCGGCGACCACGTGATCCTGTGCGGGGTCGAGGTGCCGCATCCGCGCGGATTGCAGGGCCATTCGGACGCCGACGTGGGGATGCACGCGATCACCGACGCGATCTATGGCGCGCTGGCGGATGGCGACATCGGCCGGCATTTTCCGCCGTCGGATCCGCAATGGAAGGGCGCGGCGAGCGAGATCTTCCTGCGGCATGCGGTGGACCGGGCCACAAACCGTGGCTTCCGCATCGGCAATGTCGATTGCACGCTGGTCTGCGAACAGCCGAAGATCGGGCCGCACGCGCAGGCCATGCGCACCGCCCTTGCAGACATCATGGCGCTGGAGGTCGGCCGGATCTCGGTCAAGGCGACCACCTCCGAACGGCTGGGGTTCACCGGTCGCGAGGAAGGCATCGCCGCCATTGCCACCGTGACGCTGGTGACGCCATGACCCCGACGCGCCTGATCACCACGTTCCTTGGTGCCGGTTTGCTGCGCCCTGCCCCCGGAACCTGGGGCACCGCGGCAGCCATTCCCGTCGGCTACCTGCTGCACGTGGTTGGTGGCTTTCCCCTGTTGGTCGCCGCGACGCTGTTGGTGTTTTTCGTCGGCTGGTGGGCCACCGCCGTCGAAACCCGCGGCAAGGACGACCACGACCCGTCGGAGATTGTCATCGACGAGGCCGTCGGTGTCTGGATTGCGCTGTGGCCGCTGTCGGGCGGGCTGTGGCATGCCGGGGTCGACCCTTGGGTCTTTCCCTATCCGGGCTGGATCGGCGCCTTTCTGATGTTCCGGTTGTTCGACATCTGGAAGCCCTGGCCGGTGTCCTGGGCAGACCGCAAGAGCACGCCGCTGGGCGTCATGCTGGACGACGTGATCGCCGGCGTCATGGCCGCGCTGGTCGTCTCGGTGGCCGCGTTCATTTCCCACACCTACTTCATGAGCTAGGCTTTCCCATGCTGCGTGCCCTTTCCACCGTCGCCTTCATTGGCTGCATCCCGGTCTTCGGCCGGTTCCTGGCTTCGCTTGCGGGAGTCGTGCTGGCCTGTGCCATCTTTGCCATCACCGGCACGCCGGAGGCGGTTTTCGGAATCTGGGCAGTCTGCCTGATCCTGACCGGCTTGGTGTTGCCGCGCGCGATTGCCGCCGGATATCCGCCACGGGAGGTCGTGATCGACCGCTTTGTCGGAGTCTGGCTGGCCATTGCTCCGGCAATCCCGCTGGTCACCATGATGGCCCGGGGAGAGATCCTGTTCGGCCTCATTGGCCTCGGGGTGCCGCTGATCCTGTACAACCTGCTGCTGGCGGGCCCGTTGCGCCGCATGGGGTCAAGCGAGCGGTTGCTGTTCCGCATCGGCGATGACCTGCTGGCCGGGATCGTCACGCTGATGGTCTGTGTGGGCACGATGGTGGTGCTGTTTTCGATGATCGGAGGCAGCGCGTGACCGGCGAAAGGCCCCAGTATGCAGAGATCGCCGTCGTCAACGCGGAGCAACTGCTGGAACAGGCGCGCCGGCGGGGCCTGAGGGTCGCCACCGCCGAAAGCTGCACCGGCGGGTTGATTGCCGGCGCCATCACCGAGATCGCCGGGTCGTCCGACATCTTTGATCGCGGCTTTGTCACCTATTCGAATTCCGCCAAGCAGCAAATGCTGGGGGTCAAGGACACAAGTCTGACGACCCATGGCGCCGTTTCCGAAACCGTGGCCCACGAAATGGCCGAGGGCGCACTGGCGCGGTCAGAGGCCGACCTCGCGGTCTCGGTCACCGGCATTGCCGGCCCGGGCGGCAGCGAGCACAAGCCCGAAGGCAGGGTCTGTTTCGGGCTGGCCCGGCGCGGTCACATCACGGTCACCAAGACGGTGGAGTTTGGCCCGCTTGGCCGGGTGGCAGTGCGCCAGAGCACGGTGAACCATGCGCTTGATCTGCTGATCGGCGGGCTTCAGGACACTGCGCCGCCCCGCGATCGCAAGCCCCTGCCCGGCCCGAACAGCCCTCGCTGACGGCACGCCTTTCGGATTCACTTCCGCTCAATTTCGCGGCATTTGCCGCAGAATCCGCCCCTCAGGGCGGCAGTTTCGTCATCGCCCATGGTTTGATCGGCAATGGAAGCACTTGCTCCTTTTCTGAGCGCCGCCGGTCCGTTTCACACGCCGGAACGGCCACGCAAAGGTCGGCAAACGGATCAAAAGGGATGGGATGGAAATGGTAGGAGCGGACACCGCGTGGATCATCGTCGCAACGGCGTTGGTCCTGTTCATGACATTGCCGGGGCTGGCGCTGTTCTATGGCGGGCTGGTACGGGCGCGCAACGTTTTGAGTGTCTTCATGCAGTGTTACGCGATCGCCTGCGCGATGAGCATCGCATGGCTGGCGTTCGGGTATTCCATCGCCTTTGGCGACGGCAATGCGATCTGGGGGGGCTTGGGCAAGATGTTCCTGCTGGACGTCACCGCCGACAGCCTGTCGGGCACCATCCCCGAAGTGCTTTTCTTTGCCTTCCAGATGACCTTTGCCATCATCACACCGGCATTGATCGTCGGTGCCTATGTGGAGCGGGTCGGCTTTGGCTTCGTTCTGTTGTTCTCCACCCTGTGGATGCTGCTGTGCTATGCACCGGTGGTCCACTGGATCTGGGGCGGAGGGTTCCTGTCGGATGGCGGCATCTTTGGCGAGGTCGGAACACGCGACTTTGCCGGCGGAATCGTCGTGCACGAGACTGCTGGCCTGGCGGCACTGATCGTCGCGGTCTTCCTTGGCCCGCGCCGCGACCGTCAAAAGCCGCCGCATTCGCCCGGCTTCGTGATGATCGGCGCCGCGATGCTCTGGGTCGGCTGGTTCGGCTTCAATGGCGGCTCGCAACTGGCCGCTGACGGCGGTGCAGCCATGGCCATGACGGTCACCCACATTTCGGCCGCGGCCGCCTCGCTGACCTGGGCCCTGTGGGAAAAGATCAAATACGGCACACCGTCGCTTGTCGGCATGGTCACCGGCACCATCGCTGGCCTTGCCTCCATCACCCCGGCCTCGGGGTTTGTCGGTCCGGTCGAGGCGCTGATCATCGGTTCCATCGCCGGTATCCTCTGTCAGGAGGCCGTGACCCTGATCCGCAACGGGCTGAAGATCGACGACACGCTGGACGTCTTTGCGGTGCATGGCGTCGGCGGCATCTTCGGAACGATCATGATCGCGGTCTTTGGCGCTGGAACCTGGGCCGCCCAACTGGGCGCGCTGGCCATCGTCGGGGTCTTCACCACGGTGATGACCGTCGTCCTGGTGGTTCTGGTGCGCATGGTGACGCCGCTGCGGGTCGATGCCGAAACCGAGACCAACGGTCTCGACCTCTCCGTGCACGGCGAGCGGGCCTACGACATCATTTCGTGATGCAGGCGGCGCGGTCCTGTTCGGGGCCGCGCCATTTCAGACCGACCTTTGGCCGTACGGCAGCGCCTGAGCGCCTTAGCCGTACAGAACGTTGGCGCGTTTCTCGAAGGCGCCCATGATCTGCTTCTGGGCCTCGGTAAAGAACAGGCCGGCGGCCTTTTGCAGGATCTTGTTCTTGAACTCGAACTCGACGTGATAGTCGACCTCGCAGCCGCCCTCGACGTCGTGGAACGCCCATTTCGAGATCAGGAACTTGAACGGCCCGTCGATGTATTCGCTGACGATGGTCTTGCCAGCCTTGTCCAGGGTCACCCGTGTCCCGAATTTCTCGCGGAACACCTTGAACGAGATCACGAGGTCGGCAATCTCTATCTCCTTGTCGCCTTCGGGATGGCGGTCGCGAATGCGCGCCGCCGCCGTCCACGGCAGGAATTTCGGATAGGACTGGATGTCTGCCACGAGATCGTACATCTGTTCTGCGGTGTACGGCATGACTCGGTTGTCTGTATGAGTGAGCATCGTGCGGCGATTGGCCCCTGTCTTCTCGGTTCGCATGTCTGGGGAAACATGTCGTAGACTTCGGCGGCAAGTTCAAGGGAACGCTATGTCTTCGCGACCATACGTCATCGATCAACTGATCTCGGCCAAGTCCATCGCGGCCCGGATCGAGGATCTCGCCCGCGAGATCGAGACCGCCTATGTCGACACCAACAAGCTGGTGGTGGTGGGCCTGCTACGGGGCTCCTTCATCTTCATTGCCGACCTCGTGCGCGAGCTGGACCTGCCGGTGGAGGTCGATTTTCTCGAAGCGTCTTCCTACGGAAACACGATGAAATCCAGCCGCGAGGTGCGGATTCTGAAGGATCTGCGCGGCGAGATCGAAGGTCGCGACGTGCTGATCGTCGAAGACATCATCGACACCGGCCACACCATGACCCGGGTCGCCGCCTTCCTGGAGGCTCGAAACCCCAAGCGGCTGAAAACCATCTGCCTGCTGGACAAACCCGCCCGTCGCGAGGTCGACTACAAGGCCACCTGGACCGGTTTCGAGATTCCGGACAGGTTCGTCGTCGGCTACGGCATCGACTTTGCACAACGCAACCGCAACCTGCCCTACATCGGCGCGGTGCGGTTTATCGACGAGCCCGAAGGCACCTAGGGGCCGGCAACCCTGACCGACCTGCTGCCGCAGTACCGTGCGGCCAGCCACAGGATGATCGACCGCTCCAACCCGCCGTTGTCCCAACCGGAGACTTGCCATGCTCGGCCCACATTGGTTCTTTCGGATGAAACGCTGGGCACAGCACCCGCCGTCGCCCAAAAAGGTGGCGCTGGTGTTGGGCATCGTGGCGGTCTGCCTGGCGCTTTACGGGTTGGAAAAGGGCGGGTTGCTCCCCGAGTGGATGGCGGCAGAGCGAGTGGGGCGTGGCGTCGGCGCGCTGCGGTTCTGATCGACGCCTGACGGAAAGGGCCGTGGCGGAACCCTGCCGAAAAAGTCAGGCTTGGGCCTTTGCGCCTCGGCGCAGAACGCCCTAGATTGCCGGGGCATTAAAGGGGCCTTGGGGCCGACCTGAACCTGGAGGGCCGCATGGGGCGTTTTCTTACCATAGTCATCGGTCTTCTGGTCGCACTGGTGGCCCTTGGGGTCTGGGTCACGCGGGCACAGCCCTTTGATGCCGACGAGCTTCCCACATTGACGGGCGATGCGCAGGCCGGGCGGCGAATCTTCCTCGCCGCGGGCTGTGCCTCGTGCCACGCAGATCGCGGCGCCGAAGTTCAGGACGCACCGATCCTGTCGGGGGGGCGCCGCATCGCCACCCAGTTCGGCACCTTTGTCACCCCCAACATTTCGTCCGACCCGGTGCATGGGATCGGCGATCAGGACCTGGCCGCGCTGGCCAGCGTGCTGCTGCGCGGCGTGAGCCCGGACGGGCGCCATCTGTATCCGGCGATGCCCTATACCTCCTTCAACAAGATGAAATTGCAGGATATTGCCGATCTGAAGGCCTATCTGGACGGCCTGCCTGCCAGCGACACGCCGCGCGCGGCCAACGAGCTGGCCTTTCCCTATTCCCTGCGGCGCGGCGTCGGCCTGTGGAAACGGGCGAACCTGAAACGCACCTTTGTCGGAGCGGCCCCCAGCCCGCAGATGGAACGCGGTCGATACCTGGTCGAGGCACTGGGGCATTGCGCCGAATGCCACACACCGCGCACCGGATCGGGTGGGCTGGACACCAGCCGCTGGATGGCCGGAAGCGTTGCGGAGGATGGACGCGAATCCGCGCCCAACATCACCCCGGCGGCGCTCGACTGGGACAACGATCAGATTGCCTGGTACCTGGAAAGCGGCTTCACCCCCGGCCACGATACCGCCAGCCGTGAAATGGAATCCGTCATCGCCAACCTGAGCCAGTTGCCGGACGAGGACCTGAGGGCCATCGCCACCTATCTGGCGGGTCTGGCACCGATCAAATAGGCTGTTGGATAGACAACGGGCAGGACCGGTGCGCTCCCCCGAACAATGTCAGGGCGCGGGCGATGCCTTGCGCCGGGCGGCCAGTCTTTCCCGGTTGATCAGGTAGATACCGGTCGCAAAGATGATCGCGGTGCCGACCCAGGTCCAACGGTCCGGCAACTGGTCAAAGATCAGCCAGCCGTAGAAGGTCGCCCAGATCATCAGGCTGTAGTGCATCGGGGCGATGACCACGACCTCGGCCACCTCGAAGGCACGAATGATCAGGATTTCACCCGCAGCTGCAAGGGCGGCCATGGCCAGCAGGAACAGGACCGTCCCGAGGCCGTCCGGGTTTTCCCAGACAAACGGCAGCGGCACCGACAGCAGCAGAAAGCTCGACAGACCCGTGTAGATCAAGGTCGTGGAGGTGCGGTCCGATGCGGCCAGGATCCGGCTGAGGATCTGGCGTGTCGCAAAGAAGCCCACCGCCGCCAGCACCAGGAAGATGGCCGGATCAAAGACCCCCATGCCGGGGCGGATCACGATCAACGCGCCGACGAAACCAAGCACAACCGCACTCCAGCGGTGTTTGCCGACCTTCTCGCCCAGGAAAACCGCACCGAGAACAGTGACCAGGAAGGGGGCCACAAAGGACACGGCCACGGCATCGGCGATGGGCACATACCGGATCGCGGTCACGAAACAGATCGCTGACATCACGGCCGTGGCGCCACGGACGATCTGCAACACGGGGCGGCGTGTCTTCAGCAGCGACAGGCCCTTGGTGGCCAACAGCAGAACCGCGACCGAGACGAGCCCCATCTGCCGGAACCAGACGATCTGCAACGGATGCACGGTTTCGGTCATGATCTTTGCCATGGCGTCGACCAGGGCAAACAGGAAAAAGCCCGCGCCGAGCAACATCAACCCACGCAAGTTGCGGTTGGCGGAGTCGGACTCCGACGGGTCGGAAACGGGAATCGTATGCATGAAAGTCCTGTCGAGGCGAACCGCGCCGATACGCAATGGTCATATCGGTCGCATCCGTGGCAACCTGCTACACCCCCGCACCCAAGGAGACAACTGCGATCGCCGCCCGACGCCGGGGCGTCTGCCGCGAAGACGAGACAGACCGGACGGAGTCACCTTGATCGGCGGACCAGCCTCGGACGGGATAGGCCTCCGCATAGAGTGTCACAACACGGCGTTGGTCCGGGGTGGTTTCCCCGCCGATGCCATGGCCACAACAGCAAAGGGCCGCCTGTTGGGGCGGCCCTTGGTATCTGTCTGATGTTGCGGTCAGGCGCGGCCCATTTTCTCCAGACGGGCGGCCCGAAGACGGGCGAAATCGTCGCCCGCGTGATAGCTCGACCGGGTCAGCGGTGTGGCCGACACCATCAGGAACCCCTTGCCAAAGGCAGCCTTCTCGTAGGCCTTGAACTCATCGGGGGTCACGAACCGTTCCACCGCGTGGTGCTTGGGCGTCGGCTGCAAGTACTGGCCGATGGTCAGGAAATCGATATCGGCGGCGCGCATGTCGTCCATGACCTGCTGCACGCCCTGCTTGTCCTCGCCCAGTCCAACCATGATGCCCGACTTGGTGAACATCGTCGGATCAAGTTCCTTGACCCGCTGCAACAGTCGCAAGCTGTGGAAATAGCGCGCGCCGGGGCGCACCGTCGGATACAGGCCCGGAACCGTTTCGAGGTTGTGGTTGAACACGTCCGGTTTTGCCGCGACCACGATTTCCAGAACGCTGTCGTCGCATTTCAGGAAGTCCGGCGTCAGGATCTCGATCGTGGTATCGGGCGCCCGGTGGCGAATGGCCCGAATGGTCTGGGCAAAGTGTTCTGCCCCGCCATCTTCCAGATCATCGCGGTCGACCGAGGTGATGACGACGTGCTTCAGGCCCAGCTTTTGCACCGCGTCGCCGACCCGGCCCGGTTCGAACACATCCAGCGCACTGGGCTTGCCCGTGGCGACGTTGCAGAAGGTGCAACCCCGGGTGCAGATCTCGCCCATGATCATCATGGTCGCGTGGCCGCGGCTCCAGCATTCGCCCACATTCGGGCAACCGGCCTCTTCGCAGACCGTCGGCAGGTTGTGGTCCCGCAGAATCTTGTGCGTGTCGTTGTACCCCTGGCCGCCGGGGGCCTTCACCCTGATCCAGCTTGGCTTCTTGGGTTGGGCATTGTCGGGCCGGTGGGCCTTTTCGGGGTGGCGTTCGCCGGGGACCTTCAGATCGCGCATCTTTTCACCTCGCAGTTGGAGCGTCTGTAAGCGCCCCGGCCCCGAATGTAACATCAATTTCTTGCTTGTCCCGGTTTGCATGGCGGAATTGCCGCAATTGCATCGCTTTGGACCGGCTCGTGGCGCCATTCACTCTCCACATAGCCGTTATGCACTCGCAGCGTTGCAGTTGCAGAAAGCAGGTGCTCGGTTAGAATGATTCCAATTTTCCGCTGTGCCTCGGCCCGCCGGTTCCCTCACCACGTCACGACAAGGATCAGTCCATGCAAGTTGGTTACACACTCCCCAAGGTCACCTTTCACACCCGTGTTCGCGACGAGAGCATCGGTGGCAGCAACCCGTTCCGCTGGCAGGACATGAGCACCGACGATTACTTCGCCGGCAAGCGCGTGGTGCTGTTTTCGCTGCCGGGGGCCTTCACCCCCACCTGCTCCACCTACCAGTTGCCCGGTTTCGAGAACGGCTTTGCCGATTTCGCCACCTTCGGTGTCGACGAGATCTATTGCATGTCGGTCAACGACAGCTTCGTGATGAACAAGTGGGCGCAAGGCCAGGAACTGGCCAACGTCAAGGTCATCCCGGACGGATCGGGTGAATTCACCCGCCGCATGGGGATGTTGGTGCGCAAGGACAACCTGGGCTTTGGCCTGCGCTCCTGGCGCTATGCCGCCGTCATCCGCGACGGTGTGGTCGAAGGCTGGTTCGAGGAACCCGGCATCGCCGACAACCACGGCGAAGACCCCTACGGCGTGTCCTCGCCCGAAACGGTTCTGGCCTGGCTGAAGCAGGACGCCGCCAGCGCCGCGGCCTGACAGACGCCCATCGCGGGACAGCGTCTCGGACCGGACCCGGCAAGTTGTTGCCGGGTCCTTTCTTGTGGAACGCCTGATGGTTGTTGTGCCCGTTCCTCTGGGTGCCGAACCGCGTGTGGGTGCGCCGCACAACCCCAGAAGGTGAACCGCATGAGCACCGAGGTCGAAGAGATCACGGCTTTTCGAGCCCGGATCTGCGGCGCGCCTCAGCCGGTTTCTTCCTGACGGCAGTTCAGCGCCTGACCGGTGGCGGCGTCCAGGGTCGCCTCCGCACCCTGAGTCCAGAACACGTAGGTGCCGTCCTGATAGACATCCGTTTCGTACTTCGCCCCCGAGGCTGACGGCACCCGGGGAAGCACAACAGCGGTGTCGCGCCAACGCAACGAGACCAACGGGGCGTCGGTATTCACGAAGACCGCGCTGACCAGCGCACCCAACCCGTCGCAAGCATAGGCAAACGGACCGGTCGAGGCACCCTCGCCCGCACGGGCGTCCGCGTATCCGGTGCGGAGCTCGTCAATCCTCAGGGCATAACTGGCCGCGATGCAGGCGTTGATCCCGTCGACCTCGTTCCAGCATTCGTTGCGCCCCTTCACCCAGCCTCGCTGGATCTCCTTCAACTCCTGTGCTCGATCAGCCGACACGTTTGGCCCGTTCAGTGCCAAGGCATAGATCCGGGACAGTTCCACATCCAGCGCCGCCAGCGCGGCGGAACCGCAAATGGCGGTTTCCACCTCGTGACTGGCCCTGGCACAATCAAAACTGGGGTCTGCCTGCACGGCAACCGCGCTCAGTGTCAGGATCGTGGCGGCTGTCAGGCGAAGCTTCATTTCAAGGTCTCCAAGTCATCGGTCCGTCCGCAATGTGGAGGATTCCGTGCAAAAGGCAAATTCGGATCTCTCATGCGGGGGCTTGCGTCGCCCTGCCCCGCCCGGTCAACTGGCCGGACCCCGGACCGTTGGAGCGCGCGCCATGTTGACTTACCTCACCCTGATCTTTTCCTGCCAGTTGGTCGGGGAGTTGTTGGCCCAGGCCCTGCACCTGCCAGTCCCGGGACCGGTCCTGGGCATGGTGCTGCTGTTCCTGTTCCTGGCGATCCGGGGCAGCATTCCGCGGGATCTGGAGATCACGGCCGACGGGTTGCTGCGGCACCTGTCGCTGTTGTTTGTCCCGGCGGGCACCGGGGTCATGCTGCATTTCAGGCTTCTGGGGGACGACTGGCTGCCGATTGCCGCCGCCCTGCTGGTCAGCACGGTTCTGACAATCGTGGTGACGGCGTTGGTGATGACGCGCCTGTCCCGTCCGGCCCCGGAGACGCCGGAATGACCGAGATCCGCGACATCTGGGTCTATCTCAGCACCACGCCGCTGCTGCATCTGACGCTGACGCTGGTCGCGTTCCAGGTCGCCGACCTGCTGTGGCAGAAAAGCGGGCGCAACCCGTTGCTGAACCCGGTGATGATCAGCGTCGTGCTGCTTGTCGGGCTGCTTCTGATCACCGGCACCTCCTACGAGACGTATTTCGAGGGCGCCCAGTTCGTGCACTTCCTGCTCGGTCCGGCCACGGTGGCGCTGGCGATCCCGCTGTACAGGCAGTTTGACCGGGTCCGCCGTTCGGCCTTGGCGTTGCTGGTCAGCCTGTTGGCCGGGTCGCTGACGGCGATGGTCTCGGCGATCGGGCTGGGGCTGTTGCTGGGGGCATCGCAGGACACGCTGGTGTCGCTGGCGCCCAAATCGGTCACGGCACCGGTCGCCATGGGGATCTCGGAGCAACTGGGCGGCTTGCCCTCGCTGACGGCGGTGCTGGTGATCCTGACCGGGATTTCCGGCGCCATGTTAGGGCCGGTGGTGCTGTCCCGGCTCGGCATTCGCGACCCGGCGGCGCAAGGGGTCGCGATGGGAACGGCCAGCCACGGCATCGGCACGGCGCGGGCGCTGCAATCCAGCGAACTGGCCGGTGCGTTTTCAGGGCTTGCGATGGGCCTGAACGCGCTTGCCACGGCCATCCTGTTGCCGCTGATCTGGCAGTTGGTGTTCTGACCCGTTGGCGATGACCGCTGTGGGCAGAACAACACACCCGCCGCCCGCGCCAATCAAACGTCTCGCCCAGGCGATCAAAACACTTCAATTTGGGGGCACGACGCTGCGTTGCCGGGGATGGTGGCACCGCCGCACAGGGGATCGCCCCCTTGCCCACATCCCGGCCACGCAGCGCGGTTGCGCCGTTCGGAATGCTGTGTGACCAACCTGTAGTGACAAGTAACCACCCCGTTCCCGGCCCTACATCTCCCACAGAAGGAGCGCATGATGACTCGAGCAGTCACACTTTTCGGCACCGGCACCACGTTGGCCGCCCTGACCATGGCCACCACGGCGATGGGCCAAAGCTACAGCAATGACACCGGCGGATCGGTGACCTTCTATGGACAGGCAAGCCCGGCCTACCTGCAGTTCGATGATGGCGAAAAAAGCTATGGGGACCTGGTCGACAACACGCGCTCCAATACCCGGGTCGGGTTCCTGCTGGATCAGGTCCTTGGCAACGGTCAGAAGCTGGTGTTCAACTTCGAGACCGCCCTTGGCGCCCCGGGGTCCAGCAGTTTCTCGCAGGACTCCGATCCGGTCTGGACCTGGGAAAAGACCGACCTGCGCAAGATCGACCTCGCCTGGTCCGGGACCTTCGGTACATTCTCCATCGGTCAGGGCAGCATGGCCTCGGACGGGATTGCGACGAATGACCTGTCCGGCACGACGATGGCCAGCACCGTCACAACCGCCGACTCGGCTGGTGGCTACCTGTTCCGGCTTGGCGACGGTGACCTGTCGGATGTGACCATCGGCAATGTCTTCAGCGACTTCGACGGAGGCCGAAAGGGGCGTGTGCGCTATGACACGCCCTCGTTCAACGGGTTCACGCTGGCCGCATCCTATGGTCAGGAGATCCTGGCGGAAGACGACGACCGGGATTTCTACGACATCGCGGCCTTCTATCAGGGCGACGCGGGCGACATGAAGGTCCGGGCCGGGTTGGGCTATGCCTGGGTCGAGGATGATGGCGACACCAGTGAAGCCTATGCCGGCTCGGTGTCGGTGCTGCATGGCCCGACCGGCCTGAACGGCACATTGGCCGCCGGTGGCAGGCCCGATGGCGCTCACTATGTCTATGGCAAGGCCGGCTGGATCGCCAACCTGACGGACGTCGGCGGCACCGCCTTTTCGGCCGACTACTATAGCGGCCAGGATTTCGGCACCGATGGGTCGGAGTCGACCCAATGGGGCGTTCAGGCCACCCAGAACTTCGACGACCTGAATCTCGAAGCCTATCTCGGCTATGCCGCCTACACCTTTGACGATGACAGCGGGGCCGACTACCAGGACGCCAGTTCTGTCCTCGCCGGCATTCGCTGGAAGTTCTGACCCTGTCAGGGCGACGACGGGCCGTGCGCCAGGCCCCGTCGTCGCCCTGATCGGCTGTCGTGTCACGTTGCCCGTGTCGGCCTGATCGTGACACCAGTGGGTAAACGACCGGAGCCAAGGCATGGACATCGACTGGTCAGACCACAGACGCACCGCCCACCAGTTGGGGCAGATGCAGGAGTTTCTCAAGCAGATCGTCTATGGCGGAAATGACGGCATCGTCACGACCTTTGCCATCGTTGCCGGGTTTGCCGGTGCCGCCGCCGAGGGCGCGGCCCAGATCGGCGCGCTGGCGGTTCTGGTCTTCGGGTTGGCGAACCTGTTCGCCGATGCCGTGTCGATGGGTCTGGGCGAGTTCCTGTCGACCCGGTCGCAACGCGATCTCTACATGCAGCAGCGCCGACGCGAACTGCACGAGCTTGCCACCAATCCGGACCAGGAACGTCGGGAACTGATGCAGATGCTGACAGAGCGTGGGCTCGACCGCGCCTCGGCGGATGCTGCGGCCGATCTGTTGCTGACCAGCCCGGAACTGGTGGTCGACATGATGATGTCCTACGAACTCGAAATGCCAGACATGCGCAACGGATCCCCGGCGCTGGACGGGCTGATGACATTCCTGTCGTTCGTGCTGTTCGGAGCGGTGCCGCTGATCCCCTACTTCCTGCTCGATCCAACGAACCTGACCTTCTACCTGTCGGTCGGGGCCACTGCGCTGGCGCTGATCGCGCTTGGGGTGCTGCGCTGGTGGTCGACCCACGAGAGCCTGTATCGTTGCGTGGGGGAGACGGTGCTGGTTGGCGGTGTCTGCGCCACGGTTGCCTTCGCGGTCGGCGCGATCGTGGGTGGCTGACCGCCCCGCGCCCGCGGGGCCGCCTGTTCCGATCCGCGCCTGGCGGCGACAGGTGCGGTGTGACACGACACGACACGACACGACACGGAGGATTGAATGACGCTTCTGGGATATCATCACGTCGCGGTCATTGCGTCGGACTACCAACGGTCCCGGACGTTCTACGTCGAGACGTTGGGCTTTGCGGTGCTGGCCGAAAACTATCGCCCGGAACGCCAGTCCTGGAAGCTGGATCTGGCGTTGCCGGATGGATCGCAGCTGGAACTGTTTTCCTTTCCCGCCCCGGCACCACGGCCATCGCGCCCCGAAGCCTGCGGGTTGCGGCACCTGGCCTTCCGCGTCGCGAACGTGGCTGATACCAAGGCACGCCTTGAAGCGCGGGGTGTGGTGGTCGAGGACATCCGGACCGACCCCTATACGGATCGCCGGTTCACCTTCTTTCCCGATCCCGACGGGTTGCCGTTGGAACTCTACGAGGACGCATAGGGACGCAGCCCCCGCTGGCAGGAAGAACCCTCATCACGGCGCGGCGCGCGATAGGTTGGCCCCGGACGACACTCAGGGGTATTTCAACGCGAAACATCGCAGGGCGCCGAGACGCCCCGCGATACCGACATGTCGGTCGGGAACGTCTTGACCCGCGTCAGTTGTAGTAATCGACATACACGTAAGAGCTGATCGCGGTCAGGTCCGTGACCCCTGCCAGCGTGATCATGTTGCCGTCCTCCAGCGTGAAGACGGTCTTGCCGCCCCTGACTTCGGCATAGGTGTCAACGACCTCCTGGCCATGGCCGGAAAAGCCGTCGGCCAACAGGGTGGAACTGATGGTCAGGTTGTCCCGCTCGCTCACCCCGAATACGTCGAAGTCCTGCACGACATCCTTTCCCGCGTTCGCCAGAAACACGAAACTGTCGTTGCCGTCGCCGCCCTTCAGCGTGTCGTTGCCTTTGCCGCCGTCGAGGGTATCGTTGCCCGCAGCGCCGTTCAGAACGTCCCGGCCCGCATTGCCCAACAGGTTGTCGTCGCCGGCCTCGCCAAACAATTTGTCATTGCCCAGACCACCCTCAAGATGATCGTCGTCCGTGCCGCCACGGATGGTATCGTTGCCGGCATCGCCACGCAGAATGTCGCGACCCGCGCCGCCAAGGAGGGTGTCCTTGCCGCCGCCACCAAAGACGACATCGTCACCGCCGTTTGCCTGCACCTTGTCCTTGCCGCCACCGGCGTCGAACCGCTCTGACTTGTTCTTGCCCGTCAGAACGTTGTCCTTGCCGTTGCCATCGACAGATCGCAAACCGCCAAAACCCGGAGCCTCAGGCTGCTGGACGCCGTTGGTGGCGCGCAGCCGCATCGTGGAACCGTCCTGCGTGAACTTGAGCTCCTCGAAACCGGTCAGGGTGTGCTTGAAGTCGTTGGTCTCGAATCTCGGGTCGTCATAGATGAGGATCACGGCCTTCTTGGTCTGGCGGATCGTCACATCCTCGGGCAACACGAAATTCAACATCGCCGTGTCGAAGCCAGATCCACCGTCGACCGTCTGCGCGCCGGGGAACAGAGTGACCTGGTCGTCACCGCCGCGCAACCACGCCCGGTTGTAATCGTTGTCGTTGCCCAATCCGACACTGGCACCGGAGGTCAGCGACACGACGTCGTCGAACTCTGAACCGACGAGTTCTTCGAGATTGCGAGTCTGGAACCCCCGATACCCGTACGGACCATTCGAGGTGATGAGGGACCCTACGGTGGCGCCGCCCGGCAGGTATCTCAGGTCCAGCCGATCCGTGCCGTTGCCACCGTCGATCAAGCCGTAAGTGTTGGTGTCTCCGGTCAGGGTGCCAATGACAAAGGTGTCGTCTCCGACGCCGCCAAATGCCTGGTCGTCGCCTTCGGACAGGTCGAACCTGTCCTTGCCGCCAAGCCCGAACAGAACGTCGCTGCCGTCTCCCCCATCCAGCTTGTCGCTGCCCTTGCCACCATAGACATCGTCATCGCCCTCGGTGATCGCCTTGTTGCCGGTCTTGTTGGGATACTTGAGCTTGTAGGTGCCACCGGTCAGCTCGACCGTGCCGTCGCCGTTGCGATCGGTGTTGGTTGTCCAGCCGACAAAAACGTCTCCGTTCTTGCCCTGCGCGCCAAAGGGCCGGATGATCTGACCGCCGGCGGCAAAGGTGAAATCCTCTTCCAGCACCTGTGCATCGCCAAGCCGCGTTCCGTCGTTTGTGAGCAACTGGGCGCGCAGCTCGTACTTGATATCGGTCTCGCCGGATCCGGCGACAGCCACGACATAGAGCGCCAGCAGGTCGCCTCCGCTCAGTTCGACCAGTTCGGTTTCGGGGCGGGCATAGGTGGGCAGGTTCGGGGTTCCGGCAATCGGGGATTCCGTCTCGTGATCCCACAGGGTCAGATAGGTCTGCCCGTTCGCACCGGGGTCGGCGGGCTTCAGCGTGGTCACCTTGGTCCGCCCGGTCGTCTCGGTTGAGCTGATGGGGTTGAACTGACTGACCCGATGCAGGCTCAAAACCACGTCGAACCCGTCCTGCCGCAGAACCGCAAACGTGTCCGACCCGACCTTGGCCATATCGCTTTCAAAGCCGGAATACCCTTCGCCGGACAGATACAGGGCGTCGAAATCCTGAAGGTTGCCGTTGGAGTCGATGCGCGACTGATCCTGCCACGCATAGATCGACGATTGCGTGCCGGCCACGACCTTCACGTTGTCGGACAGCGACAGGATCTTGCCATCCTCGCCGCCATAGACATTCAACGGGACCTCGTCGCCGACCGGCTGGCCCTTGGCGTTGAACTTCTGGCTGTGCCAGCGGTCTCCCGGATCCGCGCTGGCCCAGGCCGCCTGGAAGCCGCCGTCCGGCGTGGCGACGACATGGGGAATGCGCTGTTCACCGGCATCGATGCTCGACAGGGCAAATTCCTGCACCACGACCTTGCCCGTCTGAGACAGGATCGCCGCCTTGGCATCCACGTCAAAATCGGACGTTCCGGGGCCATCGTCCCATGCGATCAGCACATTGCCATTCTTCAACACCGTGACATCGGGCTTGTCCTGAAAGCCGTCGGTCTTCTTGTTCACCTGGATGACCTTGCCCGAAGGTTTGCCGCTTCCGTCAAATGTCCGTGCAAAAATCGCGGTGCCGCTTTCATCGCTCGCGCCGGCAACTGGGACAATCGAGATCACCTGCTGGACCCAGACGACCATGAAGCCGCCGCCCTTCAAACCAACGACCTCGCCGAAATTGCTGCCAGCGCCGACGGGCGCAATGGTTGATTGCGCGGCTTTTTCCTTCAAAAACATAGACTTTCCAGTATTTTGCAGATCAATTCGGACGATGTTCCTAAATCACCAAGCGTTTTGCAACCATTTTGAAACGCTACGTCAACCTGGATCTCTCGGGCTGAAGGACAGTCCTGACAGGCCTCCACAGCCCGCCGTCACAGATTCCCGGACCCTGACTCGCGGACCTGCGCACTGGAACCCGACATTCCAGGACCAACCGCGATCTCTGGCGGATCTTGTATGAGGATGGCGGTGCGCGGCATCCGTTGTCGGCCTTCGACTACAGGCGCACCTGAACGAACTGCCTTGAAGATTGTGCGAGTAACGCCCGATGATCGGAAGCAACAAACACCCCAACAGCCCCTAACACCGCCGGGCGCAGATTGGAATTGGCACGCATTTCTACGGGAAACACCCGAAGCCGATCAAGGCTCCGTCACGATAGGCACTCCGGTCATCGACTTACATACGCAAGGGCCGATACAAGCATCGATCCGCACGATTTGCCCAAACTTTGGGCGAAAGCGGTTCAATTACTCCTGAATTTGCATCAGTTCTTGCCACACCGACCGGCACGCGGCGTTGTGGGCGGCGGACCGCAGCCGGATCGCATGAAAGCAGGACATGACCCCGTAGTGATCCGGGGCTATGACCACCAGGTCGCCGGAGCGCACCCATGGATCGGCAAAATGCCTCGGGATCAAGCCGACATGGGTTCCCGACAGGGTCAGATAGACGGTGGATTCCACATTGCCCTGAGATATCTCGATATTTTCGTCCAGCAGCAGGACATCGAACTGCTCTTCCACCGGGTTCGACAGAAAACTATGGGCCGAGATGCTCGATTTTCTCAGCTGTTCCTGCACCTCTTCACTGCCATTCGCGATCGCGCAGGGATGGTCGGGCGCACAATACAGGCAACTCGGTTCATCAAAGATCGCCACCGGTTCCAGGTCTTCGGGCAGGTCTTCGTCGGTGCTGACCCCGACAATCGCAATGTCCAGCCGGTTCGCCCGAAGTTCGCTCAGACAATCGAGAAAATCGTAGATCCCCACCCGTGGACGCATGTCCGGACATACCGTCTTCGCGGCCCGGATGGCATCGGGAAGCGGATTGCTCGGCTCGGTCAAAAGACCGTCCACGATGCCGATCCGCACCAGGTCGCCGGACTTTTTTCCGATCGAGTTCAGCCTGTTTGAGTATTCTTCGACAAGGTCCAGAAAGGCATTGGCTTCCTCCAGAACCTCCTGGCCTTGCGGCGTGAGGGAAAAGCCGCCCCTGCCCCGCTCGCACAGGCGCACGTTCAGGCGCTGTTCCAGGTTGGCGATATGGGAGCTGATCGCGGGCTGGTTGATGCCCAGCACCCCTTGCGCCTTGACGAAGCCGCCAGCGTCCGCAACCGCCTTGAAGACCCTCAGAAGCCTGAGATCGATATCCGCCAGTCTCACACTCGCCCTTTCCGAAACCTTGCCGCGCCAGACATATCGTCAGGGTCAATGCTTGCATTGGCATTCCTGTATGTTCGGCCGCTTCGCCAAGGTTGCACCAGCCGGGCGGCAAGCGGTAGCCTGAAGATCGATCAAGCACGCATTTCCACGGTATACCCCGAGTCCGATCCTGAGCGACCGGACCTTTATCCTATTGGGGGAAGCTATGACCTTGCCGAACAACTCTCTGGTGCTTGCGACCGCAGTCTGCCTGACCGCCGTCAGCGGTGCCTCTGCCGAGGAAATCACCGTCAGCAGCTGGGGCGGGTTCTTCGAAGAAACCCTGCGCGACGCGATCTATCCCGGCTTCACCGAGGAGACCGGAATCGCCGTGCGCTCCATTGCCCAACCCGCCGATGAAGCCTGGCTGACGCAGTTGACCAACGCCGCCCGGGCCAAGAAGGCGCCGGCGGACCTGTCGCTGGTGTCGGACGAAGTGCTGGCGCGCGGACAGAGCATCGGATTGTGGACCGCGCTTGACGCACAGGCCATGCCGAACCTGGATTTCCTGAAGGACGGCTTCGTGAAGTCCGACGACAGCGGCATCTTCGCGGTGGCCGCGCTGAGCTTTTTCTCCACGTTGGTGACCAACACCGATTACCGGGCCGAGCCCCCCCAAAGCTGGGCCGAACTGTGGACCGGTGACTGGGACGGCAAGCTGGGCATGGCGTCCTCGACCAACTCCGGCCTTCTGGAGATCGCCGCCGTCACCTTCTTTGGCGGCTACGAGATCATGCAGACGCACGAGGGGCTGGAACAGGTGATGGCCAAGATCGCCGAGCTGAAACCCGCCGTGCGCCTGTGGTATCGGGACGAAGGCCAGTTCCAGCAGGGCCTGGAATCGGGCGAATTCAACGCGGGGATGTATTTCCACGACGTGGCGATGCTTTCGGCGATGGACGGCAACCCGGTCGCCTCCACCTTCCCCAAGGAGGGCGGCGTGTTGAGCGACGCCTACTGGATCGTTCCGCGCGACAGCAAGCACGACGAGGCGGCGCAGAAGTTCATCAACTACATGTCCAAACCCGCAGTTCAGGCCGAGATGGCCCGTGTCCTGGGCGTCGCCCCGGTGGCAAAGCGTGACCTGATGGACCTGAGCGAGGAAGAATTCGCCACCGTGTCCAGCGAAATCGAGCCGATCCGGGTGCAGACCGAAATCCACCTGCGCGAAGGCGACTGGCTGGCCGACAAGTACCTGGAAATGATCTCGCGCTGAGATCCCCCGGCGGGCCTGCGCGGCCCGCCACTCCCGTCAGGAACAAGAATGAAAGGACCATGTGAATGGCCCAGGTCTCGCTCAGCAATATCCGGCGCATGTACGGAGAGTTCACTGCGCTCAGCGATGTGACGCTCGAGATCGGGACCGGCGAATTCATCTGCCTGCTGGGGCCGTCAGGCTGTGGCAAGACGACGTTGCTGCGGATCCTGGCCGGACTGGAAGAAACGACCGCCGGCGATTTGTTCGTCGATGGCACGGATTTCAGCAAGGTGCCCTGCCACCAGCGCAACATCGGCATGGTGTTCCAGAGCCTCGCGCTGTTTCCGCATCTGTCGGTGGGGGAAAACGTTGCCTATGGGCTGGATGTGCGCGGCATCGACAAGGCCACGCGGCACAAGCGCGCCGAGGAGTTGACGGCGCTGGTCGGCCTGCCAGGCCTGTTCGACCGCCCGGTCTCGGCGCTGTCGGGCGGTCAGCGGCAACGGGTTGCGATTGCGCGCGCGCTGGCCATCGAACCGGTGCTGTTCCTGATGGACGAGCCGTTTTCGGCGCTGGACGCGGGCCTGCGCGAACACCTTCAGATCGAGGTCAAGAAACTGCAGCGCAAGCTGGGCGTGACGACGATCTTTGTCACCCACGATCAGAACGAGGCGATGTCGATCGCCGACCGGATCGTGATCCTGAACAATGGCGTGATCGAGCAGGCCGGCACCCCGACCGAGGTCTATGCCCGCCCGCAATCGGAATTCGTCGCCAATTTCATGGGCACCAACAACGTCTTCGACGTCGAGTTCACGCCCGGCCAGGACGTGATGTGGAACGGAATTTCGCTGGGCCGCCCGACGGGCACCATGGCGACGCTGTCGGGCAAGGGGAAACTGTCGGTCAGGCCGGAATACCTGCGACTGGCCCCCGTGGGCTCCGCCGGCAGCCAGATGGTTGGCACGGTGGAATTCGTTCGCCTGCTCGGGGCCTCCATCGAGACAGAACTGAACGTCGACGGCCACACGATCATCGACACGATGATCTCGGACCGCGCGCCCGAATTTGGCGAAGGGGATCAGGCCGAGGTCTGCTTTGACCTCGACCACGCCTGGGTGATCCCGTCATGAAACGGTTCCAGCTCGCTCCGCATCTGATCGGCCTCTACCCGTTCGGGATGATGACGGTCTTTTTCCTCGCACCGCTGGCCTTCATGATCGCGGTCAGCTTTTACCTGCGCGACCCGTTGGGGTTCTACAAGGTCGACTTCGTGTTCGACAATTACGCCAAGTTTTTCAGCAGCTTCTACTACAGTGTCTCGATGCGCTCGCTGTGGTCGGCCGGGATTTCATCCATCCTGACGGTGGCGCTCGCCTTTCCGGCGATGTTCATCATCGTCGACATGCGCCGCAACTGGCAACTGGTCTGGGTCATCGGCCTGCTGGCCCTGATGTGCCTGTCCGAGGTCGTCATCGGCTTTGCCTGGGTGATCCTGATGTCCGAAAGCGCCGGCATCCCGCGCTTTCTCGGCTGGCTCGGGCTGTGGGAAGATCCGCGCTCGCTGTCGCCCGGCTTTGGCGCGATGCTGATCGGCATGGTGTCGCTCGGGTTCTCGCTGGTGGCGTTGATGTTCTTTCCCCAGCTGTCGCAGCGGGACCGGTCGATCGAAGAGGCCGCCCAGACGCTCGGCACCCCGCCGGCCAAGGTCTTTCTCAAGGTCATCCTGCCAACCTTCCGCCCCGCGCTCCTGTCGTCGCTGGTCACGATGTTCGTCTACTACCTCGGCGTCTACGTCATGCCGACGATGCTGGGCCGCCCGCAGGACTGGAACATGTCGGTCATCATCACCGACAAGGCCGTGGGCCAATCCAACATGCCGCTTGGCGCGGCGCTGTCGGTCATCATGCTGGTCTTCACGCTGGTCCTGATCGGCACGTTCATGGCGTTTTCGCGCAAGGAGGCGGTGAAATGACCGGCCTGCTGAAACGCCTGTTCATCTGGACCATCGCCGCCGGCCTGATCCTGCCCTTCGTCGTCGTCTTCGGCGTGTCGATCAACGCCGAAAGCAACATCGCGTTCCCGCCGACAGAATTCTCGGCGAAATGGTACACGGTGCTGCTGACCGAAAGCGACTGGTTGATCCCGATCGGCAACAGCTTCGTCATCGCCTTCTTCGCCGCCCTGATCGCGGTCAGCATCGCGCTGGCGGCCAACTATGTCCTGTGGCGGTTGAGGAGCGGGTTCGGAAAGCTTGTCTTTGCGCTTGGCATCGGCCCGTTCCTGCTGCCTCCGATCATCATCGCCATGGGAGCCAGCGTGTTCTGGGCCGAGGCCGGGTTCTATGGCCGGATCGAGGCCACGATCATTTCGCACGGGGTCTTTTTCGTCACTCTGCCGCTGGTCGTCATCTCGCGTGGCTTTGCGGCCCTGTCGGACGACGTGATCGACGCATCGCGGATCATGGGAGCCACCCCACGACAGACCTTTGCCAAGGTGATCCTGCCGCTGGTCGCGCCCTACGTGGTCACCGGGTTCGTGCTGGTGGCGATCATCTCGGTCAACGAATACCTGATTTCCTACATGGTCTCGGGCTTTGCCGTCGAAACCTTGCCAATCCGGATCTTCAACAACGTCCGCTATGGCTATTCGCCCGTGGTTGCCTCCGCCGCGATGGGCTTTGCCTTTGTCACCGTCCTGACGCTGCTGGCGTTGTCGATGGTGACGGACCTCCTGAAACTGCTGGGCGCGCGGCGTGACTGACGCCCGCGCACAGCCGACGAGGACACAACGACATGAAGACACTCTCGCGACAGGATCTCGAAGATATCGTGCATGGGGCCGCGATCCTTGGCACCGGTGGTGGTGGTGAGGTTGCCGACGGCTTTGCGCTGATCGACGACGCGCTGGCCCGGGGCAAGGCGTTTGTCCTCGTCGGCCTGGACGAGGCCCCTGATGATGCGCTGGTCTGCACGCCCTACATGCTCGGGGCGATCTCGCCGATGCCCGAGGACGAGGAACGGCAGTACGATCGGCTGACCCGCATCGACGAGCCTGCTGTCCTGCTCGCCTACCGGCGGTTCCAGAAATACCTTGGGCGGGAGTTCTACGGCACGATTTCCTGCGAGCTTGGCGGCTCCAACACGGCTGTTTCCTTCTATGCGGCGGCGATGAATGGCCACTACATCCTCGACGCCGATCCAGCCGGGCGCGCTGTGCCGGAAATTACCCATTCCACCTATTACCTCAATGACTTGCCGGCTGATCCTATCGTGATGGCCAACGAGTTTGGCGAATGCATCCTTTGCGAAAACGTTATGGACGACCTGCGCGCCGAAAGCATCGTGCGGGCGCTGTCCAAGGTCAGCCGCAACGACATCGCGGCGATCGATCATGCACTGGAGGTGCGGGAAATTCGCAACGCGGTGATCGCCGGGGCCATCACCCAGGCCCTGACCCTGGGCCGTATCTGGCGGGAGGCCCGCGACAACGGAGGCGACGTCGCGGGCGCGGTTGCCCGGGCGGGCGGTGGGCTCGTGGCATTCCGCGGATCTGTCGGGGAAAATGACTGGAGCACCCGTGACGGTTTCACCTTTGGGGCCTTCGAGATCGAGGGCACCGGTCCATTCGCAGGGCATCACTACCGGATCGACCTCAAGAACGAAAACCTGATCGCGCGTCTCGATGGAGAGGTTCAGGCGACAATCCCCGACCTGATCTGTGTCATCGACACCGACACCGCCCTGCCCGTCACCAATCCGCATTTCAGGACCGGACAGAACGTGGCCGTGATCCTGTTGAAGGCCCCGGCGCCCTTCACCACGCCGCGTGGATTGGAGATCTTTGGCCCGGCCTATGCCGGGTTGGACAGCCCCTATCGCCCCGCGATCCGGACGCAGGACGAGCCGATCCTGTCCACGCTGGCGCAGGGCATCTAGACCCCGCTGCGACCGTCCTCCGGCTCAGTCGCCGAGAAGCTTCCCCGTTCGTTCGGCGAGCGGGACGCGGCCGGCGATCTTGCCGATCAGCTTTCCGGGCCAGGCATCGGGTTTTGGTCATGGCGGGCGGACAGGCATCCATCGGTCTGTGCCAATACCTCGACCGAGCCACCAAGAGGATCGACGATCCTGGCAATCACATCGCCGGCCCGCACCCGATCCCCAGGTTTCGCGGTGTGGAGGACGATCCCCGCGGCCGGCGCGCTGACCTCCGGCGCGCTGACCTGTTGCATCGCCGTCAAAGGCGTCGCCTCGCACAGGAGCCGCGGCACGGGACCAACCTCGCCGTCCACCAGCCCGCGCGGGGTCAGGAACCGCATCAGGGCGGCGCTGTCGTTGCGGATGTCGTCAGCCTCGACATGGTTGTTGGACCGCAACTCCACCGTCGCGGCCAGGCAGGCCGGTGGAATCGGCACACCGGGATTGGCTGCCGCCAAGGTCCACCAGGGAGCACTGCGGGCCTCGTCGAACGGGTTGCCGCCCGAACACTCGGCCAGCAGAACCGCGCGGACATCAAGGTCCGCCGCAAGGTCCTGAGCCGCCGGCCAGATCGGCGTACCGGTATACAGGTGCATCTGTGCCTCGTTATCGGCGTCGTGCGCCAGGTGCAGCAGTGCGTGGCGCAGCACGTCCACCTCGGACACCGGCGTCCTCTGGGCCAGCTCTTCCCCCATCGCGGCGCGGATCAGGTCGACATTGGCGACCGCATCGTTGCGCAGCGCGCCTGCGACCCGCTCTGCAACCTTTGGCGCAAGGTCGGCGTGTTCACGATTGAAATTGCTGGCAGATCCGGCCTCCTACCGTCCCTGCACCTGGGCAACGGACCGCTGCGCCAACCCGATCGGATTGGCCACCTGCACCACGAAGAGCTCACCCGGGATCCGTCCGTTCCGGGCCTCTTGCTCCAGCTTTGTTGCCAGCTTGTGGCGTCCAGTGCCCGCAAGTGTAGGTCGAGTTGCAGCGCTCCGTTCCGGAACCCGATATGAGAGGGGTCTCGTGGATCGGAGACAGGATACAGCTTCAAGCCAACCTGCGCCATGAAGGGCCGATTTCGTTGGGTTTTTCGTGCGATCTGTCACTTGATCACAGGCACTTGTTGATCTGCATCGCGTGGGACGGTCAAGCGGTCTCACGCAAGCCTTGGTGAGTGTCGGTCATTGCTGCGCTCAGTCCGTCACGCCCTTTGCGGACAACCGGCTTTGCGCGATGGTGCTCGCGCGCGTCCTGTCGCGATCCTCCGCGCCGGCACAGATCGGGCCATAGTCCCCCGGTTCGCGGTTCAGCGCAAAGTTGAAGACGTTTTCGCGCAGTTCCCGGCAGCGGTCCAGATCGATTTCGGCCACGGTAATTTCATCCCCGAGCCCCTGTGTGCGCGCGATGACCTCTCCGGTCGGGGTGATGATGCAACTGCCGCCGATCAGGTCGCAGCCCTCTTCGCGCCCGGCCTTGGCGGTGGCAATCACCCAGTTGCCGTTGGCATAGGCCCCGGCCTGCATGCACAGGTGATTGTGAAAATCCTGCAAATGGTCATGTTCGGGCGCTTGCGGGTAATGCACCGGCGTGTTGTAGCCCAGCATGACCAGTTCCGCGCCGCGCAGGCCAAGAACCCGGAACGTCTCGGGCCAGCGGCGGTCGTTGCACAGGCACATGCCCAGCGTGCCGCCCATCGCCTCGAACACCGGAAACCCCAGATCGCCATGTTCGAAATAGCGTTTTTCAAGGTGCTGGAACGCTCGCCACTCCTCGGGATTGAAATGCCCCGGCAGGTGGACCTTGCGATACTTTCCGACGATCTGGCCGCTCTGATCAACAAAGATCGAGGTATTGAAGCGTCGTGTCGCCCCCGCCTCGCGGATCAATTCGGCATACCCAAGGTAGAAACCGACCCCCAGCCGCCGGGCCGCCTCGAACAAGGGCGCGGTATCGGGGCTGGGCATGTCTGTCTCGTAGAATCTGTCGAGGAGTGCCTCGTCCTCGATAAACCAACGCGGAAAGAAGCTGGTCAGCGCAAGTTCGGGAAACACGACCAGCTCTGCCCCGCGGTGATGCGCCGTTTCCAACAGGGCGATCATCCGGTTGACCGCAGAGCTGCGCGGTTCGTCCCGCGCGATCGGGCCAAGCTGGGCAGTGGCGGCGACAATGGTGCGGCTCATGCGGTCGCTCCTTCTGGCTGCACCACCCCGGCGCCGGCAAGGGCCAACTCTGCCTGCGGACGGACGCCGTTGGCGAGGTGCTTGAGGGCCGTGTTTTCGGTGATGTTGTGGCTGATTTCGTCTTGCGATTGGGCAAAGATCATCGCCGGGGGGCAATTCGGCGCGAACATCCGCGCATCATCTCCCGCGCCCGAGGGCATCCCGCGATGGCTCAGGCCAAGCCGGCCCGCCGCCAAGACGACCTGATCCACCAGCTCCATATCACGGGCGACGGGTTCGAACCGGGCAAGGGTGGCGCGCGACACGCTACAGGCTTCGGCCGCCGTCAATCTCTCGGCGGCGGAAAACAGCCGCGCCTCGTCCGCTGGCAAGGTCACCTCGTCGGTGTGGCACAGATCAACGGTCAGCACCGCCTGTTCCGGCACCACGTTGACCGGATCCGGCGCAAACCGCATCCGGCCGTCCATCGCCATCTGTGGCGGGCCGACCTCGGTCGCGATGGCGTGGGCTTCGAGGGCGATCCCGCTTGCCACGACCCCGGCATCCCGGCGCGGGGTCATCGGCGTCGTGCCCCCATGCGCCGCGCTGCCGGAGACCGAAAACTCGCGCCACGAAATCCCCTGCACGCCGGTGACCACGCCGACGTCGAGTGCCTCGGCTTCCAGAACCGGACCTTGTTCGAGGTGCAGTTCCAGGTAGACTGCCGGTCGCAGTTGGCCGACCGGGGCAATGCCGCGCGCGCCGATCCCGCCCAGCTGCGCGATGCGCGACACCGGGCAGCCGACATCGATCGCGACGCTCACGTCCCGCCCCTCACCTGCGCGGCCGTGCGACCCACCAGTTCGGTATAAAGATCCGGGTCGGTATCCGCCTCGGTGCCAAAGACCAGCACCCGCGAGGTCGTGTCGAGGTCAAGCGCGGCGCGGGCCGGCGCATGGGCCGCAAGCGACAACAAGGCCGCCAGCCCGGCCACAGCGGATTCCCCGGCAACGATGGGCGGGTCGCCCGGCAAGGGCGCTGCCAGGCGGCGCATCATCGCCACGGCGTCGGCATCGGCCACCGAGGCAACAGCAAAGCACAGCGGTTTCAGCACGTCCCAGGCCAGAAGGGAAATCTCGCCGCAGGCCAACCCAGCCATCAGGGTGTCCAGGTCGCCCTCGACATTGGTCGGTTTGCCCGCGCGGATCGTCTCCAGCCAACAGGCGCTGTCCTCGGGATCGGCCAGGATGATGCGGGGGGCGTGCGCGGCCCCGTATCGACGGCGCAGGTTGGCGGCAACCGCCGCGGCCACGCCGCCAACGCCGGTCTGCACGATGACATGGGTTGGCGGCGCGTCCATCTGCGCGGCCGCCTCTGCCGCCATCAACTCGTACCCCTGCATCACATCCTTGGGGATCTCGGTGTAGCCCGGATAGGAGGTATCGGACACCACGAACCAGCCCTCGGACCGTGCAGTGTCGTCGGCCTCGCGTACACTGTCATCGTAATTCCCGGCACAGCGGCGAACCTCGGCGCCGAACGCCTCGATGGCGATCTTGCGCCCGTCCGAAACCGTGGCGTGGATGAAGATCACGCATTTGCACCCGAACGTTCGCGCACCCCAGGCGACCGATCTGCCGTGGTTGCCATCGGTGGCGCAGCACACCGTGAGGGTCGACACCACATCCTCGTGCACCCCGGCAAGAATGTCCTCGACGCTGGGGGCATCGATCCTCTTGCGTGCCGCGATCTCGCGCACCAGCAGCCGCAGGACGGCATAGGCCCCGCCGAGCGCCTTGAAGCTGCCAAGGCCAAACCGCCCGCCCTCGTCCTTGTAGTAGATGGCGGCCACCCCGGCCTCGCTGGCCATCCCCGGCAGTCGGTGCAACGGTGTCGGTTCATAGCCCGGCCAGGCCGATATGGTGGCCTGCGCCAGTGCATAGGCCGCATCGTTCAGCACCGCCGCCTGAACCGCCTCATAAGGGGCCTCCGGCGCAAAATGCCGGTTTGTCACGAGTTCGGTCGCCGCGGTCTGTCCGAGGCTGTTGGTGTATTTGAGGTGTTCTGGCATGGCGTCCTGCAAGGTCATTTCGTGGCCCAGAAGCGCCGACGGATCGTTTCCGCCAGCACAACAAGAGCGATGTTGCCCAACACGATGAGCACCGCAAGGGCATTCAGGCTGGGAGCGAGGTTGAACCGGAAGTCGGACGCGACAAGCCCCGACACCGGCTGTGCGCGCCCGCTGAGACAGGCTGTCAGCACATATTCGGAGGAAGACAGGACAAAGGCAATCACCCAGGCGAGCAGCAAGCCGTTTCCCATCAGCGGCAGGACCCCGCGCCGGAAGCTCGACCAGCCAGAGGCTCCGAGGTCTGCCACGACCTCGATCAGGCGCCGGTCGATGCGGATCAGGACCGAGGCGATGATCAGGGTCGAGACCGGCAGGATGACAATCGACTGCCCGGCGATGACGGGTTCCATCATCTGAACAGGGTCGAACCCCTGCGCGAAAGCCTCGACCAGCTTGACATCGTTGCCTGACGGCACTCGATCCGCCTGACTGCTCGACAGTCAGGGGCGCGCGATGACCCACCCGTCCGCCGTCGCGCGCAACAATGGCGACCGAAGGACCCCGTGCACGGTCTCCGGCGCGATCCCGTGATCCTCTTTCAGCGGTTTGATCCACCGGTCGGTCTGCAACATCGCGGCACCGATCGCGACGGGCGTGCACCCGGCCAATTGCAGCAGATCCAGCCCGGCTGTGATCGAGGTTCCGGTGCTGATCGCGTCATCGATCAGGCAGACCTTCGCACCCTCAAGCAGCGGCAACATGCGTGGGTCGACGAAAAGTCGCTTGCTGCTCTCAGGGCTGGTGATCGACGTCAACGGCACCGACAGGCCATCGTCGTACCAGAACTTCCGGGACGTCCCGAGCGGAATATACCGGGCATGGCCAAGCCGCTCCGCCACCGCCCGGGCCAGCGACAGGCCCAATGTCGGCATCCCGACCACCACGTCGAGGTCCAGCGGATCGAGCGCCGCTGCGAGGAAATCCGCCAGGGCGGCTTCGACTGCAAACCCCGCCTGGTTGAGGATCAGCGACGCGATGCCGTTGCCGGTGTTTCCCAGTTTCCGGATCGGCAAGAACAGGATGCGGCCATCCGGCAGTTCGGCGGGAAACCGGTTGACGTAAGGGGGTGGCACGGCGACTTCGGCCGGATGGATCTCTTGCCAGAATTCATGCGGTTCCATCACGGTATATCCTGTTCAAACCCTGTGGTCGTGGATACCAATAGCGCCATGAAACAGCCAACGTCCACCGCCCTTGCCCGCCTGACGGATATGCGCCGCGATTTGCATGCCCATCCCGAACTCGGCTTCGAGGAAGTGCGCACATCCGCCATTGTTGCCCAACATCTGCGCAGCCTTGGGCTGGATGTGACCGAGGGTATTGGCGGCACCGGCGTGGTCGGAACCTTGCGCACCGGCGACGGCCCCAGTGTCGGGCTGAGAGCAGACATGGATGCGCTGGCGATGCCCGAAACCGGCACGCCGCCCTGGGCGTCGACCATTCCGGGCAAGATGCACGCCTGCGGGCACGACGGACACACCGTGATGTTGCTGGGAGCCGCCGATTTGCTGGCCGCCGATCCGCCCGCTGGCACGGTTCACTTCATCTTTCAGCCCGCCGAAGAAGGCCGAGGCGGTGCAAAGCGCATGGTCGAGGATGGCCTGTTCAGGCGTTTCCCCTGTGACCGGGTATTCGGACTGCACAACATGCCGGGGCTGGCGGTGGACGAAATGGCGGTGGTTGCCGGGCCACAGCTGGCGTCCTCCGACAGTTGGCGAGCGGTGTTTCGCGGCGTTGGCACCCATGGGGCAAAGCCGCACCTGGGGCGCGATCCGATCACCGCGGCAGGGCATTTCCTGGCGGCGTTGCAGACCATTCCGGGCCGGGTCGTCGACCCGTTGCAACCGGCCGTGGTCAGCGCCTGTTCGGTATCTGCGGGCGACCCTGCCGCGTTGAACGTTATCCCGGATTTCGCGGCCATCGGCGGCACCGCGCGGGCCTATTCGCCCCAGGTGCGCGACCAGTTGGAGACCGAAATCGGGCGGTTGGCCCACGGCATCGCGCAAGCCATGGGCGTGACCGTCGATTACGACTTCATTCGCCGCATTCCGCCGGTGATCAACGATGCGGCCACCACGGAGCTGGCGCTGGAGGCCGCGCGCGAGGTGTCGGCATCGGGCGTTCGCACGGATTTTCCGCCATCGACGGCGGGGGACGATTTTGCCTTTTTCGGCCAGGAAGCGCCGGGTGCCTATGTCTGGCTGGGCAATGGTCCCGCGGTGGACGGGGCGCTGCACCACAACACCGGCTATGATTTCAACGATGCCGCCATAGCAACCGGCGTAGCCTTTTGGGTCGCGGTTGCGCGGCGCGCCCTGTCAGGCTGAGCCGTCTTCCAGCACCGGTGACGTGCGCAGGAGTCCGGTGTGGGAGTCGGCGATGCCAAGGTCGGTCTGGTGCGGCCCGGCGTTGCAGGCCAGCGTCGCCCCGACCAATGCCTTGAAGGTCAGATAGGGCGGCTCCCAGGCCACGACCTGATCCATTGCCGAACGAACGGCGGAAAACACCTCTGCGACCTCTGCCAGCGGTGCCGCCGACACGAGTCCGGCGACGGGCAGTGGCAAGACCTGAACCACCTGTCCGTCCTGCGCCACTGCCATGCCACCGCCGGCCTCGATCACCGCGTTGGCGGCTGCGGCCATGTCCACTGCCGCGCCGCCGAACACCGTCAGGTTGTGGCTGTCGTGGCTGACGGTCGAGGCAAAGGCCCCGTCCCACCGGCCCCACCCTTGCAGGAACCCCACGCGCGGGGTCGGGTTGGGGGGCCCGTAGCGATTGATGACCGCAATCATGGTGGTGCCGTCGGGCGGAACAACCACGCCGCCGTGCACCTCGGCGCCCACTTCGCCCCATTCGGTGAACCGGGGCCGCGAGATCGTCGCCAACCGGACGCGCGGCCCCTTGGCGGCAATGGCGAAGTCGCCAGCGGACAGCGGGACAAGGTTGCAGGTCTTCAGAAAGGCCTCGGGGAAGTCGGAGGCTCCGGCATCGACGGCAATGGGGGCGCCATTGCGCAACACGATGCGGGCGTTCAGGCTGTGCAGGCCGTCGAACAGAACGATGTCGGCGCGCCGCCCCGGCCCGATCAGGCCGATGTCCCGCCGTCCAATCCGGATCGCGGCGTTCAACGTCGTGGCCTGCAAGGCGCGCAGCGGATCAAGCCCGTGGGCGATCATCCGGCGCAGCATCTCGTTCACACCGCCGGTGGCCAGCAGATCGTCAGGAAACACATCGTCCGAACAGAAGGTGACGGTCGCGGGCATCTGCGGCAGGGACTGCAGCGCGGCGGCGAAGTCAGGCAACAGATAGGGGTGCGACCCCCGCAGTTCGATCGTCAGCCCGGCGCGGAGTTTTTCCAGAAGATCCTCGGCCGAGGTCATTTCATGGTCCGAGGTGATCCCGGCGGCGGCATAGGCCTGAAGCTCCGGGCCGGTCAGGCTGCGCGCGTGTCCGCAGACCAGCTTTCCCGAGGCCAGCCCCGCCTGCACGATGCCGCGCATCCGCGGTGCGCGCGATGTGACGGAACGCATGTCCATCACCTCGGCCAGACCATGGATCCCGGGGCGCGCCAACAACTCGGCGATCACGTCCGGGCCGAAATCGGCACCCGTGCTTTCGAAACCGGGTGCCGAGGGCACGCAGGACGGGGCAAGCGGCAGGATCCGCATCGCCGAGCGCGCGGCGCTGTCGAGCGCGTATTCCACCCCGGCGACCCCGGCGACATTTCCAAATTCATGCGGATCCCAGACAACCGTCGTCACCCCCCGAGGCAGCACGGCGGCGGCATAGGTCTCGGGGGTGACCATCGAGCTTTCGACATGCATGTGGGTGTCGATCAGGCCCGGCGCAGCGATCAGCCCGGTGGCGGCGACGATGTCATGGGCATCGGTGCGGTGACCGGTCGGGTGAACGGACGCGATCAACGAACCGCACATCCCGATATCGGCAGGCCGCAACTCGCCAGTGGCGACATCGGCCAGCGTGGCGCCATGGATCAGTCGATCGAACGGGGCGTCGCCCCGCGCGGCGGCGACCGCCCTGTCGCGCAGGTCCGCGTCGTTGATATCCCGTGGCTCCCTCATCCGCGCCCCTCCAGCGCCGACAGGCACAGCGCCTTGACGGCCTCCGCCTGCATGCCGACCACGATCCGGGCATTTGCCCGGTCCGGGTGTCGCTGGTCGACGATCGTGCGGCCGCGCGTGTGCTGCCCGGCAAGCTCCACGGTGATTTCGACCGGGGCGGTCGTGAACAGATCGGGCCGCACCAACAGCGCGGCGGCAACCGGATCGTAC
Organism: uncultured Tropicimonas sp.; assembly: GCA_947495685.1. Taxonomy (GTDB): domain Bacteria; phylum Pseudomonadota; class Alphaproteobacteria; order Rhodobacterales; family Rhodobacteraceae; genus Tropicimonas. The sequence goes on from CANLZY010000009.1 coordinate 117,608, forward strand.
AGCGCCATCGCCGGGCGTCCCCGGAGGAGCGCGATATCCAGGTAGCCGCCCAGCAGACCCCGCAACAGCGGGCTGCTGTCGAGGGCGGACACATCGGCCTCGGTGATCTCGACCCTGCGACAGGCATCCAGATCGACCATCAGCAGCGGCACATCGCGGGCCAGAAGGATAGCAAGGGCTTCAGGGTCGGCAGCCGCGTTGAACTCGGCCGAGGCGGTGTGGTTGCCGCGCGTGATGCCCCCGCCCATCCAGGTGATCTGCCCGATCCTGTTCAGCAGGTCGGGCCGAGACAGCGCAAGGGTGGCAAGGTTGGTCAACGGTCCGAGGGCAAGGATCTGCGCCTGCTCCTGTTCGCCAAGCCAGTCCACCATCGCTGGCAGCGCGGGTGGGAAACGGTCGGTAACGTCCGGCAGGGTTGCCCCGCGGCTTGGAATGCCGTTGGTCCCGAGAACGTATTGCGCCGTCGTGATCTGCCCGAGGATCGCCCGATCGGCTCCGGCCCGGATCGGCATCTGCCAGCCAAAGGCCCGCGCCGCGCCGGCGGCATTACGGCCCACCTGATCCAGCGGAGCGTTGCCAAAGCAGAGCGACATCCCGTCGATCGCGCGCACCTGCGTGGCAAGCAGGATCGCAAAGATGTCGTCAACGCCCATGTCGGTGTCGATCCAGACTCCCATCAGTGGAACCGCACCAGAGATACGGCGGCATCGCGCGGCAGGTCAAAGGCGACCTGCTGGCCGATCTCGTACCGGGAATCTGTAACCGGCACATCGGCCTTGATGGTGCCGAGGGCACTGTCGATCACGTATTCGCGCCGCTCGCCGGCAAAGGACGCCCCGCGCACCTCGCCCTGATTGGGGCCGCTGCCAAGCACGACCGCGCCCGGCCGCCAGGCCAGTCCGCCACCGGATCCATCCGGAAGAATGGTCTCGAACCCCATGAAATCAGCGGCGAATCCGGAAACCGGGGAATTGTATATCTCTTCCGCGGAACCGATCTGTTCGATTGCGCCGTCGCGCATCAGCACGATCCGGTCGGCCAGGGCCAGCGCTTCGGCCTGATCGTGGGTGACAAAGACCATCGTGATGCCGGTGTCGCGTTGCACACGTTGCAGTTCGGTGCGCATTTCAAGCCGCAGGCGGGCGTCGAGATTCGACAGCGGTTCGTCCAGCAGCAGCACCTTTGGTTTCATCACCAGCGACCGCGCAAGCGAAACCCGCTGTTGCTGGCCACCCGACAGGTCTGCGGGCTGTCGCTTGGAAAACTCGGTCAGACCAACCGTCTCCAGCCCGGCCATTACCTTGGAATCGAGGTCCGCCTCGTGCCGCAATCGCAGACCGAATGCGACGTTTTCGTAGACACTCAGGTGCGGAAACAGCGCATAGGACTGGAACACCAACCCGACCTCGCGGCGGCTGGGCGGCATCCGGGTCACATCGCGCCCGTCGATATGGACCGAGCCGCCGCGCGGGGTCAGCAACCCGGCGATGGCGCGCATCGTCGTCGTCTTGCCGCACCCCGAGGGGCCAAGCAGGGCGATCAACTCGCCCTTGTGGATGTTTAGGTTCAGGCGGTCGACGGCTATGGTCTTGTCATAGCCGAGCGTGAGATCCTTGAGAGCGACGAAGTCATACATAGCGCGACAATCCGATAAACCGTTCAGCGGCAAAGATGATGCCGATCGACATGACGGCCAGCAGCGCAGACAGCGCCGCGACCGAGGGGTCGTAGTTGATTTCCATGTAGGCGATCATGTCGATGGGCAGTGTGCGCAGCCCCGGCCCCGACAGGAACAGCGACACCGGCACCTGGTTGAAGCTGGTCACAAAGCCAAGGATGAACGCCGCCAGCACGCCCCCCCGGATGTTGGGCAACACGATCCGGCGAAAGGCGCCAAAGCGGGAGCAGCCGAGCAACAGCGCGGCCTCCTCCATGTCGACCCGCAGGTTTTCCATGCTGGCCGACACGACGCGCACCGCATAGGGCAACACCAACGCGGTATGGGCAAAGAACAGGGCCGGTCCGATGCCGACGCCAAGCGGGATCACGAAATAGCGCAGCAGCGCCAGGCCGACGATGATGCCCGGCACGATGATCGGCGACGACACGATCAGCTTGACCGCTTCGGCGCCCGGCACCTTGAAGCGCGTCATCGCATAGGCGGCGGGCACCCCGAGCACCAGCGCGGTGATGGTGCCGAACACGGCCAGGAACATCGAGACGGCAAAACTGGCGCGAAAGCTCTCGATCGTGAATACCTTGATGAACCACTTCAGCGACAGCCCCTGTGGCGGAAAGGCGAGGTTGTTACCGGCCGACAAGGCCGCCGCGATGATGATCAGGAACGGCCCGATCAGGAAGGTCAGGGTCAGGCCAAGGATCAGCCATGTGGACAGGCGGCTGTTCATGCTGCGGCACCTTTTGCGGTGGGGTGGAAAAGAAAGCGGTGAATCACGCCGTCGTCATCGTCGAGTGTACTGTGGTCGGTGAACTGCAAAGTGTCGGTGGTGCGTTTCCAAAACGCCTTGGCGGGCATGTTGGCCTTGCTGATCCACATCTCCCACCAGCCTGGATGTGCAGCAAACGCGGCAAGGGCGGCGGCCCGGCCGATGCCCTGTCTCTGGGCCTCGGGCGCGACGTAGAACTCGCCAATGGCGGCATCCACAGATTGGCCAGAATGCGAATTCCGGTTGATCAGCGCGAAACCGGCGATTTGGTCGTCTTTGCAGATCAGATAGGGGTGGCGGTTGGGTTCGGTCCAATACAGATCAAGCTCTGGCGGCAGCCGATCAACAAAGCTTTCAGGGTCATCAAGGACGTTCAGGCTGGCGAGCCCATGGATATAGCGTTTGATCAAGCCGGCGAGGGCAGGCTTTTCGCCTGGTGTCGCAAGGCGGATCATTTGCGGGACTTCCGCGCGGTTGCGAGCCGCTTGAGCAGCAGGTTGGCAGAGAAGCTCATGACGATCAGGATCATCGCGATGACACTTGCAGCAACAAAGTCATTTGCCACTGTAACGCGCTGATACAGAAGCGTTTCCAGCATCAGGACCTTGGAGCCGCCAAGAATGGCGGGGGTGATGTAGGCAGTCATCGAGCCGGTAAAGACCAGTGTGCCGCCGATCACCAGCCCTTCGCGGGTCAGCGGCAGGATCACCCGCCAGAAGACCTGGAACCAGTTGGCGCCAAGGATACGGGCGGCGGGAACGGCATCGCGCGGCATGTTTTCCATTGCCGAGACCAGCGAGATGATCATCAGCGGCAGAAACAGCTGCAACAGGCCGATAAACACGGCAGTTTCGGTGAACAGGATGCGCAGCGGCGTGTCGATGATGCCCAGATCGACCAGAAACTTGTTGATGAAGCCGGTGCGCCCGAGGATCACCAGCCAGGCATAGGTTCGCGCAACGGGCGAGATCATCAGTGGCAAGGTCACAAGCCCGAACATCCGCCCACGCGAGGTGGGCGGCAGGCTGACGATGGCAAAGGCGGCGGCGTAGCCGACAACCGCCGACACCCCGGCGACAAGAGCGCCAAGTCTGAGCGTCCGGAAAAAGACGGTCTGGTTGCGGGGAGAGGCGAAGAACTCGCCATAGGCCGAGACCGACCAGCCGTTCTCGGTCTGGAAGGCTTCAGCCAGCAAAATGCCGACCGGCAGCAGGAAAAGCGCCGCGGCGAAGATCGCCGCGGGCAGGACCAAAGCCAGACCGATTGCCCGGTTTTCAAACATCGCTTACTTCACGACCTTCGTGTTCCACTGCTCGAGCCAGCTGTCGCGGTTGTCGAGGATGGTCTCGGCCGACAGAAGGTCAAGCTGGGCGACGGTGCCGGCGCCATAGGTCAGGTTTGCGGCAACCTCGTCAGAGACCGTGACCTCGGCATTGGCAGGGCTGTCGATCAGCGCGTTGGCCAGTGCGGTCTGGACCTCGGTCGAGAGCCAGTAGTCCATGAACTGCAGCGCAAGCTCCTCGTTGCCGTTGTTGGCGGTCATCACCATGACGTTCATGCCACCGGTCTGGCCTTCCTTGGGGGTGGCCCAGGCCATCGGGAAGCCATTGTCCTTGAACCGTCCCCAGGCAAACCGACCGACGGGCGCGGCCCAGATCTCTTCCTGCTGCATCAGTTGGGCGAGTTGGGAAGAGCGGACGTAAAAGGTGACGATATCGTCGGCCTTTTCGCCAACAGCCTCGATCGGGGCGGCCAGCGAAGTGTCTGTCTCCCCCATCGCCTTGCCGATCATGTAGAGCGCCGGTGGGCCCTGGTTGGTCGTGACGTCCGGCAGGGCGACGTTGCCGGCCAGTTCGGGCGACAGCAGGTCGGCCCAGCTGTCCACTGTCACCTTGTCCGAGCGATAGGCGATGGAGGTCGCGTAGAAGGTGTAGCCGACGCCCATGTTGTCGCCGAGCGGATCCTTGGCGATGTCGTACAGCTTGTCATAGTTCGACAGCGCCGCGACATCGACCGGCTGCAACAGCCCCTTGCGGGCCGCGCCGAGTGCGTCGTGGGTGGACAGAACCGCCATGTCGATGACGGGGGCGTCCTTGTTGGCCTCGATCTTGGCCATCCGCTCGACCGAGTTGCCGGTTTCGACGACGATCTTGCAGCCGCAGATCTCTTCGAACGGCTTGTAGACCAGCTCCTGGAACGCGTCCTGCGAGAAACTGTAGACCGAGATGGTCAGTGTCTTGTCGGCGGCCAGGGCGGCAGCGCTCAGGGCCAGCGTCGAGGCGCCTGCGAGTATCAGGGTCTTCATCATCGTCACTTCTCCATGTTGGGGGTGGCTTCTTGTGGTTTCGGGGCTGGTCCGGTTGAGGCGCGGACCAGCAGGCTCATCGGGATGACCTGTGCGGGCGGCCGCGGCGCACCGCGCAACTGCGAGATCAGGTAGGCGACCGCCGTAGCGGCGATTGCAGGCATGTTCTGCGCAATCGTGGTCAGGCCGGGGGTGATCCGAGCCGAGAAACTGAGGTCATCGAACCCGACAACGCTGACGTCACCGGGCACCGACAGGCCGGCCCCCTGCAACTGGGTCAAGGCGGTCAACGCATGCAGGTCGGACGTTGCGACGACGGCAGTTGCTCCCTGACGGACCAGGCTGGCAAAATCCGGCGTGCCATCTTCGAGCCAGATCACCCGAACCTGCGCGGTCGTGGTCAGTGCGGCTTGCATGCCAGAGATCCGATCGCTCTGCACCGAGGATCGGCGGCTTTGCCCAAGCAGGATCAGGTTCCGGTGCCCGAGTGCCAGAAGATGCTCCACCGCCACCCGCCCGCCTGCGCAATGATCGGCGCAGACCGAGTTGCCCGGCGAGGAGACCGCGTCGATGATGGCCACCGGCAGCGATGTGTCGCTGACACGCGTTCCACGACAGGGCACGACGACGATCCCGTCCGCCCCGCGCTCGATCATGCGGTCCACGGCCTCGGATTGGGCGGCGGCGTCGCCATGGGAATCGGCAATCAGGATTCCGTGCCCCGATTCTGCGGCGGCGGCTTCGATGGCCTGCGCAAAGGCCGGGAACAACGGGTTCGAGATGTCCGGCAGAACCAGCCCCAGAACGCCGCTGCGGCCCGTCCGCAAGGCACGCCCCGCGCCGCTGGGCAGGTAGCCAATCTCCTGAATTTTCTCGCGGATCATCTGCCGGGTCTTTTCGGAGACCCGCCCGTTTCCGGACAGCGCATTGGAAACCGTCGCGGTCGACACGCCAAGTTCGCGCGCGATGTCCTTCAGCTTAGGTTTCATGGCGAGACATTGGCAGCGTCCGACAAAGTCTGGAAAATCGTTTAAGCAAACCTATCCGCAGGCAGTGACTTGTCAACCCTGACGATAGCGACACATCGCTTCGAACGCACTGTCGGACGCTCTGGCTGACTTTGTTTTATCGTTTATTTACCTATAATTAGAATTCGATCTTCCCACGCCTTTCACCCTCATGCCCGTCGTCCTGGCACTCTGTCAGCGACGTGTCTTTTCCGATTGCTTCATTCTTTGGCGCATTTGCATTGGCCCTGCCCGCTTGACGATCACTCGGCCGAAACCAGGCTGCCTCCCGCCCAAACCCGGAATCGAAAAGCGTGCCCAGCGAAAAAACCGATGCCGGCGGGTGCGCGAGATCAAAGGGCGATCACCATGCCATCGGTCCCGATCCGAACGTCACCCTGCCATTCCGAGGCGACCTCGGCCTTCCAGTCGGCTGCGGAGAAGGACGGGTCATCGCCCGGCACCAGGTGATTCAGGGCGAGGATTCCGACACCGGCCTCGCGGGCGATCACGCCTGTCTGCGCCGCCGGGCAATGGCTGCGCAGCAGGTGGGTCTTCAATCGATCATCGCCGTTTCCAACCCGCGCGCAGAGCGCATCCACCCCGCGCATCAACATCGCCTCGTGCACCAGCAGATCCGCGTCCTTGGCGAAGACGGACATTTCGTCCATGAAGGCGGTGTCGCCGGAGAATACCACCACCGTGCCGTCGGCCTCGAACCGCAGGGCATAGCTGTCGACAATCGGAGGATGCTGGTTGCGCAGTGTGGATACCGACAATCCATCGATGCCCTGCACCTCGCCCTCTGTCAAAAGCCGCAGATCGATCATCTGGCGCAGGTCGGGCCGGCCCTCGTCAGCGATCCGCAGTTCGATGTCGTCGGCCATCGAGTCCCAAAATCCGTCGAAGTATCGTTTCAGACCAGCCGGTCCGATCACCGTCACCTTGCGCTTCAGGCCTGCCGTCCAGGCAGTGTGCAAGAGCGGACCGAGTTCGAGGTAGTGATCGGAATGCAGGTGGGTGATGAAGATCACCTCGATCTCGTGTAGCCCGATGCCTTGGGCAATGACACCCGCTGAAACGCCAAGCCCGGCATCGACGAGGAAAATCCGCCCGCCCATCTGCAACAGGGTCGAGGTCGGCATCGAAGACCCCGGGCGGATCGCCGGGCCGCCCTTCACACCCAGAAGTGCCACTTTTGCCACGTTGATCTCCCTTTTTGGCATCGATTGGACCATCCGCGTTGGCGAAACGGCTTTCACCGGACAGCCCGCACCGCGTCCCCGGATCAGGCAATCGCGCATGCCGCGCCGCGGTCCACAACCATGCTTGCGCGTCCGGCCCCCGGCCGCAAGCCTTTGCCCGCCCTGCCCCCCCGGGCACGATCAGGGCCATGGCGCGGCCGAATGCCGGACCGGACCTGTCTGGCACGGGGCATCAGCCGGGACGACGGATTGCGCCCGTTTTCGCGCTCGCCGGGGTGGCATTCGCCCTGTAGGCTTCTCCAGAGAAGATTTTGCCATGTCACGAATTTTTGTCACGGTCCTGACCGAAACGGGTCCGACGCCAGATTGATCTGCACGCCTTCGGAGGGCCACATGCCTGACCAAACCGACGCCTTTCTGCACCACCCGGAACTTCGGGAACAGATCGTCGACCCGCTCGGATCGTTTTTTCGCGACTTCGATGTCGAGGCCATGATCGACAAGCATCCTGAACTGGAATCTGCCCGCGACTGGATACATCCGCAGGACGAACGTGACAGCCTTCGCGCGCGGACGCTGGCCGAACACGACAGCGGCGACCTTTGGGTGTTTGCTTTCGGATCACTGATGTGGGACCCGGCGTTTCATTTTGCCGAGGTGCGCCGCGCCACGGTCCCGGGGTATTCGCGCCATTTCATCCTTCTGGACGTCCATGGCGGGCGGGGCACCAAGGAGGCGCCGGGCCTGATGGCAGCGCTGGATCGCGGCGGATCCTGTGAGGGGCTGGCGTTCAGGATCCGGGCCGAGGATGTCGATACCGAAACCGAGATCCTGTGGCGACGCGAAATGATCGGCCCGGGTTACGTTCCGACCTATGTGACGGCAGACCTCGATGGCCAATCGCAAACGACCCTGACGTTTGTGGCAGATCATGCGGCAGAGGCGATCAACCTGACCTTGACGCGCGCGGACCAAATCCATCTGATCGCCAACGGCGCCGGGATTTTGGGCTCCAGCAAGGCGTATCTGGCCAATATCGTCAACCACTTCGAGACCCTTGGCATCGTCGATTCCGATTGCACGGCCTTGCTGCAGGAGGTTGAAGATTATCTTGCCGCACAGTGACCCGCAGGGTCGTGCCCAACGCACGAGGTTGAACCAATGAGCGATCCGATACCCTTCTTCGACGGGCACAATGATTTCCTGTTGCGGTTGATGATGTCCCCCGATCCGCGAGAGGACACCTGGCTGGGAACGGAGCATAAGGGTCATCTCGATCTGGCGCGGATGCAACAGGCCGGGTTTGCGGGTGGCCTTTTCGCGATCTTCGTGCCGCCCGTGTCGAGTGGCCCGCCGCCCGATTTCAAGGCGATGATGGCCAATCCGCCCTACGACATCCCGATGCCGCCGCTGATGACCCATGATGTCGCCCAATCCACGGCGCTGACCATGGCGGGGTTGATGCACTGGATGGAACGCACAGCACCCGCGGCGTTCAAGGTCTGTCGCAGCGCCGACGACATCCGCACGGCAATAGCCAAGGGCACCATCGCCGGCGTCATGCACATGGAAGGCGCCGAGGCGATCGGGCCGGACCTGGATGCGCTCTATCTGTTCCACGACATGGGGCTGCGGTCGCTCGGCCCGGTATGGAGCCGCCCGACGATCTTTGGCCACGGGGTCCCGATGGCCTTTCCCGGCACGCCGGATATCGGGCCGGGGCTGACCGAAACGGGCAAGGACCTGGTACGGCTTTGCAACGAACTGGGCATCCTGATCGACCTGTCGCACATGAACGAGGCCGGTTTCAACGACGTCGCGGCGGTGTCGACCGCGCCGCTGGTCGCGACCCATTCCAACGCCTTTGCCCACAGCGCCTCGCCCCGCAACCTGACCGATCGGCAGTTGCACCAGATCCGCGACACCGGCGGACTGGTCGGCCTGAACTTTGCCACGTTCTACCTGCACCCCGATGGCAGCCCATCGCCCGAGATGGGCTGGGACACGATGATCCGGCACATGGACCACCTGATCGAACACCTGGGCGAAGACCACGTGGGACTTGGCTCCGATTTCGACGGCTGCATCATCCCGAACCTGATCGGCGATGTGACCGGGGTGCAGCCCCTGCTGCAGGCATTCGCAGACCATGGCTATGACGACGCCCTGCTTTCCAAGCTCGCCAGTGCCAACTGGCTGGCGTGTCTGGACCGCAGCCTGATCGGCACCAGTGAACACGAACAAAGGCAAGGCCCGGGGAACGCTGAGCCCTGATTGGCTGCGCACGGCGCTTGCTGCAAGCGATCACCGGATCGTTCAAGCAAGCCCCTTGCCGCGCCGCGCCCACTGACGTTCACCAACCGCGTCTGCCGCCGCTGTGTCGAGGACGGTGTCGCCGACATCCTGAAGGCGGGCGCCTCACATCTGCGTCGCACCGGTTCCGGCACCGGGGCGCAATGTCTTGCGTCCAAGGGCCCGGCGCACCCTGCCCCAAGACCCAGTACGGCACCCACCTCGTCGTCAGCGGTTGGTTTCGCCGATGGTCCGTTCGTTTGCCATCAATTCCCCAGAAACCTTCCGCCGAGTTCGTGAAACCGGGCACAAGTCATCGGACATCTCTGATCGACGCCGCGGCAGGGTCGATACAGGCTGAAACCCGCGACAAGTCTGGCGCACCGCAGGATCGTGCGACCGCCGGCAAGCTAACCGTTGCCTCTGACGCGCAATGCTTTCCACCATCGGCATTCGGACGGGCAATCCCCTTGCCCCAGATGAACAGATGCAGAGGATTCGCGACATTCAAATGGACCCCGGCAGAGAAAAATGACAACACTCAAGCACGTTATGAACGGACTCCGCCGGCACCTGGGGACGAAGGAGGTGGAAGAGGACCGGGACAAACTGACCGGGAAACCGGACAGGAACCAGTGCAAATGCCCGTTCGAAAAGTGCGCCGAGGACGTTGGCAACACCGCCCAGGGGATCGGCGCCACAATGAAGGCGGCCCATGACCGCGCAACGAAGGCGGATAGCTGATACGTAGTCTGGGCCTGATGTTTCGAGGAGACACTATTGAAACTTGATGATGTGTTTGGTCAGGTCCGCCACTGGTTCGATCTTCAGAACGTGGATCACCTTTTGTTGGCGCTCGGCTGTCTGGCGATCGGGTACCTGCTGCGCAAGCCGCTTGCGCAATTGACGCTCGCGATCGGCGGACGCGTCACCAAGGGCCTTGGAGCGACACTGAAGGACGACGTGCGCGACGCCCTGATGCCGGCCACGACGATGATTTACGCCACCGCCAGCTGGCTGATCGCGATGAACTTGCTCGTCTTGCCCGCCGGCCTGTCCGAAGTGCTGGAAAAGATCATTCTGTCCGTCATGGTCGCGGCGGTTTTTTCGGCGCTCTACGAGTTGATCGTGCCGTTGGGCGGCCTGCTCAAGACCGACAAGATCAAGGGCGCCCTGGATCTCGGCAGCGACTGGATCCTGAAGGCCGGACAGGTGGTCATCGTGGTTCTTGCGGTGGCTTCCATCCTTGATGTCTGGGGCATCAAGATCGGCTCCGCGATGACCGGCCTCGGCGTCTTTGGCGCAGCCATGGCGCTGGCCGCGCAGGACTTCGTGCGCAACATGATCGCCGGCATGAGCAACATGAGCGAGGGCCGCTTCAAGAAAGGCGATTACATCCAGCTCGACAACGGCGAAACCGGCACGGTAGAGCGGATCGAACTGCGTTCGACCCTGCTGCGCAGACCCGACCAGGGCATGGCCTTCATCCCCAACGGGGATCTGGCCAACGGCAAGATCGTCAACTTCACCACCCGCCATCACCGCCGCATCTACTGGAGCGTCCCGTTGCGCCACGACACGACCAGTGCGCAAATCATGGCGATACGCGACGGGGTCTCTGATTTTCTGCACGCAAGTGACGAGTTTCTCAGCAACTCGGACTTTCCGGCCCGCATCCGAACCAACACGGTTACGGGCGAAGGGATCATTCTGACAATCTACGTCTTCACCCGGACGGGCGACTATACCGAGTTCCTCGGCGTGCAGGAAAAGCTCGTACTTCACGTGGTGGATCTGGTCCAATCGTCAGGCGCGCACTTTTCCAGACTGCTGCTGCCCCCACCAACCTGAAAACTTCACATGACGCGGTTTCCCTCGGGAATGGCACGAACTGGCCAGACCGACGCACAGGAACATGCCATAAATCCAGCAAGGTCCAATCAATCGGTGACACCAATGAAGCGTTCTGGAACATTCGCAATCGCACTGGTCGGTCTGTGCATGGCCCCTTTCGCAGGCTTTTCGCAGGAGGGCGCAACCGACGAAGACTTGCTGACTCAGGCCAACAATCCGCTGGCCTCTTTCAACACGCTGAACTTTCAAAACCAGTACAACGGCAGCCTGACCGGGTTGGATGACAAGACCTCCAACAGCTTCTTCCTGCGCGGCGCCCTGCCAGTGAACGCCTTTGGGGGCGATTGGCTGGTGCGCGCAACCCTGCCCGTAAACACCATCCCCGTCGCGGGCGACTCCGTAACCGGTATTGGCGATTTCAACGTTTTTGCCGCCTATCTGATCGATACCGGCAACCCGTCGCTCAGCTTTGGCATCGGTCCGCAGATCACGGCCCCAACGGCCACGGAGGACGAAACCGGCCAGGGCAAATGGTCCGCCGGACTTGCCAACGTCCTGTTCAGTTTTGCTGATCCCAACTTTCAATGGGGGTATCTGCTGACCTGGCAGGCCAGTTTCGCGGGAGACGAGGATCGCAAGGACGTCAATGCCGGCGCCTTCCAGCCGTTTGCGATCAGGCAGTTGGGCGACGGTTGGTACGCCCGTTCGACGGCGATCTGGACCTATGATTTCGAAACCGGGAACTACAACGTTCCGATCGGTGCCGGCCTCGGCAAGGTCTTCAGGACCAAACGGGCCGTCGTGAACGTCTTTGCCGAACCCCAGGTTTCCATCGCTTCCGCGGGACCGGGTCAGGCCGAATGGGGTGTCTTCGCCGGCATCAACTTCCAGTTCCCGAGATAGGCCCTTCTGCGCTCGCAGGATTTGTGGCGGTGACATGCGGGGCGCAATTGCACCAACCTGGAACCCTGGGTGCAATTCGTCGGTCCAGGGGCATTGATCCAAGGACTTTTGGATCATTCCCGAGGCCCTGCCCGCACCTGCAGATTCGATTTGACTGCGGCCGGACGCCGATCTTGCCACCGCCCGGCAACCCCAGAGAAACGGGGGAAAGGTTGTCGATGCAGCCGCGCCGGAGCGGCAGTGACGGCACGCATTCCGGCATGGTTGCGCCAATCTGATGGATACCAGGACGTCCGGTGCCAACCCGATCTCTGCATTGGAAAATGACGCGGGCCCACGCTAGGGTCGCCCCATGACGGACGCCACTCCAAAACCCAGTTGCTGCCCGGCAGGTCCTCGTGGCGCACGCCCCCCCGAGGCCGCCCCGGAGACCCTCCCGGCAGGTCACCTCCGCCCGGCGGCGGATGCGGTGCCGATCCCCGGTGGCAAGGCGCTGCTCGGCGCGCATTCGCCCGGCATTCCCGACGATGGCGAGGACCCGCAGCGCGACGTCCGGCTGAAACCATTCCGAATTGGCGCAACGACGGTGACCAACGCCCAGTTCAAGGCGTTCATCGACGCCACCGGCTATGTCACCGAGGCGGAAAGATTTGGGTGGTCGTTCGTGTTCTGGGCCCAGGTCCCCGAACATCTGGGGCCGACGCAGGCCGTGGTTGGGGTCAGCTGGTGGCGCAAGGTCGACGGCGCGACCTGGCGCCACGTCAACGGCCCCGGCACCATGGCGCAGGCCTGGCATCCCGATCATCCGGTTGTGCAGGTGTCCTGGAACGATGCGCAGGCCTACGCAAGATGGGTGGGCGGGCGGCTCCCCACCGAAGCCGAATGGGAACACGCCGCTCGCGGTGGGCTTGGGGCCGTGACCTTTCCATGGGGAGAGCAAGAGCCGGACGACACCACGTTCCAGCCCTGCAATATCTGGCAGGGCCAGTTTCCTGACAGCAACACGCAGCAAGACGGGTTCGCGGCAACTGCCCCGGCAGGATCGTTTGATCCGAACGGCTACGGGCTCTTCAACATGGCGGGGAATGTCTGGGAATGGACATCGGAGCCCTACAGGATCCGGTCGCTCAAGAAATCTGTCCGCCAGCGGTTGACCGGGATGAAGGGCTACAAGCTGTCCAAGGGCGGCTCGTTCCTGTGCCACCGGTCCTATTGCTTTCGCTACAGGATCGCGGCCCGGTCCGGCACCTCGCCCGACAGCACCACAACGCATCAGGGGTTTCGCGTGGTCTGGCCCGCCTAGCGCCCCCTTCGTGCGATCCGGTTCAGATGGTCGGGCGTTGGCGTGACAAATGCGTTCTCCCTGGTTCGCCCCCGGTCTTTCCCGACATCGCCAACTTCAAGGAAGTCCATGACGCCGGGTGCATACCGTCAACCGCCATATCCCCGCAGGCCGCCGCTTTTACCGAAACCACCGCGCGCGGCGGCGGTGGCCTTGGTCATGGGCGCCTTGCCCATCGTCGGTTGCGGCTTGGAAAACTGGGTCGAATTCAGTTTGGCCTTGCCGGAATTGCCGGAATAGACGCTGGAGCCGGCGGCATTGGTGAACTTGCCATCCGAGGTGCGGTACAGGGGCTGGGAGCGGGCGTATCCGCCGCGTCCCCCCAGCATGTTGCCGATCAGGTACCCGGTCAGCAGCGGCATGAAGATGCTGCCAGATCCGCTGCTGGCGACCTGCTCTTCGGAGCCGCAGGCGTCCTTGCCGTGTTGTTCCTCGCAGACCGACAGGCTCTCATAGCGCGGTGCGGATTCCACATGCAGCTGCTGGGCCTCCTCGATCGCGGCATCGCAATCGGCCACTGTCAGAAGCCCGTCTCCGGCGGCCGCGGCGGCCTTGCAGCTTTCCAGATCGGGAAATGCCTGGGCATCGACCTGTTCTTCGCGGCATCCCGCCAGGGCAAAAGCCGTGGCCCCGAAGATGCAGAGTGCTACCGTTCTCGAACGCTTTCTCATGGCTGTGCCGTCCTTCTGGTCAGTTCCGGATGAAATGCGGTTTGAACCGCGACAGATCTTGTGTGATGCGCGAGCGGTCCTCGCGAATGCCCATGCCGACGCAGGTCTCGCCGACGACCCACGCGCCGATCACCGGGCGGAACCCGTCAAAAACCGGCAGCGGTACATAGGCCTGCACGATCCGCGGATGCGCGGCATAATCGGTGTTGGCGGAGGCTTCGGTGATCTCTCCGCCCTCGACGATCGACAGCGACGCCCCTTCGCGCGAGAACAGCGGCTTGACAACGTGGCCTGCCGTCAGGCCCGGCGCCGCCCGCTCGAACGCTTCTGCAACTGATGCCGCCGCAGCACCGCGCCCGGCCATCGCATCCGCCACGTCTGCCTCGAAAAACGCGGGCAGAAGGTTCGGATGGCCTTCGAACATGTGCCACAGAACCGGCAGCAGGCCCTTGTTGGACAGGACCGCCTTCCAGGCGGGTTCCAGCATCAGGCAATTGGCGGTATTCACGTGGTCGGCATACTCGTCCCGCAGCAGGTCTTCCCAGGGGTACAGCTTGAACAGGATGCCGATCACCCGGTCCTGATCGTCCAGGAACTGTCCGTCGGTGCTGATCGCGATCTTGTCGAGATCGAGATACTGCGCCCCGAGGCCTGCCTCGCGCGCGGCCCAGCCCATTCCCTCGACAGTGGCGTAGTCCTCGGGCGAATTGGCGGCGGCGGTGAAATGCAGGTCGGTCCCGGTGGGAAACAGGGTGCGGAACCGTTCCACCAGGCCCTCGTGAATCGCGTTGAACTGATCGTCGTCGGAGTCCAGAAATCCCGCTTCGATCTGACCTTCCAGCCAGCTCCACTGAAAGGAGGCGGATTCATACAGCGATGTCGGCGTGTCGGCATTGTATTCCAGCAGCTTGGCCGGTCCGCTGCCGTCATAGGCCAGGTCGAACCGGCCATAGATCTCGGGCTCGCCCCTGGACCAGCTTTCGGCAACCAGGTCCCGATGCGCCTCCGGTATGCCAAGCCGCTCCATCCATTCCTGGCTGGCGACAATGGTCGCGGCGGCTTCGCGGCACATGGCGTGCAACTCGGTCGACGGATCTTCGATGCTGTCCTCGACCTCGCGCAGCGTGAACTCATAGGCGGAGGTTTCGTCCCAATAGGGCTCGCCGTGCATGTCGGCGAAGGTGAAGCCAAGCTCCCGCGCCTCCGTCCGCCAGCCCGGTCGCTCGGGGAGCATCACTTTTTTCATGTCGAGGCCCTCCAGACGCCTGACTACCACCTATTTCGGTCCGGCACAGATTGCCAGTGCAGGATCGTGTCCTTCCCCGATCTCCGCCGGGGGGCCTCCAGGTGACGTGTCCACCTGCCCTGCCCCCTGGTTCGGACGTGCGTCCAGCCACTCGGGGCGGATCACGCATTTCCACACGCATGTTTTACCACGTCAATCCATGGGGATGCTCGCAGCCACGGTCCGGTGTGATAACGTCGGCCCGATCGGGTCGGCATAGGCCCATCGCAACAGATTCATTGCCGATGAATGGCGCGTCGGATAATCACGTCGCGCCGGGTCCGACGGGTGAAACCGTTTCATGCAGGAGACGTGGATGATCGATGCTGCCCTGTTGCCGTTCCAGCGGCGGCTTCTCGCGCCTCTCGCCAACGCCATCGCCGCGCGCGGGATCACTGCGGACCAGGTGACACTGGCGGGCTTCGGCATTGGCCTGCTGGCCCTGCCCGCATTGGCCTTCGGGCAGTTCGGCCTGGCGCTGGTGTGCATTCTGGCGAACCGGATGTTCGACGGGCTGGATGGGGCTATCGCCCGGATCAACCGGCCCACCGATCGGGGGGCCTTCCTCGACATCGCGCTGGATTTCGTCTTCTACGCCCTGATGCCGCTTGGCTTTGCACTTGCCGATCCGGCCCAGAATGCCCTGGCCGCCGCCGTGCTGATTGCGGCCTTTGTTGGAACCGGATCGTCGTTTCTGGCCTTTGCCGCCATCGCCGGCCAACGCGGGTTGCGCCCCGAGGCCTATCCGACCAAGGGCATCTATTACCTTGGCGGGCTGACCGAAGGCGCCGAAACCATTGGCGTTTTCGTGGCCATGTGCCTGGTGCCGTCTGCCTTTCCGCTGCTGGCGCTGGTCTTTGCGTCTGCCTGTGCGATCACCACGATGACCCGGTGGTGGCAGGGGTGGCATGCGTTTTCGGAAAGAATTGGAAAACTGGATCGCCCGGTTTAATGACACACGCGCCGCCGTGCCTGAGCTGCCCCACCCGACAACAAGAAGGACCCACCCAATGCGCGTATCCCTGACAGCCGCCCTCTCGGTTGCCCTGCTCTCGACGCCCGCGCTCGCGCAGGACTGGCAGGCCACGCTGGATGCCGCACGCGGCCAGACGGTGTACTGGAACGCCTGGGGCGGGGACGAGCGGACCAATGCCTTCATCGCCTGGGTCGGGCAGCAGACCTCGGCGCGCCACGGCGTTTCTGTGCAGCAGGTCAAGCTGACGGATACAGCCGAGGCCGTGACCCGCGTGATTTCGGAAAAGGCCGCTGGTCAGGCCGACGGCGGCTCGGTGGATATGATCTGGATCAACGGGCCGAATTTCCTGGCGATGAAGGACAAGGGCCTGCTGCATGGTCCCTTCGTGGCCACCCTGCCGAATGCGCAATACCTCGATCTGTCGCCAGCCTCTCCGAATTCGGTCGATTTCACCGTGCCGGTCGATGGTATGGAAAGCCCGTGGCGGCTGGCCAAGTTCGTGTTCAATTACGACAGCGCCCGGATCGACGTGCCCCCCGCGACCATGGCGGCCTTCATCGACTGGGCGGCCGCCAATCCCGGCCGGTTCACTCACCCCGATCCGTCGAACTTCATGGGCGCAACCTTTCTCAAGCAGGCGCTGATCGAGCTCACGCCCGAGGTCGCCGTGTTGCAGCAGCCCGTCACCGACGCCAATTACGAGGCCGCCACGGCGCCGCTCTGGGCGTGGTACGAGGCGCTCAAGCCCAACCTGTGGCGTGCGGGCAAGGCTTTTCCTGAAAACCAATCCGTCCAGCAGCAATTGATGAACGACGGCGAGATCGACATCGCGATGTCGTTCGACCCGGCCTCCACCGCTGGCGACATCGCCCAGGGCCTGTTGCCGGACACGGCGCGGGTCTTCGTGCCCGAGGGCGGCACGATCGGCAATGTCAGCTTCGTCGCCATTCCGTTCAACGCCGCCAACCGTGACGGCGCCATGGTGGTCGCCAATTTCCTGCTGGCGCCCGAAACCCAGGCCCATATGCAGAATATCGAGGTCCTGGGCTCGTTCTCGGTGCTTGATCCGGCAAAGCTGGACGGCGATGCTCAGGCGGCCTTTTCCGGTCTGCCGACCGCCCCTGCCCTGCCGACACTGGAGGCCCTGGGCCCGACCTTGCTGGAACCGCATGCAAGCTGGATGACGCGCCTGACCGCAGAATGGGCACAGCGCTACACCAGATGACCATGACGCGAGACGGCAGAGCGTTGCGGGCCGTCGTCATGGTGGTGCTGGCCATTGGGCTGATCGGCCCGATCATGGCAGGCTTGGCGCAGACCGGCCGCGCCGCCTTTGGCATCATGCCGGTCCTGGGTGCGGTCGAGGCCAGCCTGACACCGTGGCGCGACCTGCTGACCGAACCGGGCCTGTGGACCGCGGTCAGGCTCACGCTCTGGACCGGCCTCGTGTCGACGGCGCTGTCGCTGATGCTGGCGGTCGGGTTCTGCGCGGTGACCCACGCGCGCATGACGACCACATCGGCGGCACGGTGGCTCGCGCCCTTTCTGGCGGTGCCACATGCGGCCTTGGCCATCGGCCTGGCCTTTGTGCTGACGCCATCCGGCTGGATCGCGCGGCTGCTTGCCCCCGTGATCGGGTTGGACCGCCCTCCCGATCTGCCGATCGTGAACGACCCTTGGGGGATTGCGCTGATCCTCGGCCTGATGGTCAAGGAGGTGCCGTTTCTCCTGCTTGTCATGCTCTCGGCGCTGACCCAGATCCCGGTGCGCCAACATCTGGCAGCCGGGCGGGCGCTTGGCTATGGGCGCGGTCTCGTGTGGGTCAAGGTCATCGCCCCGCAGGTCTGGCCGCTGATCCGGCTGCCCGTGATGGTGGTGCTGGCCTATGCCCTGTCGACCGTCGACATGGGGGTGATCCTGGGCCCGTCGAACCCGCCGGTGCTGGCCGTGATGTTGACCCGCCTGTTTTCGAACCCCGATACTACCCGCATTCTTGTGGCGTCCGCCGGGGCACTGCTGCAGGGGGGGCTGGTGGCGGGCGCGTTTGCGGCCCTCTGGTTCGCCGACCGCCTGATGCGCAACATTGGTCTTTGGTGGCTGCGCCGTGGCGGGCGCGGAAGCTCGGCCGAACCTCTCCTCCGGCTCGCAAGCGCTGCGGTGATCGCCCTGTTTGTCCTCGGCGCGCTGGCCATGGCCGCACTGCTGATCTGGTCGTTTGCGTGGCGATGGCCGTGGCCCGAGGCGCTGCCGCAAAGCTGGTCACTCAAGGCATGGGCCAGCCCGACGGCCGGATGGCTGCGTGCCCTTGGCAATACGGTGCTGCTGGCCAGCGCGACGACGGCGCTGTCGCTGGTGCTCGCCATCGTGTGGCTCGAAGGCGAAGATCGCGCCCAACGCGGGCGGGCCGGATGGGCCGAAGCCCTGATCTATCTGCCGCTTCTGGTGCCGCAAATCGGCTTTCTCTATGGCCTGAACATCCTGTTCCTGCGGCTCGGAATCAACGGTGGTTACACCGCCGTCATCTGGGCGCAATCACTGTTTGTCTTTCCCTATGTCATGATCGCGCTCTCCGACCCATGGCGCGCCCTTGACCCTCGGCTGACGCGCGCTGCGGCATCGCTTGGCGCAGGGCCGTGGCGGCGTCTTCTTGCGATCAAGCTGCCCGTGCTGCTGATGCCGATCCTGACCGCCGCGGCCATCGGCATCGCGGTGTCGGTCGCACAATACCTGCCGACGCTGTTCATGGGCGCGGGCCGGGTCGCCACCCTGACGACCGAGGCCGTCACGTTGTCGTCCGGCTCCGACCGTCGGGTGACCGGGGTCTACGCAAGCTTGCAGGCGGGCTTGCCACTGGCCGCCTATGTCGCAGCATTTGCCATCCCTGCCGTGCTGCATCGAAATCGTGCCGCCCTGAAAGGATCGTCCGCATGAGCCTTGATCTGGTCGACCTTGCGGTGCGGCTGCCACCCGGAGCACCGCTGTTCCCCCCCCTCACGCTCAGCGTCGCGGCCGGTCAGGTCACGACGGTCATGGGCCCTTCAGGCGTGGGGAAATCGACCCTTTTGGACGCCATCGCCGGCCTGTTGGCGCCGACCTTTGCCCTGTCCGGGCATATCAATTTGAATGGAGTCGATATCCGCCCCCTGCCCGCAGAGGCGCGCCGGATCGGTCTGATGTTTCAGGATCCGGTCCTGTTTCCCCATCTGTCGGTTGGTGACAATCTGGCCTTTGGCCTGACCCCAAAGATCAAGGGGCGTGCGGCCCGGCGCGACGCTGTTGCAGTGGCGCTTGCGTCGGCAGGCCTGTCAGGCCTTCAGGATCGGGACCCAGCCAGCTTGTCAGGGGGGCAACGCTCCCGCGCCGCGCTGATGCGCACGCTGTTGGCAGATCCCGCAGCATTGCTGCTGGACGAACCGTTCTCGAAACTTGATGTGGCCTTGCGGGACGAAATGCGCCGGTTCACCTTTCTGCATGTCCGAGAAAGAGCCATCCCGGCGCTTCTTGTGACCCATGATCCCGAGGACGCTGCGGCGACCAGCGGGCCGGTTGTCCGGTTGCCAGCCCCGCAACCACCACGGTGACGGATCACACGGCGCGATCTCCGCGCGGTCGCCATTTAACCACCACTTTCTCTCGCCGCGGGGCCTCCCGGTCCAAGGTCGGTATCTGGGGAATGCTCCCGTTCAATGCTTTCCATGTCAGAGTCCCGACAACTCTTTGACGCAAACGCCGCGGCTTCTTCCTAAGGTCCTTGGCGATCAACGGTGATCCAGGTCGCGACGAGACACAGCTCGATTTGCCAGCATCAAGGACGAGCACTCTGGTTGAACAGCAGCCTTCGAGACTGACACTCCGGACGGCACCTGCAAGACAAGCCATGATAAGGACCAACGCTCGTGGCGTCGCAAGGCCCCCCACTGGAGCCGCAACGCCAATCTGCTTGGTTCGCCCAGACGCAGTTTGGTCTTGGACTATGTCGGGCACTTTCTCATTTTCGCGTCCGAAACAGCAGATCCCGGGCGAAATCCTTCTGTGGCGCCAGATGCGGCAAGACGTGCGCCCGGGGGTCCAGACAGGGCGAGCCTCGGGCGGTGTCTCGGCAAGATCACATGCCACGACGATTGACCTTGCGCGCACTTCAAGCGTCGCACATCGACGGAAGGCGTGCGCCGATGACGGGTTGGTCGAACGAACAGGTTCAAAGGGGTCAATCTCGGAATGCCGCTGGAATTGATACCTGAGAGGTGGTCTTGGATTTTTGACCAGTTTGGGGCCTAGAATAAGGTGTATTTTGGGTGCATCAGTCTGCTTGGCCGTGGCTTGTCAGATCTCGCCACTGGCACGTTCCACACCTTGCCGCTCCTTCGGCTCCGCTCCGCCTGAAGTCTTCTGAACACTGTTCACACGCCGGTGAACACGGTTCACGGAAACAGTTACGGCAACACCCGTCGCGCCTGTTGCAACCGTTGATCCAGCACCGTCCTGACGAACCGGATCAACATGCCGGGGAACTCGATTATCGGAGGGAGAAAATGCAGCCTCACCCCACCGCGTTTGAGATTGCACGGTAGCGGGTCCATCCTGCTGATGACCGCCACAGAGGGTACACAAAGCCGGGAGTGATCGCGGCACGGTCGAGCATAATTCTGGAAGGCAACTGACAGTCGATCACTGGATCAGGATCGTGTTTGTCCAGGTCCCACAGAACGTCAGCACTGTCAGCCCCGATGCGACCCCGTCCAACTGGCGCAACTACTGGGAGCGAAGTCGAGACTATCATTCGTTGATCCAATCGGCCCTCATCAAATCGAGCGCCCCTGACGAGGCGCTCGGCATTGCGAAGTTCTGATCCGGATGGCTGCCCGTTCGACATGACGCCTGCGCGGGCTCGGAGTGAGGCAATGCCCGGTTGAACCCGCCGTTGCCGTTTCGGAACGTGACGGGTCTCGGTATCCCGTCACGTTGCGCCCCCCAACGTGGGTCAGGCGGCCCGGTTCTTCCAGGACGTCTCGGCACCACCCTTTTGGGTCTTGAAGGCACTCAGGGCATCGTTCAGGCGTCCGGCGTCTTCCTGCAAAACCGAACTTGCCGCCGAAACCTCCTCCGAGGCTGCCGCGTTGGCCTGCGTACTGGCGTCCAGGGTGTTCACGGCAATGTTGATTTCGCCGATTCCGGTCGACTGCTGATCCATTGAGACCGCGACGTTTGCCATCTGCTCGCTGACCTGCTCGACGGCATTCACGATACGGTTAAGGGTTTCCTGGGTCCGCCCGACGTTCGCCACGCCTGCCGTAACCTTGTCGCGGGCTGTCGCGATCACCGCCGAGATATCACTGACCGCTTCTGTGGAGCGCTGCGCCAGGGATCGAACCTCTTGTGCCACCACCGCGAACCCTCGCCCGGCCTCGCCAGCACGGGCAGATTCCACGCCGGCGTTCAGGGCCAGGAGATTGATCTGAAAGGCGATGTCCTCGATGATTCCCGCAATGGACTCCATTCGCTTCGACGCGTCGTTGATCTCCGACAGGGCTGTCACCGACTCCTCGCTGACCGCGGCGCCCGAGCGGGCTGCCTCCGATGCCGTCTGGGCATCGGAATTGGCCTGTTTGACGTTTCCGGCAACCTGACGCACGCTGGAGGACATCTCCTCCAGTGCCGCGGACGTCTCTTCGAGCGACGCCGCGTTCTGTTCGGACCGGCGAGACATCTCGAAGGCCGCCGATTGAAGCTCCGTCGACTTGCCCGTCACGCTCTGCCCGCGTTCCGACAGCTCGCCGACCAGATTGCTCATGGCCTCCAGTGTCGTGTTCACGTCCGTCTGAAGTTGTGCGAACGCACCGTTGTAGGAGCCCGCCATTCGAACGGTCAGGTCACCCGACGCCATCGACTTGATGATCCGACCGGTTTCGGCGAGACCGCCTTCGACGTTCTCCAGCAGGAGATTGAACGAGTCACCCAGTTTGACAAGGCCATCCATATTGGTGTCCGACGTCAGCCTGACTGCAAAGTTTCCGTCCACGGCGGTCGCGATGACCGCGTCGAAATCGACCTGGAACTGCTCCATCTCTTCAAGCCGCTGCCGTTCGAGATCGGCCTGCCGCTTGGCATCCTGCGCCGCCAGTTTCTCCCGTTCGACCTGTTCGGCCTCCAAGGCACGCTCCCGCGCATCGGCCGCGGCCTTTTCTTCGGCAAGGGCTCTGGCTTCGAGCGCGTTGTCACGGAACACGACCAGGGCACGCGCCATTTCTCCCAATTCGTTTTGGCGATCCTGCCCCTCGATTTCGACCTCAAGATTGTCGCGGGCCAGTTCCGTCATCGTCACAACGGAGCGGTTCACGTTGTCTGACAGCATCCGACCGATCCGGTAGGCCAGGAAGCCTGCGATAACCAGGCTGAGGACACCGAGGCCCTGGGTAAACAGTGTGACCTGTTTTATCACGGCGGATCCGTTCGCCCCCAGCGTGTTCTGCCGCGCTGCAACCTGATCGAGCAGCGCGTCGATGTCGGCGATGACATGGGGGCCTATCAAATCCATCTCGGCGTAGTGGGTGCTGCGTTCTTCGACGATCGCGTGAACCGTCTCGACTTCGGCGAGAAATCCCTGAATGCCCGTTGTCACCTCGCCCATCATCTCCTTGAGACCCGCATTCCGGAGAGATGATTCCAGGTTTTTGCCACGCTCAAGCGCTGTGTTCAGGTGCTCCAGCGTTTCGTCATAACGCACGGTCTCCTGGCTCGCCAGGAAACCCTCGATCCCGAACGCCGCGAGCAGAACAGCCTCTTGCACTGCCCTGGCGACAAAGCCTGTCTCGGCGTCGCCGCTGTTGCGTGCACTGACAGCCACTTCGGATAACGTCTTGCGCAGCGCCGGGCCGATCTCGTCGATCCTTTCGACCGACACATCATATTGCCCTTGCAGCTCTATGGTCGCCTCAAAGTGCGCCTGGTATTCGCCGATATGCTCGTCGTTGTCGGCAAGCAGCGCCAACGCCTCTTCGTCGCCCTCTAACAGGGTCCGCAACTGGCGTTCGTTCTCCATCATGTTCTGGATGCTCGCATCAACGGCATCACGATGTGTCTCGAGGCCCGACGTTCGATAGGCCAGTGCCGCAAGTTCCGCCTCCGAGACGTTCGCAGCGACAGCAGTCCCCGCCATGAAGTGTCGCGCCGTCTCCCGGTAGCCGTCGAACACGGCTGCGATGCGAGCGGTCGAAAGTACCGACACCGTGGCGATCAGCAAAAGCAGACCAACCACCAGGCCCATTCCAGCGTAGACCTGACGCCGGATCGTCCAATTGTTCCAGTTTCGAATGGATCTGACCAAGGGGAGAGGCATCGGCGGCGACCTTCCATGCTTTTTGCGTGCAAATCACCACTAGGGCGGGTTTCTTAAAACTTCCCAAATCGCCGGCAATTCTTGCTCCTTCGGGCCCAAATTCCGTTAAAACGGACGGCCTTCGCCCAATCCGACCCAATGTCGGACACTCGAAATCCAAATCCGCATCACAGACATGAACCGCTTCTGACCCCATGCTACCGGCGTGGTCGTCCGCGTCGAATAACGTTGCTGAGGCTAGGCAACGCCCGCCCTTGGAACAGCGATGCAGTCGACGCGGCGGTTCCATCTTTCGCCCACCCCGGGGAAGGTTCGGGCTGATCCCAAGGTTCGCAATGCGGCCATCAAGTGGCCCCCAAACGGGTGACAGATTGATCGTTGACCTCCCGCCGGGCTTCGGTGTTTGCTGTATGGTACGCCCGGAGATGGCCCTTACCGCCACGGACCCTCCGGCGTTTTCCCGTTTATCGAGGGCAGATCCCGTGCCCCACCAGCACCGCAGAGATATCGCGCGAGACTCGCTGCTGATGAAAAGTCTGCCTGACGAACACGTCGAAGCGTTGATCGCGAAATCCAGCTGGCACAGCTAGGATCGCGGGGAAACGCTGTTTCTTCACGGCGAAATCGCACGTTCTATCCACATCGTCATCGACGGGTGGGTCAAACTGTTTCGGGTCGCCTCGAACGGCGGGGAGACGGGTGTGTCGGTCTTTACAAGGGGAGAGAGCTTCGGCGAGGCCGTTGCCTTTCGAAGCAAGAAATACCCGGTGTCCGGCGAGGCCGTCACCGCGTGCCATCTGCTCCAGATCCCGACCAGCGCGCTGCTTGAAATCATGCGCAAGGATCTGGACGTCAGCCTGTCGATCCTTGCCTCCACGTTCGCCCATCTGCATTCGCTCGTCGACCAGCTCGAACAGCTGAAGGCGCAGATGGGCGCCCAACGCCTGGCCGAGTTCCTGCTGGAGATCTGCGCGTGTGAGGCAAACAGCTGCGTGGTGACCTTGCCTTATGACAAGGTGCTGATCGCCGGGCGTCTCGGGATGAAGCCGGAAAGCCTGTCGCGGGCCGTTGCCAAGCTCAAGGCGGTTGGGGTCAAGGTCGACCGAAACAGCGCGTCGATCGAAAGCATCGAACGACTGCGCGAGTTTGCGGTTTCCGATCCCGCGGACTCCTGGACCAAGGGCCGCTGAGCCGCCGTGGCCTACGGTGACACGGTGCGTGAGGGCTGGCGAGGCCCGCCCAGGTCAGCCAACAGGCCTGAGCCCTGAGCGAAGCGCGACCAGCGCGGCGATGATCCAGAAGGCCAGCCGCACGAGCATCGCCAGAAGCGTGCGCGGCTCCCAGGCGCTGCCTGCAAGGATCATCGCGACGAGGATACCCAGCATGAGTGCAATGGCGACGGCAATCGCGCGGGAAAGCGGTCCGGCCCAGGCGCGCCGACGGATGATCCCTGCGCCAGCCACCACATAGGCCAGTCCGGACAGCGCGTTGAACCAGACCACGGGCCGGACAATGTCGCCCGCTGCGTCTTGAACAGACTGCGGCCCCAGGAGCACCGCGCCGCCCGACAGGACGGTCACGGCCCCAAATGCAATCGCGGCACCGCCGATCAGACTGTGCAAACGCATTTTCATCCCCTTGTCTTGATCCCGCAAAAGGGTCGCTTCCGCGCGGGAGGTTTCAGGTGGTGGCTGCCGGGACCAGGTAAAGCCCGAGCAGAAGCAGGCAGTAGACGCCGAGCACCCAGTTGAAGCCGGTGCGCCATGACGGCGCTTGCCACAGTCCAAGGTAGCGCGACAGGATCACGCGCGCCTTGATCCAGGCAAGGAACAGGATGGCGACACCCATCACCGTGGGCGCCGCGTCGAGAGACACGAGGGCGGCGATGGCGGTCGAGGCAGCGCTCAGGAGGATGAGGACGCACCAGGCACGGGTCAACGGTGTCATTTCCACGTCCCCTCAGGCAAGCAGGTAGATCACGGGAAAGAGCAGCACCCAGACGAGGTCGACCATGTGCCAGAAGGCGGCGCCGACCTCGATCGTGTGCGCATCGTCCCAGATCGCGACCAGACCGAGGATGAGGATCCCCGCGATGACGTGGGCGGCGTGAAATCCGGTGAGAAGATAGTAGAACATGAAGAAGGGATGGGTTTCGACGCTGATCCCCTGTGCCGCCTTGTCTGCGTATTCGATGCCCTTGATCCAGAGGAACACCGTTCCAAGCAGCATCGCGCCAACCAGGTGCCAGCGGGCAATCGCCCGGCGTCCCGCCTGTCGCAGGTGCAGGGCGCGGGCGGCCAGGAAGCCGCTTGTGACCAGCACCACGGTATTGAGAGCCGCCCCGGTGCGATGCAGGTGATCCTGCGCCTCGGCAAAGCCTGCCGGGTCTGTGATCCGCACCGACAGGAAGGCCGCAAGCCCGGCGCCGAACACCAGCAGCTCGCTGACAATGAGCACCCACATGAGAAGCTCGCCCGGCAACTCGTCCAGTGCGTTGGGCGGCGTGGGCCGGGTTTGCGGCTCGCTCATGCTCAGGCGCCTACCAGGTGTCGATAGATCTGGGGAAGCGCCTGCGTGAGCTTGTCGGGGTCGGGAATGACCGCGAAGCCACCCTGCCCGAAGAGACGCGGGAACCAGCTCTTGGCGGTCTTGTCCACGGCAACGCCAAACACCGATTGTCCGGCGCGGCGCGCCTCGCGCACGGCCATCCGGGTATCCTCGATGCCGTGGCGGCCCTCGTAGTGATCCAGGTCGTTGGGCTTGCCGTCGGTGATGACCAGCAGCAGCTTGCGTTTGCGCGACTGTTGAGCCAGTTCGGCGCTGACATGGCGGATGGCGGCCCCCATCCGGGTGTAGAAACCGGGTTTCAGCCCGCCGATCCGTTCCTCGACAATGCGCGACATCGGCTCGTCGAAGCGCTTGCAATTCTGCACGTACACCCGGTGCCGCTTGAGCGAGGAGAAGGCGTTGATGGCAAAAGTGTCGCCGCAGGCATCCAGCCCCCAGGCCATCGCATCCAGTGCCTCGCGCTCGATGTCGATCACCGCGCGGCCGCACACCGCGCTTTCGGTCGAGCGGGACACATCCAGCAGGATCGAAACGGCCAGATCGCGGGCTTCCGGACGTGTCTGGGTCCAGATCCTCTGGTTCCCCTGCCCGGTTGCCCTCCAGTCGACCTGGGCGCGCACGGTGGCATCGAGATCGAGCGCATCGCCGTCAAGGTGCCCGCGGGTTGTCACCCGACCGGGCCGCAAGGCCTCGAACTGACGTTTCACCGACCGGATGCGCCGCGCGGTGCGCGGGTCCTTGGCGTAATCCTCGTATGCTTCCTGCGCGTCCGCGGTGCTGGCAAGCACACAGACATGGTCCGGCAGGTAGGCACCCGTGCGGGCGTCCCATTCAGGATAGGTCAGTTTGGCCGACAGGCGTTCCCGGTCCACATCCTCGGGCGCCAGGTCGAGGTGAAGCTTCAACCGCGTGGCCGGTGCCTTGGAGATCTGCCCGAGGCCAATCTCGTCCTGATCCTCCGCCGCCTTCCTGGCATTGTCATTGTCGTCGTCATCGACCCGACGGTTGAGGTTCAGGAACTCTGCCCAGCTCAGGATGGCCTCGAACTTGTGCAGGATCAGGCTGTCCTGTCGTTCCGCCTGATCCGCCTGCCGGCGTTGGGCGCGCAGCGTCTTGTCGCCGGCTTCCTCGGGCGTGCCGTCGGTATCGCGCGTTTCCACCTCGTCCCCGGCGGAGAAGACGACCTCGCGCAGATCCGGCCACAGCGGGACGGGTCGGAAGGGGCGATATCCGCGCGGGGCCGTGATGTCTGAAAACGTACCAGTCGCCATGGCGTCTTGAAACGCCTTCGCCTCGGGCGACAGAATGGCCGGATCGCCGAGCATGTGCCGCAGGAGCATCTCCATGTGGGCCTCGACAGGCGGCAACGCGGGATTGGGACGTTGATGCAATGTGCCCTGACTCAGCGCGGCATAGAGGTCGCGCAGGCCGGGGGCGGCATCGAGTGCGGACTGCACCATGACCTGGCCCGCCTGAAGGGTCCGCAAGTCGGCGCGCAGCGGGTCGGCTTCGGCGATGCGGTCAGGGGCATGGGCGACGGCTGCTGCCAGCCAGAGGTAGAGCGCGGCATTGGCCTCGCGTGTCGGGAACACGGCCAGTCGCGCCGGGAGACGCAGGATTTCACCGTCAAAGCTCGCCCGAGGCGTGGTTTCGACCTCGGTGCCAAGACGGCGCAGAAAACTCAACCGATGACGGGACACCTCGTCGGAGATTGACCGCAGCTCGACGGAATGGCTGCCCCCCAACCCCCGGAACAGGACGGCCAGCCGCCCTGATACCTCGGAGAGGTCGACCGCGGCACCGTGATGCACCTCGGGCGCATCGAGGCGGCTGGCGAAGGCGTGCCACAGTTTGCCGACGGTTTCCTCGGGTTCCCACGGCTCGAAGTCGATCCTGGCCATCGGGCGGCCCTATCCGAACACGGCCGTGACGAGGTCGAGCAGCCCGCGCTTGACGTCCTCGTCGTCGGTCAGCGGTTCGATCATGGCCGCGAGAATGGCCCGTTCGACGCCCATGCCCTGCTGGATCAGCGTGGCGGCATAGACGACCAGACGGGTCGAGACGCCTTCCTCCAGATCCTGCCCCTTGAGCGCGCGCAGCTTGCCCGCCAGTCGGACAAGCGAGCGTACCTGATCCTCGCCGAGTCCGCTTTCCTGCACCACGACCTGCACTTCCAGGTCGGGCTTGGGGAAGTCGAACGCGACGGAGAGAAACCGCTGACGGGTGGAAGGCTTCAGGGTTTTCAGGATGTTCTGATAGCCGGGGTTATAGGAGGCGACGAGCATGAAGCCCGGCGCCGCCTCCAGTTCCTCACCCGTGCGATCGATGGGAAGGATGCGTCGGTCATCCGTAAGTGGGTGCAATACGACAGTGACATCCTTGCGCGCCTCCACCACCTCGTCGAGATAGCAGATCGCCCCCTCGCGCACCGCCCGGGTGAGCGGGCCGTCTACCCAGATCGTCTCGCCACCCTTGAGCAGGTAGCGCCCGATCAGGTCGGCTGCGGCCAGATCGTCATGGCAGGCAACCGTATACAGCTTGCGGCCCAGCCGCCCTGCCATGTGGGAGACAAAGCGGGTCTTGCCGCAGCCTGTCGGCCCTTTCAGCAGGACCGGCAGGCCGTTTGCATGGGCTGCCGCGAAGACCGCGCATTCGTCGGACTGTGGCAGGTAGAAGGGGGCATTGGCCGCCCCCTCCGTTTGATGTGTCATGGAACCATCCATCTCGATCACTCTGCCGGTACTTCAGCTGTTTCACCGGACTCGATGACCTCCTTGCGGGGCATCCAGATGGCGTAGATGAACAGCAGCGCGCCAAGCACCACGGCAATGCCGGAGCCAAAGCGCATCCAGTAGAACAGCGCCAGCTGATCCTGCACGTCCATGAAGTACTCGCCATTCACCCGTTGCAGGTGGGTTTGCAGCGTTCCGGCGAAGGTCAGCACGAAGGTCATGAAGGTCATGCCACCGGCCATCAGCCAGAAGGACGCCATGTTGAGCACCTGGTTGTAGGGATCGCGGCCCTTCAGGATCGGCATGGCATAGGTGAAGACGGCGAGGTTCAGCGAGACATAGGCACCAAAGAAGGCCAGGTGCCCGTGGGCGGCGGTGATCTGCGTGCCATGGGTGAAAAAGTTCACCCCGTGCAGCGTGTGCAGGAAGCCCCAGACGCCGGCGCCGAAGAAGGCCAGCGTGGCGCAGCCGAGCGACCACAGCAGCGCGGCCTTGTTCGGATGATCCCGGCGCCCCTTCCAGACCATGACGAAGGCAAAGGCCATCATCGCGAAGAACGGGACAACTTCGAGCGCGGAGAAGATCGAGCCGATCCACTGCCAGTAACCCGGCGTGCCGATCCAGTAGTAGTGGTGCCCGGTGCCGAGGATGCCGGAGAAGAGCGCGGCGGCGACGATGACATAGAGCCATTTCTCGACGATCTCGCGGTCCACGCCAGTCAGCTTGAGCATCAGGAAGGCCAGGATCGACGCCATGATCAGCTCCCACACGCCTTCGACCCAGAGGTGCACGATGTACCACCAGTATTGCTTGTCGAGGCTGAGGTTCTCCGGATTGTAGAACGAGAACAGGAACAGCAGCGCCAGCCCCCAGAGGCCGAGCAGCAGGATGTTGGAGATCGCCGTCTTCTTGCCCTGCAGAACCGTCATGGAGACGTTGAAGAGGAAGATCAGCGCAGCCACGACGATGCCGAGCTTGACCCATTTGGGTTGCTCGATGAACTCGCGGCCTTCCTTGCCGAGCAGCCAGTTGCCCTCGAACAGGTTGAACGTGTAGGTCACGACCACGCCCAGCGTTCCGACCACGAGGATCAGGAGTTGCAGGTAGGCGAGCTTGGTCGAATAGATCTCTCGCTCGGCCTCTTCCGGGATCAGGAAATAGGCCGCGCCGAAGAAGCCGCAGATCAGCCAGACAATCAGCGAATTGGTGTGCAGCATCCGCATGATGTTGAACGGCATCAACTCGCTGAGGAAGTTGGGCGAGACGTAGACCCAGCCCAGCACGAGCCCCATGGTGACCTGTACCGCAAAGAGTCCCATCGCGACCGCGAAATAGGCCAGGGCGATTTTCTGTGATTGGTATTTCATTTTTCTGTCCTCTCGGTCCCTCAGCCGGCGTCGTTCGGCGGCCAGCCCTGGGCGTCGATGTGGTCGGTCCAGATCAGGAAGTTGCTGAGGTCACGGATTTCTTCTTCCGTGAGGTTGAAGTTCGGCATCTGGCGGCGGCCCTCGATGCCTGTCGGCATGGCTTCCATCCACCCTTTCAAGGTTTCGAAAGCGGCCTCCGGGTCGTCCAGCACGCCCCAGCGGGTCATGACGTTGCCGACCTCGGGGGCAAAATAGGCCCCCTCGCCCAGGATCGTGTGGCAGTTGATGCAGGCGTGCTTTTCCCACACGCGCTTGCCCGCCGCCACGCTTTCGGTGAGCGTGTTTTTGTCCGTGGAATGGTTGACGATATAGAGATGTGAGTGGACCGAGAGGCCCACGAAGATGAGGATGAAGAACAATGACCCGCCATAGAAGATATTGCGGGCCATGCTTTTGGTCATGACTTCGCGCATTGCGCGCTCCTTTGCGAAGCGTTGGTGATGCAACGAAGATGAGAGGTTCGGGGCCGACACGCCTTAACGAAAGTCAAGGGATGCGAAATGGCCGCAAAATGGGCGATGCTCCGCGATCGGCAGGATTGGCGGCGGCGCGCCCCGTTCCCCAACTGCAAGCCGGAGCCCCGCGATCAAGGTGATGAACCATGGCGGCCGGGCCACCTGCCCCATCCAACCGTAAGACGCCCGAACGCCCGCTGGATCAACGACGTTCACCGGGAATGCCTTGACCGCCACGCCCTTTCAAGCGTCCACGATCGATCCACCTTTCGGAAGCGCGGCAGGCGAATTGTCGATCAGGATGAGGAAATTCCGCCTCGCCCGGTCCCGTCCCTTAACGAAAGTCAAGGCAGACAGGCTGACACCTTGCCATCGTCGGGCATCACCACCCGTGGAAACGGAGCAGCGGACATGTCCGGCACAAAACCCGATTGCCCAGAGCAGGTACCGCCCAACAACGACGGTGGAACGGCGGGCCGCTGGTCGGTGGGCAAGCTCGCCATCCTGCTCTATCCCTTCGCCGCGGCGGCTGTTGCGATCAACCTCTTCATGCTGGGCCTGATGGGACAGGCCATCGGCCTGCCCGCGATCTCACCGGGCCTGGCGCTCTGGCTCTGCATTCCGATCGGTGTCCCGGCTGGCTGGTTCGCAGCCAGGTGGGTGCGCGGGTTGATGGACGAGGCCGACAGGTAACAGCGCAGCGGCCAGGGCGGCGCGGCCGGCTTCAGGCCATCGCTTCCAGCCGAGCATCCGGGAAAGCAGCGACAACGATGGCCGCCTCTTCTGCCGTCAGCAGGCAGCAGGCGGTGGACAGGCCATCG
The DNA here is from genome assembly GCA_947495685.1 of uncultured Tropicimonas sp. GTDB lineage: Bacteria > Pseudomonadota > Alphaproteobacteria > Rhodobacterales > Rhodobacteraceae > Tropicimonas. Next base: position 149,234 of record CANLZY010000009.1, read on the forward strand.
GCAAGTGCGGCGCGCGGCGCACTGACGGAAACCACGCCATGCCCTGTTGCCGGCTGCCCCGTTCGCGGATCAAGGATGTGCCCGACCTGACCCAGTGGGTCGAGCAGGGTTCCGGCGGGCGACGAGGTTGCAAGCGCCCTGTCGCGCAGTTGCACCTTGCGGACGATGCGACCATCCGGCCCGGCGACACCGGCCATCCAGTCCGCCCCGTCGGAGCGGGTGCCACTGGCCGCGATCTCACCCATGTCGATCAGGATGTCCCGCAGGCCCTGTGCGCGCAGCAGCGCCGCGATCCGGTCGGTGATATACCCCTGTGCGATCCCGTTGAGCGTCAGCGCCATGTCGGGACGCGCGAAGGCAAGCTGTCGGCTGTCGAACCGCAGGTGGTGCCACCCCGTCCGTTCGAGTGTCTGCGAGAGGTCCCCGGTCATGGGCGCGCGGCCCGAGACCGCGCCCGCCGCCTGAAGTTGCCAGAGCGGTTGAATCGTCGGATCGAAGGCTCCATTGGTGACGTCGTGCAGGCGCCCGGCCAGGCTCAGCACCTCCAGCAGTTCGGCCGGCGGATGATCGAGGCGGCCGTCGCGATTCAACCTGTCGATGGCGGACCCGCGCTGATGGAGGCTGAAGATGGCCTCCAGACGACGCAGTTCCGCCTCCACGGCGGTGAAAACGGGCGCGGCCTGATCGGGCGATACCCCTTCGAGCCGCATACTGGCCCCGGCGCCAAGCGCGATCCCGTTCCATCGGGCGGTGGGCAGGCTGGCCATGGCCGGTGCGGCGGCGGCACTGGCCGCGATTGCAAGGAATCGCCGGCGCGACAGGGACGAAATCATGAGGGTTGCTCCAACGGCTGGTCCAGGTCGACCGCACCGATGGCGGCCGCGTCGGGAATGGTATCGAGCGGCATCGAGGCGCCGCCATATTGATCTATGAAGGCTTGCGCCTTGTCCGGGGTCGCGAAGGGCACGATTTCGGGCGCGCCCATGCCGCCAGCCACCTCGGCGCCGACGACGAACTGGGCGCTTTCTGCCGCGATCCAGTTCTCGACTCCCGGCTCGGCCCACGACGGGGCTGCCCCCATGTCGCTGACATAGATGGCGAGAATGTCGGCATCCCGTTCCGGGCCCTTGAGATAGGCAACAAGGTCCCGCACCTGGGCAAAGAAGATCGGTGCAGCGTAGCCTTCGAGATGGATCTGCCCCTTCGGCCCGCCATGTTCCGCCACGTTCATCTGGCAGAAATAGCTGAGCGCCGTCTCGGTCATCGGGGTCGGATCGGGGATATCCGCGACCTCCTGCTTGCAGGCGGCCAGCAGCAAGAGGCAGGGCAAGAGAAGGTGCTTCATGGCTCCAGCCTCCGCAACGCGGCGCGGGCAAGCGCAAATCCGGCCACCAGCCAGAAGGCGAGCGAGGCTGGCGCGGCCCAGACGGGCAGGCTGCCGGCGACACCGGCCATTCCGGTGGCAAGCGCCACATCCGGAGAGGCGGCGACATTCCAGAGGCGGAACGCGTCGGCAGGGTTGGCCGTCAGCACCCATGGAAAGACGTTCTGGGTGAAATACCCGCCCGCATCGACCACGACGGCCCCCAGCAGGCCAAGATCGTAGAGCACGACCACCACCAGCCAGACGGCGGCGGACAGGCCGGCGGCGGCGGCGGGGCTGCCAGCGAGGCTCGACAGCATGTAGCCAATGGCCAGGAAGACCGCCCCGAGCAGGATCGATGTGCCGATCAGCCGTCCGAGCGCCAGCGCGCTCTCCAGCGAGGCCCCGCCGGTGGCTGCGGCGACGAGACCGGCGGTGCCGAACCCGACAGTCATTGCAAAGGCCAGCGCCGCGAGGTGCGCCAGGTATTTGCCGCCGAGGATTTCGCCCCGCCCCGCCGGGTAGGACAGGAGCAGCGCGAGGCTGCCGCGATCGACCTCTCCGGCAATGGAATCGAAGCTCATCATCAGCGCCAGCAAGGGCGCGAGATAGACCGAAAGCGTGGTCATCGACGCCACCGCAACGGTCAGCCGGTCGACGCCCAGCGTGCCTGTCGGGGCCGATCCGGCAAACGTCAGGGCGAGCGCGAACAGCAGCATGATGAGCGTCGCCAGGAACAGCCAGCGGTTGCGGCGGACGATGAGAAGTTCGGTGCGGGCGACGGCAAGGATGCGACCAATCATGCGCCTTCCTCCTGTGCGTAGTGGCGATAGAGGTCTTCGAGCCGCGGCGGAGTCATCTCGATATCCTCGACAATGTCGGTCATGGCGGCGAAGCGGCGCAGGTGGTCCATCTTGGCGTCCGCGGCGCAGGACAGCTCGACGGAGGCGCCGTTGATGCGCCGTCCGCCGGTGTCCGCAGCGATCCGGTCGGCTTCGCCGTGGCGGGCACGTATGCGCAGCTTGGTCGGCAGGCCGGCCTTGTGGGACAGGCGTGCCAGCGTGTCATTGGCCACCAGCCGCCCGTTGCGCAGGATGGCGATCCGGTCGGTGCGCGCCTCGACCTCGGTCAGCGCATGCGAGGCGACCAGAACGGCGGTGCCCTGTGCGGCCAGTTCGTCGATGATGGTGTAAAGCTCCTGCCGGGAAATCGGGTCCAGCCCGCTGGTGGGTTCGTCCAGCAACGCCACGGCGGGTTTGCCGAGCAGGACCTGCGCGAGGCCGAGCCTCTGCCGCATCCCCTTGGAATAGGTGCCGATGCGCCGGTCGGCGGCCTCGGCCAGCCCGACCCGGCCCAGCAGGCCGGCCACCGGCGCCGTGCCGACACCGGCGAGACGGGCAAACAAGGCAAGCTGGTCGCGTCCCGTGAGGGATTTGTGAAAGCTCACCGCTTCCGGAAGGAAGGCCGTGGCCCTGCGGGCGGAATCGCTGCCGGGTTTGGCCCCGGCGATGCGGATCTGCCCGCCATCGAGCGATGTCAGTCCGAGGATCAGCTTCATCAGCGTGGATTTTCCCGCGCCGTTGTGGCCCAGCAATGCCACGCGTTCGCCAGCGGCGAGTGTCAGGCTGACGGCGTCGAGTGTCAGCTGCCTTGCGCGCCGTTTGCTGGCCTTGTCGATGGTCAGGATGTCGGTCAATTCAATCCCTCTCGTCCGGTGAGGTCGATCTTGCGTGGTTGCATCAGCGGGTGGCTGTCGATGACGCCGCCCGGCAGCAATGCCGGGAAGGCGGATTGCGACCAGCGCACCAATTGCACGGCTGGCGACCCCAGCAGCAGTTTTGCCGCCGGTTGGGTCCAGAGCACGTGGTCCATGCTGTCGTTGGGCCGGTAGGCCGCATCGGCGATGCCGTCCCCGTTCAGGTCATAGGCGGCGAAGTCGCTCCAGTAGTTGCCCTCGCCCTCCTCGGACCATTCCACCCAGCGGGTGGAGACATACTTCACCTGGGTCCGGTTGCCGATGAAGGCATTGCCGAGAATTCGGTTGCCGTCCGACCCGGCGGTGAAGTGGATGCCGATGCCGCAGCCCTCGAAGTGGTTGCCGCTGAAGGTGTTCTTGTTGGAATTATAGAGGAAGGCGCATTTCTTTTCAGTCCCGCGCACGAAGTTGCCGGTGATTACACTGTTGTTGGCGTAGTTCATCATCACGCCATGGTCGCGGTCGTCGATGGAGACGTTGTCGGCCACCTTCACCCGGCTGGAGAACATCACCGCATAGCCGAGGTGATTGCCGATGGAGACGTTGCCCGTCACTTCGGACTGGTTGGCGTACATGTAGTGCACTGCAAAGCGCAGATCTCGGAAGGTGTTGTTGCGAAATATATTCTTCTTGGATGAGTTGACGAAAATCCCGTCGCGCCCGAGCCGGACATGGTTGCCTTCGACCACCGCGCCCGGAGCGTTCCAGACATAGATCCCGTTCCCACGGGCGTTCATCCGCTTGTCCGTGCGCCCGGTGATGGAGTTGTCGGCAACCAGGGCATCGCGCGCGCCGTGGATGTCGACGCCGTAGAGATTACCCTCCAGCACGTTGTCGCGGACGACGGCCCTGTCGGCCGTCTTTGTCAGCTTGATGCCGGAATCGATCCCCTCGTGGTCGGATCCCGATCCAATGACCGTGATCCCCGTGACGGTGACATCCATGCCGGTCACCGTGACGACGCTGCCTTCGCCCTGCCCGTCGAGGATCGCGTGTCCCTGCCCATCGAGCGTGACCGGGAAGGTCAGTTCCACTGTCTCGGTGTAGGTCCCGGGCCGCAGGCGAAGCACATCGCCCTCTGCGGCCCGGGCCAGTGTTTCGGTGATTGCCCCGGGCCGCACCGGCACGTCCCACTCGTCCGCGGCAAGCGGCGTGGCAAGAAGCAACGACAGGACCCAGAGCAACCGCATGATCAGGCGCCCGACGGTTCGACGAACATCCGGCCGCGCATCTCCATGTGAAGCGCGTGGCAGAACCACTGACAATAGAACCAGTGCACGCCCGGACGATCTGCGGTGAAGGTGACCGAGGCGGTCGCCTGCGGCGCGACTTCCATCGCGACACCGTAGTTGCCCAGGGTAAAGCCGTGGGTCACGTCATCCACGTCGTCCATGTTGGTGACATAGATCGTCACCTCGTCGCCCTGCTTGACCGTGAACTTTTCCAACGAGAACGCAGGCGCCACCGAGGACATGTAGACCCGCACCTTGTTGCCGTCGCGGATCAGGTCGTCGTGGCCCCAGTCAAGATCGACACCGTCGGCCTCGGCCTGTTTGCGGGCGTCTTCCCATGTGACGTCGTTGCGATCCCAGACATTGACCGGGTTCACGATGTCACGACGCACGATGATCACGTCGTGCGGCTCGGCAAAGGTCGGGCCGTCGTGCACCACCGGCATGTCGGGGTTGGTGATGTCGAGGATCTGCTCGTTCTCGGGCTTCAGCGGGCCGACGTTGATGAACCGGTCCTTGGAGAACTTGTTGAGCGACACCAGCCACTTGCCGTCGGCTTCCTTGGTTTCACCCATGGACGTGTGGTTGTGTCCGGGCTGGTAGTGGACGTCGGTCTTGGTGACGATCGGGTCCACGTCTTCGCCGGCAAAGGCCCGCACTGCCTTGTCCATGTCCCACTTGACGATCTGGCTGTCGAGGAACAGCGTGGTGTAGGCGAACCCCTTGCCGTCGAACGCGGTGTGAAGCGGCCCAAGCCCCAGTTCCGGTTCGGCGACGATGCACGAGCGCGGCTCGGCATTGCTGTCGAACAGCGCATCCACCTTGGTCACGTCGATCACCGAGCACGTTGGGGACAACTTGCCGTTGACCACCACGTGTTTCATGTCGGGGGCGGTGTTGACGCCGTGCGGGCTGTTGGGGATCGGCACGTAGCGGGTGAACTGGCTGTTGGCCTCCTTGCGGCCATCAACCACCGGGACGCCTTTCAGCTCCTGGAATTTTCCAGCGGCAACGGCCTCTTCGATCGCCTTGATGTTGAAGATGACCACGTGGTCCATCTCGTTCTCGGTCATCTCGGCCAGGGTCATGCCCATTTCCGAGTTGTACGAGGTCGAGAAGGCGTATTTGCCCTGGTAGTCGCAGTCGGTGTTGTCAAGGTTGCCCGAAACGATCACCTGCCAAGCGACGTCCATCGTGTCACCGTCCAGCGCCGTGAAGATGTTCACGTACTGGCTGGGATCGTCGAGGATCGTGCCGTCGTTGACCAGCGGCGTTTCATCCTCGCCATTGGCAAAGACATAGCCGGTGCGCGGGAATTTCTGCGGACGCAGGCCGTGGATCGCCTTGGCATTGGGGATCTCGGTGATCTTGTCGCATTTCATCACGTCGCAGCGCACGCGCGCCACACGCGTGTTGGCCTTGTCGTTCATGAACAGGTAGCGGCCGTCATAGGTGCCGTCGGTGAACGACATGTGCGGGTGGTGAAGATCGCCGTTGTCGTAGGTCTTCATGTGGCGCTTGGCGAGAAACTCCTTGGTTTCCGGCAGCAGGCCATCGGTCAGGATCTTGAGGCTTTCGTTTGTCTGCCCCCAGCCGGTGGCGGAGCAGCGGTTGAACACGGGCACGCGCATCAGTTCCCGCATCGACGGGAAACCGAGGATGCGCAATTCGCCGGTCTGGCCAGAGGACCAGAAGCCATAGTAATCGTCCAGCTCGCCCGGTTCCAGGTGGACGGTGCCGGTCGCGGCCTTGGCCGGTGTCGCCGACATCATCGTCGCGCCGAGACCGCTGGAGGCAAGCACAGCCCCCGTGGCCGTTGCGCCAAGCATTCCGCGGCGTGTCATCGCCAGTTGCTTCAACTTCTCAGACATGAGCGTTTCCTCCTTCAGGATCCTGTTTCTTTGCGTTCGGGTGGTTTGCAGGTGGCATCGCCAGGGGCGCGCCGACCTTTTCGCGCCGTTTCACCTTCTTGATGACAACGGGGCATTTGGTTTCGGACTGGTACAGCACCTGGCAATGCAGGCAGTTCACACATTCGTTCGGATTGATCTCGCCCGTGGGGTGGATCGCCTGCACCGGGCATTCATTGGCACAGGTCTGGCAGGGCGAGCCGCATTCCTTGTAGCGGCGCAGCCAGTCGAACATCCGCATCCGGGCCGGGATCGCCAGCGCGCCGCCCAGCGGGCACAGGTAGCGGCAATAGAAGCGTTCGACGAAGAGCCCAGCCACCAGCAGCGCCACGGCGAAGACCACGAAGGGCCAGTCGCGAACGAATTTCAGGATGATCGCGGTCTTGAACGGCTCAACTTCGGCCAGGTGTTCGGCCAACGGGATCGAGGCCAGCGAGACGCCGAAAAGCCCGAGAAATATCATGTACTTGATCGGCCACAGGCGTTCGTGCAGCCCCCAGGGCAGTTCCCATTGCGGCACCTTGAAGAACCGGGCCACCTGGTTGGTCAGTTCCTGCAATGCACCAAACGGGCAGAGCCATCCGCAATAGGCGCCGCGCCCCCAGAAGAGCAACGAGGCCGCGACGGCGAACCACTGGATGAAGACCAGCGGGTCCATCAGGAAGGCATCCCAGCTGAAGCCCGCGCGCATCTGCCCGGCCAGCGCCATCAGGTTCACCACGGACAGTTGCGCATTGGCGTACCAGCCGATGAAGACCAGCGACATGGTCAGGAAGCCGATCCGGAACCAGTAGAAGACGCGGGCGTTCATCGTGGCCTGGAACTGGAAGAAGAACGTCGCCGTCAGCACCAGGAGCATCGCGCCAAGCACGGCGATCTCGACCGTCTTGTCCTTCCAGATGCGCTGCCAGAGCGCGGCCTTCGCGGCGGCCTCGTCATCGGCGTTGTCGACAATCTGCGGCGCCGGTGGCGGTATCAGGAAGCGTTCGGGCAGTTTGTAGCCGAGGTCGAAGGTCAGGAACACGCGTTCCAGCGCGCCGACAGACCGTTGCACAAGCAGTTGCAGACGGAAGGGCTCGGCGGGGTCGAAGTCCGCATCCGCCGGTATCTTGAACAGGTCGAGCTCCTTGAAGCTCGGACCACCCGGCGTGGCCAGATCCCCCAGCCGGCGGTGCTGCTTGTCGAAGAAACGCACCGAGGAATCGCCCTGGATCATCTGGATGCGGTCGAAGATGCCGCCGCGCACATAGCCCGACCCCTTGAAGGAATACGCGCCGCGTCCCAGCACGAGGATCGCGTGCTCGCCCTCGTCCAGCCACTCCACCAGATTGTTGTACTCGTTGTCGCCCAGCAGAGACCGGCCGATCGACGGCACGGAAACCAGCGCCATGTGCATGTCGATGAAAGTGTCGCCCGGTTCGCCCTTTTCAGGGCGCTTGATGGCGCGCTCGTCGCCCATATCCTCGAAGGCCGCGTTGACCTGCCCGACATCCAGCGTCAGCCGCCGGATGGAGCCCTCGCCGGACAGCGTGCCCCAATCGGCGGTGTCGGTGATCGCGAGGTTCAACTCGCGCGCCGGTCCGGTCTCGACCTGTGCCAATCCACCAAGACCGAGCGCCCGGGCAACCTTGATCCCCCCGCGCACGATGGAATCGTCGATCACCATGATGGTCACGGTGGCGCCCGAAATGATGTCCAGGTCATGCGCCGAGCCGTACTCGACAATCTCGGCCTTCAGGTCGAGCCCGGCATAGGATTGGGTCAGCGCCTTCACCTTGCTGTCGGGGATGCCAATCAAGACGATGGGTTCGGAGTGTTTGACCAGTTGCACGCCGGTCAGGACGGCGTCGTCATCGACGGCCACAACCACGTGAATCGGCTTGCCGGAATATCCGGTGGTGCCGACGAAATCCGATGTCAGGAACGCCCAGGCGACGCGCTCGCCGCTCTTCATTACAGGTGCCACCGCGATGTCATCGCGCACGGGGCCAAAGGAATCGGCCTCGGGGTGAAAGTCGGAAGCTGTCAGGTCGGGAAGAAAGCTGGCGAGCGTTTCCGCGTCTGCGCGGGTTGCCTGGAATCCGAGAACGGAGAGAGCGAGGCCGAGAACCCAAAACCAGCAGGTGAAGGCGCGCTTCATATCCATGGCGCCCTCCCGTCGATGCAGGGCAGCCCCATGAACTGTGTTTTAGCCAAGTCTATTGCCTTTTCGGTGCGTAACGGAGGACCGCGGTTGTTTGCCCAGAACTGGGCCGGGTTTTCCTTGTATGGCTGCGCGCCCCTCAGCAGGAGCCGTTGACCAAGGGTGGTCGCAGTGACAGCCGTGGTGTTCGTCGGCATATCCCCCACCGCGATGATCGCACAAACAGGGCAATCACTGCATTTTGGGCAGGGCGCATCTTCGGGATCGGTCACGTTGCCGGTGTCATCGATTCGAACGACCGAGACGCCATATTCGGAACAGATCTCGATCAGGTCGCCATCTCCATGGCTTGCCGCCGACGCCGGCATCACTGCCTGTATGGCAAGGAGCACACCGAGAGACACGGCAGCAAGATGCCGTTTCATCTCTGGCAGACGTTGCTGCGATGTACCGAGGCGCGACTGTCGTTGCATCCTGAACCAATTCGTATCCTGACCGTATCCGTAACACGGTTCTCCGCTCGGGCAATTGACTTTGGTTAAGGCATCGGTCCACCCACGGCGAAGCCATCGATATCGATGCCCTCCGTCAGAGGACCAAGAAGCGGATCAAGACCGTGATCGGAACGTCGATATCACCGGTTTGGCGGTCTGGCAGTCTCCCGGCGATACGTTCGCCCAAATCCCCGAGGCACCGCGCCCCAAGCTCGATGCGGGTGCAAGCCGGGTATGGGGCCGTCGCTTCCAGAAAGTCCGGCCGCGACACCATCGGCCCCGCAGAATCTCGTTTCGGTCACAGGTTGCTCTGCAGCCCTCTGTCCAGATTTACACGTTCCGATGGATCGAAATGATTGCGGTGGCCTGCCCTTCCATGATCGCCCAAAAAAGGCAGCGGCGGGCGTTCTGGGATCTGTTGGCTGTCACGGAGGCGATTTGCTCGCCCACGGGGCCCTGGGTGGGCAAGTTCGGCAGGACCGGCTGTCGTCATCGCGGCTCAACGAGATTTCGACGTCAGGGGCGACCGAAATCACCGCATCCTTGACCAGACGAACCGTCTGCCCGCACCTGTATTTTTTATGAAGCCGGCTCCTGTGTGAAAACGGAACCAGGGCCCGACAGGTGGTTTTCCCCATTGTCACCGAGGAGCGAGCGTTCCCTTCCCGGTTTGTCTGGACAGCGCGTGACGCATGGACATAGATGTGAAACCTTGGCGGTCAGACCTCTGCGGTAGTGCCGGTCATACCCAAGAGAAATCGTTGGGTCCGAATGCGGCAAAGGCCGTTTCCAACCCTTGCCAGATTGCCGCACAGAAACGACGGTCCTCTGAATGGGGAGCCTGATCTTGCTGGACCCCAAAGAAAGTTGGTGCCTGGTATGTCTCTGGTCTTTCGGGAAGATGGCCTCAAGAACCGGTGGCCGATATCCCACTGCACCGTGGCGTGGTGTTCTACTGGCTTGCACGGACCGACCAATGATGGGTGCTCTCGCCGAGAGGGACCATCCGTCGATGATGATCTGCGCTTCTCTCAGGGACAGGAATGTCTCGCCATTGAGACGTTCGCCCCGAACACTTTCACGTTCAAGCGCCAATCGATTGCGACTGTCGGCCAGTGACTCGGGGCTTCAACATCCGCCGCCACGATCAGGTGCTGAACTGCCTTGGCGACGGAGCGCAGAAAGCCGCCGCATGCCTGCCGATTGGTCCCCATGGTCCATGACGGCTTCGCGAGCGGCTCGGATGGTTTCAGCTTGTCTTGATCATCGGGGTCTCTGTTTGGTTTGTGTTTCAAGTGTCGAAACTTCACTTCGACGAACGCTCGCAATGGCCACCCACAATTACCCCGGCAGCGCCGATGAAATCACTCCAACGGCTCGGACTTTTTGGCATACGGTATGATGGCGACCTGTCTCCACCAATCCAGTATCCCCATGTAGCCCTCATGAAAAAGCGTCCCGCCGCAGCATTTCTCCGACTCTGCCATCGTGAGCCTGTGGCCCCAGCCTTTGCGTTTGGTGCAATGCTGGAGCAGGGAAATCGATGGATGCCGCATTTGTCCCGCTGCCGTGCTGCGCCGGTTGCAAGTCATTTACCCTGGTTCTTCGTGGGTGAGCCGAAGATCGGCCAGACCCTTTCTTTGGCGGTTTTGGCCGTGCTGAAACCGGGAACCTCGCCCGCACGGATTCATCCAGCCCCCAACCGACGAAATGGAACGTGACGGTCGCGTATCAGATGTGGCCTCCGGCGGCATCGGTGCCAAGATCCGGCTCGCTCGAAGCGGCGATACCCCAAGGGTGCCCCTGTGCGCCATCAGCAAAGCCATCCATGGGCGCATGCGCCCGCACCGGGCCGAACTCGCTGGACGGGAAGTCCAGTTACCGGAGTCCAGAAATCAGGCGGCCACGAGAGCGGACCCTGGGTTCCGGGCCGCGAAGATGCGCGTTGAAGACAGAATGCCTGAGAATTGCAAAGATTCCGCCGACCTGCACCTGGAGGTCGCAACAGATCGCGCAAAGACCCCGCCGGCCCGTTCGTTGTCCATGAAGCGTCGGACCTCCTTGTGGACGCCTCGCCCGGATTGTCATCACGCATGATCGCGACCATCGGCATACGGTTCAAGGAAAGGCAAACCTTGTTGGAATGCGGAGCCTTCGCAACGACGGACCCAGCGAAACCTGAAAGATCATGGAGCCTCGGCCAAAGTCGGGTGCGATGGGCGTTCCGCTCCCCGTCGCCCATCGGAAGGGGTCTCACATACCCCGTGGCGTTTTGGGTCCTGGTCGGGTGTCAGTGGATCTGGTCATGCACCGTGGCCGTCAACTCATTCAACGAGAACGGCTTTGGCAGGAAGACAGAGTTGGGAATGCGTGATTGCTCGTCCGAGAAATTGTCCTCAGCGTATCCGGACACGAAGACCACCTTCACATCGGGTCGGTTCTTGAGCGCAAGGCGTACCCAGGTCGGTCCATCCATGCCCGGCATGACCACGTCCGTGACAAAAACGTCAATCTCCAGTGAACTGTCTTCAAGTGTCGCCAAGGCCTCTTCAGCGCTTTCTGCTTCCAGAACGGTATAGCCGCGCAGGCGCAGGGCCCGGGAGGCGAAGGCCCGCACCGGTGCCTCGTCCTCCACCAGGAGGATGACCCCTTCACCTTGCAGCAAGGCTTGAGACGGGGCCGACAGCTGGCGAACAGGGGCAGCCTCGATCACGTGGTCGTAGGCGGGGAAAAACAGCGAGAACGTGCTGCCGGACCCCACCACTGAATCCACGAAGATGTACCCACCGGTCTGCTTGACGATTCCGTAAGCGGTGGAAAGGCCGAGCCCTGTTCCCTCGCCGGTTCGCTTGGTGGTAAAGAACGGCTCGAAGATCTTGACAAGCTTGTCGGGTGGGATGCCGACCCCTTGGTCCTTTACGCGAACGACAACATAGTCCCCCGGAGCGACCGACGCGCGGTCGCGCTCCAATGGCTTGTCGATATGCAGGCTTTCCGTCTGGATGCAGATCTCTCCGCCGTCCGGCATGGCATCTCTGGCGTTCACGACCAGGTTCATCAGGACCTGTTCCAACTGGCGTTTGTCGGCGCGAATGGGACGGAGCCCCGGATCGTGGGACAACGACAGCGTCAGCCGTTCACCGACGAGACGATTAAGGAGATGCGTCAAATCAGCGAGGGTGTCGCGAAGATCCAGAACCTCCGGTTGCAGATTCTGCTTGCGTGAAAAGGCCAACAATTGACCGACGAGGCTGGCCGCACGATTGGCGTTCTGGTTGATCTGCACCAGATCGCCGTAGTCCTGATCCCCCTGATCGTGGCGGAGAAGCAGCAGATCACAGTGTCCCGAAATAGCCGTCAGCAGGTTGTTGAAGTCATGTGCAACGCCACCGGCCAGCTGTCCGATTGCCTGCATCTTCTGGCTTTGCACGAACTGGGCTTCGAGAGTCTTGAGTTCGGTTGCATCGTTCAACACCGCCACGAGGGAAACGTCATCACCCTCGACGATACGTCCCAAGGTGATCTGAAGGTACAGTTCTCGATCAGGAACACTTGCCCGAACGAATTCAGGTCGACCCAAACCGCGTCCAGCGGCTGCGTCGGCCAGCCAGTCCTTCACGGACCGACCCAGACCCTCCACCATTTTGTGAAGATCGCCCTGCGGGTTGGCCGCGTCCCCGAGAAGGCTTCTCGCAGCGGTGTTGGAGTCGCGAATCTTTCCCTCCCGATCCAGTCTGACAAGGGCGACAGGCAGCCCGTCCAGACCGGCCGTGTGCGCGGCTCGCGCCTGCGTCCTGATCGAGTCATCAACGGGAATGAGGAACATTTCGCGCCGCCCCCCGGTCCCTTCGACCTCCACCACGCGTACGTCGACAAGTCCGTCGGCGCCGATGACTTCATGGATGGCGTTGGGCACCAGTGGAAGATCGACGAACACCCGGTCCAACGTCTTCACGCGTCCACCGAGGACACGCCGCAACGCATCGTTCATGAACAGTATGGTCCCCGAGCGGCTGACTGTCATCATCGGCAGACTCAGGCTCTCGGCGCCACGCGCGGTCGGATTGCGCTCCACCAGATCTTCCAGCCGCCACAGGAACCGTTCCGGCCCGATCTGGTGCACGGACAGGCGGACATGTCCGCGCCGTGTCACAAGATCCTCGCGTGCGGAGCCCCGGGCCTCGGCGCGGTTCTGCAATCGCATCAGGACGGCGGCAGGGTTGGCAAACAGGTCACGAATGCACCGCACCAGCGGTTCATCTGGCCGCGGATCCGTGCCGAAACGGGTGCGGGCGGCCTTGTTGCGTTGCTGAATCACGCCGTCCAAGTCGGTCGTAAAGCTTGGGGAGCCGTCATTTTCGATAAATGCAGAGATTGCATCGCCAAGTTCCGTCTTGCGGGCGTCTTGCCGGGCGGAGAACCACAAGATCAGCACCGCAAGTGCCGTCACCGTGCATCCGCCCCCGAACAAGGCCATGCCCAGCATAGGATCGGGCACGTAAAGCGCCGCGCCAACCAGAACCGTCGCAAAGATGCCAAGGTAGGGTGCGCGCCCCGAGACCGCCGCGGCGGTCCGCGTCACGGAATCATGAGTCAGCGCCGGATTGGACACAGGATATCTCCGATACGATTCGAGTCTCCGCCATTTCGTCCGGAAATCGTTAATCCCGGCTTAAGGCTCTCGGCTTGACGGCGGATATCAATCTTAGGTTGTAGAAACCATCACGCATTTCGCCTCAAGATCGCAAGGAAAAAACCATCGCCGCCGGCCATAGGGGACAGGCGGCTTTGGTGTTCGAGCGCCCAGAGTCCGTCAGACCTTGCCAGGAACCCCTCTACCTGATCTTCGTTTTCACCGGCCAGCAGGGAACAGGTGATATATGCGAGCACCCCGCCTGGCCGGACCAGAGATCCGGCCTCGGCCAGGATAGCCTGTTGGGTCTGCTCCAAAGCATCCAGCCGCTCCGGCGTCAGGTTCCACTTCGCCTCGGGCTGGCGGCGCCACGCCCCGCTGCCCGAGCAGGGAACATCGATCACCACGCAGTCAAAGGGTGCCCGCGCATCAATCTCCGCCCGGGTGACCCGCGTGATCTCGCAGCCTGCCCGTTCCGCGCGCGACGGCAAGTCCTTCATCCGCCCCTGGTCAATGTCATGGGCGAGGACAGTCGCAGCCCCGCGCGCCGCGAGCGCAAGCGATTTGCCGCCACCCCCTGCACAGAAGTCCAGAACAACCCCGTCATCAGGGATCGGAACCTGGGCCGCGACAGCTTGCGAGGCAACATCCTGAATCTCGACAAGACCGGATTGATAGGCCGCTCCCAACTGAACCTTGCGCGCCCCCTCGGTCACGACAAGCGCCGTGTCACACAAGGCATGTGGTTGCGCGGCAACTCCGTCGGCAGCAAGGCGGGCGATCGCGTCTTCAACATCGCCACGCAACGTGTTGACGCGCAGAAACAAATCAGCGCGCTCCTGCATCGCGGCCAATGTGGCCGCAAAGCCGTCACCCAAACTGCGATGCAACTCGCCCTGCAGCCAAGCCGGGCAGTCGATGCGATCTGGATCGGACGGTACGGTTCCCCCGACGACTTCGGCCTCCGTCATCTTCGCCAACGCATGTCCTTCGCCGGTCAGAAACGTCGCCGGGTCCTGTCCCGTCGCGCGCAAGAGTCCGATTATCAGGCCCCGGCCCGTCTCCGCGCCGCCAAGTGTTGCGGCAGAGCGTCGGCGGCGAATGGCGGCGAAGACATGGTCCCGCACTGCCGCCCGGTCCTTCGATCCGGCAAAGCGGCTGTGCCGGGCCCATGTGGTCAGCACCTTTTCCGCCGGTTCGCCTGCCAAATAGCGATCAAGGATCTCGGCGGCGGCCGCCAGACGTGCTTCGGGCCTCATGTGTGACTCACGTTTTTGTTGAACATATCCCGGCAACCTATTGTGAAAGCGACAGAAATTAGAGAGATCGGCCCATAGCGCCGTGCCGGGCCCTGCCTCTGCTTTATCCTGCGTCCGGTCCAATGCAAAGCCTGGCCGCCGATGTGCCCCTGTAAGCCGCGCATTTGGCGTCATTTCCAACGGGGCGCGAACACCGGCCACCCCGTTTCTCGGCCCTGTCCGCCAGATCGATGTCGTGTCAGGGCAATTGGCCCGCACCGGCGACCAGACGCTGGCGCTGGGCACCGCCTCGGCGGTCGAAATAACCTCAGAGATCCAACCAACGGTCCTCTGGCCGCGGATCAGGGTTGTGCATGGCGACAGGATGCAGAGCGATGCGGTGGTCGACCCGTCTCAGGCAATCAGCATTCTGGACGAAATCGGCGGGGCGGCAGAGGGCGGCATGGCCGCGGAGAATCTGGAAGGCGACTGGCCGGAAGAGATCGTCCGGCGGCGCGGCACGATGGACAGTCAGACAGGTACGACGATCCGTGTGGCGCGGGTCTAGGAGCCGAAAAACTGTCAGCGCCAGATCAACATGCCGCCGATGAGTGTCGGTTGCGCCGTCGCGAAGCCGTCGGGCACCCTGCTGGTTGAGGGAGCGATCATGGTGCGGCCCAACGCCCGGCGTTTTTCCGACGAGGCGACTCCCTTCGTCTATCCCACCTGCCGTGAAGACAAACTGCAGACCCGCTTCGTCACCGTCGGCCAGATCGTCGCCAAAGACGTGGTTATCCTTGTCGGTTTCCGTCGGGGTTAACGATTCCTGCTGACAGATCCGCGCCCATCCTTGCCCGGCATCCTGTTGCCCCCTGTCCTGCCGGCGCCGGGCCATTGACATGATCAGGTGGTTTGCCTGCCGGTTGGTTGCCGTCAACCTGTCGATTCCCAGCTTTATCGGTTTCGCCACGTTGTCGGGGATTGTGCTCAACAACGCGATCCTGTTCCTGACCTTGTTGCAGCCCAACCTGGAAAGCTACGACCTCGTTGCTGCGTCGCCGAACGCGGTGCCCAACGGTTCCGCCCGATCCCGCCGTCATCCGAAACCACGGTCATCGGCCTTCTGCCGTAGATCTCGAACGACAGCCCACAGGTGAAGGCCATGGTGCAGTTGGTGGTGGGCGTCGCGGCGGGGGGCGTCGCCTCGATGGTAATGGTTGTGTTGCTGCTGAAATCGCTGCTGGCGCTCTATTTCGACATCTGCTCGGTGCGCAAATGGGTTGGCAAGTTCGCCCCCTGGGCCACACCGATCCTGACGCGGCCTCCCTTGCGCGCGCGCGAATGGACCACCCGCTGTAGCGGATCGGAAATTCCGATCACCCGTCGCGTTGGCAGGTGTCGCTTTTGACGGATCGCGGCGCGCATTCCGGCTTTCGATCGATGCCGCATTGCGGCATCGTCCTGTTCGAACCCCTCACAGCACGAGATCATACATGAATCGCTTTGCCTTGACCGTGACCTGCCCCTCCCGCCGGGGCGTGGTGGCTGCCATCTCGACCTACCTTGCCGCCAAAGGCTGTAACATCACGGACTCCCATCAGTTCGACGACATGGAAACCGGGGCGTTCTTCATGCGAACCGCCTTCGTCAGCGAGGACGGGGCCAGCCTTGACGATCTGGAAGCCGGGTTCGCCACCGTTTCGAAAGAGTTCGAGATGGATCACGCCTTTCACGACGAAAAATCCAAGATGAAGGTGATCATCATGGTGTCGCGGTTCGGGCATTGCCTGAACGACCTGCTGTATCGTTGGCGGATCGGGGCGTTGCCGATCGACATCGTTGGCGTGATCTCGAACCATATGGACTATCAGAAGGTCGTCGTGAACCACGACATTCCCTTCCACTGCATCAAGGTCACCAAGGAAAACAAACCCCAGGCCGAAGCACAGCAGATGGCTATCGTCGAGGAATCGGGGGCCGAGTTGATCGTGCTGGCGCGCTACATGCAGGTGCTGTCGGACACCATGTGCCAGAAGATGTCGGGCCGGATCATCAACATCCACCATTCCTTCCTGCCCAGCTTCAAGGGTGCCAACCCCTACAAGCAGGCGTTCGAACGCGGCGTGAAGTTCATCGGTGCGACATCACATTACGTGACCGCCGATCTCGACGAGGGCCCCATCATCGAGCAGGACGTGGTGCGGCTGACCCATGCACAATCGTCCGCCGACTACGTGTCGCTGGGTCGCGACGTGGAAAGCCTCGTTCTGAGCCGCGCGATCCACGCCCATATCCACCGCCGGGTGTTCCTGAACGGTTCCAAGACCATCGTCTTCCCGGCCAGCCCCGACAGTTATCGCTCCGAACGGATGGGCTGACCGTCAGTCCCGCGTCGGGCTGGCTGCCGACCCGGCGAGCAACCCGCCGTCGATCGTCAGCTCGGTGCCGGTCATGTAGGCGGCCTCGTCCGAGGCCAGCAGCACCGCCAGCGACGCGACCTCCTCTGTCGTGCCGAACCGGCGCATCGGGGTGTCGGCCACCAGGGCTGCCATGCGGTCCTCTCGGTCCGGACCATCGCCCAGCATCGGTTCCCACATCGGGGTCAGGATCGCGGCGGGGTGGATGGAGTTGCAACGGATCGCCAACCCCTCCTGCGCGCAATGCAGCGCCACGGTCTTGGTATGGTTGCGGATCGCCGCCTTTGACGAGGCATAGGCCGCAGCCGCCGGTACGCCGATCATGCCGGAGCGCGACGAGATGTTGATGATCGACCCGGCGCCCCTGCCCCGCATCGCCCTGATCCCGTAGCGGCACCCCAGGAACGTGCCGTCGAGGTTGATCCTGTGCACCGACCGCCAATCCTCCAGTGATGCCCGTTCGGGGTCCTGCGGGGCCATGCTGTCTTCGAAACCGGTCACGCCGGCATTGTTGACCAGCACGTCGATCTGGGGCCATGCCTGCTCCTGCGCGCTCCAATCCGCCTCCGAGGCGACGTCAAGCTGGCGCGTCTCGCAACCGATCCGGGTGGCCACGGCACGTGCGGCCGCCTCGTCCTTGTCGGTCACGACAACTGTCGCGCCCTCGCGGACAAAGGCCTCTGCGATTGCGGCGCCGATCCCGCGACCGGCGCCGGTTACAACGCAAACCTTGGTGTTCAGACGTGCCATATCGCCTCCGTCCGTCGCAGGCCCAGGCGTTTCCGTCGCACCCGGCCAGCTGTTCGCCGATCACCCCTGATCGGCCTCGATCACCTCGACAGGCTTCGCGTCTCCCCTTGTGCCCTTGACCCATTCGCGCAGGGTTTGCAGCACGACATAGAGCACCGGCACCAGGATGACCCCGAACACCGTGGCCGCCAGCATTCCGCCAAAGACCGCCACACCAATCGCCTTCTGGCTTGCCGCGCCCGCGCCGGATGCCGTCAGCAGCGGCACCACGCCCAGCAGGAAGGACAGCGCCGTCATCATCACCGCCCGGAAGCGTTGATGCGCCGCCTCGTTCGCGGCCTCGCGGATGGACATCCCGTCGGCTCGGCGCTCCATGGCAAATTCGACAATCAGGATCGCGTTCTTGGCCCCCAGGCCAACCAGCATGATCATCCCGATCTGGGTATAGAGGTTGATGTCGCTGCCGGTGATCGCCACCGCCGCAACCGCCCCGAACAAGGCCACCGAGACCGACAGCAGGATTGCCACCGGCATGGTCCAGCTTTCGTATTGCGCCACCAGGAACAGGTACCCGAACAGGATGGCCATCAACAGGATCACCTGCACCATCCCCGCCGACGATTGCTGTTGCTGCGCCGTGCCGGTCCATTCGAACCCGTAGCCCGGCGGGAGCGATTCCGCAGCGAGGTCCTCCATGACCTGGATCGCATCCCCGGTCGAGAACCCGTCCGCCGGGATTGCGGTGATCGTCGAGGACCGGAACATGTTGTAGCGGTTGAGCAGAACCGGTCCGAGGATGTTCTCGACATCCATCAATGTGCCGAGTGGTACCATTTCGCCTGACAGCGACCGCACGTGAAGCCGCGAGATATCCTCGACCTGGCTGCGGTAATCGCCGTCGGCCTGGATCATGACGCGATAGACCCGACCGAACAGGTTGAAGTCGTTGACGTAGTACGAGCCAAGGTAGGCCTGCAACGTCTCGAACACCTCCGAGATCGTCACATTCAGCGTCTTGGCCTTTTCCCGGTTCAGATCGACAAAAACCTGCGGAACATTCGCCCGGAAGGTGCTGTAGGCCTGACTCAGTTCCGGCCGCTGGTTGGCGGCGTAGACCAGCCCTCCCAGGGCCGAGGCAAGATCCTGAGGCGACCCACCACCGGTCTGCTGGATCTTCATCTCGACGCCCGAGGACAACCCGAGCCCGGAAATCGGCGGCGGGTTGAAGGCCAGGATGCTGGCGGCTGCCTCCTGATTGGCAAGGCCGAGGATCTGCTGCAGGATCGCATCGGCGCTCAGTTCCGGCTCGGTCCGATCATCCCAGGGTGTCAGGTTGACGATGATCATCGCACCGCTCGACCCACCGCCCGTCATCACACTGAATCCGTTCACCAGAACGGTATTGGCTACGCCGGGGATGGCCTCGATCGCTTCGTTGACGCGCTCGGTGACGGATTCCGTCCGCGCGAGCGACGCCGCATCCGGCAGTTGCACATCCACCAGCAAATAACCGTTGTCTTCCAGGGGGATGAAGCCCTTCGGGGTAGAGACGAGCAATGTGCCGGTGATCAGGAACACTCCCGCGAGCACGGGAATGCAGAGAATGGCGACCCGCACGAACCGTCGCACGATCCCCGTGTAGCCATCCCGCGCAAAGCCGACGCCGCGCTCGAAGGTCGCCAGCAGCCCCTTGGGGCCACCCTCGCGCGGCTTGAGCACCATGGCGCACAGCGCTGGCGACAGTGTCAGCGCGTTGATCGAGGAAATCACAACGGCAATGGAGATCGTTATCGCGAATTGCGAGTAAAGCCGGCCCGTGATCCCCGGCATGAAGGTCACCGGCACGAACACCGCCAGCAGGACCAGCGTGGTCGAGATCACCGGCCCGGTGATCTGTTCCATCGCCTTGGCCGTCGCCAGAGCGGGCGACAGGCCGTCCTCGGCAATGATCCGTTCGACGTTCTCGACGACGACAATTGCGTCATCGACCACGATGCCGATCGCCAGCACCAAGGCAAACAGCGACACCGTGTTGAGCGACATGCCAAAGGCAAGGAGGAAGGCGAAGGTGCCGATCAAGGACACCGGGATCGCCACCATGGGAATGATCGTCGCGCGCCAGGAGCCGAGGAAGACAAAGACCACCGACATCACCAACGCAAAGGTCAGCATGAGCGTGTTGATCACGTCCTTCAGCGATTGATTGACGAAATCCGTGGAGTTGAACGGCATTTCGTAGACGACATCGTCCGGGAAGGTGGTGCTCAGGCGTTCCAGCTCGGCCTTGACCGCCTCCGACACCGCAAGCGCGTTCTCGCCCGGGGCCTGGTAGATCGCCAGGACCGTCGCCGGGCGACCGCTGTAGCGGCCGGAAGCGTTGTAGTAGTTGGCGCCTAGTTCGACCTCCGCCACGTCTTTCAGCCGCACAACAGACCCGGCCGCGCCGGTGCGCACCACGATGTCCTCGAACTCCGCGACGGTTGTCAGGCGGCCCTTGGACTTGATCGTGTATTGAAACTGCTGGTTGTCGGGGGCGGGCGGCGACCCGATCTGACCGGCGGACACTTCGAGGTTCTGTTCACGGATGGCAGAGATCAGGTCGCCGGGGGTGACGCCAAGGCTGGCCATCCGGTCCGGATCCATCCACATGCGCATGGCATAGGCGAAATCGGTCAGCACTTCGGCCTTGCCAACCCCTTTGACGCGCGCAAGCGCATCCTTGAGGTTGATCGACGCGTAATTCGACAGGAACACCTCGTCATAGGTGCTGTTTGGCGACACGAGGGTGACGACCAGCAACATGTTGGTCGAGGCCTTCTGGGTCACCACACCGCTGTTGGTTACCTCCGTCGGCAGGAGCGACGTTGCCTGTGCCACCCGGTTCTGCACGTTGACCGAGGCAATATCGGGGTCGGTGCCGACCTCGAAGGTGATGGACAGAGAATAGGATCCGGTGGCCGAACTGTCCGACGACATGTAGAGCATGTCGTCCACGCCGTTCACCTGTGCCTCGATCGGGGCGGCCACGGTGTTCTCCACCGTCTCCGCGCTGGCACCGGTATAGCTGGCAGAGACGTTGACGACCGGCGGCGTGATGTCGGGAAATTGTTCGACCGGCAGTACCGCGTAGCCGATCATTCCCATGATCGTCAGCACCAGCGAGATGACGATGGCCGTCTTGGTGCGTTTGATGAAAAAGGACGACAGCATCAGATCATTCCTTCGGCTGGCCGGAAAGCACCGACTCGACCTTCACACCCGGGCGAACCCGTTGCAGGCCTTCGACGATGACCATTTCGCCCTCCATCATCCCGTCCGTGACAACCGATGCGGTCTCGTGCTGGCGGCCAAGCGTGACGTAGCGCTGTTCGACCAACTGGTCCGGTTTCACCACCAGGACGAAATCGCCGCGCTGGTCGCGTTGAACGGCGGCCTGCGGGATCAGCAGCTTGGTTTCCGGCTCCAGCGCCTGAATGGTCACATCCACGAACGCCCCATCGAGGATCAGGCGGCGTGCATTCGAAAACTCCGCCCGCATCTCCACCGTGCCGGTGGTCGGGTCGATCCGGTTGTCGATAAAGACGACCCGTCCGGGTTCTTCCAGCTTTGTGCCATTGGGCAAGGTCACAAAGACGTCCGGCGTCTTCTTCGACGATGGCAGCTCATGCACCTCGGCTTCGATCGATTCCGCAAGGTTGACCAATTCCTTTTCCGTCACCGAGAACGACACCTGCATCGGCTGTTCCCGCACCAGGGTGACCAGCGCCGGGGTGGTCGGGCCCACGGTATCGCCGATGCTGCGCGCCACCGCACCGATGCGCCCCGGGAACGGCGCGATGATTTCTGTATAGCTCAGGTCAAGCTCTGCGGCACGGATCGCCGCCTCCGCGGCCTTTACGCCAGCCGTGGCAATCAACTGGTTGGCCCGGGCGATGTCCGCTTCGCTCTGGGCCGCGGCCTCCCGGTTCACCAACTCTTCCTTGCGGGTCAACTCGATCCCGGCGAGTTCGAGGTTCGCCTTGGCCCGGTCGTGATCGGCGACGCGCGCCTGCAAGGTGGCCTCGTAAGCATCCGGTTCGATCCGGAACAGGGGCGCGCCCTGTTCAACCACCGCGCCATCCTCGACCAGGACATCCTGAAGGTAGCCGTTGACCCTGGCCATGATATCCACCTTGTCGATGGCCTGCCCCCGCCCGATGAACGAGACGTCGGCGATCAGGTCTTCGGAATAGGCTGCAGCCACCGAGACCTTGACCGTCGCCGCTCCGTCCTGCGCCATGACAGGAAGCGGGCAGACGGCCACCCCCAGGGAAAAGGCGAAAACGAGAGGTGAAAGACGAGAGAGTTTCGCAGGCATTGACAATAATTCCTCGAGGTTGCCGGAAACGGCCACATTCCGGTCGTGGATCTTGCTCCCTTCTTAACGCGAAAGACACAGGGGACAATGGATTAACACGACTCTCCGGGACAGGACTCTTCCCGACGGCCCAGGTCATCCGCGCCACCTCGGGGTTGGGATCTTGCCATGTCTTGCTGGTACGAGCGACCCCTTGTGGGGCGGTAGGGGCGCGACGTGCCTCGCAAACCGGAACTCGATGCAGCGGTCACGGTCACGGCCTTTATTCGCCCATCCTGGACCCGTTTGGGCTCAATTCCGTCCAGAATGTGAAGAAATGGTTTCGATTCTGGTTGTCTGTGCAACGGAAACAATACGTTAACTCCGCCGAAACCGGCATCCCCCACTCTGGACGTGCCGCCGGGGTGCGCCCCACCCGACGTGCCGATCACGGTCACCGGGGCTTGGTCCTGCCATGCACGCCGCTCCTGGAATCGCCCTCGTTTCAATCGCCCTGTTCGGCCGCGCCGCGATGCTGCGACTCCTGGTCGGGCTGGTTGTCGGCCTGCCGGTTCCCATCGTCCGGCAGCGGATCGTGTCGCTGCCGCTGTCCAGCCAGATCCCGTTGATCGGCACAATGCTGATCGGGCTGGCGCTCGCCACGGTGGTCTTTGCCGAGGCCGGTTGGGGTGGCCCTGTTGCCTTCTGGGTGACGCTGGCCCTTGTCGTGCGCTAGGCCTCAGTGCCCAGACACCCCGTCCGGATCACCCCAATGGGCCGGCGTCGTCGCTGTCCCGGTCTTCCAGGTCCGGTTCATCCCGGCGAAATCCGGTCGCAACAACGAACTTTTCCGACGAATTTGACCGACTTGCCGGTGGTTTAACATTGGCCACCTTGGTGAAACGCCGCTTCAGCAGCTTCTGCAACTCGCCTTCGGCGCCCCCCGCGAGCACCTTGGCCACGAAGGTTCCGTCCTGTGCCAGCACATCGAAGGCAAATTCCGCCGCGGCCTCGCAAAGCGAAATGATCCTCAGGTGGTCGGTCTGCTTGTGCCCGGAGGAGGCCGCCGCCATGTCGGACATAACGACATCCGCCTGCCCGCCTAGCCAGCCCTTGACCTTGGCGTCCGCATCGTCATCGAGGAAATCGAGCACATGTATCTCTGCCCCGGCGATCGGCTCGACTTCCTGAAGGTCGACCCCCAGCACGGTGCCAATCGCCTTGCCTGACTTTTCGCCAAGCGCATTGACCCGCTGCACTGCCACCTGGCACCAGCCGCCCGGAGCACATCCCAGATCGACAACCCGCGCACCAGGCACCAGGAACCGATACTTGTCATCCAGTTCAAGGATCTTGAAGGCCGCCCGTCCGCGATACCCCTCGCGCCGTGCCTGGGCGACATAGGGGTCGTTCAACTGACGCTCCAGCCAGAGCGTGGAACTGAGCTTGCGCCCTCGTGCGGACTTCACCTTGACACGAAGTTCCCGTTGTCCGCGCCCACTCGTCTTTTTCATTCATCTGCTCCCAGCGTTCGGACAAACTCTTATTGGCTCCGGCGGGGATATTGGCGGACAGAAGAAGATTGCAACCCCCTGGGGATGTATTCTGTCGCAATTTGCCGGCGCCGGAGACCTTTCCCGCAAATGTCGTCAGAACGGGCCGTCTTCCAGCACGCCATCCGATGACATCTGGGCATACAGCAGCCCCTCGCGCAGTCCCCGGTCGGCCACAGACAAACGGTCGGTCGGCCAGACCCGCATCAGAGCCTGCAAGATCGCAGACCCCGACATGATCAGCGATTGCCGATCCTTGCCGATGCGTGGATCGGCGCGGCGCCCGGCTTCGCCGAGGTTCAGGTAATCCCGAATGACGGTGTCGATCTGATCCGAGCTCATTCGCAGCCCGTCGACCTTGGTCCGGTCGTAGCGGCGCAGGCCCAGGTGGCTGGCGGCGACCGTCGTCACGGTGCCGGATGTGCCGATGATCTGGAACCCCTCGCGGGCCTGTTCATGGGCATAGGGCGAAAAATCGGCCAGCTGTTCTTCGAAATACCAGCTCATCAGGGCAAAGCGCCCGGCGTCGTCCTCGACATCGCGAAACTGGTCCTTGAGTGTCGCCACGCCAAGCGGCACGCTGATCCAGTCGACCACCTTGGCGGTCGGGAACGGATGATTCCCGGTATCGAACCCCTTGTGCAGCCGCATGATCGCGCGGGGGCGGTCTGGCCCCGGAACGCGGCTGAGGTCGATCCAGACCAGCTCGGTCGACCCGCCACCGATATCCACCACCAGAAGCTGCTCCGTCTTCACGGAAACCAGTGGCGCGCAGGAGACAACCGCCAGGCGGGCCTCTTCCTCCGGCTCGATGATATCAAGGTGAAGCCCGGTTTCCCGCTCCACGAACCGGATGAAATCCCGCGCATTGTGGGCGCGTCGACAGGCCTCGGTTGCGACCAGTCGCATCCGTTGCACCTTGTGCTTCTGGAACTTGGATTTACAGATCTTCAGCGCCTGAACCGTGCGCGCCATCGACGACCGGCTCAAACGGCCGCTCGCCTCAAGCCCGGCGCCCAGTTGCACCGACTTGGAAAAACTGTCGACCACATGAAACTGAGAGCCCTTGGGTTGGGCCACCAGCATGCGGCACGAATTTGTGCCCAGATCCAGCGCCGCATATGGCGCAACAGGATCGGGCGGTATCGGCGCGAGGGTTACGACCGGCATCGGGAACGCGCCCGCGCCTCCGGGACGCTTGGGCGCCATTTCACGCCCTCCATTTCGAGTTGCCTCATCGTAGCCCCCCGCCCGAATCCGCGCAAGCCCTCGCCTGTGCCCTGCGGCCTCATGATCTTCATGCGAATTTCGATGGTTCGGGTGGGTGGCAGCACTGGCGCGGGCGTCGTATCCCTGCTCAAGTGATCGATAGAACGTCGCAGTCGCACCTTGCGATGTCGAAATTCGCCCCTGACGCAGCCTCCGCGCAGCGTAAACGGGAAAGAGCGCAACAGGAAGGAACCCGAGTCAGATGCCCGACGTCACCATCGTCTATTGGCGCGACATCCCGGCCCAGGTCATCGTGGGCAAGGGTCGCCGGGCTTCCAAGGCGCCGTTGCCCGAGCGCTTTGAACAGGCCATCGACCGTTGTGCCATGGCGGTCGGCGCCCGGGACACCGATGCCTACCTGTCCGAATGGCGCAAGGCCGCGCCCTACCCCGTCGAGGGCGAACCGACCGCGATTGCGGCCAGCGAGGCCGCCCGCCTCGATGCGGACTACGACCAGGAAAGTTTGAAGCAACTGATCAACAACGCCGGTTGGAATTGACCCCGGCGCGCATATGGGAGGCCGCGATGGCTCTGCTACCGTTTCGCAAGCGCGAGATCCGCACTGACAGTACCGCCGCAATGCAGGATTTCCTGCAGGGCTATTCCATCGAGGTGATGCCACGAACCGCCGCCAAGATCGAGGATTTCCGCGCCCTGCTGCCGACAGGCACGCGGGTCTACATCGCCCATATCGACGGCACCCCGATCGAAGACATGGTGGCGACCGCCAAGCGCATCGCCGCCGAGGGGTTTCCGGTGATGCCGCATTTCCCGGCCCGGATCATCCAGGACACGGCGATGCTGGGCGACTGGATCGCGCGATACCAGGGCGAGGCAGACGTGCGTCAGGCCCTGGTGCTGGCCGGGGGCGTGGACGCGCCGCGTGGCGATTTTCATTGTTCGATGCAATTGTTGGAGACGGGTCTGTTCGACAAGGCCGGTTTCACCCACCTTCATGTCGCCGGGCACCCCGAAGGGAATCGGGACATCGACCCTGACGGCGACACGAAGAACGTGACGGAAGCGGTTCTTTGGAAACAGAAATTCTCCGAACGCACCGATGCGAACATGGCATTGGCGACGCAGTTTGCGTTTGAGGCCGCGCCCGTCATCGCCTGGGCCGACAGTCTCAAGGCCGCAGGGGTCGACCTGCCGATTCACATTGGCGTTGCCGGACCGGCAAAGTTGCAGACGATGATCAAGTTCGCCGTGACCTGTGGCGTCGGCCCCAGCCTGCGGGTCCTTCAGAGGCGCGCGAAAGACGTCACAAAGCTGGTCCTGCCCTTCGAACCCACCGACATCCTGACCGAGCTTGCGCTTCACAAGGCCGCAAACCCGGCATTCAATATCGAGCAGGTGCACTTCTTCCCGTTGGGCGGTATCAAGGCCACGGCCGGATGGACGGCCGAACATGGCGGACTGCGGGCGCGGGCCGCCGCTGCAACTGGCTGATACACCCAATGAAAACTGCTCTTCTGTTCGACCTCGACGGCACGCTCATCGATTCCGACTCGATTCATTCTCAGGTCTTTTCCGACCTGTTCGCACCTCGCGGGGTGAAGATCGACTTTGACTATTACCGTACCATGCTGCACGGACGGTTGAATTTCGACATCTTTTCAGACCTTTGCCCCGGCGAAGATGCGCAATGGTGGTCCGATCACAAGGAAGCGGAATACCGCAGGCGGCTCGGTCCGGGGCACCCGCCGATCGCCGGGATCAGCGCGCTGCTGGATCTGGCTGACGAGATGGGCTGGGCCAAGGGCGTGGTCACCAATGCCCCGCGCGAAAATGGCGAGGCCGTTCTGGTCGCCCTTGGAATCGCGGATCGGTTCGAGACTTTGGTGATCGGCGACGAGTGCGCCAACGGAAAACCAGCGCCGGACCCGTATCTTGAAGGGTTGCGCAGATTGGGGGCGGATGCCGCTGTGTCGCTGGCTTTCGAAGACAGCCCGCCGGGGATCCGCTCCGCTGTTGGCGCCAAGCTGAAAACCATCGGAATCCGCTCGATGCTGGACGACGAAACACTGCGCGCCGCCGGTGCGGCTGCGACGATTGCCGACTTTGCCGATCCGGCGCTGGCGGAACATCTGGAACAATTGAGAAGGGCCGCCGCATGACGCGCACCGTAATCGAGAGCAAGACCAAGACCGTCACCATCGGCTTTGACGAGCCGTTCTGCGTGATCGGCGAGCGGATCAACCCGACCGGGCGCAAGAAGCTCGCCGCCGAACTGGAGGCTGGCGATTTCTCGACCGTGGAGAAGGATGCGCTGGAGCAGGTCGCCTGCGGGGCGATGGTTCTCGATGTGAATTCCGGCGCGGTGTTTACAAACAAGATGGCCGAAGACCCGCGATACGCGGACAACAACTTCGTCGAGCCGACGTTGATGAAAGAGCTGATCGCCCGAATTCAGGCGATCGTCGACGTGCCGCTGTGCATCGACAGCTCCGTCCCCGGCGCGCTCGAAAACGGCCTGGAAATGGCTGAAGGGCGACCGCTGCTGAACTCGGTCACCGGCGAGGAAGAGCGGTTGGAACTGGTCCTGCCGCTGGTCAAAAAATACAACGTACCGGTCGTTGCGATCTCGAACGATGACACAGGCATCTCCGAAGATCCCGACGTGCGGTTTGCCGTGGCGAAAAAGATCGTCGAGCGGGCGGCCGATTTTGGAATTCCGGCACATGACATCGTGGTGGACCCGCTGGTGATGCCCGTGGGCGCCATGGGCTCGGCCGGGCAGCAGGTCTTTACGCTGGTGCGCAGGCTTCGGGACGAACTGGGCGTGAACACCACCTGCGGGGCCTCGAACATCTCGTTCGGTCTGCCCCACCGTCATGGGATCAACGCGGCCTTCCTGCCGATGGCGATCGGGGCCGGCATGACCTCGGCGATCATGAACCCGGTGCGCTCTGTCGAAATGGAAGCAATCCGGGCCGCCAACTTCCTGATGAACCACGATCCCAACGGCTCTGCCTGGATCGGATTCTCGCGGGTGCTGGACGCGGTCAAGGAAGGCGCGACCTTTGCCGAGGCCAGCGCAGCCGCAACGGCCGCCGGCTCGGGCCGGGGTGGACGACGCCGCCGTCGCGCCTGACGCGATCAGACAAGTCGGTGCCGTTTCTGAACCGGACGGCACCGCGCACCCTAGTCATTCTGGCGCGAACGCCCCTCTTGCGAGTTGACCTGCGATGACACAGTCCAAGCCCATCGTGCTGCGCACGCCCGACCTTCCACTGGAGCACTTTCAGGATTCCGTGTTTGGCACGGTCCGTTGGCGGACCCTGTTTTCAGCCGACCGGACCCAGACGTCCGACCTGACCTGTGGCGTGGCGTACCTGGAGCCGGGCGACAGCCTGAACCTGCACCGGCACGACCCGGCAGAGGTCTATTTCGGTCTGTCAGGCAAAGCCTGCGTTATCGTCGACGGGGTGCCGAATGACCTGACGCCGGGCGTGGCGGTCTTTGTCCCCGCCGGGGCCGTGCACGGCGTCTTTGCATATGACGACAGCGTGAGCTTTTTCTACACGTTCGCGGTGTCCAGTTTTGCCGATGTGAACTACGAGATCCTGACCAATTCGATCCCGTCGCCGCACACGCCTGCCTGGCAGCCGGACCCGATCGAGCCGGCGTTCGACCTCTACGAAACCCCGACGGATCCCGATACCGACCGGCCCCTGCTGCAATAGGTGACCCCGCCCTACCTGCGGCGACGGTGTCGGGACATCTGAAACAGAAACCCTTGGCGTGGCGGTGTCTTGACCGCCCGCTTCCTGTCTGCGAAGGCCCGGCGTATGAGCGATCCCCTTGTAGTCTTTACCCCCTCCGGCAAGCGCGGCCGTTTCCCGGTGGGCACACCCGTCCTGACAGCTGCGCGGCAACTGGGCGTCGATCTGGATTCTGTCTGTGGCGGGCGTGGGATCTGCTCCAGGTGCCAGATCGCTCCGTCTTTTGGCGAGTTTCCCAAGCACGGCGTCACCGTCACGCAAACGGCCCTGTCGGAGTGGAATGCCGTCGAGGCCCGCTATGACGAAAAACGCGGGCTTGCGGCGGGGCGGCGACTTGGCTGTCAGGCGACGGTCCAGTCCGACGTGGTCATAGACGTACCACCGGAAAGCCAGGTCCATCGGCAGGTGGTCCGAAAGGCCGCGACCGAGCGCGTGATCGAGATGGACCCGGCAACCCGGCTGTACCTCGTCGAGGTCGCCGAACCCGACATGCACGACCCTTCGGGCGATCTGCAACGACTGCGCGACGCGCTGCGCGACAGTTGGCAGCTGGACATTCCCGAGGTGCCGCTTGCGGTGCTGGCCAAGCTGCAACCAACCCTGCGCACCGGCAACTGGCAGGTCACCTGCGCCGTGCACCAGCCACATGACGGCCCTGCCCGCCTGCTGGATGTCTGGCCCGGCTATTTCGAGGGGCCGCTCTACGGGCTGGCCATCGACCTTGGCTCCACCACCATGGCGGCCCATCTGTGCGACCTGCATACCGGTGCAGTGCTGGAATCCTCTGGTGTGATGAACCCGCAGATTCGCTTTGGCGAAGACCTGATGAGCCGGGTGTCCTATTCGATGATGAACCCCGGCGGTGCGGCTGAAATGACCGTCGCCGTGCGACAGGCGCTGAACGCGCTGGCTACCGAGGTCGCTGGCGCGGCGGGCATCGACGCCGGATTGATTGTCGAAACCGTCTTTGTCTGCAACCCGGTGATGCACCACCTTCTGCTGGGCTTTGACCCGGTTGAACTGGGTCAGGCGCCGTTTGCCCTGGTCACCTCCGACAGCCTCAGCCTGCCGGCCGCCGACATCGACCTGGCTGTGCTGCACCCGCATGCGCGGACCTACCTGTTGCCTTGTATCGCCGGCCATGTCGGGGCCGATGCCGCCGCGGTTGCGCTGTCCGAAGAGCCCGGCCAACAAGAGGACCTGACCCTCGTGATCGATGTCGGCACCAATGCCGAGATACTTCTGGGCGACCGCAGCCGTGTTCTGGCCTGTTCGTCGCCCACAGGTCCGGCCTTCGAAGGGGCCCAGATCAGCTCCGGTCAACGCGCCGCCCCCGGCGCCATCGAGCATATCGAGATCGATCCCGAAACAAAGGCACCGAGATTTCAGGTCATTGGCTGCGAGCTCTGGTCGGACGACCCGGGGTTTGAGGCCGCAACGGCGACCACCGGTGTAACGGGCATCTGCGGGTCCGGCATCATCGAGGCGGTGGCCGAAATGCGCATGGCCGGGTTGATGGACCCATCCGGGCTGGTCGGATCTGCCGAACAAACCGGCACCGAGCGCTGCGAACCCGACGGGCGCACCCATTCCTACCTGGTGCATGACGGCAGCGCCGACGGAGGGCCTCGGATCACGGTCACACAGGGGGATATCCGGGCGATCCAGCTGGCCAAATCGGCGCTCTATGCCGGTGCGCGGCTGCTGATGGACGAGATGCAGGTCGACCGGGTGGATAGGGTGGTGCTGGCCGGGGCCTTTGGCGCCCATATCAGCCCGAAACACGCGATGGTCCTGGGCATGATCCCCGACGTGCCGCTGAAAGCCGTCACCTCGGCTGGCAACGCCGCCGGGACCGGTGCACGGATTGCATTGCTGAACCGGGCCGCCCGGGCGCATATCGAACAGGTGGTGCGCGAGATCACCAAGGTCGAAACCGCGATCGAACCGCGATTTCAGGAGCATTTTATCGCCGCCAACGCCATCCCCCACGCCACCGATCCCTTCCCGGAACTGGCCCGCATTGCGCCCCTGCCCGATGTCAGCTTCAACACCGGCAGCGGTGGCGGAGGGGGCGGCCGACGACGTCGCCGATCCTGACGGAATCTGGGCAAAGTGGTCTCGGTGCCTGTCGCCGGGATTACCCGACAATCGATAGACAAAGTCGCGTCGACGCTCCGGCGGACCGTCTTTCGGCCTTGAAACCGGCATCCACATTGGTATGGTGCGCGCCACGCGGGTGTAGCTCAATGGTAGAGCAGCAGCTTCCCAAGCTGAATACGAGGGTTCGATTCCCTTCACCCGCTCCACTCCCACCAGATATGACTGCCAATTGAGCATAAGAGTGCGAAAAGCGGCCTCTTCGTGCAAATCGGTGTCAAGAAGTTTTCCCTTGAACGGCGAGCGACATAGGGTGATGCCTTGGTGCAAATTCGCACATAAAATTTCCCTACTCGAATCGCACCGGAAAGAACATTGACTGACTGGCAAACTCAGATGACCGGCGGGAGTGGAGCCTATCTGGTGGTCGCTTGAAGGCTACTTGAGGAACGCTTCGACATCTTCACGCAGATAGAGCGGGCCATAGTCCTCCCCGTTTGGCGCAAATCACTCCAATGCTGCCAGCAGCCGTTTTCTTGAGGTCAATCCGAACTCATCCTTCATCATCGGCGAAGTCACAAAGCGTTTTCGAAACTCTTCGATATCGCTCTCCGAGGCATAAACCCGCTCGCGCCCCCTTTTCGGATGCAGTCTGCGTGTTGCGGGCGTGTGACCGGAACCTGCAAGTTTTTCGAACCAGCCCTGAGTACGTATGCCAACCAGTCGACCAAAGGCTGCCGCCGTGATCAGGGGACCGCCCTCAGCCTTTACTTTATCCGCTTTCACTCGGTCGACTTCGTCCTTCACCACACAAAACGCTGCATAGCCTTCAAAGTCCGGGCGCCGACCCACTTGAAGGTTGCCTGACCGCAACCCTGCGATAATCGTACCAACACCCAATTCGGACCAATGTTTGGCGTCCTGAATGCTTTCCCAGCTTTCGTCAGCGGGCTCTATTGGAACTGCTATTTCTTGAAGTTCGGCGACCAGTGCCACACCGTCCGACGCCCGCCAAGGCGACTTGACCATGGGATTGTCGATCCGAGGCGTCAAAACCCCATCTTCAACCAACGAAGCCAGTTGACCTTTCGTTGCCCCCATCGCTCGTTGCATTCCGATTGGTCCCACCAGCGTCGGGATCTCCGCCAACAGGTCGGCATAAGCCATGGCGTCAAAGGTTTTCCGTGCGATTGGCCGGTCGTCGTCAGCGTCAATCGCTCCTGAGCGGCCCCACTTGAGTGGTCCAATCTGAAAGTTAGTGCATGGTTGGTCGTTGGTCCATCGGGACGATGGTTTCC